>NZ_CP094351.1:5099854-5812208 GCF_022807995.1 Pseudomonas orientalis | reverse complement strand
CCCTAAGTTGAAAGCCGGTGAGGCAAAAACAGCCGCCATTGTAGCGGCCAGTCGTCCACTTATCCACATGAAGGTTGCTCACAGGGCACCCAAAATCAACGCCTTAACGGGAATAAAGGCGACCGTCGGTCTGTGAATAAGCTCTGTGGATAACCGTACCTGAGCTCGTTGCACAAGTAGGGGCAAAAGTCTGTGGGTAACTGGCCTGTGGATAACACGCCATTCCACCCACAGCTTATCCGACAGCGCAGCACAGGCAGAGCACCGTTTCTCCCCTGTGTTGTCATCCTCTGTACACCACGTTGAATATGGCCTGAAGGTAGTTATCCACAGAAGAACGCCTCTCTAGCTTTTATAAGCTTTACAGAAAAGCTTTAAATAACTTCCTTCTTTATTTTTATATTTATGCCACCCCTCATGGAAGGCGCGCGGGTAGAAAGGGGGAGGGGGCTTCCAGATATCTAATTAAAGGAAAAGCTGGTTGGAAATTGACCTAGAGGCTTGCTTTCTCTAGAATCGCCGGTCTCTTAAAACGGGGGCCATTCCGGCCCGTTGTGGACGAACCAGGTAACAACGCCATGAAACGTACTTTCCAACCAAGCACCATCAAACGCGCCCGTACTCACGGCTTCCGTGCTCGCATGGCTACCAAGAACGGCCGTGCTGTCCTGTCGCGTCGCCGCGCCAAAGGTCGTGCGCGTCTGGCAGTTTGATAATCCGGTACTGGTGGTGAGTCAGGACTTCAGTCGGGAAAAGCGTCTGCTAACCCCCCGGCATTTCAAGGCAGTCTTTGACTCCCCCACCGGCAAGGTTCCGGGGAAAAATCTCCTGCTCCTTGCGCGTAACAACGATCTTGATCACCCCCGTCTCGGGTTGGTGATCGGCAAGAAGAGCGTAAAGCTCTCCGTTGAGCGCAATCGCCTCAAGCGTCTGATGCGCGAATCGTTTCGCCTCCACCAGGACACTCTGGTTGGTTGGGATATTGTTATCGTCGCGCGCAAAGGCTTGGGGGATGTAGAAAACCCCGAATTGATTCAGCATTTCGGCAAGCTCTGGAAACGTCTGGCGCGTACCCACAAACCAGCACCAGCAGTCAGCACCGAAACTGTAGGGGTAGACAGCCTTGATGCGTAAACTGGCAATCGTTCCGATCCAGTTTTATCGCTATGCCATTAGTCCTCTGATGGCCAGCCACTGTCGTTTCTACCCCAGTTGTTCCTGCTACGCGCTAGAAGCCATAGAAAATCATGGTCTTCTGCGCGGTGGCTGGCTGATCTTTCGTCGTTTAGGTCGCTGTCATCCGTGGAATCCCGGTGGTTATGACCCGGTTCCACCTATCCCTACCTCCCGTTCTTCTTCGATGGCCGAGTAATCATGGATATTAAACGCACAATCCTGATCGTCGCCCTGGCAATCGTGTCCTATGTCATGGTCCTAAAATGGAACCAGGACTACGGCCAGGCTGCCCTGCCGACTCAGAATGTTGCTACCAATCAGGCTGCGCCGGCTATTGCGGACACCCCGTTGGGTAACAATGCGTCCGCGAGTGCCGATGTTCCCAGCGCGAATGGCGAGACAACTGCCCCGTTAGAAACGCCAGTGGTCACCAATAAAGACCTCATCCACGTTAAAACGGATGTGCTCGACCTGGCTATCGACCCGCAGGGTGGTGATATTGCACAGCTGAAGCTGCCGCTTTATCCACGCCGCCAAGACCACCCGGATGTTCCGTTCCAGCTGTTCGATAACGGCGGTGAACGTACCTATCTGGCGCAAAGTGGCCTGACCGGCACCAATGGTCCGGACGCTCGCGCTACCGGTCGTCCGATTTATTCGACCGAGCAGAAGACTTATCAACTGGCTGATGGCCAGAACCAGTTGAACGTCGACCTGAAATTCAGCCTCGACGGCGTCAATTACATCAAGCGATTCAGCTTCACCCGTGGCTTGTACGATTTGAAGGTCACTTACCTGATCGACAACACCAGCGACAAGGCCTGGAGCGGCAACCTGTTTGCCCAGCTCAAGCGTGACGCCAGCTCCGATCCTTCTTCCAGCACCGCCACCGGCACCGCGACTTACCTGGGCGCCGCCCTGTGGACAAGTAACGAGCCGTACAAAAAGGTGTCGATGAAAGACATCGACAAAGGCGCGCTGAAAGAAACCGTTCAAGGTGGCTGGGTAGCATGGCTGCAGCATTACTTCGTGACCGCATGGATCCCGAACAAGGCTGAAGCGAATCTGGTTCAAACCCGCAAGGACAGCCAGGGCAATTACATCATTGGCTTTACCGGTCCGGCGTTGACCGTCGCACCCGGTGCCAAGGCTGAAACCAGCGCCACCCTGTATGCCGGCCCGAAAAGCCAGGCCGTGCTGAAAGAGTTGTCCCCAGGCCTGGAACTGACTGTGGATTACGGCTTCCTGTGGTTCATTGCCCAGCCGATCTTCTGGCTGCTGCAACATATCCACAGCATTGTCGGTAACTGGGGCTGGTCGATCATCTTCCTGACCATGCTGATCAAGGGGATCTTCTTCCCGTTGTCGGCCGCCAGCTACAAGTCGATGGCGCGCATGCGTGCCGTAGCGCCGAAATTGGCTGCGCTCAAAGAGCAACATGGTGACGATCGGCAGAAAATGTCGCAGGCCATGATGGAGCTGTACAAGAAAGAGAAGATCAACCCATTGGGTGGTTGCTTGCCGATTCTGGTACAGATGCCGGTATTCCTGTCGCTTTACTGGGTACTCCTGGAAAGCGTGGAAATGCGCCAGGCGCCGTTCATGCTGTGGATAACCGACCTGTCGATCAAGGACCCGTTCTTTATCCTGCCGATCATCATGGGCGCAACCATGTTTATCCAGCAGCGCCTGAACCCGACTCCGCCGGATCCGATGCAGGCCAAAGTGATGAAAATGATGCCGATCATTTTCACCTTCTTCTTCCTGTGGTTCCCAGCGGGCCTGGTCCTGTACTGGGTAGTCAACAACGTGTTGTCGATCTCCCAACAGTGGTACATCACACGTAAAATCGAAGCGGCTACCAAAAAAGCCGAGGCGTAATTTACTCTGTGGATAACCACTCAAGACGCCCCCTAGTGGGGCGTTTTGCTTTCCGACACTTTATTCTGGAACCTGCTGATGAGCGCTCCCCGTGAAACCATCGCTGCCGTCGCAACCGCTCAAGGTCGTGGCGGCGTCGGTATCGTTCGAATTTCCGGGCCGCTTGCGAGCGCGGCGGCCAAGGCGATCAGTGGACGGGAGTTGAAGCCGCGGTTCGCCCATTACGGCCCGTTTCTGGATGGGGACGAAAGTGTGCTGGACGAGGGTCTTGCCCTCTATTTCCCGGGACCTAATTCCTTCACCGGTGAAGATGTACTGGAACTGCAGGGCCATGGCGGTCCGGTTGTCCTGGACATGTTGCTGCAGCGTTGCCTGCAATTGGGCTGCCGCCTGGCCCGTCCGGGCGAATTCAGCGAGCGCGCATTCCTCAACGACAAACTCGACCTGGCCCAGGCCGAAGCCATTGCCGACCTGATCGAGGCCAGTTCTGCACAAGCTGCGCGCAACGCATTGCGTTCGTTGCAGGGGGCATTTTCCCTGCGCGTGCATAACTTGACCGAGCAATTGATCAACCTGCGCATCTATGTCGAAGCGGCCATTGATTTTCCTGAAGAGGAAATTGATTTCCTGGCTGATGGCCATGTTCTGGCAATGCTGGATAAAGTCCGTGATGAGTTATCCACAGTATTGCGCGAAGCAGGGCAGGGTGCATTGCTGCGTGATGGTATGACCGTGGTGATCGCTGGACGTCCGAATGCCGGCAAATCCAGCCTGCTTAATGCATTGGCAGGACGCGAAGCGGCCATCGTTACCGAAATTGCGGGTACCACGCGCGATATACTGCGCGAACATATCCACATCGATGGCATGCCGTTGCACGTGGTCGATACGGCAGGGTTGCGCGATACCGACGATCAGGTGGAAAAGATTGGTGTGGAACGCGCGCTCAAAGCCATCGGTGAGGCAGATCGCGTCTTGTTGGTGGTGGACGCAACCGCTCCCGAGGCGGTGGATCCTTTTGCATTGTGGCCGGAATTCCTTGAACAGCGACCAGACCCGGCCAAAGTCACCTTGATCCGTAACAAGGCCGACCTGACCGGTGAAGCCATTGCGATGCAAACCAGCGGGGATGGCCATGTGACTATCAGCCTGAGTGCCAAGTCGGCAGGTGAGGGCCTGGAGTTGCTACGTGACCATCTCAAGGCCTGCATGGGCTACGAGCAGACCTCGGAAAGCAGCTTCAGTGCACGCCGCAGGCATCTGGAGGCGCTTCGCCATGCCAGCGCGGCGTTGGAGCATGGGCGAGCACAGCTGACCCTGGCGGGCGCCGGGGAGCTGCTGGCTGAGGATTTGCGTCAGGCGCAGCAGCTGTTAGGTGAGATTACCGGCGCATTCAGCTCCGATGACTTGCTCGGCCGAATCTTTTCCAGCTTCTGCATCGGCAAATAGCCAGGTCTTTACCAGTTGTAGGACACCGTACCCAACAGGGTACGGCTGTCACCCCAATAGCAGCGCCCCGCATCGTTGCAACCGGACACATACTCCTTGTCGAACAGGTTCTTGGCGTTCAGATCCACAGACCAGTGGGGGTCGATCTGATACCCCACCACGGCATCCACCAACGTGACACTGCCAGCATCCAACTTCCCGTACAGCGTAGGCGCCGTGTAGGAAAAGGTGCTGTCGAAATAACGCACACCTCCCCCAACGGAAAGGCCCTTGAGCTGACCGTCCAGAAAGCGGTATTTGCTCCACACCGAAGCCTGATTGCGAGGAACGCCGGTCATCTGACGTCCTTCGACCAGGGAGCTGGCGGAATCCTTGGTGATCCGCGCATCGGTGTAGGTATAAGCCGCCGTCACATTCAGGTTTGGCGTAAGGTTGCTGTTGATTTCAACCTCCACGCCCTTGGCGCGGCTCTCGCCCACCTGGCGATAGCTATTGGTGGTGGCATCCAGGTAGGTATCGTCCTGTTTGCGCAAGTCGTACACCGACAGCGTCATCGCCGTGTCCCAGCCGATCGGTTCGTACTTCACACCCGCTTCATATTGGCTGCTGGTGATCGGCTTCAACGGGGCGCCGGCGTTGGAAATCTGCTGAACCGGAACGAAGGCGGTGGAATAGCTGACATACGGCGTGAGGCCGTTGTCGAACTGGTACATCACCCCGCCCTGATAGGTGAACTTGCGGTCTTGACTGCCAGTGTTGCTGGCCTTGTTAACCTTGTCGCGAAAATCACTGTCGACCCAGTCCTGGCGCCCGCCGAGCAGGAACAGCCAGTGGTCATACTTGCTCTGGATCTGGGCGTATACGCCTTTCATCTGTTGCTCGAGCAAGGTGTTCTGCACCGCAATCGGCGTGAGCGGATCGCGCAGGTACACCGGGTTATACACATTGATGGTACCGGCGAATCCGGCGTCCCAATCCTGGTTGAACGAGGTGCGGTCATAACTGGCACCGAACAACACGGTGTTTTCCAATGCGCCGATATCGAATTTGCCCTCGAGCTGGTTATCCAGGGAATAGACCATGGATTTGTTGTAGCGGTCGTAGGCAGTCATGTTCAGTTGGGTGCCGAAGCCCCGATTGTTCAGTGCGCCCGGCCAGGTTTCATGGCGGTTGATGCGTGACTGCATGTACCGCGAATTCTGGCGGAACTGCCAGTCATCGTTGAAGCTGTGGCTGAACTCGTAACCGGTGCTCCAGGATTCGCGTTCAAAGGTATTCCAATCCGGGTCGCCGAGCATGGTGTGCTTGGACAGCTTACCGTTGGGATTGGTAAGCAAAGTGCCTGCAGCCGGCAGGCCGAGTTCCAGGTTGGTGTGGTCCTTCTGGTAGTTGGCCAACAGGGTCAGGGTGTTGTAGTCGTCGAAATTCAGGGTCAGGGAAGGCGCGATATAGATACGATCATCCGGTACGTGGTCGGTCTGGGTGTCGGATTTGCGGCCCAGCATCACCAGGCGGCCGAGAACATTGTCGCTGTCATTGAGCGGCCCGGAGATATCCACACCCAGCTGGCGTCGGTTGTTCGAGCCATACCCCAGTTGTACCTCGCCTCGCGGGTTGGCGGTCGGATGTTTGCTCACCAGGTTGACCAACCCCCCCGGTGCGTTCTCACCGTAGAGCAGCGAAGAAGGACCGCGAAACACTTCGACCCGCTCCAGGCCATACGGCTCACTGGTGGTGTCATACCGATTGCCTTGCACACGTAGTCCATCTCTCAACAGGCCGTAACCGTAGTCCGTCGCGTTGAAGCCTCGAATGAAAAAGAGATCGCCCGCCAGCCCGTCGCCCGCAGCAAAAGGCGGCGCGAATATACCGGGTACGTACCCCAGCACTTCAGTCAATGTCTGCGATTTCTGATCCTTGATGCGTTGCCCGGTCACCACCGATACCGAACGGGGCGTCTGCGACAGAGGCGTACTGGTCTTGGTGCCGACACGGCTGTTCTGCGCCTTATAGCCCGCGTCCTCCGCTATATCCTGGTTGAATCGATCCTGTTGATAAGCACTCACGGTGGTGGGTGCGAGGGTAAGCTGGCCCGCAGGAGCTGCTTGCAACCCATAACTGCCGGGAGCCTGGGCGACGGCTTGCAACCCGGAATTTTGCAGCAGCAGGGCGAAACCCTGATCCACCGAATAATCACCCTCCAGTCCGGAGGTAGTCAGAGTTGAAGTCTGTTGGGGAGAGAAGGACAGGATCACATTGGCCCTGGCGGCAAACTGGCTAAGCGCGCTGTCCAGCGGACCTGCAGGGATGACATAGTGCTGGGTGGTGCTGGCAGCCATGACCCCTGTGGATAACAACGCGGCGCCGGCGGTGGTAAGCAGCAGGCCGCAGGTGATGGCATGGCAGGAAAGTCGATGACGTAGCTGGATGGAAAGGCGCATAAATGGGTAAGCCCTGAAGGTAGCGTCGTGATTACCTGAAGGGCCGCACGTGATAAAAAAAAGATAACCCCTGTGGATTATTTTTTCATCAACCGATTCGGTTGACCGACACCCAGTAGCGCGTGAAGTACTTCACCTGGATCGGCAGGGTCGCTTGCAGGTTGGCCAGTACTGCGTCGGTTGAGTCCAGGCGGAACGCTCCGGAAACGCGCAGCCCGGCTGAAGCCTGGTCGCAGCGCAGCACGCCCTGCCGATAGCGCGCCAATTCATCGATCACATCGCCAAGTCTGGCATCGAGCACAATCAATTGACCGTCGACCCAGGCCGTCTGTGAAACTGCATATCGCTGTGTGACGGTGACGCTTTGTCGATCAAAATCTGCGCCTTCTCCCGCGTCGAGCGTCCAAGTGCGGTCAGGTTGATCGAGCGGCACCAGGGCAACTCGGTCTTCCAAAACCCCGACACGCGTGGCACCCGACAGTTGACGCACGGTAAATCGCGTACCCAGCGCCTGTATCCGGCCATGACGTGTCTCAACATACAGGGGGATGTCTGGACTTCGTTTTCCGCTGTGGATAAGTACTTCGCCCTGGCGAAGGCGGATCAAGCGCTCACGCGCGTCGAACATCACATCGATGGCTGTGTTGGTGTTGAGATCAACCTGAGTGCCATCCGCCAGTTCGATCCGTCGTCGTTTACCCACAGGCGTACGGTAGTCGGCCCATACGTTACCCACAGACGTATGTTGTTGAATATTCCAACCCAGATACCCGGTGCCGCCCAGTACCAGCATCCACTTGAGTACCTGGCGACGCTTTTGCGTGCTGGTTAATGCGCGGCGTGTGAAGTCCTGGGGCATGGCGCCGAGGCTGCGCTGCAATTGCTCCAACTGGTTCCACGCCGCCTGATGAGAGGGGTCGCCATTAAGCCATTGCTGCCAGGCCAGTCGGTCAGCGGGCGTCGGTGATTGCGCCTGGAACTGCACATACCAACGGGCGGCTGCCTCGAATGTCTTGCGATCGGGGGCGGGCATTACAGGCCGGCCATGATCAGTGAGCACTCGGTCAAGGCACGGATCATGTGCTTCTTCACGGTAGTCAATGACACCCGCATTTGATCGGCGATCTGTTGATAAGTCAGTCCTTCAATCTGCGAGAGCATGAAAATCCGTCGAGCACGTTCGCCCAAGCCGGATAACGCTTTATCCACAGCGATCAGAGTTTCGATAATGATCGCTTTGTCTTCTTCACTGATGGCAGTGGCTTCAGGACGCTCGGCCAGGGCTTGCCTATAAGCCTGCTCAATGGCGTGCCGGCGATAGCGATCAATCACCAAGCCTCTTGCGATGGTCGCCAGGTAATCCCGTGGTTCGAGGATTTGCACGGCATCGCGTCCGGCCAGAATACGCACGAACGTATCGTGGGCAACGTCGGCCGCATCGCAGGCGTTATGTAATTTTCCTTTGAGCCACCCGTGCAACCAAGAATGGTGTTGCTCATATATGTGCTGCACTGCTGCCGTGTGTGAAGAAGGGGACATAGGCGCGACGAAGTGGGTTAATGATAATCGCTATTATTAACTACCCCCGTGTCATCCCACAATAGATCTCTTGACGACCCATTTGAGCTCGCATTAAGCCTGACTCGGCGATTTTCTGTGGGTTAAGCCCTGTGAATAACTGTCCCTGTGCCCAGTTGATAACCACGCTTGAAACCTGAGTAAAAACCCGTCTGTGGATAACCAGCTGTTTAATCCACAGGCTTAAAGCACTTATCCAAGCCCCTCATCCGCACATGACCACAGACTTTTGAATCCGTGTACACGACGTATATAAAGGTCTGTAGCAATCTATCCACAGAAAAGCTACTCAGTAGAAATAAACATAAAAACAAAGATTTAATAAATTTCTCTCTTTTAATTTCTATTGTCCCTGATCCATCCACAGCTGGTTAAATTTTGTGCAAAGGGTTCTTTAGGAAGGGCTAAGTCCCTATACTTGCCGCCAAAGCTCTAAAACTCTTTCAACAAACAATTCCTGATTACCTACATAAGCAGGCACGAGGTGCGTGGTGGATTTCCCTTCCCGTTTTGAAGTGATCGTCATCGGCGGCGGTCATGCCGGTACCGAGGCAGCACTGGCGTCAGCACGCATGGGCGTAAAAACCCTGTTGCTGACGCATAACGTGGAAACCCTCGGCGCCATGAGTTGCAACCCTGCCATTGGTGGGATCGGCAAAAGCCACCTGGTCAAGGAAATCGATGCCCTGGGCGGCGTGATGGCCATGGCCACCGACAAGGGTGGTATCCAATTTCGGGTGCTCAACAGCCGTAAAGGCCCGGCCGTACGTGCCACTCGTGCACAAGCCGACCGTATTCTGTACAAGGCTGCCGTACGTGAAACCCTGGAAAACCAGCCGAACCTGTGGATATTTCAACAGGCCGCAGATGACCTGATCGTTGAACAGGACCAGGTACGCGGTGTTGTCACACAAATGGGCCTGCGCTTTTTCGCAGAATCCGTGGTGTTGACCACCGGCACCTTCCTTGGCGGACTTATCCACATCGGCATGCAGAACTATTCCGGCGGTCGCGCCGGGGACCCGCCGTCGATTGCCCTGGCACAACGTCTGCGTGAGTTGCCCCTGCGTGTCGGCCGTTTGAAAACCGGGACTCCGCCGCGAATCGACGGACGTTCCGTGGATTTCTCGGTGATGACAGAACAGGCCGGCGACACGCCGATTCCGATCATGTCCTTCATGGGTTCCAAGGAACAGCATCCGAAACAAGTCAGTTGCTGGATCACCCATACCAACGCCCGTACCCACGAAATCATTGCTGCGAACCTTGACCGTTCGCCGATGTATTCCGGGGTGATCGAAGGTATCGGTCCGCGTTATTGCCCCTCGATTGAAGACAAGATCCATCGCTTTGCCGACAAGGAAAGCCACCAGGTCTTCATCGAGCCGGAGGGGTTGACCACCCATGAGCTGTACCCGAACGGGATTTCCACTTCCCTGCCGTTCGACGTACAAATCCAGATCGTGCAATCGATTCGCGGTATGGAAAATGCCCACATCGTTCGCCCTGGCTACGCCATTGAGTACGATTACTTCGATCCACGTGACCTGAAATACAGCCTGGAAACCAAAGTGATCGGCGGCTTGTTCTTCGCCGGGCAAATCAATGGCACCACCGGTTACGAAGAAGCCGGCGCCCAGGGCTTGCTGGCCGGTACCAACGCCGCATTGCGCGCGCAGGGCAAAGACAGCTGGTGCCCGCGTCGCGATGAAGCGTACATCGGCGTGTTGGTCGATGACCTGATTACCCTGGGTACTCAGGAACCGTACCGGATGTTCACTTCCAGGGCGGAATACCGCCTGATCCTGCGCGAAGACAACGCCGATCTGCGCTTGACCGAAAAAGGTCGCGAGCTAGGTCTGGTCGATGACGCGCGTTGGGAAGCTTTCTGCAAAAAACGCGAGAGCATCACGCTCGAAGAGCAGCGTCTGAAAAGCACTTGGGTTCGCCCGGGCACTGAACAAGGTGACGCGATCGCCGAAAAATTCGGCACGCCGCTGACCCACGAATACAACTTGCTCAACCTGCTATCGCGTCCGGAAATCGATTACGCCGGCCTGGTCGAAGTGACGGGCCACGGCGCAGAAGATCCACAGGTCGCCGAGCAGGTCGAAATCAAGACCAAATACGCCGGTTACATTGACCGCCAGCAGGACGAGATCGCTCGCCTGCGCGCCAGTGAAAACACCAGGCTGCCTGCGGATATCGATTACACCGGGATCTCCGGCCTGTCGAAAGAAATTCAAAGCAAGCTGGGGATAACTCGGCCGGAAACCCTCGGGCAGGCTTCACGTATTCCCGGGGTCACTCCAGCGGCGATTTCGCTGTTGATGATTCATTTGAAAAAACGCGGCGCGGGCCGTCAGTTGGAGTAAAGCGCTTGAGTTCGTTGGTCACCTCGCAACACGCCGAAGAGTTATCCACAGGTGCGCGCCAGTTGGGCGTCGACCTGACCGAAGCCCAGCACGCGTTGCTGATGGGCTATCTTGCCCTGTTGATCAAATGGAACAAGGCTTACAACCTGACCGCAGTACGTGATCCAGACGAAATGGTTTCGCGTCATCTGCTCGACAGCTTGAGCGTGATGCCATTTATCGAAAACGGCCGCTGGTTGGATGTCGGCAGCGGCGGCGGCATGCCTGGCATTCCGCTGGCGATCCTGTTTCCGGAGTCGCAGGTGACCTGCCTGGACAGCAATGGCAAGAAAACCCGCTTCCTGACCCAGGTTAAACTTGAACTCAAGCTGGACAACCTCCAAGTTATCCACAGTCGCGTCGAAGCCTTCACGCCTGAGCAGCCCTTCAACGGAATTGTTTCCCGGGCGTTCAGCAGCATGGAGAACTTCAGTAACTGGACTCGCCACCTGGGCGACCACGACACCCGCTGGCTGGCAATGAAGGGCGTTCATCCAAGCGACGAGCTGTTAGCATTGCCGGCAGACTTCCACCTCGATAGCGAACACGCCTTGGCCGTACCTGGTTGCCAAGGCCAACGCCATCTGCTGATACTGCGCCGCACGGCATGATTGGGAACACAAGCAAGAATGGCTAAGGTATTCGCGATAGCGAACCAGAAAGGTGGCGTGGGTAAAACCACCACCTGCATCAACCTCGCAGCATCCCTGGTCGCGACCAAGCGCCGGGTGCTGTTGATCGATCTCGATCCACAGGGCAACGCCACCATGGGTAGCGGTGTGGATAAACACGGCCTGGAAAACTCGGTCTACGACTTGCTGATTGGCGAGTGCGACCTGGGCCAGGCCATGCACTACTCCGAGCACGGCGGTTATCAACTGTTGCCGGCCAACCGCGACCTGACTGCGGCGGAAGTGGTGCTGCTGGAAATGCAGATGAAGGAAAGCCGTCTGCGCAGCGCCCTGGCGCCCATTCGCGAGAATTACGATTACATCCTGATCGACTGCCCGCCGTCGCTGTCGATGCTCACGCTGAACGCCCTGGTTGCCGCCGATGGGGTGATTATCCCCATGCAGTGCGAGTATTTCGCGCTCGAAGGCTTGAGCGACCTTGTGGATAACATCAAGCGTATTGCCGAATTGCTCAACCCGAACCTCAAAGTCGAAGGCTTGCTGCGGACCATGTATGACCCGCGCCTGAGCCTGATGAACGATGTCTCTGCGCAACTCAAGGAGCATTTCGGCGACCAGCTTTACGACACGGTGATCCCACGCAACATCCGCCTGGCCGAAGCGCCAAGCTATGGCATGCCGGCGCTGGCCTACGACAAATCCTCCCGTGGCGCCATTGCCTACCTGGCGCTGGCCGGTGAGATGGTGCGTCGCCAACGTCGCAATTCACGCACCGCTGCAGCTCAGCCAACTTAAGGAATCCCCATGGCCGTCAAAAAAAGAGGTCTCGGACGTGGACTGGATGCACTTCTGAGTGGTCCGACCGTCACTTCGCTGGAAGAACAAGCGGTGCAGGCCGACGAGCGTGAGCTGCAGCACTTGCCGCTGGACCTGGTCCAGCGCGGCAAATACCAGCCGCGCCGGGACATGGACCCACAGGCACTGGAAGAGCTGGCCAACTCGATCAAGGCCCAGGGCGTGATGCAGCCGATCGTGGTGCGCCCGATTGGCGGTGGCCGCTTTGAAATCATCGCCGGCGAACGCCGCTGGCGCGCCAGTCAGCAGGCGGGCAAGGAAACCATCCCGGCGATGGTGCGCGACGTACCGGATGAAACTGCCATCGCCATGGCGCTGATCGAAAACATCCAGCGTGAAGACCTTAACCCGATCGAGGAAGCGATCGCGTTGCAACGCTTGCAGCAGGAATTTCAGCTGACCCAGCAGCAAGTGGCCGAGGCAGTGGGCAAGTCTCGCGTGACCGTGTCCAACTTGTTGCGCCTGATCGCGTTGCCGGAAGTCATCAAGACCATGTTGTCCCACGGCGACTTGGAAATGGGTCACGCCCGTGCCTTGCTCGGTTTGCCGGAAAATCAACAGGTTGAAGGGGCGCGACACGTTGTCGCACGCGGGCTTACCGTTCGTCAGACCGAAGCCCTGGTTCGCCAATGGTTAAGTGGCAAACCTGCGCCGGTCGAAACCGTCAAGGCTGATCCGGATATCGCACGCCTTGAGCAGCGCCTGGCCGAGCGCCTAGGCTCTGCGGTGCAAATTCGCCACGGCAAGAAAGGCAAAGGGCAATTGGTCATCGGATATAACTCCCTCGATGAGCTTCAAGGCGTCCTTGCCCACATCCGTTGAAACATTCGCAGAAACATTTGCTCATGTAGCGCGTGATCGGAAATCACTACCCGGCAGTTGAATAGGGGCTGAACCGCCCCTATACTCTGCGCGCATTTTGTCGGCACAAAGTATGCCAAGTTATTGATTTCCGGCAGCCGACCATTGAGGAGCAAGAGTGATGGAAACCCGCACGCCAAACACGTTGCCGTTCCATCGCTTGGCTGTTTTTCCGGTTTTATTGGCGCAACTTGTCGTTTTGCTGATCGCCGCATTGGCGCTTTGGTACTGGCATGGGGTCGTAGCCGGATATTCAGGACTCTGCGGAGGCCTGATAGCCTTGCTGCCCAATATGTATTTTGCTCACAGGGCCTTTCGGTTTTCCGGCGCCCGAGCAGCCCAGGCTATCGTCCGGTCCTTTTATGCCGGCGAGGCGGGGAAACTGATTTTGACGGCAGTGCTGTTCGCACTGACCTTTGCAGGTGTGAAGCCATTGGCGCCGCTGGCTGTATTCGGCGTCTTCGTGTTGACCCAATTGGTCAGCTGGTTCGCTCCCCTGCTAATGAAAACAAGACTTTCGAAACCTTAGGGCGTTTGAGGCAACCATGGCAGAAACAACCGCTTCGGGCTATATCCAGCACCACTTGCAGAACCTGACTTTCGGTCAGCTTCCCAACGGCGGCTGGGGCTTTGCCCACACCGCAGCAGAAGCCAAGGAAATGGGTTTCTGGGCCTTCCACCTGGATACTCTGGGATGGTCGGTCGCATTGGGTCTGATCTTCGTCCTGATTTTCCGCATGGCGGCAAAAAAGGCGACTTCCGGTCAGCCAGGTGCTTTGCAGAACTTCGTTGAAGTATTGGTCGAATTCGTCGATGGCAGCGTGAAAGACAGCTTCCATGGCCGTAGCCCGGTAATTGCACCGCTGGCACTGACCATCTTCGTCTGGGTGTTCCTGATGAACGCCGTCGACCTGATCCCGGTTGACTGGATTCCTCAGCTGGCCATCCTGATTTCCGGCGATGCGCACATCCCGTTCCGTGCCGTATCGACCACTGACCCGAACGCTACCCTGGGCATGGCCCTGTCCGTGTTCGCGTTGATCATTTTCTACAGCATCAAGGTCAAGGGCATCGGCGGTTTCATCGGCGAGCTCACCTTGCACCCGTTCGGCAGCAAGAACATCTTCGTTCAAGCCCTGCTGATCCCGGTGAACTTCCTGCTGGAATTCGTGACCCTGGTTGCCAAGCCGATTTCCCTGGCCTTGCGGCTGTTCGGCAACATGTATGCCGGCGAGCTGGTGTTCATTCTGATCGCTGTGATGTTCGGCAGCGGTCTGCTCTGGCTCAGCGGCCTGGGCATCGTTCTGCAGTGGGCGTGGGCTGTGTTCCACATCCTGATCATCACCCTGCAGGCCTTCATCTTCATGATGCTGACCATCGTCTATCTGTCGATGGCGCACGAAGAGAACCATTAAGACCAGTCTCGACTAGTCTGATGTCCTTCCCGGTCAAACGGGAAGGTGGCCCAACAGGGCTATGAAACGATTTGTTTTACCGCTTTAAAATCTAAAAAACCTAAACCATACGACGTAAAAGTCGGGAGGAAAGATGGAAACTGTAGTTGGTCTAACCGCTATCGCTGTTGCACTGTTGATCGGCCTGGGCGCCCTGGGTACTGCCATTGGTTTCGGCCTGCTGGGCGGCAAATTCCTGGAAGGCGCAGCGCGTCAGCCGGAAATGGTCCCAATGCTGCAAGTTAAAATGTTCATCGTTGCCGGCCTGCTCGACGCCGTGACCATGATCGGCGTTGGTATCGCACTGTTCTTCACCTTCGCGAACCCCTTCGTTGGTCAACTCGCTGGCTGATCACTCGACTTTTCGAGTGATTGGGGTGATGGACAACGAATGAGCGAGGTGTTGGCGTGAACATTAATGCAACCCTGATTGGCCAATCCGTTGCGTTCTTCATTTTTGTAGTGTTTTGCATGAAGTTCGTGTGGCCTCCGGTCATCGCGGCTTTGCACGAACGTCAGAAGAAGATCGCGGATGGTTTGGACGCTGCCAGCCGTGCAGCTCGCGACCTGGAGTTGGCCCACGAGAAAGTGGGTCAGCAACTGCGCGAAGCTAAAGCACAGGCAGCCGAGATCATTGAGCAAGCCAAGAAGCGCGGTAACCAGATCGTCGAAGAGGCTGTTGAAAAAGCCCGCGTCGAAGCTGACCGTGTGAAGGCTTCGGCTCATGCCGAGATCGAACAGGAACTGAACGGCGTCAAAGACGCGCTGCGTGCCCAACTGGGTGCTCTGGCGGTCGGCGGTGCTGAAAAGATCCTCGGTGCCACAATCGATCAAAACGCGCACGCGGAGCTGGTTAACAAACTGGCTGCTGAAATTTAAGCGAGGGCGATCATGGCAGAACTGACCACGTTGGCCCGACCTTACGCTAAGGCAGCCTTCGAGCACGCCCAGGCCCACCAGCAGCTGGCCTCTTGGTCAGCCATGCTCGGCCTGGCTGCAGCAGTGTCGCAAGACGACACCATGCAGCGCGTGCTCAAGGCCCCGCGCCTGACGAGCGCAGACAAGGCCGCCACTTTTATTGAAGTGTGCGGCGACAAGTTTGATGTGAAAGTGCAGAACTTCATTCACGTCATTGCCGAAAACGACCGTCTCCCGCTGTTGCCGGAGATTGCCGCTCTGTTCGACCTGTACAAGGCCGAAGCAGAGAAATCGGTAGACGTTGAAGTCACCAGTGCTTTTGCATTGAACCAAGAACAGCAAGACAAACTCGCCAAGGTTCTCAGTGCACGACTCAATCGGGAAGTGCGCCTGCAAGCTTCGGAGGACGCATCCCTGATTGGTGGTGTCGTTATCCGTGCCGGCGACCTGGTTATCGATGGCTCGATTCGCGGAAAAATCGCGAAACTTGCCGAAGCATTGAAATCTTGAGTTTGAAGGGGCAGCAGAGCAATGCAGCAACTCAATCCTTCCGAAATAAGTGAAATTATCAAGGGCCGCATCGACAAGCTCGATGTGACCTCCCAAGCCCGTAACGAAGGCACTGTCGTCAGCGTATCTGACGGCATCGTGCGGATTCACGGTCTGGCCGACGTCATGTACGGCGAGATGATCGAGTTTCCGGGCGGCGTCTACGGTATGGCCCTCAACCTGGAGCAAGACTCCGTAGGTGCCGTTGTATTGGGCGCATACACCAGTCTGGCCGAAGGCATGAGCGCCAAGTGCACCGGCCGCATCCTGGAGGTTCCGGTTGGTAAGGAACTGCTGGGTCGCGTAGTCGACGCACTGGGTAACCCTGTTGACGGTAAAGGTCCACTGGGCAACACCGAGACCGACGCGGTCGAGAAAGTTGCTCCAGGCGTGATCTGGCGTAAGTCGGTAGACCAGCCTGTACAGACTGGCTACAAGGCTGTCGATGCCATGATCCCAGTCGGCCGTGGCCAGCGTGAGCTGATCATCGGTGACCGTCAGATCGGTAAAACCGCTCTGGCCATCGACGCGATCATCAACCAGAAGAACAGCGGCATTTTCTGCGTCTACGTAGCCATTGGTCAGAAGCAATCGACCATCGCCAACGTGGTTCGCAAGCTGGAAGAAAACGGCGCCCTGGCCAACACGATCATCGTGGCTGCCAGTGCTTCGGAATCTCCTGCGCTGCAATTCCTGGCACCGTACTCCGGTTGCACCATGGGTGAATTCTTCCGCGACCGCGGTGAAGACGCGCTGATCGTTTATGACGATCTGTCCAAGCAAGCAGTGGCTTACCGCCAGATTTCCCTGCTGCTGCGCCGTCCACCAGGCCGTGAAGCCTACCCAGGCGACGTGTTCTATCTCCACTCCCGTCTGCTGGAGCGCGCATCCCGCGTTTCGGAAGAATACGTAGAGAAGTTCACCAATGGCGCAGTGACCGGCAAAACCGGTTCCCTGACCGCACTGCCGATCATCGAAACCCAGGCTGGCGACGTTTCCGCGTTCGTTCCGACCAACGTGATTTCCATCACCGACGGTCAGATCTTCCTGGAATCGGCCATGTTCAACTCCGGGATCCGTCCTGCTGTGAACGCCGGTGTTTCGGTATCCCGTGTGGGTGGTGCCGCTCAGACCAAGATCATCAAGAAGCTCTCCGGTGGTATCCGTACCGCTCTGGCTCAGTACCGTGAACTGGCGGCATTCGCCCAGTTCGCATCTGACCTGGACGAAGCGACCCGCAAGCAACTTGAGCATGGTCAGCGCGTTACCGAGCTGATGAAGCAGAAGCAATACGCCCCGATGTCGATCGCTGACATGGCGTTGTCGCTGTATGCCGCTGAGCGTGGGTTCCTGACCGACGTTGAAATCGCCAAGGTCGGCAGCTTTGAACAAGCGCTGATTGCTTACTTCAACCGCGATCACGCCGAATTGATGGCGAAGATCAACGTGAAGGGTGACTTCAATGACGATATCGACGCTGGCATGAAAGCCGGTATCGAGAAGTTCAAGGCCACCCAAACCTGGTAAGCCGCAGCGGGAGCCGCAAGGCTCCCGCTTGCTAACCTGATAGGTGTTACATGGCAGGCGCAAAAGAGATTCGCAGTAAGATTGCGAGCATCAAAAGCACGCAAAAGATTACCAGCGCCATGGAAAAAGTGGCGGTCAGCAAAATGCGCAAGGCACAAATGCGCATGGCTGCTAGCCGTCCTTATGCGGAGCGTATCCGCCAGGTAATTGGGCATCTGGCCAACGCCAACCCGGAATACCGCCACCCGTTCATGATCGAGCGCGCCGTCAAGCGTGTGGGTTATGTGGTAGTGAGCAGTGACCGTGGTTTGTGCGGTGGCCTGAATACCAACCTGTTCAAGGCCCTGGTCAAGGACATGGCGGTAAACCGCGAAAACGGCGTCGAGATCGATCTGTGTGTGGTGGGTAGCAAGGGTGCGGCCTTTTTCCGCAACTTCGGCGGTAACGTCGTAGCAGCTATCAGCCACCTGGGTGAAGAGCCGTCGATCAATGACTTGATCGGCAGTGTGAAGGTGATGCTGGATGCGTACCTGGAAGGCCGGATTGACCGCCTGTCCGTGGTATCCAACAAGTTCATCAACACCATGACCCAGCAGCCGACCGTGGAGCAATTGATTCCATTGGTGGCGACCCCGGATCAGGAACTCAAGCACCACTGGGACTACCTCTACGAACCAGACGCCAAAGAGCTGCTTGACGGCTTGATGGTGCGCTACGTGGAGTCGCAGGTGTACCAGGCGGTGGTCGAGAACAACGCAGCTGAACAAGCGGCGCGGATGATCGCGATGAAAAACGCTACCGATAACGCCGGTGATCTGATCAGCGATTTGCAGCTGATCTACAACAAGGCGCGTCAGGCTGCGATCACCCAAGAGATCTCGGAAATCGTCGGCGGCGCTGCCGCGGTTTAACGGTTCAAATATTCAGAGGATCCAGCTATGAGTAGCGGACGTATCGTTCAAATCATCGGCGCCGTTATCGACGTGGAATTTCCACGCGACAGCGTACCGAGCATCTACAACGCGCTGAAAGTACAAGGCGCGGACACTACCCTGGAAGTTCAGCAACAGCTGGGCGACGGCGTAGTTCGTACCATTGCGATGGGTTCCACCGAAGGCTTGAAGCGCGGTCTGGACGTTATCGACTCTGGCGCAGCCATCTCCGTACCGGTCGGTAAAGCGACCCTGGGCCGGATCATGGACGTACTGGGCAACCCGATCGACGAAGCTGGCCCGATCGATACCGAAGAGCGCTGGGGCATTCACCGCGCAGCACCTTCGTTCGCAGAACAAGCGGGCGGCAACGACCTGCTGGAAACCGGCATCAAGGTTATCGACCTGGTTTGCCCGTTCGCCAAGGGCGGTAAAGTCGGTCTGTTCGGTGGTGCCGGTGTAGGCAAGACCGTAAACATGATGGAACTGATCCGTAACATCGCCATCGAGCACAGCGGTTATTCCGTGTTCGCCGGTGTGGGTGAGCGTACCCGTGAGGGTAACGACTTCTACCACGAGATGAAGGACTCCAACGTTCTGGACAAAGTGGCACTGGTTTACGGTCAGATGAACGAGCCGCCGGGAAACCGTCTGCGCGTAGCTCTGACTGGCCTGACCATGGCCGAGAAGTTCCGTGACGAAGGTAACGACGTTCTGCTGTTCGTCGACAACATCTACCGTTACACCCTGGCCGGTACTGAAGTATCCGCACTGCTGGGCCGTATGCCTTCGGCAGTGGGTTACCAGCCGACCCTGGCTGAAGAGATGGGCGTTCTGCAGGAACGTATCACTTCCACCAAGGAAGGTTCGATCACCTCGATCCAAGCGGTATACGTACCTGCGGATGACTTGACCGACCCGTCGCCAGCCACCACCTTCGCCCACTTGGACGCCACCGTCGTTCTGTCCCGTGACATCGCTTCCCTGGGTATCTACCCGGCGGTCGATCCACTCGACTCGACGTCGCGCCAGCTGGACCCGAACGTGATCGGCCAGGAGCACTACGACACCGCTCGCGGCGTTCAGTACGTGCTGCAGCGTTACAAAGAACTGAAGGACATCATTGCGATCCTGGGTATGGACGAGCTGTCGGAAGCCGACAAGCAGTTGGTAAACCGTGCTCGTAAGATCCAGCGTTTCTTGTCGCAGCCGTTCTTCGTGGCTGAAGTCTTCACCGGTGCCTCGGGTAAATACGTTTCCCTGAAAGACACCATTGCTGGCTTCAAAGGCATCCTCAACGGTGACTACGACCACCTGCCAGAACAAGCGTTCTACATGGTCGGCGGCATCGAAGAAGCGATCGAGAAAGCCAAGAAACTGTAATCCTGGCGCCCGGAAACGGGCGCTCATCAGGTTGAGGCAATCAGATGGCTATGACAGTCCATTGCGATATCGTCAGCGCGGAAGGGGAAATCTTCTCCGGTCTGGTCGAGTTTGTAACAGCGCACGGTGATCTGGGTGATCTTGGTATCGCCATGGGTCACGCTCCGCTGATTACCAGCTTGAAGCCAGGTCCGATCACACTGACCAAGCAAGGCGGGGAACGTGAGGTGTTTTACATCTCCGGTGGTTTCCTCGAGGTTCAGCCGAACATGGTCAAGGTACTTGCCGACACCGTGCAACGTGCTGGCGACCTGGATGAAGCCTCCGCTCAGGAAGCCGTCAAGGCTGCCGAGAAGGCGCTGAACGAAAAAGGTGCAGACTTCGACTACAGCGCTGCTGCAGTCCGTCTGGCCGAAGCCGCAGCCCAGCTGCGCACGCTCCAGCAGATCCGCAAGAAGTAAGCGGCCTGGCCGTTACGCTTCACGCGTGATTGATTAAAAAGGGTAGCCTCGGCTACCCTTTTTCTTTTATTGCAAAATACTTCTTTGGTCTGAAGCCGGACCGCCCAGGATTGGTAGCCATTCATGTCTCTTGAAATCGTAATTCTCGCCGCAGGACAGGGCACCCGCATGCGTTCAGCCCTGCCCAAGGTGCTGCACCCGGTCGCCGGCAATTCCATGCTAGGTCATGTTATCCACAGCGCCCGGCAGTTGGACCCGCAACGCATTCACGTCGTCATCGGGCACGGTGCCGACGTGGTACGTGAACGTCTGGCTGCAGACGACCTGAATTTCGTATTGCAGGACAAGCAACTGGGCACCGGCCACGCCACTGCGCAGGCGGTGCCGTTTATTACCGCTGATACCGTGCTGATTCTGTACGGTGACGTGCCGCTGATCGAAGTGGAAACCCTGCAGCGCCTGCTCAAGCATGTGGTGCCAGGCCAGATGGGCCTGCTCACCGTTGAGCTGGACGACCCCACCGGCTACGGACGCATCGTGCGCAACGTCGACGGTAAGGTCGCCGCGATCGTCGAACACAAGGACGCCAGCGAAGCCCAGCGTGCCATTACCGAAGGCAATACCGGCATTCTCGCCGTGCCGGCCGACAAGCTGGGCGACTGGATGAGCCGCCTGTCCAACAACAACGCCCAAGGCGAGTACTACCTCACTGATGTCATCGAGATGGCGGTCAGTGATGGCCTGGCGGTCGCCACTGAGCAGCCCCACGACCCGATGGAAGTGCAGGGCGCCAACGACCGCAAGCAGCTGGCAGAGCTTGAGCGCCACTACCAACTGCGCGAAGGCCGCCGCCTGATGGCCCAGGGCGTTACCCTGCGTGATCCGGCGCGTTTCGACGTGCGGGGTGAAGTGACGGTGGGCCGTGACGTGCTGATCGATATCAACGTGATCCTGGAAGGTCGCGTGATCATTGAAGACGACGTGGTGATTGGTCCGAACTGCGTGATCAAGGACAGCACCTTGCGCAAAGGCGTAGTGGTCAAGGCCAACAGCCATATCGACGGTGCGGTGATGGGCGAGGGCAGCGATGCCGGGCCGTTTGCGCGGTTGCGTCCGGGAACGGTGATGGGCGCCCGGGCGCACGTCGGCAATTTCGTCGAGCTGAAAAACGCGAAAATGGGCGACGAGGCGAAGGCCGGCCACCTGGCTTACCTCGGTGATGCGGTGATCGGTGCTCGCAGCAACATTGGCGCCGGTGCAATTACCTGCAACTACGACGGCGCCAACAAATACCAGACGACGATTGGTGAAGACGTATTCATCGGCTCCAACAACTCGCTGGTTGCTCCTGTGACCATCGGTGATGGTTCCAATACCGCAGCGGGCTCAACCATCAACCAGGATGTGGATAAGTCGCAACTGGCCGTAGCCCGTGCGCGCCAGCGCAACATCGACGGCTGGAAACGCCCGCTCAAAATCAAAAAGACCTGATCTATCCACGCCCTTGGCAGCAACAAAACTCCAATGTGGGAGGGGGCTTGCCCCGATAGCGGTGGGTCAGTCAATAAAGGGCTGACTGATAAACCGCTATCGGGGGCAAGCCCCCTCCCACATTTGCCTGCGTTATTTCAAAAATAATGATCGTCACCGCTTGACGATCTTTCGCCAATAGGTTTTGATTGCCTTCGTTATCTTTCGAAACGAAACTTATCAACACCATGTCGAAACGAAATACCCCCCAACGTCGCCACAACATCCTTACCTTGCTCAATGAACAGGGCGAAGTGAGCGTGGACGAATTGGCCAAGCGTTTCGAAACCTCGGAAGTGACCATCCGCAAGGACTTGGCCGCCCTCGAAAGTAATGGCCTGCTGCTGCGCCGCTACGGTGGCGCGATCACCATGCCTCAGGAACTGGTGGGCGACGCGGCGCAACCGGTCTCGGCCTATAAGCGTGCGATTGCCCGCGCCGCCGTGGTGCGCCTGCGTGAACACGCGCGCATCATCATCGACAGCGGCAGCACCACCGCCGCGATGATCCCCGAACTGGGCCATCAACCCGGCCTGGTGGTCATGACCAATTCCCTGAACGTGGCCCGCGCCTTGAGCGAGCTGGAGCATGAACCGGTGCTGCTGATGACCGGCGGCACCTGGGATCCGCATTCGGACTCGTTCCAGGGCCAGGTCGCCGAGCAGGTGCTGCGTTCCTACGATTTTGATCAACTGTTCATCGGTGCCGACGGCATCGATTTGCAGCGCGGTACCACCACCTTCAACGAATTGCTGGGCCTGAGCCGTGTCATGGCCGAGGTCGCCCGTGAAGTCGTGGTGATGGTCGAATCCGACAAGATCGGCCGCAAAATTCCCAACCTGGAACTGCCCTGGAGCAGCGTCCATACCCTTATCACCGATGATCGCCTGCCGCCTGAGGCCCGCGACCAGATCCAAGCCCGCGGCATTACGCTGATATGCGCGGCAGTCATCTAGGAGAAACACCATGTGTGGAATTGTTGGCGCAGTCGCCGAACGTAACGTAACCGCCATCCTCATCGAAGGCCTCAAGCGCCTGGAATACCGTGGCTATGACAGCGCCGGTGTGGCGGTCTTCACCAACGCCGGGAAGCTGGAGCGTATGCGCCGTCCGGGCAAGGTCAGCGAGTTGGACCAGGCCCTGGCCGGTGAGCCATTGGTGGGCCGCCTGGGCATCGCCCACACCCGTTGGGCTACTCACGGTGCGCCGTGCGAGCGTAACGCTCACCCGCACTTTTCGGGCGACCTGGCCGTGGTGCACAACGGCATCATCGAAAACCACGAAGTGCTGCGCGAACAACTCAAGGGCCTGGGCTACGTGTTCACTTCGGACACCGACACCGAAGTCATCGCCCACTTGCTCAACCACAAGCTCAAGGACCACAGCGACCTGACCACCGCCCTCAAGGCCACGGTCAAGGAACTGCACGGCGCCTACGGCCTGGCCGTGATCAGCGCGAGCCAGCCTGACCGCCTGGTTGCCGCGCGCAGTGGCAGCCCGTTGGTGATCGGCCTGGGCCTGGGCGAGAACTTCCTCGCTTCCGACCAACTGGCCCTGCGCCAGGTGACCGACCGCTTCATGTACCTGGAAGAAGGCGATATCGCCGACATCCGCCGTGAAAGCGTGCAGATCTGGGACGTCAACGGTCAGTCCGTCGAGCGCGAGGCCGTGCAATACCGCGACGGCGCCGAAGCCGCCGACAAGGGCGAGTTCCGCCACTTCATGCTCAAGGAAATCCACGAGCAGCCTTCGGTGGTACAGCGCACCCTCGAAGGTCGCCTGAGCCAGAACCAGGTGCTGGTCAACGCCTTCGGCCCACAAGCCGCCGAGCTGTTCGCCAAAGTGCGCAACGTGCAGATCGTCGCCTGCGGCACCAGCTACCACGCCGGCATGGTTGCGCGTTACTGGCTCGAAGAACTGGCCGGCATCCCGTGCCAGGTCGAAGTCGCCAGCGAGTTCCGCTACCGCAAGGTGGTGGTGCAGCCCGACACCCTGTTCGTGACCATCTCCCAGTCCGGCGAAACCGCCGACACCCTGGCCGCCCTGCGCAACGCCAAGGAGCTGGGCTTCCTCGGCAGCCTGGCGATCTGCAACGTCAGCATCAGCTCCCTGGTACGTGAATCGGACCTCACCCTGCTGACCCAGGCCGGTCGTGAAATCGGCGTCGCCTCGACCAAAGCCTTCACCACCCAACTGGTCGGCCTGTTGCTGCTGACCCTGTCCCTCGGTCAAGTACGCGGCACCCTCGCCGAAGGCGTTGAGGCCACCCTGGTGGAAGAACTGCGCCGCCTGCCGACCCGCCTGGGCGAAGCCCTGGCCATGGACGGCACCGTGGAAAAAGTCGCCGAACTGTTCGCCGACAAGAACCACACCCTGTTCCTCGGCCGTGGCGCGCAATACCCGGTGGCGATGGAAGGTTCGCTGAAACTCAAGGAAATCTCGTACATCCACGCCGAAGCCTACCCGGCCGGGGAGCTGAAACACGGCCCATTGGCCCTGGTGGATGACGACATGCCCGTGGTCACCGTGGCGCCGAACAACGAACTGCTGGAGAAGCTCAAGTCCAACCTGCAGGAAGTGCGCGCCCGTGGCGGCCAACTGATCGTGTTTGCCGACGAAAAGGCCGGCATGACCAACGGTGAAGGCACTCACGTGATCAACATGCCGCACATCCATGACACGCTGTCGCCGATCCTCTACACCATCCCGCTGCAATTGTTGTCCTACTACGTCGCCGTGCTCAAGGGCACCGACGTTGACCAGCCGCGCAACCTGGCGAAGTCGGTGACGGTGGAGTAAGCCTGACTGGCGTACCCAAAAGGGGCTGTTTTCAACAGCCCCTTTTTACGTTTCGTGGATGATCGCTCCCACGCGGAGCGTGGGAACGATCAAAGGAAGCTGGCTGATGCAAAATCCCACTGTCTACGCACGTCTGCACAATCGTCGGTTTGTGGTCGCCAACAACACTCAAGGGCTGTCAGGCACCGGCACCGTGTTTCACTACCTGGTCGAAGGTGACGCGATTTCGAGCACTTATCAGGGCGGCCGGATTCGCCTGGGCACTCAAGTCGGACGGGTGACCGGTCCAGATACCATCGAGCTGCTGTATCAGTGCATGACCCTGGAAGGGGAACTGCTTGCTGGCTGGTCACGTGGGACGGTAGGCGTGGATCACGCTGGGCGCACGACGTTGAGTTTCGTCTGGGGCTGGCTATCGGGTGCGACAGGAGGCGGAGAGTCTAGCTATGTCGAAATCACTGCTTAAAGAGCCCGTAGTTCAGGGCTAGGCTGCACCGCATTTACTGTAGGAGCGAGCTTGCTCGCGAAAAACCTGAGAACGCCACCTGGCAACAATCTTTGCGCGTTACGCCCTCGCCAGCAAGCGCGCTCCTACGACGCTATGCGCCCACGTCTGCTGAAGCAATGCAGTTCAACGACCGGTCTACCATCACCTTCGCCATTTCAACCAGATAACCGGCTGCCTGCCGGGAATCGAGTAACTGCTCAGCGCAGTGAAGCAGATCGGAGGCGTAGGCCAAGGCATCCTCGAAGCTGAGTTCAGGATGGGTGATGAAAAAGGATGCGGTGGAGCGGGAAGTAACTATTTGCTCCAACTTTAGAAAAAAGAACTGGTAGCATTGCGGCCTCTATTTACAGCGGCTCGAATTTAATTGCCACGGGCCCAGGCTATCAGCATATGACCAAGGGCGGTTTAGGACCACGGACAAATGCCAGCCGTAAGCTTCTTGTCGCGAAGCTCGGCCGCACTTTGACGGGGAAGTATACCCTGGGGCGCTGCAAATCAGAATCATGCCAAACTCGACACCTTAGCGTGGCGATTTATGTGTTGGTTTAACAGCAGACCTATGCCGCTTAAGACGATGAAACTCAGTGCCAGGGTAATTTGCAAGTTGTTGGTGCTGAGGTTGACTAGGGCACTGATCAATCCGCCTGAGATAAAAATTAGAGTATTGCCTGCCGAGGCCGAGGCACCAGCGTTATCCGGGAATAGCTCCATAGCTTTGGACGTGGCTGCAGGCCGCGTTATGGTAGTGCCTGCTGTACAGATAATCATTGGGACCAGCATGGTGAAGACGGACAGGCCAAATTGGCTCCGTAATAGAAGCATCACTAACCCCGCAACGAAAATCAGTAATAGTCCTATAACAATTTGTGTACCCGCCTCCAGATGCTTATTCATTACGCCTGCAAGGACACCGCCAGTCACATAGGCTGCTCCGTACAATAACAGCGTCTGAGAAAACTCATAGCTACTTAGTTGCAACTGCTCCATGAATATTAGGGGCGATATGACGATGAATGAGAAATGGCAAGCAAAAACAATTGCAGCGATTAGCCAGTAGGCCACGAAACTGAAGTTACTGCAGATTCGTCGGTAGGCTCTCAAGATACTGATACGCGGCCCCGTGTTATTGATAGGCAGGTTTTCCAACGATACTAGAGCCTTCACGAATACCAAAGCGGCAATCACTGCGAAGACATAGAAACTACCTTGCCAATCCATCAGCTCCTGCAACAGGCTTCCGGCCAGGGGGGAGACCGAAATGAAGATTCCACTGGCCGTTACCATGAGAATTCGTAAACGATCCCGCTCTTTGCCGATAAATAGATCCTGAACCAATGCCTGGGACAGTACGAAACAGCCACACCCTACTGCCTGGATCACACGGAATAGCAAAAAATACTCATAGTTCGTGGCCCATACGCAACCCAAGGCGCCAGCCATGGATACTGCCATGCCAGCCAGTAACAACGTTTTACGGCCGAGTATGTCCGACAAAGGGCCAATCAGTAGCTGAGATAACGAGATACCGATGGCAAAGAAGCTGATCGACAAGGCAATCTCGGACGTTGTGGTGCTGAAGTGCTGCGATAACGAAGGAAACGAAGGCAGAAGCACGTCCACCGGAAACACGCCCAGCATGACCATCGCCATCAATAGTACGATGGCACCGACTTTCCTGGCCTTGACAACGGAATGATCCTTTATTTCAAGCATCAATGAGTCCTGATTGGCTGAATAATTCCCGATGAGCTTGCAACTCAAAGAAACCGGCGCGCGTCATCGCTTGAAGCGTGCCCATGGCAATAGAGCGTGCTCGCTGTGTGCGTACATCCAGTGCCTGTAGTGCTTGGACTATCCTGGTGGCTTCGAACAAAGGGATGCCGACGCTCGTTAGGCTAGCGCTCAACCAAGGCTCGTCCACTTCAGCAAAGATAAAAATAATTTTAATCAATAGGCTTGCGGAGTGTTCTTGCTGGACAAGGGATAACTTCGGCCATAGGTAATGGAACACTTCGGAAAAATAGCGACTATGTCGGGCTTCATCTTCCAGATGCTCTCGAAACATCTGATATACCGTAGAGATTAGCGTGTCACCGGTTATGCTCAATAACTCCTTGGCGATGATAGTTTCAGAGACAAAGCCGAAAAAAAACCAAGCCAGTGGACGATGTTCGTCCAAAGTCGCGTCCATCAACTCGAGTAGCAGAGTGATACGTTTAGGTGGATCCTCCCAGGTTGGCATGTCATAAAAATGCGCCACCTGTTCCGCGATCTTAAAGGAGAAAAGGGCGTGATAACCCTCGTCAGTGTAAAGCTGCAAGGCCGTGAGTTTCATCGCTTGAGGCAAATCAATTCCCAGCTCTTCATGAATCAGAGTCTCAACCGAGCGGTTAACGATCTTATGCTCCAGGATCGTCGTATATCGGAGAAAATAGACTAGATGATTCGCAGCCAATCGATGCTGGATATGCTCACCCGACTTCTGGATAGTGTTGTCGTTGAAGTATGGAATAAAGGCTGGAGGAAACCATTTCCTGGTCTGTAATTGCAGAAGAATCTCCGCATCAGCTGGAAGCAAGAAGGTACTATTCTTACTGCGTACGGCCGAACGGTTGTCCCAATCACCCAGTGTATATTGGCGGATCTCGTTAGATGCAAAGACGAATGTATTTGTAACTGACATTATTACCCTCGCTCTCGACTCTCTATCAAGGCCCTGAGTTCCTTGCATTGCACCTGCCCATCGCCATAACCGCCGCCTACGAAGAACAGCGGTTGTTCTGCAGACTCTTCCAAGCCTAATAACAGCTCAACTCGCTCATCACTCAACGCGCCAGTCAACCAGGTAGCCAACCCTAGCGCAGTTGCAACGAGCTGAAAGGTTTGAGAGATATGTCCGGCTTCGACGTAAGCCATGCGGTAGGCACGCGAGTGCTCGTATTTCCACCATAATTTGTCAAAACGTGACGTTATGAACAGTCCCATAGGAAGTTCGTTGATAAAGTGTTGTCCGGCGAGCAGTAATCCCAAAGGCTCG
The DNA here is from genome assembly GCF_022807995.1 of Pseudomonas orientalis. Classification (NCBI taxonomy): domain Bacteria; kingdom Pseudomonadati; phylum Pseudomonadota; class Gammaproteobacteria; order Pseudomonadales; family Pseudomonadaceae; genus Pseudomonas; species Pseudomonas orientalis. Next base: position 5,783,823 of record NZ_CP094351.1, on the reverse strand, counting down.
TTGGGAAGCGGGTGAACTTGCCTTAAAGCATGAAGGTCTGGGTGGTAGTAATAGATACCGGGCTCCAGCCCCAATATCCTGGCAGCATAGACGTAGCCTTCGCATGCATTCAGCCCGCCACCGGAAGGGCTGCTGCGTCTCGCCCTGAGTGTTTCAGGAATTGTGTCGTCGGCTCCGGCTTCGCGCTCTTTGAGGTAACCTAAGGACAGGTAGAGCAGTGAGCTTAAGTCGTCCAGAGTAACGGCCTGGTCTGAAAACGAACGCGACGTTTTTCGGTCGAGCAGAGAGGTTGTAAGGGGCTAGTTTGCTTTTCCGAATTGGGTGCCGGTAGCGAGATCAACCCCTCATGGGAGTGCTTGGCAAAACGGTCTATCGGTGCAGGGGTATCAAGGACTTGTTCACAGTGATCTAAGTATAGAGAAGCCCACTCGTGAATATCGTTCGGTAGTTGTTCGATGGGCAGATTTTTAGTCCCAATATGAAAAATTTTCGAAAGATCGTCCCACCCCCATTCATTCTGCGGGGATATATCTGTGAGTAACAGTCCGGCGGCGAGAAATGCCGCATCCATTTCGCTTGTACTATCGAATCTAGAAGGGTCTTCAACAAGCTGTATAAAACGAGTGGAATACGCTAAGTCAAGTTCAAACTGAGTGTGATTTTTGTAATCCCAAATGACGATGAACGGTGTGCGAGCCAGCATGAAAACATTCGGATTTATTAGCATTTTTTAACTCTGCGCCAAGTTAATGATGAGACTGGGTAGCCGGCACTCCCCAGCTCATCAACTACTCAGCTCAGCAATCAGCGGGATTTGGCCGCTGCGAGGCAAGCCAAGTTAGCGATTTTTTTCGATTCCAGAGAAATAGATTTCATAGGTATTACTCCTAATTTTGAGTGAGTGTCACTTTTCTAAGTGACGTTGAAAGGCTAGCCCAAAAGAAAAACAAGTAAAATTAAAAAATCAAGATCAAATGTAAGACATCGTTTCTGGCATGTAGGAGATTACCGATTATCTATATTTTGCCGTGGCCGATGAGCACATCAACTTGCTCTGCCATGCCGCAAAAGTGAAGGGTCAGAAACGGAGAATCCCGCTGCTAGGCGGATTCTCCGCTTTCAATTGCATGCGTTCGACGGGGCAGGACGCTGTTACCTGACACAGGGCCATCTGACGTTCATCAGGAGCGGGGGCGATCCGACACCCCTGTAACCACCCTGTGGTTCACGTCTAGGCACAGATGAACAGTAGTCAGTCCATATGTTGAGGCCGGTGCCGAATTGCCCCATGTGCCGACGCAAGACTGATCCACCTCCAAATCGGCACAAACCCACCATATGCAATCCTCGGTGAGGTAGGCCTCACGTTAACTGCGCTGCTCACGCTGGCCGTAACGCTACAGCTGTGAAAGAAATCCCATGAGCGGTTCATCCATGTTCTTGTCGATGCAACCTAAGGCGTGTGAGTTTTTCGCGAGCAAGAGCTAGGCGCCCCCTCGCTCCTACAAAAAGCCTTAACTGAACTGGCATTAGGGCAAGCCCCCTCCCACAGTTTGATCTTCATTGGTTTTGAGAAAGGGGAAGGCTCAGGTCCACCAGTAGCGCACGAGGTGGAAGAAAATCGGCGCCGCAAAGCATACCGAGTCCAGCCTATCCAGCATGCCGCCGTGCCCTTCGATCATGTGTCCCCAGTCTTTCACCCCGCGATCTCGCTTGATCGCAGACATCACGATGCCGCCGGCAAAGCCCAGCAGGTTGATCAGCAGCGCGATCAGGAACGACTGCCACGGGTTGAACGGCGTGGTCCACCACAGCGCCGCACCGATCAGGGATGACAGCAGGATCCCGCCGACAAAGCCTTCCACGGTTTTCGACGGCGACAGGTTGGGCGCGATCTTGTGTTTGCCGAACAGCTTGCCGCACACGTATTGCAGCACGTCCGACAGTTGCACCACGATCACCAGGTAGGCGATCAGCAGCAGGTTGCGGCCTTCATAGCCGGGGATGTCCAGCGTCAGCAGCGCCGGAACGAACGACACGCAGAACACCGCGATCATCAGGCCCCATTGCACCTTCGATGCGCGCTCCAGGAAGTGGGTACTGTCGCCGCCCAGGGAGGCGAGGATCGGCAGCAGCAGGAACACGTAGACCGGAATGAAGATCGAGAACAGTCCATACCAATCGGCATAGATCAGCACGTATTGCAGCGGCAAGGCCAGGTAGAACGCCGCTACCAGGGCCGGGTAGTCGCTGCGCCGGGTCGGGGTGAGGGTGAGGAATTCGCGCAGGGCGTAGAACGACACCGCGTAAAACAGCAGGATCACAGCGCCAGTGCCGAGCCAGAAAGCGATACCGATCACGACCACCATCACCCACCAGGCGTTGATGCGGGCGTTGAGGTTATCGATCACCGCGTTGGGACTGCCACGGGTGCGCAGCTTGAGGGTCAGGCCGATCAGTGAGGCGGTGACCAGGATCGCGCCGATCCCGCCGAATAACATCAGGGTTTGGCTATCCATCTCAGGAGTGCTCCGGGGCGAGGGCGAGCAGGGCGTTGCGAGTGCGGGCAAGGAACGCGGTTTTGTCTTCGCCTTCTTCCAATTGCAAGGGAGCGCCGAAGCTGGTTGTGCATAAGAGTGGTAGCGGCAGCACACGCCCCTTGGGCATGACGCGGTTGAGATTGGCTATCCACACCGGAATCAGTTCGGCCTGTGGATAACTGTTTGCCAAGTGATACAAGCCGCTTTTGAACGGCAGCAAGCCGTCTTCCAGATTGCGCGTCCCTTCGGGAAAGATAATCAGCGAGTCGCCGCCTTCCAGCGCGGCGAGCATTGGCTGCAAAGGGTTATCCACAGGCTCCTTGCGCTCGCGGTCGATCAGCACGCCGTTGAACACGCGGTTGATGATGTAGCGACGCAGTGCGCTTTTATTCCAGTAATCGCTGCCGGCCACAGGGCGCGTGAATTTACGCAGGTTCTGCGGCAGCGACGCCCACACCAGCACGAAGTCGCCGTGGCTGCTGTGATTGGCGAAATAGATGCGTTGCACCGGCACCGGCGCGCAACCCAGCCACAGGCTGCGGGCGCCAGTGACGGTGCGGGCCATGGAGGTAATCAGCGTGGCGACCACGGGTTCGAACATGGGAATTCCTTATCCGGCGAAAGGTAGCCAGGGGCTGGCGAGGATGACGCCCAGGGTCAGCAGCGCTTGCGCGCCGAGCAACCAGGCCTGTTTGCGCAACAGTTTAAGGGCGCCGCGACGGCGTTCGACCCAAGGCCGGCCTGCGCGCCTGGCCGATTGCAGGCCAAGGGTTTGCAGGGCCTGGTCAAGGTCCGGGGTGCGCTGGGTGTCGCGGGCCAGCAGGGCGAACAAATCGGCATCGAATGCTACGCGCAGTGCCCAGTATTTTTGTAACAGGCCCAGAATGATCATCCACAACGCCAGCAGCAGACAGATCGTCGAAACACTCGCCATCAGCAACTGGGCCAGGCCGAACAGCACACCGACCAGTGTCAGGCCTGTGGATAACTGGTCCAGCGAACGGCCACGCCGCAGCAGGCTGGCGACCACTTGCAGTTCCATGTCAGCGGGCATGGGACAAACCCTCCAAAGCCAAGCGATGCGCGGGATGCAGGACCACGCGTGTCCGTGCTGTACGAATAATAGCCAGCGCTTGATCGACCGTCGCCGCGCGCCCGCTGTGCAACAGCCAGGCTGCGATGGCCGTTGCGCTGCGCGAATAGCCCAGGGCGCAGCACACCAGCACCGGGCCGTCTGCGCGCAAGCGCTCGATGGCCTGGGCCGCTTGCAGGCATTCGGCGGAGGTTGGCGTGATCAAGTCCAGAACAGGAATGCAGTGATAACGGCGGCCCTGTGGATCAATCGGCAATTCGGCGCAGAGATCGACGATCGCTTTGAATGATTGTTGCTCCCTGGCCGCAGGAATGCGCCCCAGCCAGACGTTATCCACAATCCGGTCGGGTTGTGGATGGCCGCATGTCCACAGCCGCGAATTGATCCAGGCGGCGGCCAGATAGGGTGCGTACAGCCAACGCGCTGCAGGCGTCAGCTGGCCATCGTTGCGTTTCTGAAAGCCCTCCGCACCCAGCAGCCAGTAGTTGGTCGCGACCAGACCAAGGGATACCGCCGACCATAGCAGCCATAACCCCCAACCGCCCAAGGCAAGCGCCAGGGTCAGCAGCGCCAGCGCGCCGAGGCCGTAGCGCGCACCCAGCCAGCCGCGTTTCGCGTCGTGCGTCAGTCGGGCACTGAGCAGTGGGCTGGCGTGTTCCACCGGCCATAACCACACACACAACCAGCCGGCGAGGGCGCCTGTGGGTAAGTCGATAAAGTGATGTTGATAAGTGGTCAGTACGGAAATGCCGATCAGCGCAAACCAGCCGTGCACTGCCCAGCGCCAGAAACCCTGGGTATGTCGCTGGTACATGACCCACAGGATCACCAGCAGCGCGATATGCAGTGAGGGCGCCTGGTTGAAGGGCTTGTCGAAGCCGGCCAATACCGCAAACAACCAGCCGAACACGCCGTCCAGTTCCGGCCGTTCGAAAGTGAAGCGCAGTGGCCAGATCAGGAAGCAACTGACGGCAATCACTTGGGCCGTCAGCAGGCGCAGGGCGTGCTGCCTGAGTTCGTGGCGGGTGCTCGGCAGCAGCAGGGAAAAACCGTAGAGCAGGTCGATGGACCAATAAGGCACGATGGTCCAGGCCCAGAACGGCATATGGGTTTCCCAGCCGAACACCAGCGTGCCCACATCGCTGCGCTGGGTGGTGACCCAAGTGGCGAGGCCGTAGGTGCTGAAAAACAGCGGCGCCAACAGCAGCAGCCAAAGCAGCGCTGGTTTGAATAAGCCGGGTTCGCGCATGCTCAGATCTTCTGCGCCAGGGACACGGTGAAAATGCCCCACTCATCCACACGCTGAGTGATCTTGCGAAAGCCCGCAGCCGCCACCAGTTGGTCCATTTCCGCCTGGCTGCGCCGACGCATCACCCAGGCCTGGCCCTGGCGGTGGCTGGTCAAGGCGCGGGCGATCAGTTCCAGCTGCGGGTGCCACGGTTGGCCGGTGTAGACCAGATAACCACCGGGCTCCACCGCTTCGGCCAGACCCGCCAACGAACCGCCGACCATGGCGTTATCGGCAAACAATTCATAGAGCCCGGACACCACCGCCAGCGTTGGCTTGGGCTCCAGCGCCGCCAGGCTCGCCCGGTCAAACGCATCGCCTTTGATGAACTGGGCGATATCTCCCAGGCCTTTTTCACGGATCAATGCAGCACCGTCGCGCACGTTGATGTCGCTGTAGTCGCGCAGCAGGATCGATTCCGGCAGCGGCGAGACACCCTGCAAGGCTTCGAGAATGTAACGGCCGTGGCCGGCGGCGATATCGACGATACGCACGTCGCGGTCGTCCGCGCGCAACCGGGCCATGGCCAGGCGCAGCAGTTCTTCGACGTTCAGTTTGCGCTGACGAATGCCGCGCCAGCCGATGGAATTCAGGTAGTTGGTGTCGATCATCCGCCCCAGCGCGCCTTTGCCGGTAGGGGTATTGCGGTACACGTAATCCAGGGTGCTGCCGGAATCGAAACCGGTGTCGAAGCCCAGTTTCACCCCGTCGGACAGGTTCTTGCCCAGACCCATGCTGGCGCGCGTCATGCGCCAGTACAGATCGCGCAGGGAATTGCGCGGCAGGGGTGCGGCGAGAGCTTCGGATTCGGCGCAGGTGGCGCCCAGTTTGTCGGCGTCCAGCAGGCTGGCGCGGTCCAGCGGCTGCGCGAAGTTCTGCAGGATAAAGCGCCTGGCGCTGCTGACGGCCACGGCGCGGTCACGTTCGCCGAGGGTGTCATGGAAGAAACCGGGGAGCACATGCAGCTCTTTTTTCAGGCTGCCGAGACGCTCGAAAAACTGCTGCTGGGGTTTACGGTGCACCACGAAGTCGGAGCCGGAGATCAGCAATTGGGTCGGCACCTGAATGGCCTGGGCGTCGGCTACAACCCGGTCGGCCGCTTCGTACAGGCCCAGCAGCACATTCACCGAAATGGCCTTGGTGATCAGCGGATCGCTGTCGTAGGACGCCACGCGCTCCGGGTCATGGCTGAGGAACTTGGCCTTGACGTAGCTGTTGACGAAAAAGTTGCCGCGAAACTTTTGCATCAGGGCCAGGCCCGGGCGTGCGAAAGGCACGTAAAGCTTGACCTTGAAGGCCGGGGAGGCGAGTACCAGGGCACGGATCTTCGGTGCGTAATCATGCACCCAGGTGGCCGCGATCACCGCGCCGACGCTTTGGGCGATAACGGCGAGGTTTTCCTCTTCGATAGCGTAGGTGGCGCCTATGTGGTCGCAGAAGGTCTGCACGTCGCGGGCGCTGGTGGCAAAGCTGGGGCTGTCGCCGCGCTCGCCGGGGGACTGGCCGTGGCCACGGGCGTCCCAGGCGAAGTAGTCGAAGTCGGGCAGGCCCAGTTCATCCACCAAGTGCGCGATTCGCCCTGAGTGCTCATGACCGCGATGGAACAACACAATGGCCTTGCGCGGCTCGGCGTCTGCCGTGGCCGGCCAGTGCCGGTAAAAAAGCTCGACGCCGTCATGGGTGCTGAAGGTGTGCTGTTGCTGTTCGCGCATCGCAAAAATCCTTATGCAATCGGTGAGGTTGCTGATTGTTCCTTGAGACCCTGACGTACCCGGTTGACCAGGGTGTAGGCGAGCAGGGCGGCGACCAGCCACATCGCGCCTTCAACCCACCCGGCGCCGAGCCAGCCCAGCGCCACGCCGGTGGCCAGCACGCCGAGTACGAACGCCCGGTCACTCTTGCCCATCGGCCCGTCATAGCGGCGCGATGCGCCCACCATCGGCCCCAGCACGCCGGCGTATTCGCTGAATACCGCGAGCAACGTCACCAGCAGCACGGGCGCCAGGCTCACGCCGGGGATCAGCGCAAACGGCAGGATCAACGCGCTGTCGGCGATCACATCGCACAGCTCGTTGAGGTAGGCGCCCAGGCGTGATTGCTGGCCGAATTCCCGCGCGAGCATGCCGTCGATGGCGTTGAGGGCCATGCGCACGATCATCCACAGCGGGATCAGTGCAAACAGCCACAGATGCTGGGCGAAGCTGGCGATCAGCAGGCCCACCAGCACGGAAATGACGCCGGCCAGCACGGTGATCTGGTTGGCGGTGGTGCCGTTGTCATACAGGCGTTGCACGAGGGGGCGCAGCAGGTTCTGGAAACGCGGTTTGAGCTGATAAATGGAGATCATGGGGGGTGATGCTTCCTTGTCCGTGGACCCGCGAAAAACTGTACTGGAGTGTGCCGATTAATTGCAGGGCGCACCAGTGATGTCACGTGTTTATGGGGGTTTAGTCACGGTCTCGAGAAAGCGCAGATTCAAATGTGGGAGGGGGCTTGCCCCCGATAGCGGTGTGTCAGTCAACACATGTATTACAGATGCATGGCCATCGGGGGCAAGCCCCCTCCCACAAGGATTGGCGGCGTGGCCAAAAGCGAACAAAAATTTCACGCCGTGTGTTATATCGTAACGAATTATGTACAAGCGAGCGTTGAGTGGATGCAAGTGGATCTAGAAACTGACGGCGCTTCGGTTGAAGGGCTGCCGCGTTTTCAGCAGGGGTTGTTCCATGCCCGTCGTTTGAGGCAAGCCGGTATCAGCCTGACAGCCCTGGCGGTCACCGGTTGGGTATTGGCGCTATTTGTCGCGCTGTTTGCACCGGTATCGATCTGGCCGGTGGTGCTGATCAATTGCTCATCGGCCCTGTTCGTGCTGGTTGCCGGGTTGCAGTCGGCGTGGTGGGTTGCCGATTGGCGTGCCCAGGCACTGGAAGAGCCGGCAGTTGATGCGCCGGTCGCAGAGACGGGCCGCTACGCTCGCCTTGTCGAGCGCATAAGCGATCAGATTGGCGCGCCGGTGTTGTGGTTGTGCGGCTGGTCACTGTTGGCGCTGATCAGCATCATCGAGTTCTGGAACCTGACGCTACCCGCCGCAGCTGTCGGTCAGTCCGCCAGCATCGGCGCGGCGCTGGGACTGGCGCTGGCGTTCGGTTTGCTGGTGTTCGAGCGGCGCCTGGCCCAGCAAACGCCTGCGCAGTGGCCTGAAGCCTCGCCCCTGGCGCAGTTGTGCCGCGTGGCGATCGGTTGCCTGCTGATCAGCTCGATATGCCTGCTGTTCGCCGGTGCCGAGTCGGTGTGGCCGTTGCGTCTGGCAGTGCTGATCGGCCTGCTGCCCGCGCTGGTGGCGCTGGAGTTTCTGCTGCGCGGCGTGCTGTCGCTGTTCAGCCCGCGCCAGCCGCTTCTGGAACCGCGCCTGATCGCGCAAAGCTTTGTCGCCGGCCTGCTGCGCTGGCCACCGCAACCCTTGCTGGCCTTGCAGCATGAACTGCATAACCGCTTCGGCATCGACCTGCGCCAGATTTGGGCGTTTACCTACATGCGTCGCGCATTCCTGCCGGTGCTGCTGGTGGTGCTGGCGGTCGGCTGGGCGCTGACGGGCGTGCATGAAGTGCCGCTGCACGGCCGTGGAATTTATGAACGTTTCGGCAAACCGGTAGAGGTGTTCGGCCCGGGCCTGCACGCCGGGTTGCCCTGGCCGCTGGGCCGCGTGTTGAACGTGGAGAACGGCGTGGTGCATGAGCTGGCGACCAGCGTCAGCGAAACGGCCGCACCTGAGTCGGCCAGCGCCGAAGGCCCGGCGCCGCTGATCGCCAATCGCTTGTGGGACGCCAGCCATGTGAACGACAAATCCCAGGTCATCGCCAGCAGCAGCGGCGACAAGCAGAGCTTCCAGATCGTCAATATGGACGTGCGGTTCGTCTATCGCATCGGCCTGACGGACCAGGCCGCGCTGGCCGCCACCTACCACAGCGCCGATGTGCCGAGCCTGATTCGCAGCACCGCCAGCCGTATCCTGGTGCATGAGTTCGCCTCGCGCACCCTCGACGAATTGCTCGGCGAACAACGCACCAGCCTCGCCGACGAGATCGGTCGCACCGTACAAGCGGACCTGAATGCACTCGACAGCGGTGTGGAAATCCTCGCCACCGTCGTTGAAGCGATCCACCCGCCGGCCGGCGCCGCCAACGCCTACCACGGCGTGCAGGCCGCGCAGATCGGTGCGCAGGCATTGATCGCGCGCGAGCGCGGCGCGGCCAGTGAGCAGACCAACCAGGCGTTGCTGCAGGCCAGCACGGCCCGCGACCAGGCCCAGGCCACCGCCCGCGAAGTGAATGCCGGTGCCCAGGCGGCGAACCTGCGCTTTGTTGCCGAGCAAAAAGCCTATGCCACGGCAGGCCGAGCCTTCGTGCTGGAGCAGTACCTGGGCCAGCTCAGCCAGGGCCTGGCCCACGCCAAACTGCTTATTCTGGATCATCGCTTGGGCGCCGACAGTGCGCCGACGATCGATCTGCGTTCTTTTACCTTGCCGGCCGATCCCTCGACGCCGCGTAAAGCCGTTCAATAAGGAGTCTGTCTGTTGAGCGCTCATTCTCACGATCACGGTCATCATCATCACGGCCATCACCACCATCACGGCGATGAACAGGCGGCCGGGCCTTTCCCCTGGCGGCGCATGGCCTGGGCTGTACTGCTTGTGCTGTTCGCCATCGCGGCGGCGAGCCTGGTGCAGGTGCGTTCCGGCGAGGCCACGGTGATAACCCGGTTCGGCAACCCGGTGCGGGTGCTGCTGGAGCCGGGCCTGGGCTGGCGCTGGCCGGCGCCGTTCGAAGCGGCGATTCCGGTGGACCTGCGCCTGCGCACCACCTCCAGCGGGTTGCAGGATGTGGGCACCCGCGATGGCCTGCGCATCATCGTGCAGGCCTACGTGGCGTGGCAGGTGCAGGGCGATACCGACAATGTGCAGCGCTTCATGCGCGCGGTGCAGAACCAGCCGGATGAAGCGGCGCGGCAGATCCGTACCTTCGTCGGCTCGGCGCTGGAGACCACGGCGGCCAGTTTTGACCTGTCCAGCCTGATAAACACCGACGCCAGCCAGGTGCGCATCGCCGAGTTCGAAGCCCAACTGCGCCGGCAGATCGATCAACAATTGCTCGCCACCTATGGCGTACGCGTGGCCCAGGTCGGCATCGAACGGCTGACGTTGCCGTCGGTAACCCTCACCGCCACGGTCGACCGCATGCGTGCCGAACGTGAAACCATCGCCACCGAGCGCACTGCCGTGGGCAAGCGCGAGGCGGCGCAGATCCGCTCGGCGGCCGAGCGTGATGCGCGAATCGTACAAGCCGAGGCCACGGTCAAGGCCGCTGATATCGAAGCGCAATCGCGGGTCGAGGCGGCGCAGATCTACGGACGTGCCTACGCGGGCAACCCGCAGCTGTACAACCTGCTGCGCTCGCTGGATACCCTGGGTACCGTGGTGACGCCAAGTACCAGGATCATCCTGCGCACCGATGCCGCCCCGTTCCGCGCGCTGGTGGATGGACCGAAGGATGTTCAGCCATGAGTGAGCGTGACAGCCCGGACAGCCCCTGGATCCAGGCCGGGCGCCTGACGTTCCTGGCGCTGTACGCAGTCACCGTCTTGGCGGCGTTGGCCTGGGCGTTTTCCAACGTGCGCCAGATCGACCCGCAGAACCGCGCCATGGTGCTGCACTTCGGCGCCCTGGACCGCATTCAGAATGCCGGGCTGCTGCTGGCATGGCCGCAACCGTTCGAGCAGGTGGTGTTGTTGCCGGCGGCGGACCGGGTGATCGAGCGTCGGGTGGAGAACCTGTTGCGTTCGGATGTGGCGGTGCAGGCGGACCGCGTGGCCAGTTTCGCCACACCCTTGAGCGATACGCTGGCCGGCTCCGGCTATCTGCTGACCGGTGATGCCGGGATCGTGCAACTGGATGTGCGAGCCTTCTACAAGGTCACCGAACCCTATGCCTTTGTATTGCAGGGCGAGCATGTGCTGCCCGCGCTGGACCGCCTGGTGACGCGCAGCGCGGTTGCCCTGGCGGCGGCGCGGGACCTGGACACTATCTTAGTGGCGCGCCCTGAATTGATCGGCACTGACAACGGCGCCGCCGAGCGCCGCGAACGGCTGCGTGGTGATTTGGTGCAAGGCATCAATCAGCGTCTGGCGCAGTTGACCGCCAGCGGCCTGGGGCTGGGCATCGAAGTGACCCGGGTCGATGTGCAATCGAGCCTGCCGGGCCCGGCGGTGAACGCGTTCAACGCGGTACTCACCGCCAGCCAGCAAGCCGACAAAGCGGTGGCCAACGCGCGCACCGATGCGCAAAAGCTCACCCAGACCGCCAACCAGGAAGCCGACCGCCAGGTGCAGGTCGCCCATGCCCAGGCCAGTGAGCGTCTGGCCAATGCCCAGGCGCAGACCGCCACCGTCGCCGGCCTGGCGCAAGTGAAAGACCCGGGCCTGTTGCTGCGTCTGTACCGTGAGCGCCTGCCGAAGATTCTGGGCCAGGCCGGCTCGGTGACCACGGTCGATCCCAAAGACGACGCCCGTTTGATTCTCCAGGGAGCCGAGCAATGAGCGCACCCATGCTGACCACCGCCGAACAGCGCAGCGCCGCCCGGCAATTGACCTTGGCCATGCTGGCCCTGGGCTTGCTTCTACTGGGCCTGGTGTGGCGCTGGCTGGCGGCGGACCAGAGCGGGGTCAGCCAGTTGCTGCTCGGCGTCGCCTCGCTGCTGGTGGCCGTGCCGGTGATGCGTTCGGCCTGGTACAGCCTGCGCTATCCGAGCCTGCATGGCATCACCGACCAATTGATCGCGCTGGCGATGATGGGCGCCTGGGCCACGGGCGATCTGCTGACCGCGGCCTTGCTGCCGATCATCATGATCTTCGGGCATGTGCTTGAAGAGCGCAGTGTCATCGGTTCACAGGAAGCGATCCATGCGCTGGGCAAGCTCACCCGCAGCCATGCGCGCCGGGTGCAGGCTGACGGCAGCATAGTGGAAGTGGATAACGGCACCCTGAACACCGGTGATGTAGTCGAAGTGCGCGCCGGCGACCGCGTGCCGGCCGATGGCGTGGTGCTGTCGGGCCAGGCCAGCCTGGACACCGCGCCGATCACCGGTGAGTCGGTGCCCCTGGAGGCCAGTGTGGGCGTACAGGTATTCGGCGGTGCGATCAACCTGGACGGCCTGCTGCGCCTTGAAGTGACGCGCACGGGCAATGAGTCGACCCTGGGCAAGGTCATTGCGCTGATGCAGAACGCCGAGCGTGCCAAACCGCCGATCACACGGTTGCTGGAGCGCTACGCCGGTAGCTATATGGTGCTGGTGCTGTTGCTGGCGGCGGTCACTTGGTTTGTCACTCATGACGCCCAGGCGATGCTTGCCGTGCTGGTGGCGGCGTGTCCGTGTGCGTTGGTGTTGTCGGCGCCGGCGACCGCGATTGCCGGAATCGCGGTCGCCGCGCGCCATGGCATCCTGATTCGCAGCTCGGCGTTTCTGGAAGAGTTGGCGGACCTCACCTCGCTGGTTGTCGACAAGACCGGCACCCTGACCTTCGGTACCTTGCGTCTGCAGTCCATCCAAACCGCTTCGACCGATCGCCAGGCGTTGCTCAACCTGGCGGCCAGCCTCGGATCGGCCAGCAGCCATCCGGTCAGTCGCGCACTGGCGGGGTTGGCGACACAGGAACAGTTGCTGGCGCTGAGCGATATTCGCGAGCGCCAGGGGCTCGGTGTGGTTGCGCACACGCAGCAGGGCGAAGCGGCGCTGGGCCGTCCCGAACTGTTCGAGCAACTGAATATCGGCACCACCTCTGTACCTGACCACGACGGCCCGATTGCCGGGCTGGCGCTGGACGGGCAATTCCTGGCCTGGTTGCTGCTGGCCGATAGCGTCAAGCCGGAAGCGCGTCAGGCCCTGCAGGAGCTGCGCGATCTGGGGCTGGGACGCCAACTGCTGCTTACCGGCGACCGCCAAAGCGTGGCCGACAGCCTGGCCGAGAATGTAGGCATCGGTGAGGTCCAGGCCCAGGCGCTGCCGGAAGACAAACTCAACCGTGTGCTGGGGGAGATCGGCAGCGGTTTCCGGCCGATGGTGGTGGGGGATGGGATCAACGATTCTCTGGCACTCAAAGCCGGCGTGGTCGGCGTGGCGATGGGCGCGGGCGGTGCCGATATCGCGCTGGCCTCGGCCGATGTGGTGCTGATCGGCAGCGACCTGCGTCGCCTGGGTACGTGCGTGCGCTTGAGTCGCCAATGCCGGCGCACCTTGCAGGTCAACGTGGTCATCGGCCTGGGCTGGACGCTGGCCATCGTGGTGTTTGCCGCCTTCGGCTGGCTGGGCGCCGCCGGGGCCATGATTGCCGCAGTGCTGCATAACCTCAGCACCTTACTGGTACTCGGTAACGCCGGGCGCCTGCTGCGCTTTCAGGAGCCGCTGTTAAAGCTTGACGAATAATTCCAGAAATTTTTGTAGAAGGCTGTAACGCGAAAAGGGCGCCTCACTCTAGTGGTGTGTCGAGACTGGGCAATCCGTCCAGACCGACACCACCACTTGAGGACTACACAATGAATATCAAAAACGCCGTTTCCGGTGCTGCCCTGGCGATTGCTGCCGCTTCCCTGTTTGCCGGCGTCGCCACCCAGGTACAGGCCGCCGACGCGCCGGTTCATTGCTACGGCGTCACCTCCTGCAAAGGCATGAACGACTGCAAAACCGCTGAAAACGCCTGCAAAGGCCAGGCGGTCTGCAAGGGGCACGGCTTCAAGGCCATGACCAAGGCTGAGTGCGACAAGGCCGGTGGCAAAGTCGGCGAGTAACCGACACGTGAGAGCAGCCCGCAGCGGCCATCGCGCCGCTGCGGACACTCCCAGGAGCGCATGATGACCCGTTCTTTCCCCTCCCTGGGTTACGGCCTGGGTTTACGCAACGAATACTATGAGCAGATCCTTGCCCAATCCCCTGCGGTGGATTGGTTCGAAGTGATCTCCGAGAACTATCTGGTGCAGGGCGGCAAAGCCTTGTACTACCTGGACGCGATAGCCGAACGCTACCCTCTGGTGATGCACGGTGTGTCGCTGTCGATCGGCGGCCCCCATGCCATCGATACCGATTACCTCAAGCACATCCGGCAGCTTGCCGCGCGCATCCAGCCGGCATGGATTTCCGATCACCTGTGCTGGAGCCGTGGCAGCGCACACCAGCTGCATGACCTGCTGCCCCTGCCTTACACCGAGGAAAGCCTGTACCACGTGGCCAGTCGCGTGCGTCAGGTACAAGACGTACTGCAACGCCCGCTGGTGCTGGAAAACGTTTCCAGCTACGTACGCTCCAAGGCGGATGAATTCACCGAGTGGCAGTTTCTCAATGCGTTGACGCACCTGACGGGATGCCAGCTGCTGCTCGACGTGAACAATGTCTACGTCAGCTCGCGCAACCACGGGTTCGATGCCTGGGAGTTCATTCGCAACCTGCCGCCTGAGAGCATTCGCCAGCTGCATCTGGCGGGGCACGTGGATTACGGCGACTACGTGGTCGATACCCATGATCACCCGGTGTGCGACCCGGTGTGGGCGCTCTATCAGCGCACGCTGGAACATCTGGGGCCGGTGTCGACGTTGCTGGAACGCGACGATCACTTTCCGCCATTCGAAGAGCTGCTGGCCGAATTGAGCAAGGCCCGGGAACTGGGTGCCGCTGCGTTGGCCGGGAGGTCGCAATGCGCCTGATCGATTGGCAACTGGCCTTCGAGGCACATCTGTTGTCTGAAACGCTCACCGCCGCCGATGGTTTTGCCGCGACCTTGCTCGGCGGTCCGACGCTGGGTGTGGAAACGGGCCTGGCGATCTATCACAACGCTTATCTTTCCCGCTTGCAGGAAGTGCTGCGCCATGACTTCGCCGCCATCCGCTATTGGTTGGGTGACGAAGAATTTGCCGCGTTGAGCCAGGCCTATATCCGTCGTTACCCATCGGACCATTACAGCCTGCGTTGGCTGGGTGAGCGTTTTGCGGTGTTTATCCTCGAGTATCTGGAAGCCGCACAAAGTGCTCCGCTGGTTGAACTGGCGCAATTGGAGTGGGCGTTCACCCTGGCATTCGACGCGCCCGCGGGCGAGCCGTTGACCCTTGATCACATGGCGCAACTGGCGCCTGAGCACTGGCCGCAGTTGCGCGTGTCGCTGGCACCTTCGGCGCAACATGTGCTGTGCCGTTTCAATACCGTGGATATCTGGCGGTCCAGCAAGGATGAATCGAACTTTCCCGGCAGCCAGACGCTGGATGTGGCGCGAGTCTGTCTGGTGTGGCGCCATCAGAACCTATGCCAGTACCGCAGCCTCGAACCGGATGAGGCACGTGCCCTGTCAGGCATGACGACCACCGGCTGGAACTTTTCAGAACTGTGCCTCAAGTTGGCAGTCACTTATGGAGAGGGTGCGCCACTGCAAGCGGCCACATGGTTGAAACAGTGGATCCAGGACGGGTTGCTCGAGCGTCGGGCTTGATGGCAGGCAGTTATTTAATCGATAGCTTCCTACTTTATTTGGGATGATCTACCCTCGCACCAGACGTCTGAAATAAGGGGGGACTACTCATGCTCGCGCAACTTCCACCGGCCTTACAGAATCTTCAGCTACCGCTGCGTCTGCGACTCTGGGACGGCCATGAATTCAACCTGGGCCCTGAGCCCAGTGTGACCATTGTGGTGAAGGACCCCACGGTCGTCACACAGCTGACCCATCCCACGCTCGATTCACTGGGCGAAGCCTTCGTCGAGGGCAAGCTGGAGCTGGAGGGCTCCATTGCCGAGGTGATCAGGGTATGTGACGAGTTGAGTCACGCTTTGATCGAAGACGACGACGGACCTCGTCCGGTGCGCTCGATCCACGACAAGGCGACCGACGCGGCGGCCATCTCCTACCATTACGACCTGTCCAACGAGTTCTACCAGCTATGGCTGGACCAGGACATGGCCTATTCCTGCGGCTATTTCGAAACCGGCAGCGAGTCCATCGACCAGGCCCAGCAAGACAAATTTCGCCACCTGTGCCGCAAATTGCGGCTGCAGCCCGGTGAGTACCTGCTCGATGTAGGCTGCGGCTGGGGCGGGCTTGCGCGGTTTGCGGCGCGGGAGTTCGGGGTCAGGGTGTTCGGGATTACCCTGAGCAAGGAACAACTGGCCCTGGCCAAGGAGCGGGTCAGAGCCGAAGGTCTGGAAGAGCAGGTCGACCTGCAACTGCTCGACTATCGCGACCTGCCCCAGGACGGCCGTTTCGACAAGGTGGTGAGCGTGGGCATGTTTGAACATGTCGGCCACGCCAACCTGGCGCAATACTGCCGGATTCTGTTTGGCGCCGTGCGCGAAGGCGGCTTGGTGATGAACCATGGCATTACCGCCAAACATACCGACGGTCGTCCGGTGGGCCGTGGCGCCGGGGAATTTATCGAGCGCTATGTCTTCCCCAACGGTGAGCTGCCGCACCTGGCGATGATGACGGCGCAAATCAGCGAAGCCGGGTTGGAAGTGGTGGATGTCGAAAGCCTGCGCCTGCACTACGCCCGCACGCTGGACCACTGGAGCGAGCGCCTGGAGGACAACCTCGAAGCGGCCGCGAAGATGGTACCGGAGCACGCGTTGCGTATCTGGCGCCTGTACCTGGCCGGTTGCGCCTATGCGTTCGCCCGGGGCTGGATCAACCTGCACCAGATCCTGGCGGTGAAAGCCCATGCCGATGGCAGCCATGAACTGCCGTGGACGCGGGAAGATATCTACCGCTAAGAACACCGCAGATCAAAATGTGGGAGGGGGCTTGCCCCCGATAGCGGTGTATCAGTAACCCATTGGTTGGCTGACACACCGTAATCGGGGGCAAGCCCCCTCCCACATTTTAAAGAATGGGTGAAATCAAGCGTGCCACCCGCATGCCCAGTTGTTGCAGGCGCCGGGTTTCGCGGCTTTCTTCCTGGCTGACTTCATGGGCCTGGGCGAAGTCGTCCAGCAGCATTTGCTCCACCTCTTTGGCGAAGGCTTCGTCGACCGTCAGCAACATCACTTCGAAATTCAGCCGGAACGAACGGTTGTCCATATTCGCGCTGCCGATGGCGCTGATTTCGCTGTCAACCAATACCACCTTTTGGTGCAGGAACCCTGGGGTGTAGCGAAACACCCGCACGCCGGCGCGTACCGCTTCGATGGCATAGAGGCTGGAGGCGGCGTACACGATGCGGTGGTCGGGTCGCGAGGGCAGCAGCACGCGCACATCCACGCCGCGCAGGACGGCCAGGCGCAGGGCGGCGAACACCGCTTCGTCAGGGATGAAATACGGGCTGGTGATCCACACGCGTTCGGTCGCGGCGTGAATGGCCTCGACGAAAAACAGCGAGCAGGTTTCATACGGGTCCGCCGGCCCGCTGGCGAGCAACTGGCAGAGCACGCCGTCTTCCGGATAAGCGTCCGGCAGGATCAGCGGCGGCAATGCCCGCGCGGCCCAGAACCAGTCCTCGGCGAAGGATTCCTGCAAGCACGCTACCACCGGGCCGGTGACCTGCACGTGAGTATCGCGCCAGGGTGACAACGGCGGCTTTTTGCCCAAGTACTCATCGCCCACATTGTGCCCGCCGACAAACCCGGTGACGCCGTCCACCACCACGATTTTGCGATGATTACGAAAGTTGACCTGGAAGCGGTTCAACCAGCCACTGCGGGTGGCGAAGGCCTTGACCTTCACCCCGGCGTCGCGCAGCGATTGCACGTAGCCATGGGGCAGGGCGTGGCTGCCGATGCGGTCGTAGAGCACGTAGATGTCCACACCTTCGGCTGCTTTTGCCGTGATTAACCGGTGCAATTGGCGCCCGAGGTCATCGTCATGAATGATGAAAAACTGGAACAGCACGGCGGTTTTCGCGTTGCCGATGGCCTCGAAGATGGCGCTGAAGGTGGCGTCGCCATTGACCAGCAACTGCACCTGGTTATTGGCCAGGCAAGGCATGCGGCCTAATTTGGGCATGGCGCGCAAGGAGGCATAGGCACTTGAGTTGCGCGCGGCGAGCGCTTCCTCCACCCACGGGCGCCAGTTCAGCTCGGCGATTGCCCGGTGCATTTCCTGGTTGGCCTGGCGGCGCGCCTGGATGTAGGCGTCGAAGGTGCTGCGCCCGAAAATCAGGTAGGGAATCAGCGTGAGATAGGGCATGAACATCAGCGACAAGGCCCAGGCAATCGAGCCTTGGGCGGTCCTGACGGTCAGTACCGCGTGGATCGCGGCGAGGCTCCCGAAAAAATGCAGCGTGGCAATGAAGTAGGCGAGCAGGTGCGGGCCAAAAAAATCCATGAACGACATCACTCCGGGCAGTCCAGTGCGTAACAGACCATGTTCCACAACGAATGTCGCTATTTTATTTGCCGTGCAACACTGGCGCCTTTGCGGCGTCTAACGCCGACAATTGCCCAGGAGTTACCCGATGAATGCTCGTCTGCTGTGTTTGTCCATGGTTGTTGGTTTGTCGCTGCCGGTGGCGGCGCAGGCGCAGATGCTGGCGCCGGGTTTGTGGGAATTGACCACCAGCAATATGAAAGTCGATAACCAGGACCTGCCCGACCTGTCGCTGATCCTCGGTCAGCTCAAGCAACAGATGACCCCTGAACAGCGCGCCATGCTCGAAAAGCAGGGCATCACCATGGCCGGTAAAGGCGTGCAGGTGTGCCTGACGCCGGCCCAAGTCGCTTCCGATTCCATCCCCCTGACCGACCCGCAATCGGGCTGCAAACAGCAAGTGACCGACAAGACCGGCAACCAGTGGAAATTCCGTTTCAGTTGCCCTAAAGCCCAAGGCACGGGCGTGGCGACGTTCCAGAGCCAGAAAGAATTCACCACCACCGTCAACGGTACATTCAATGCCACCGGCATCCAGCAAAAGGGCAGCCTGGATACTCACGCCCAGTGGCTGGGTAACGATTGCGGCACCGTCAAACCTCGCGCCTGACCCAGCCGGGCATTGCCAATCAACACCCGGCTCCTGCTTCAGAACTCGTTTTGCAGGGCTTTGTAACCGCGCACCAGGTCGACATTGGTGCGCGCCACGTCTTCGGAAAACTCCGAGGCGCTGACGCTCACCGGTGGGAATTGCGACAGGTCGGTAGTGGGCCCGATGCGGGTGGTGGAGGGTACATAGAAGGCAGCGGGCAGGTCGCGGCCGTCCACCACCGAGTTATGCCGCACCACGCAACCGTCGCCCACGGCGCAGTTGAACAGCACGCTGTTGAAACCGATGAACACGCGGTCGCCGACGGTGCAGGGGCCATGGACGATGGAGCGGTGCGCAATCGAGGTGAACTCGCCGATGGTCACGGCGGCACCGGATTTGGAGTGAATCACCACGCCGTCCTGGATATTGGAATTGGCGCCGATGGTGATCGGGTCCATGGCGCCGCAGGCGTCGACTTCGTCGGCGCGGATCACGGCGTAGGGACCCACAAACACGTTTTCGCCGATGATGACCTTGCCGCAGATGATCGCGGTTTTGTCGACGTAGGCCGATTCGGCAATCACCGGCAGGTCGCCGGAAGGGTTCTTGCGAATCATGGTTTGCTCAGCGCCGCGCACAAGGTGTTGAGGTTGTATTCGAACAGCCCGATAAAGGTACTGGCCGGCCCTTCTGTGGCGAGGGCGTCGGAGTACAGCGTGCCGCCGATCTGTGCGCCGCTTTCGTCGGCAATCTGCTTGAGCAGGCGTGAGTCCTTGATGTTTTCCATGAACACGGCCTTGACCTTGTCCTTGCGGATCTGGGTGATCAACGCGGCCACTTCGGCGGCCGATGGTTCACGCTCGGTGGACAGGCCCTGGGGCGCGAGGAACTGGATACCGTAGGCCTGGCCCAGGTAACCGAAGGCGTCATGGGAGGTGACGATACGGCGGTTACCGGCAGGCAGTGCGCCGAACTTGACCTTGGCTTCGGCCAGCAGGCGGTGGATGTCCTTCAGGTAGGCCTGGCTGTTGCGCAGGTAGTCAGCCTGGTTGGCCGGGTCGGCGGCTACCAGCGCTTTGGTGATGTTGTTGACGTAGATTTCGGCGTTGGCCAGGTTGTGCCAGGCGTGCGGGTCGGGGATGGTTTCGCCGTCCTCGTCCATGGTGTGGGAAATCACGCCCTTGCTGGCGGTGACTACCGTGGCCTGGGTTTCAGTGCTGGCCACCAGGCGGTCCAGCCATGGCTCGAAGCCCAGGCCGTTCTTGATGATGAGCTTGGCCTTGAGCAGCGCCTTGGCATCGTCCGGCGTGGGTTCGTAGGTGTGGGCGTCGGCGTCCGGGCCGACCATGTTGCTGATCTGAATATGGTCGCCACCGATCTGATGGGTGATGTCATCCAGGATACTGAAGCTGGTGACCACCTGGAGTTTGTCGGCGGCCTGGGCCATCGAGAGCGGCAGCAGCAGACTGAACAGCACGAGTAGAGCGCGCATCGGAAAACACCTCATTGGGAGGACAGCAAGGGCGGGCGGCGCAGCAAGCCGTGCACCGGACCGAAGACCACGGACAACAAATACCCGCCGCCCGCCACCAGCACGATGGCCGGGCCGCTGGGCAGTGAGTAGTAGAACGACAACAGCAGACCCAGCCACACCGACAGGCATCCCAGCACGGCCGATACCGCAATCAACACCGGCAGGCGCCGGCTCCAGAAGCGTGAAGCGATGGCCGGCAGCATCATCAAACCCACCACCATCAAGGCGCCGATGGCCTGGAAACCGATCACCAGGTTCAGCACTACCAGGGTCAGGAACAATCCGTGGGCAAGCGGGCCCAGGCGGCTGACGGTTTGCAGGAACAGCGGGTCGAGGGTATCGAGCAGCAGCGGTTTGTAGATCAGCGCCATGGCAATCAGGCTGAAGCCGGTGACCCACAGCATGCCGGTGAGGGTGGTTTCATCCACCGCCAGCGCCGAGCCGAACAGCAGGTGCAGCAGGTCCAGGCGCTTGCCGGCGATACCAAGGATCAACACCCCGGCGGCAAGGGAGATGGGGTAGATGGCCGCGAGGCTGGCGTCTTCGCGCAAGCCGGTACGGCGGGTGATCCACGCGGACAGCCCCGCCATGCTCAGCCCTGCGCCGAGGCCGCCGATGGTCAGCGCGGGCAGGCTCAGCCCGGCGAACCAGAAGCCAAGGGCGGCGCCGGGCAGAATGCCGTGGGCCACCGCATCACCGATCAGGCTCATGCGCCGCAGGATCAGGAACACCCCGAGCGGCGCGGTGCTGCAGGCCAGCACCAGGCCCCCGATCAGCGCGCGGCGCATGAATACGAAATCGACAAAGGGCATCCACAAGTGGGCGGCAAAATGCATCAGGCCACCTGCAACTGCGGTTGTGGGCGGATCAACGTTTTACTCGATCCCAGCGCGCAGCCCGTGCTTTTGATGTGCAGCACCTGTTGTGTGTGATGGCGCACCGACGCCAAGTCATGACAGACCACCATCAGCGTGCAGCCTTCGTCATGCCAGGCATGGATGTGTTTCCAGCACAGCGCCTGGCCTTCTTCGTCGAGGGCGGCGTGGGGTTCGTCGAGCAGCAACACCGGCGAGTCGGTCAGGCTCATGCGGGCGAGCAGGGCGCGTTGCAGTTGCCCGCCAGACAAGGCCATTAACGGGCGTTGCTCCAGGCCGCCGAGGCACCAGTCTTCCAGCACAGCGTGCAGGCGCTCGCTGCGTTGCGGCGGCGTGAGCCGAGTGCCCCACAGACCTGCGGCGACCAGTTCTTGCAGGCTGATAGGAAACTGACGGTCCAAATGTTGCTGCTGGGGCAGGAAGGCCAGGCCGCCACGCCGTGCAACATCCACGCTGACGTTACCCGCCAGCGGCTTCTGCAAGCCGGCGATGACCTTGAGCAGGCTGCTTTTGCCACAGCCATTGGGGCCGATTACGCCGGTGAGGCTGCCTTTTTCCAGGGTGAAATCCACGGCGGGGGTCAGCGGTTGGCCCGGAGCGCCCCAGCGCAACGCGTTGCAGGTGATCATGTGGAAGGTCTCGTCCAGCGGCTTTCAGCCACGGCATCGTGCGCGTGCAGGCTTTCGGCGTGGACCACTTTGAGGTGAAAGGCTTTGACCGCATCCGAGCGTTTCAAGGCGAGATTAAGGCGGCGCGCGGCGTCCTCGCAGAACATCAGGTTTTGCCCATTGGCCAGAGCGAAGGCTTGCTCGTCGGCACGTTTCACTGCCGTTTGCACGGCGGTGCCGAGGGCGGCTTCGGCACTGTTGATCAAATCGACAATCGCCAGTTGTTCGCCTTGCAGATGCACGTGCAACTGCGCGCTGCTGCGCTGGCTGTGGGGCGTGGCGACAATGCCGTTGACGCTGCCGAGCCAGGTCAGTACGTCCGCGTGTTGCAATGGCGTGTTGGCGAAATCATTCATAAATTGCTGTTGAATCAACTGCCTGGCGAGCGCGGCTGAGCATGGACAAGTTGATGAATAGGTAACGTCAATTTTTAGTTCCACGTGGAACATCTGGTTTTCCAGACGCGCCTCGATGCTTACCGGATAGCTCTTCCAACCGTCTAAAGGGCTGACCAGGGCAGGGCGTTTTAACAGCAAGTCTGTGTGAATACGCAGGTAGGCGTTATTAGATAAATCTTCATGTGTGTCGAGAAAGCGCTCCAGTACATTACGCAAAAGTGCGGGCGTTAGTGGCTGCTGGTCGAACATCTCCAGGGCCAGGTACAGGCGTGACATATGAATGCCACGCGCCAGACCATCATCCAGGCTCACACCTGCATCGGCGGTGGCGGGCAGGCGTTGGCCATCGAACAGGACAGGCAAGGCAACGCCGCACATGCCCACCCAGTCGAGTGGCAAGGCTTGGCGTGAAGCCTGCGCGGCGATATCCGGCAGAGTCAGCGCATTCATAAGCAGGTCCATCGTTGGAAATAATTCGACATGTTATAGTATAACAATAAGATCCACGATGAATTTTCTGCTCCAGCCTTTCTTCAGTCACGTCGAGCAGGGACGCTCCCTTATTCGCGGTATCGGTCATGCACAGACGTCAGCTCCTCAACCTGCTGCTGCTCAGCCCCCTGCTCGCCTTTCCTGCGGGGGCGTTCGCCACGCAGATCCGCAATGCGCGCCTGTGGCGTTCGGACGATAAGCTGCGGCTGGTCTTCGACCTCAGCGGCCCGGTGCAGTACAAGACTTTTTCACTGACCGCCCCGGAACGCTTGATCATCGACCTGAGCGGTGCCGGGCTCAGTGGTGACTTCTCCCAGCTGGCGCTGAAAAACAGCGGAATTACCTCGATCCGTTCCGGGCATTTCGGCGCGAACGACACCCGCATCGTGCTGGACCTGGCCGCGCCGATGCAGCTCAACAGTTTCCTGTTGCCGCCCCAGGAGGGCCAGGGCCATCGCCTGGTGCTCGACCTGACCCGCGCCACGTCGGCGCCTCGTCAAATCGCCGCTGAGCCTGTGCCCTTGATCGCGCCGGTGGATAAAACCCATCCCCGGCGCGACATCATCGTGGTGGTCGACCCGGGTCACGGCGGCAAGGACCCCGGCGCCATCGGCTCCAGGGGCCAGCGCGAAAAAGACGTGGTGCTGTCGATCGCTCAGTTGCTGGCCAGACGCTTGAAGCGCGAAAAGGGTTTCGACGTGAAACTGGTGCGCAACGACGACTTTTTCGTGCCTTTGCGCAAGCGCGTGGACATCGCCCGTCAGCACAAAGCCGATATGTTCATTTCCGTGCATGCCGACGCCGCCCCCCGGCTCACCGCCTCGGGCGCCTCGGTGTACGCGTTGTCCGAAGGCGGCGCCACCTCCGCGACCGCACGCTTCATGGCACAGCGCGAAAACGGCGCGGACCTGCTGGGCGCCACGACATTGCTGAATCTCAAGGACAAGGACCCGATGCTCGCGGGAGTAATCCTCGACATGTCGATGAACGCCACCATCGCTTCCAGCCTGCAACTGGGCAGCTCGGTGCTGGGTAGCCTGCAAAACATCACCAGCCTGCACCAGAAGCGGGTGGAGCAGGCCGGATTCGCGGTCCTCAAATCACCGGACGTGCCATCGATCCTGGTCGAGACCGGCTTTATCTCCAATGCCCAGGACGCCCAGCGGCTGGTGACGGCGCGCCATCAACAGGCGGTTGCCGATGGTCTGTTCGACGGGCTTAAAAAATACTTCGAGAAGAACCCACCGATGAACAGCTACATGGCGTGGATGCAGGAGCAGAAGAAAGGCCAGGTCTAACAGCCGGTGATTCGGCTGCAGGTGAAGGCGGCGCTGGCGCCACCGGAACTGGAGAAGCGGTTAAGGGTGGTCCAGCCCACGCGCCGCGTGTAGCCGACCCACGTCTCACCGTCCGAGGCCAACCCGGTAAAGAACGTCAATTGCCCATAGCGGCTGTTGGTTTGTGCCCAGTAGCGTTTGCCGATCACCTCGAAACCGCGCAAATACGTGGTGCTGCCAACGGTCGCCACGCTGTAGGCATTGCCCAGCGGGTCCACGCAGGCCAGCAGGGTGGCGCTGCGCGTGCAGTGGGCCAACAGGCTGGGGGATTGGGCACAGGCAGGTCCCGCCGCTGCCAATAGCAGGATGTACCACAGGCGTTTCATTGGGTTTCTCAG
This sequence comes from Pseudomonas orientalis, assembly GCF_022807995.1. NCBI lineage: Bacteria > Pseudomonadati > Pseudomonadota > Gammaproteobacteria > Pseudomonadales > Pseudomonadaceae > Pseudomonas > Pseudomonas orientalis. The sequence goes on along the minus strand of NZ_CP094351.1, from coordinate 5,759,282 downwards.
GATTGGAGGGTGATCAAGCTTCGCGCCCTTTGTCACGCGGAGCAAGGAAGGTTGGCTTGTTTCTATTGTTATACTATAACATAAAACAAAGCCTGGCTTGACCGGGCAGCCTGATGAGAGCGACCTGATGCCCAATCGTCTACCCGTTACCGTGTTGTCCGGCTTTCTCGGCGCCGGTAAGAGCACGCTGCTCAACCATGTACTGCGCAACCGCGAAAACCTGCGCGTGGCGGTGATCGTCAACGACATGAGCGAAATCAATATCGATGGCAGCGAGGTCCAGCGCGACGTCACCCTCAATCGCGCTGAAGAAAAGCTGGTGGAGATGAGCAACGGCTGCATCTGCTGCACCTTGCGCGAAGACTTGCTTGAAGAAGTCGGCAAGCTCGCCGCGGAAGGTCGGTTCGATTACCTGCTGATCGAATCCACCGGCATTTCCGAACCCATGCCTGTGGCCGAAACCTTCACCTTTCGCGATGAAAACGGGCAAAGCCTGGCGGACATCGCGCGCCTGGACACCATGGTCACCGTGGTCGACGGCATGAATTTCCTGCTCGACTATCAAGCCGCAGAAAGCCTGGCCTCACGCGGCGAAACCCTGGGCGACGAAGATGAGCGCTCGATCACCGACCTGCTGATCGAACAGATCGAATTTGCCGACGTGATACTGATCAGCAAGATCGACCTGATCGGCAGCCACGAGCGCGAAGAGTTGATGGCAATCCTCGAGCGCCTCAACGCCCAGGCGCAGATCATTCCGATGGTCATGGGCCAAGTGCCGCTGAACAAGATCCTCAACACCGGCCGCTTTGATTTCGAACGGGCCGCCCAGGCACCGGGCTGGTTGCAGGAATTGCGCGGTGAACACGTGCCGGAAACCCAAGAGTACGGAATTGCCTCCACCGCTTACCGCGCGCGCCGGCCCTTCCATCCGCAGCGGTTTTTCGACTTCATCGACCGCCCCTGGGTGAACGGCAAGCTGTTGCGTTCCAAAGGTTTCTTCTGGTTGGCCAGCAAACATCAGGACGCCGGCAGCTGGTCTCAGGCCGGTGGCTTGATGCGCCATGGTTTTGCCGGGCGCTGGTGGCGCTTCGTGCCGAAAAGCCAATGGCCGCAGGACGAAGAAAGTGTCGCGGCAATCATGGGCAATTGGCAGCCGAGCACTGGCGATTGCCGTCAGGAACTGGTGTTTATCGGGCAGAACATCGACTTTGCGCAGATGCGCGTCGAACTGGGCCAGTGCTTGCTCACTGATGAAGAAATGGCCCTGGGCGTGGAAGGCTGGCGCCAGTTGGCTGATCCCTTCGGCCCCTGGTATGAGGAGGCAGCCGCCTGATGCTGGCCCCGGTCATTCCCCTGCGCCCCGTGATCCGCCAGGCCTGCGGCGATACCCCGCTGGCGCTGTCCGGCATCCTGGAAGATGGCGTGAACCTGGCGCTGTGGCAGCGCCAATTACCGTTGCATATCGCTGACTTTGGCGCGCTGGTGGTGGCGCTTGATGAGCCGTTGGGCGAAGCATTGGTCGTTGAATTAAACAATGAAGACTCCGCGCCGAACTTGCACGGCTTTGCGTCCTGTTGCCGTGACCTTGAAGGCTATGACGGCTTTATCGCCGATGTCTCCTGGCTGATCAGCGCATTCGCCTGCCTGCTTGGCGCCAGGCGTATCGGCGTACGTTTGCGCTTGCTGGACAAGGCCATGTGCCCGCGTTTTCATGTCGACCATGTGCCCGTGCGGCTGATCACCACCTACGCCGGCGTCGGCAGCCAATGGCTGCGCGAAGGCGTCATGGATCGCCGCCGGTTGAGCCAGCCCGACGCTGAGCCCACCGAACGCATCGAGCACATCCACTGCGGTGAAGTGGCGCTGCTCAAGGGTACAAAATGGCATGGCAATGAACACCATGGCTTGATTCACCGCTCGCCCGCACTGAAGGCGAATGAGCGTCGCTTGATTCTGACCCTGGATTGGCTCGCATAAACGCGTAGGATCAAGCGCTCTACACGGTCTGAATGATGCCACCCATGCTGCAGAACATTCCCACCCATGTGATTGCCGGGCCCTTGGGCGCCGGCAAGACCAGCCTGATCAAACACCTGCTTTCCCAGCGTCCGGCCAACGAGCGCTGGGCAGTGTTGATCAATGAATTCGGGCAGATCGGGCTGGACGCGGCCTTGCTCACTCAAGACGACGATGGCATTGCCCTGGGCGAGGTGGCGGGTGGCTGCCTGTGTTGTGTGAATGGTGCGCCGTTCCAGGTAGGCCTGGGTCGGTTGTTGCGTAGGGCCAAGCCGGATCGGCTGTTTATCGAGCCCTCGGGCCTGGGCCATCCGGCGCAGTTACTCAAACAACTGAGCCAGGCGCCATGGCAGGACGTGCTGGCGGTCCAACCCTGCGTACTGGTGCTGGACGCGCAGGCCCTGGCTGCGGGCAAACCCTTGCCACCAGCGCAGCAAGAGGCGCTGGCCAGTGCCGGCCTGCTGGTGTTGAACAAGGATGAGGCGCTGGATGCGGTGCAGCGCCAAGCCATTGAACAACGGTTACCCGGCAGTGCGCTTTATTGGACGCGTCAGGCGCAGTTGCCGATTGAGCAATTGCCCGGTGTGAGGGCACAGGCTGGCGGCGCTGTGGATAACTTCGCGGTCCCCAATGGCTTGGTGCACATGCAGGCGGTCTGGAGCGATCCCACGCTGCCGATCTGCCTGAGCCAGGCCCAGGAGGAAGGCTGGAGCATCGGCTGGCGCTGGCATCCGAGCCAGCAATTTGACCTGGTGCGTTTGAATCAATGGCTGACAAGTCTGGCGTGGCGTCGCGCCAAGCTGGTTATCCACAGTCGTGACGCCTGGGTGTCCGCCAATGCTGTGGATAACAGCCCGCTGGCCTGGCAGCCCAGCGAATGGCGCCGCGATTCGCGCATCGAGCTGATCTTCATTGCCCCTCAGGACGTGACCGCATTGCAGGCCGCGCTGGCGGCCTGCCGTTACTGACGGTTCTTGGTGGCGTGGTCCTGGCGCCACTGGCTCAGTTCGATAACCTCGGCGCTGGGCAGTGGCTCCTTGGCTTCGAACGGGTAGGGCGCCAGTTCGATCTGTGCGCTGTGGGCGCCAAATTGGGTGATGGTCCCGCTGTGGCGAGCCTCGCCCGTCACGGTGAACTCGAAATTGTAGACGCGTGCCAGACGGCGCCGACCCTTGGCATCCTTCACGAAACCGATGCGTTTCAACGCCACCGCGCCGTCAAGCAGTTCGATGTCGAGCTTGGCGCAGTGCTGCTTGACGCGCTCCAGCGCGCGCTCGCGCAAGCCATGGTTGTGCCAGACCCAGGCGGCGCCGGTCGCCAGCAACATCAACACGAACATGTTTCCTAGGGTCAGCATTCCATGAACTCCAACAAAGTGAGCGCAGCTTAACTGTGTCGCCGGTCTGTCGTACAGGCTGCGTTTAGTCGCATACTGCGCGGCCAGAATTTCAACGGCTTTATGGAAATCTCCTGCATGAAACGTACACCCCATCTGCTTGCGATCCAGTCTCATGTGGTCTTTGGCCACGCCGGAAACAGCGCCGCCGTGTTCCCCATGCAGCGGGTCGGGGTGAATGTATGGCCGCTCAACACGGTGCAGTTCTCCAACCACACACAGTATGGCCACTGGGCGGGTGAAGTGCTGGCGCCGCAGCAAATTCCTGCGCTGGTGGAAGGTATCGCGGCGATCGGCGAACTGGGTAACTGTGATGCGGTGCTGTCCGGCTACCTCGGCAGTGCGGCTCAGGGGCGCGCCATTCTGAGTGGCGTGGCGCGTATCAAAGCGCTCAATCCCAAGGCGATGTACCTGTGCGACCCGGTGATGGGCCATCCGGAAAAGGGCTGCAGCGTGCCGCAGGAAGTCAGTGATTTCCTGCTGAACGAAGCTGCGGCCATGGCGGACTTCCTGTGTCCTAACCAGCTGGAGCTGGACAGTTTTGCCGGGCGCAAGCCGCAATCGCTGTTCGATTGCCTGGCGATGGCCAAGGCACTGCTGGCGCGCGGGCCGAAGGCAGTGCTGGTCAAGCATCTGGATTACCCGGGCAAGCTGCCGGACGGCTTCGAGATGTTGCTGGTGACGGCCGAGGGCAGTTGGCACTTGCGCAGACCGCTGCTGGCCTTCCCGCGCCAGCCGGTGGGCGTGGGTGACCTGACGTCGGGGCTGTTCCTGGCGCGGGTGCTGTTGGGCGATAGCCTGGTGGCGGCCTTCGAGTTCACGGCGGCGGCGGTGCATGAGGTGCTGCTGGAGACTCAGGCCTGCGCCAGTTACGAGCTGGAACTGGTGCGGGCGCAGGATCGAATCGCCCATCCCCGCGTACGCTTCGAGGCGACGCCGATCAGCCTGTAAGTACATAAAACCGAATGTGGGAGGGGGCAAGCCCCAGCAGCCTATGACTATCTTGCTGATGCTCCACAATCCAAATGTGGGAGGGGCTTGCCCCGATGGCGGCCTCTGGGCCGACCAGGATGTTGGATTGGGTTGAGTACATATCCGTTTCTGCGATAACGGCTGCTAATGGTTCCGCTTTTACAGCGGCTCACTTTTGAAAAGCGCAAAAGTAAGCAAAACGCTCTTGCCCCACCACTCGGCACCTCGCTTGGGCTCGGTGTGCCCTCTCTCCGGCTTGAATCCGTGGGCCGCCGCAATGGGCCATCCATGGCCCAGTGCGGCTAACCCGGCGTCCTGCCGGTTTGCCCACGGATTCAAGCCTGCGTTCGGCCAGCGTGGTTTGACGGGGCGCCTAAGATCAAGAGCGACTCGCTGCGCATCGTGGTTAGTGTTGTGTAGAAACTCATCGCTATCGGGGGCAAGCCCCCACCGCCCTCTGTAGGAGCGAGCTTGCTCGCGAAAAACGTCAACGATAACGCGTGCTTTCTGAATGAACGCGGTGCCTGTGAGTTTTTCGCGAGCAAGCTCGCTCCTACAAAAGCTTTAACTGACTGGCATCAGAGCAAGCCCCCACATTTGATTGGGTTCGCAGATCTGGACTCAGGGCGCGTCGGCCTTGATTTCCTGATAACGCCTTTCCAGTTCCTGGCGAATCTGCCGACGCTGCTGGGCCTGCACGAAGCGGCGTTTGTCTTCGCTGTTCTGCGGCTGCAAGGGGGGGACGGCGGCCGGTTTGCGCTGGTCGTCCACCGCCACCATGGTGAAGAAGCAGCTGTTGGTATGACGCACCGAGCGCTCACGAATGTTCTCGGTCACCACCTTGATGCCCACTTCCATCGAGGTGTTGCCGGTGTAGTTCACCGACGCAAGAAAGGTCACCAGTTCGCCGACATGGATCGGCTCGCGGAAAATCACCTGGTCCACCGACAGCGTGACCACATAACGGCCGGCATAACGGCTGGCGCATGCGTACGCCACTTCGTCGAGGTACTTGAGCAGGGTGCCGCCGTGGACATTGCCTGAGAAATTGGCCATGTCAGGGGTCATCAATACCGTCATCGACAGCTGGGCGTTTCCGGGTTCCATAGCACACTCACGGGTTGTAGGCATTGGTTGGGGGGCACCTCTGCGGGTGCTGGGTCTTTGCTGCCATCCCTAACGGGACGCTGGTGGGCGGCTTGCCGTCACGCCCTGGCCGATCTGTTTCCATATATTGCACCGGCTTTCCGGCGGAAGTCGCGGTGTTAACCTTCAAACGCGCCTCTATGGGCATTTCTTACAGTCACGGCAGACTTTTCTTTCACCGGCTGCGCGTGCGGGAAGTGAGAAAACGCCAGCAATTTCAAGGAGCCCCACGCCATGCACGCCATCAGTTTCATCCAGGATTTGGCGGTGATCATGCTGGTGGCGGGGGTTGTCACCATCCTGTTTCATCGCCTCAAGCAGCCGGTAGTACTGGGCTATATCGTGGCCGGCTTCATCATCGGCCCCCACACCCCGCCGTTCGGCCTGATTCACGATGAGGACACGATCAAGACCCTGGCCGAGCTCGGGGTGATCTTCCTGATGTTCTGCCTGGGCCTGGAGTTCAGCTTGCGCAAGCTGTTCAAGGTGGGCGCCACGGCGTTTATCGCGGCGTTCCTTGAGATCGTTCTGATGATCTGGATCGGCTACGAAATCGGCCAATGGTTCGATTGGAACACCATGGACTCGTTGTTTCTCGGCGCGATCCTGGCGATTTCCTCGACCACCATCATCGTCAAGGCGCTCAATGACCTGAAGATGAAGGACCAGCGCTTCGCTCAGTTGATATTCGGCGTGCTGATCGTCGAGGACATCCTGGGAATCGGCATCATCGCCTTGCTGTCGAGCATTGCCGTCAGTGGCACGGTCAGCTCCGGCGAGGTGTTTTCCACCGTGGGCAAGCTCTCGTTGTTCATGATTGTCGCGCTGGTGATCGGCATTTTGCTGGTACCGCGCCTGCTGGCGTATGTCGCCAAATTCGAAAGCAATGAAATGCTGCTGATCGCCGTATTAGGTCTGTGTTTCGGCTTCTGCCTGTTGGTGGTCAAGCTTGAATACAGCATGGTGCTGGGGGCTTTCCTGATCGGCGCGATCATGGCCGAATCACGCCAACTGATCAAAATCGAGCGCCTGATCGAACCGGTTCGCGACATGTTCAGTGCGATCTTCTTTGTTGCCATAGGCTTGATGATCGACCCGCAAATCCTGCTGCAGTACGCCTGGCCTATTGCAGTCATTACCGTGGCCGTGGTGCTGGGCAAGATGCTGTCTTGCGGGCTGGGCGCGTTTATCGCCGGCAACGATGGCCGCACCTCACTGCGGGTGGGCATGGGGCTGTCACAGATTGGCGAATTCTCTTTCATCATCGCGGCGCTGGGAATGACCCTGCAGGTCACCAGCGACTTTCTGTATCCGGTGGCGGTAGCGGTTTCGGCGATAACGACGTTGCTCACCCCTTACCTGATCCGTGGCGCCGACCCGCTGTCGTTGAAGATTGCCGCCGTGATGCCCCGGCGCATGAGCCGGGTATTCGCAATGTATGGCGAATGGCTGCGCAGTATCCAGCCGCAAGGCGAGGGCGCGATGCTGGCATCGATGATCCGCAAGATCATTCTGCAAGTGGGGGTGAACCTGGCGCTGGTGATCGCGATCTTCTTCGCCGGCAGCTTTTTCGCGGCGCGCATCGGCGGGTATCTGGAAGGCTGGATCAGCGATCAAAGCTGGCAGAAGGCGCTGATCTGGGGTGGGGCATTGCTGTTGTCGCTGCCGTTTTTGATCGCGGCGTATCGCAAGCTCAAGGCACTGTCGATGCTGTTGGCGGAGATGAGCGTGACGCCGGAAATGGCCGGGCGGCATACCCAGCGCGTGCGGCGGGTGATCGCGGAGCTGATCCCCATTCTGTCGCTGCTGGTGATTTTCCTGCTATTGGCAGCCTTGTCGGCGAGTATTCTGCCGACCAACAAGTTGCTGGTGCTGATTGCCGTAGTCACGGCGGCGGTGGCGGCCGTGCTCTGGCGCTGGTTCATCCGCGTGCATACGCGGATGCAGGTGGCCTTGCTGGAGACGCTGGATAACCACAAGGATACGGAGCATTAACTGACGTTGACGGGGGCTGCATCGCAGCCCAGCGGGAGCAAGCTCCCTCGCCACAACAGTCTTATGTGTCAGCTTTCCAGCCAGACGTCCCGTGCCCAGTGCCACACTGACTCCCAGGTTTCTTCGGTGACCAGTTCCTCCTCGCCGGACCACAACACCACGGTGCCGTCTTCTTCGACGCAATAGTAGTCGTCGCCGTCCTGGCAGATCGGGATCATGCTGCGATCAACCCCGGCATCCCAGGCGTTGGCGGCCACGTCCGGCAGATACGTGTGGGACTGCGGGTCGGTGACGGTCACCGGCTCGAGGCTGCCGTAGACCACGTCGCTGACGGTCAGCAGGAATTCGCGGAACACAAAGGGGATGTCGATGAACAGTTGTTCCTCGATTTCCACCAATTGGTCTTCGTCAGGCAGTTCCAAAGGAACCGGGACCGGTTCGTTGGCTTCACGCAGTTGTTCGATGATTTCTTCCACGGCCGGGATCCTCTTGCTAGAAGGCACGTCTTATAGGGGCGTTTTATACAGTAGCTCGCTATAAGTGCAACCGTGAAATAGAAAACCCCGGAACATGTCCGGGGTTTTTGTTACCACTTGCTCAAGCGTGCGGGTTTCAGCCGTTCTGGCGGATACCGGCGACCAGCCATGGCTGGTTGTCGCCCTGGGGACGTTCCATGTTCCAGCTTTCGCTGAACACTTCGCCCTGGTCGAAACGCGAGGTCTTCGACACGCCGCTGAAGGTCAGGGTGGCGATGGTCTTGTCGGCGCGATCATCCACACCGTCCAGCTGTACGCGCAGGTCGTCGATATAGGTCGACTGGAAGCCGTCACCCAGGTCGGCGCGCTCGCGTTTGAGGAACTCCAGCAGTTGCGGAGTCACGAACTCGGCGATCTTGTCCATTTCGTTGGCGTCCCAGTGCTGCTGCAGGGACTGGAAGTGACTGCGGGCCGCTTCGATGAAACGTTCTTCGTTGAACCAGGCCGGCGCGTTGATCACCGGACGGGCGGGCGCAGGAGCTGCCGATCCGCCGAAGATCGAACCCATGGCGGGTTTTTGCTCGAACACTTCACGCTGCATCGGCGCGCCGGCCGGAGCCAGGTGCTCCTGCTGCTTGCGGCGACGGGCGGCGATGAAGCGGAAGATCACGAAGGCAATGACCGCCAGGATCAGGATGTCGAAGATCTGCATGCCCTGGAAGCCGCCGCCCATGAACATGGACGCGAGCAGGCCACCGGCGGCGATGCCGGCCAATGGGCCCAACCAGCGCGAAGCACCGCCGGCCTTGGCTGCGGCGCCAGCGGCACCGGCTGCGCCTGCAGTAGCGGCGGCACCACCGGCACCGGCGGATGGAGCCATCTGGCTGGTCTGGTGAGTCGGGGCCGCGCCGGAACTTTTGCCGCCACCGAAGCGTTTGGCGTTGGCGTCGAGACTCATCGTCAAGCCGATGCACAACGCCATGGCGATGCTAAGAAAACGTTTCATAAAGGGAATTCCCATTTGTGGATTGCACGCGCGCCATGTTGCACAGGTGTCGTGACAGTGGCTAGCGACATAATGTTTCGGGCTTTTGCGTAGGACTGATTCGGAATGGTCTGTAGGAGTTATTACAGATATTGGCCCGCCCTTATTAAAAACAAGGGTGGGCCAAAAACCTTCATGTTGAACGGTTCCCCGTAGGAGCGAGCTTGCTCGCGAAAATCGTCAACGATAACGCGAGTATTCTGGATGAACGCGTTATCTGGACGTTCTTCGCGAGCAAGCTCGCTCCTATAGGAGGGAAGACTTCAGACAGCCTCAAGTTTTGCGTAGCCCATCATCAGCCACTTGCTGCCCTCGGCAAAGTTGACCTGCACCCGCGCCTGGGCACCGGCGCCTTCGAAGTTGAGGATCACGCCTTCGCCGAAGATTGCATGCTTGACCTGCTGGCCCAGGCTGAACGGGGTTTCCGGAATCTCGGAACCGGCAAACATGGTGCTGGAGTTCTGCTGCTGGCCACCGCCGAACGGGCGGCTGACGCTGTTGGACAGGCGCACTTCCTGAATCAGCCCCTTCGGCACTTCACGTACGAAGCGCGACACCTTGTTGTAGGTCTCACTGCCGTACAGGCGTCGGGTTTCGGCATAGGTCATCACCAGGTTCTGCATGGCCCGGGTAATGCCCACGTAAGCCAGGCGACGTTCTTCTTCAAGACGGCCAGGCTCTTCCAGGCTCATCTTGTGCGGGAACAAGCCTTCTTCCATGCCCACCAGGAACACGTACGGGAATTCCAGGCCCTTGGCACTGTGCAGGGTCATCAGCTGGACGCTGTCTTCATGTTCGTCAGCCTGGGCGTCCCCGGCCTCCAGCGAAGCATGGCCAAGGAAGGCGGCGAGCGGCGTCAGGTCCTCTTCGTTCTCGGCATTTTCGAACGCGCGGGCGGCGCTCACCAATTCCTCAAGGTTTTCTACCCTGGCCTGGCCTTTCTCGCCTTTTTCGGCCTCGTGGTAGGCGATCAGCCCGGACTGTTCGATCACGGTCTGGGTCATCAAATGCAAAGGCATTTCCGCGCATTTGGCCCCAAGGTTCTCGATCAGCTCGACGAACACTCCCAGTGCGCCGGCTGCACGGCCCGTCAGGCCTTTATTGGCGATGAGCAGGCGCATGGCCTCCCACATCGACACATCGGCATGGCGAGCGTGTTCGCGAATGGCCTCGACGGTTTTTTCGCCGATGCCACGGGCCGGGATGTTGATCACCCGCTCCAGCGCCGCATCGTTGCCGCGACCTTCCAGCAAGCGCAGGTAGGCCATGGCGTTCTTGATTTCTGCACGCTCGAAGAAGCGCTGGCCGCCATAGATGCGATACGGGATGCGCTCGCGCAACAAGGCTTCCTCCAATACCCGCGATTGGGCATTGGAGCGGTAGAGAATGGCGATATCGCTGCGTGAAAGACCGGTTTTCAGCGCACCTTCGATGGTTTCCACCACGTAGCGCGCTTCATCGTGCTCGTTGAAGGCGGCGTACAGGTTGATCGCTTCGCCTTCGCCGCCGTCGGTCCACAGCTCTTTGCCCAGACGCCCGGTGTTGTTGGCGATCAAGGCGTTGGCGGCCTTGAGAATCCCGGCGGTAGAGCGGTAGTTTTGCTCGAGGCGGATGGTCACCGCGTCCGGGAAGTCCTCGGAGTACTGATAGATGTTCTCGATTTTCGCGCCGCGCCAGCCGTAGATCGACTGGTCGTCGTCACCCACCACCATCAGGCTGTCGCCACCCTTGGCCAGCAGGCGCAACCAGGCGTACTGCACGGCGTTGGTGTCCTGGAATTCGTCCACCAGGATGTGCCGGAAACGCTTCTGGTAATGGGCCAGCAAGCCGGGGTTGTCGCGCCACAGGTCGAGGGCACGCAACAGCAGTTCGGAGAAGTCGATCACGCCGGCGCGTGCGCAGGCCGCCTCGTAGGCTTCATAGATGCTGCGCATGGTGGCCAGGAACAGATCGCCGCTGGCCTGGATATGTTGCGGGCGCAGGCCTTCGTCTTTCTGGCCGTTGATGAACCACTGGGCCTGGCGTGCCGGCCAACGTTGCTCGTCGAGGCCCAGCTCGCGGATCACCCGCTTGACCAGGCGTTGCTGGTCGTCGCTGTCGAGGATCTGGAACGTCTGGGCCAGCCCCGCCTCCTGCCAATGCGCCCGCAACAGGCGGTGCGCCAGGCCGTGGAAGGTGCCCACCCACATGCCGGCCGGGCTGATGCCCATCAGTTGCTCGATGCGATGGCGCATCTCGGCGGCCGCCTTGTTGGTGAACGTCACCGACAGGATGGAATGGGGCGACGCGTTCTCGACCTGGATCAACCAGGCGATACGGTGCACCAGCACTCGGGTTTTACCGGAGCCAGCACCGGCCAGGACCAACTGACGGCCAACGGGGGCCGCTACGGCCTGGCGTTGGGCATCGTTGAGGGAGTTCAGCAAAAGGGAGAGATCATCGCGCATCGGCGCATTCTAGGGTGCCGGGGGGGAGACGGGCAAACCCCAATGCCAGGTGGCCGACGGAAAACCGCAGGCGGGCAAACTTCTATTGGGTGCGGATGACCGGTCAGTCATGCGTCACAGCCCGCGTGGCGTCTCGTTCAAGCTGTCTGGAACAACGCTTTGCGCCCAGCCGACGGGTAGTTTTTATGACCTGGGGCAGTTTGGCCCGAGCGCTTGCTTGTGTATGCTCCGTCGACGTTTCGGGCTCACCATTATAAGAACACCGCCTATGACCTTTGACACTGACCTGCTCGGCCCTTCGGCGGCGCCTGCGCAGGTTATCCGCAAGCGTTACGCCACCCAGATGGCGGTCGAGCGGACACGCCTGCTGTATCAGGGCTCATTGGTGCCGACCCTGTTGATGCTGGTCAATGGCCTGGTCTGCGCCTGGCTGCTGTGGGATCCCGAGCAATACTTGCTCGACAGCGCCTGGCTGGTCTGGTTGCTGGCTCTCGTGGCGATGCGGGTCATCCAGGTGGCGGCCTTTGAGTCGGCCATGCCCGGCCGCCAGGCCCAACCGGTCTGGCGCCGGATGTTCATGCTCGGTTCGGCGGCCAGCGGCCTGACCCTGTCGATCGCGGCCATCGCCCTGGTGCCCACCGACAACTTTATGCAGCAGGCCTGGGTGTTCGGCCTGATCGGCGCGGCGATGTTGTCGGCCAGCGTGGCGTACGCCGTCAGCCTATGGGCCTTTGTGTCTTTCGCCTTGCCGTGCTTGCTGCCGGTCATCGTGTATCTGTTCTGGAACGGAACCTCGCAGCAACAGGGCTGGGGCGTGCTCGGTGTGATCCTGCTGGCGTCGTTGAGTGTGGTGGCGTGGCAGGTCAACCGCCTGATCCAGCGCGGGCTGCTGCGCCGCTTCCAGAACCAGGCCTTGATCGAGCATTTGCAGCAGGCCCGGCAACGCAGCGAGCAGTTGAACCAGGCGCTGATGCGCGAAGTCGAGCAGCGCCGCCAGGTCGAACAGGACTTGCGTGACGCCCAGGTCGGCCTGCAAGACCGTATGGCGCTGCGCAGCCAGGAACTGGACGCCGCCAGCCTTGCCCTGAATAAAAGCGAGGCGCGCCTGGCCATGGCACTGCAAGCCAGTGAACTGGGCCTGTGGGACTGGAACCTGCAAACCGATGAGGTGCACCACACCCAGCTCAAGGAACTGTTCGGCCTGGAACCCGAGTACGTCACCGCCATGCTCAGTCATCTCAAGCCGCGCCTGCACCCCGATGACCTGCCGCTGCTCAAGCATGCGCTGGTGAAGCACCTCAAAGGCCGCACCGAGGACTATCAGGTGGAATACCGGATACGTCATGGCGATGGGCATTGGGTGTGGATCGAGGACCGCGGGCGTGCGGTAGAACGTTCGCCCAATGGGCGGGTGATTCGCATGCTTGGCACGCGCCGCGACATCAGTGCCGGCAAGGCCCTGGAAGAACAGCAACGGCTTGCCTCGACGGTGTTCGAGGCCGCCAGCGAAGGCATCGTGATTCTCGACCCGGACTACGTGCTGATCGCAGTGAACCAGGCTTTCAGTCGTGTCACCGGTTTTGATAGCGACGACATGCTCGGACGCAATGTCGTGGAGTTGCCCAGCAGTCGTGATGCCCGGCGCCACTTCCCGGCGATCCGCCAGGCGCTGCTCAGCCACGGCACCTGGCAGGGTGAGCTGGTGGAAACGCGCAAGAACGGCGAACTGTACCCGCAGTGGCTGCAATTGAACGTGGTTCGCGATGTTCGCGGCAATGTCAGTCATATTGTCGGCTTTTTCGCCGATCTTTCCGCGCGGCGCGAGTCCGAGGAGCGCATGCGCTACCTCACCCATTACGATGAGTTGACGGGCCTGGCCAACCGTTCGCTGTTTCGCGAACGGCTGCGCGAAGCCCATCAGCGCGTGCGCCAGGGCGGGCGCAGCCTGGCGCTGCTGCACATCAACCTCGACCGATTCAAGCTGCTCAATGACAGCCTTGGCCATGAAGTCGCCGACCAGCTGTTGCAGAAAATGGCGCGGCGGCTGATCAACGCGCTGCCGGAAGCCGACACCATTGCACGCTTGTCCGGTGACGAATTTGCTGTGCTGTTCGATGCCTATGGCAACTTGTCGAGCCTGGCGCGGGTGGCGACACGGCTATTGGCAAAGCTGCGCGTGCCGGTGACGGTGGAGGGGCATGAGCTGGTGGTCAGCGCCTCCATGGGCGTCAGCCTGCTGCCGGATAATGCGCGGGAGATTTCTGCGCTGGTCAGCCAGTCGAATATGGCGATGCAGCACGCCAAGCACCTGGGCGGGAATAATTTCCAGTTCTACACCGACAGCCTGCAAGCCAGCACTCTGGAGCGCTTGCAGCTGGAAAACCATCTGCGCAAAGCCATCGACGAAGGCCAGCTCACGGTGTTCTACCAACCCAAACTGTGCCTGGCCACCGGTAAGATGAATGCGGTCGAGGCCCTGGTGCGCTGGGAACATCCGCAGTGGGGCCTGGTGCCGCCGGGGGACTTTATCGGCCTGGCCGAAGAAACCGGCCTGATCGTGCCGTTGGGTGAATCAGTGCTGCGCCAGGCGTGCTGGCAGGCCTGTGAGTGGCAGCGTCAGGGGCTGGCGCCGATTCGCGTGTCGGTGAACCTGTCGGTGCACCAGTTGCGCCAGGGCAAGCTGGTCAGCCTGGTGCGCCAGGTGCTGGAGGAGACCGGGCTGGACCCGCAATATCTGGAGTTGGAACTGACCGAAAGTCAGCTGCTCGACAGTGTCGAGCACATCATCACCACCTTCCGGCAGTTGCGCGACCTGGGTGTGAAGCTGGCCATCGACGATTTCGGTACCGGCTATTCATCCCTCAGCTACCTCAAGCGCATCCCGGTGGATTACGTGAAGATCGACCAGACCTTTATCCGCGGGCTTGGCCAGGGGCGTGAAGACGCCGCCATTACCCGGGCGATCATTGCCATGGCCCACGGGTTGGCGCTCAAAGTGGTGGCCGAAGGTGTGGAAGATCAGCAGCAACTGGATTTCCTGCGAAGCGAGGGGTGCGACGAGGTGCAGGGCTATCTGATCAGCCGGCCGATGCACGCCGATGGGCTGGCAGATTTGTTACGAAAAAATCCGGAATTTCCTTAACGACTCGGGGGCAGCCCTTGTGGCTACAAAGCCTCTGCCCTTAATTTCAGTGGGGGGGCGGGGCGATTTAGTGGTGCATCAGGCGGGCAAAACGGCAATTCTTGTAGTATAACTACAAGCTTGCTACATCCCTGGCGTCTGCCAATAACAAGAGTCCTGCCCTTTGAACCTGTTGCAACATATCGCCCAGTCGCGCCACCTGTTACGCAAATCGGAACTCAAGGTTGCCGATCACGTGCTGCTTGACCCTGCGGCCGTGATGCACAGTTCCATGGCTGACCTTGCCCACAGCGTGGGCATCAGTGAGCCGACCATCGTGCGCTTCTGCCGCGCCATCGGTTGCTCCGGGTTTCAGGATTTGAAACTCAAGTTGGCGCAAAGCTTGGCCGCCGGGGCGAGCTTCGGCCAGTTTGCAATCCATGAAGACGACTCCGTTGCTGACTACAGCCTGAAAATCTTCGACACCACCTTGCACACCCTCATGGAAGTGCGCGAGAAGCTCGACCCGGTAGCGCTGCAAAAGGCCGTGACCGCCATGTCCCAGGCCCAGCGCGTGGAGTTCTATGGCTTTGGTGCCTCCGGCGCGGTGGCGGCCGACGCCCAGCACAAATTCTTCCGCCTGCTGCTCACGGCGGCGGCCTACAGTGACCCGCACATGCAGGCGATGTCGGCGGTGACCTTGAAGCCCACCGACGTGGCCATCTGTATCTCCCAGTCCGGTCGCTCCAAAGACCTGCTCATCACCGCCAATCTGGTGCGTGAAAGCGGCGCTTCGCTGATCACCTTATGCCCGAGCCAGACGCCGCTGGCGGAATTATCCACAGTAAACCTGGCGATCGATGTGCACGAAGACACCGAGATCTACACGCCGCTGACCTCGCGTATCGCTCACCTGGTGGTAATCGACGTATTGGCGATGGGCGTTGCCATGGCCCGTGGGCCGAGCCTGGTCAATCACCTCAAGAGCGTGAAGCGCAGTTTGCGCAGCCTGCGGTTGTCGCCCAAGTCGGTCAAAGCCCTCGACGACTGATTCAAGGCCATACTCGGCCGAAATGTGGGAGGGGGCTTGCCCCCGATAGCGCAGTGTCAGTCACCCGATTCATTGACTGACGCACCGCCATCGGGGGCAAGCCCCCTCCCACATTTGCATCCGTTGTGTGTCCAGAATCTTCACCGGGTTGTCATCGTCGTGTCATCCCCCGTGCCCATCCTGTACTCCCCGCACTCGCATTGGGAGACTCCAAATGGCCCGGACCTACGAAGACAGCAACAGCACCGTCAAGACCCGTCGTCAGCAGGAAGACCAGCGCCGCATGGCGTTCCGTCGCGCAATCGAAGACCGCTGTGACCAGCGCCAGCTGCTGCAGAGCATCAGTGACTACCCGGAACTGCATTGGCAGGTGCCCTTGGCTGCCCAGCGAAGCGCTCAGCCAGGGCGCTGATCTGTACCCGTTCGCTGCGGATAAAGCCCAGGAACGCATGGGCCACCGGTGACAGCCGCTTGGCTTTGGCTTGCACCAGGCACCAACTGCGGTACAGCGGCAGTTCTTCCACCGCCAGCTCCTTGAGCCCGCCGGTGGCCAGTTCCAGGTTCAAGGCGTGGCGCGTCAGCAGGGCCACGCCCAATCCTGCGACCACGCACTCTCGCTGCGCCTCGGCCGAGGCCACTTCCACGGTCTGGGTGAAGTGCACGCGTTTTTCCTTGAAGTATTCTTCGCACGCCAGCCGTGTGCCGGAACCCGGTTCGCGGATGAGCAGCGTGTAAGGCTCAAGGTCTTGCAGGCGCAGCGGCCCCTGCAGGCTCAATGGATGATCCGGCAGCGCCACGGCGACGATCGGGTTATTCAGGAACGGCAGGAACTCCAGGCCCATGTCCTGGGGCACCATGGACATGATCACCAGGTCGTCGCGGTTGTCCGAGAGCCGGCGGATCACCTGGGCGCGATTGACCACGGTCAGGTGCAACTGCACCTCCGGGTGCTGGCGCTTGAAAGCAGCGAACAGGTGCGGCACGAAGTACTTGGCGCTCGATTCCACCGCCAGCTTCAATTGGCCCTGCAGTGAGCCCTGCATGTCCGAGAGCTGCATATCGAGGTTTTCCAGGCGTCCGAAAATATCGCGGCTGGCCCGTTGCAGGGCTTCGGCGGCCTCGGTCATGTAGAGTTTTTTGCCGACATAATCGAACAGCGGCTGGCCGATCAGTTCTTCGAGCTGGCGAATTTGCAGGCTGACGGCAGGCTGGGTGAGGGACATTTCCTCGGCTGCGCGGCTGTAGGAGCGCAGATCGCACACTTCATTGAATATCTGCAACTGACGCAATGTCATACGCATCAATGACTTACGCATTAAATACTTCTCCGCTCACCGATCATCCCTCCAACTATAAGTCTTTACTTATACACAGCCCAATAATTATTGATTTTTGTTAATCCCTCGGTGCGCATAGTGTGTGTCTCGCGACTGTCATGAAACATTTGGTCACGCGCTGACCCGGCTACTGAAAGGTCAAAGACGCAGCAATCGGCTCAAGGGAATTTCCAAGTGATAAAAAAGATCCTGATCGCCAACCGTGGTGAAATTGCCGTACGAATCGTGCGTGCCTGCGCCGAGATGGGCATTCGCTCGGTCGCGGTTTATTCGGACGCCGACCGCCACGCGTTGCACGTCAAGCGTGCCGACGAAGCCCACAGCATCGGGGCCGAGCCCCTTGCTGGCTACCTCAACCCGCGCAAGCTGGTGAACCTGGCGGTGGAAACCGGTTGCGACGCGCTGCATCCCGGCTACGGCTTCTTATCGGAAAATGCCGAACTGGCGGACATCTGCGCTGAACGCGGTATCAAGTTCATTGGTCCTTCGGCCGAAGTGATCCGCCGCATGGGCGACAAGACCGAAGCGCGCCGCAGCATGATCAAGGCCGGTGTGCCGGTCACTCCCGGCACCGAAGGCAACGTCGCGGATATCCATGAAGCGCTGACCGAAGGCGACCGCATTGGTTACCCGGTGATGCTCAAGGCCACTTCCGGTGGCGGCGGGCGCGGTATCCGCCGTTGCAACAGCCGCGAAGAACTTGAACAAGCCTTCCCCCGCGTGATCTCCGAAGCCACCAAGGCGTTCGGTTCGGCGGAGGTGTTCCTGGAAAAATGCATCGTCAATCCCAAGCACATCGAAGCGCAGATCCTCGGTGACAGCTTTGGCAACGTGGTGCATCTGTTCGAGCGCGATTGCTCGATCCAGCGTCGCAACCAGAAGCTGATCGAAATCGCCCCCAGCCCCCAGTTGACCCCCGAACAGCGCGCCTACATCGGCGACCTGTCGGTGCGCGCGGCCAAGGCGGTGGGCTACGAAAACGCCGGTACCGTGGAGTTCCTGCTCGCCGAGGGCGAGGTGTACTTCATGGAGATGAACACCCGGGTGCAGGTGGAACACACCATCACCGAGGAAATCACCGGGATCGACATCGTCCGCGAACAGATCCGCATCGCCTCGGGCCTGCCGCTGTCGGTCAAGCAGGAAGACATCCAGCACCGTGGTTTCGCGTTGCAATTCCGTATCAACGCCGAAGACCCGAAGAACAACTTCCTGCCAAGCTTCGGCAAGATCACCCGTTACTACGCCCCCGGCGGCCCCGGTGTGCGTACCGACACGGCGATCTACACCGGTTACACCATCCCACCGTTCTACGACTCCATGTGCCTGAAACTGGTGGTGTGGGCGTTGACCTGGGAAGAAGCCATGGACCGTGGCCTGCGCGCCCTGGACGACATGCGCCTGCAAGGCGTGAAGACCACCGCCGCTTATTACCAGGAAATCCTGCGCAACCCGGAATTCCGCAGCGGCCAATTTAATACAAGCTTCGTGGAAAGCCACCCTGAGCTGACCAACTACTCGATCAAGCGCAAACCCGAAGAGCTGGCCCTGGCCATCGCCGCCGCCATCGCCGCCCACGCAGGCCTGTGAGGAATACAACAATGTCCAAGAAGATTTTCGTAACCGACACCATCCTGCGCGACGCTCACCAATCGCTGCTGGCGACCCGCATGCGCACCGACGACATGCTGCCGATCTGCGACAAGCTCGACAAAGTCGGCTACTGGTCCCTGGAAGTCTGGGGCGGCGCCACCTTCGACGCTTGCGTACGTTTCCTGAAAGAAGACCCGTGGGAGCGCCTGCGCCAACTGCGCGCCGCGTTGCCCAACACGCGCCTGCAAATGTTGCTGCGCGGCCAGAACCTGCTGGGTTACCGCCATTACAGCGATGATGTCGTAAAAGCCTTCGTCGCCAAGGCGGCGGTCAACGGGATCGATGTGTTCCGCATCTTCGACGCGATGAACGACGTACGTAACCTGCGCGTGGCCATCGAAGCGGTCAAGGCCGCCGGCAAACACGCCCAGGGCACCATCGCCTACACCACCAGCCCGGTGCACACCGTCGACGCATTCGTGGCCCAGGCCAAGCAGTTGGAGTCCATGGGTTGCGACTCCATCGCGATCAAGGACATGGCCGGCCTGCTGACCCCTTACGCCACCGGCGAGCTGGTCAAGGCGCTGAAAGCCGAGCAGAACCTGCCGATCTTTATCCACTCCCACGACACCGCTGGCCTGGCCGCGATGTGCCAACTCAAGGCCATCGAAAACGGTGCCGACCATATCGACACTGCCATCTCCAGCTTCGCCTGGGGCACCAGCCACCCGGGCACCGAGTCGATGGTCGCGGCCCTTAAAGGCAGCGAGTTCGACACCGGCCTGGACCTGGAACTGTTGCAGGAAATCGGCCTGTACTTCTATGCCGTGCGCAAGAAGTACCACCAGTTCGAAAGCGAATTCACCGCGGTCGACACCCGCGTGCAAGTCAATCAGGTGCCGGGCGGGATGATTTCCAACCTGGCCAACCAGTTGAAAGAGCAGGGCGCGCTGAACCGCATGAGCGAAGTGTTGGCCGAAATCCCGCGCGTGCGTGAAGACCTCGGCTTCCCGCCGCTGGTCACTCCGACCTCGCAGATCGTCGGTACGCAGGCGTTCTTCAACGTGCTGGCCGGCGAGCGCTACAAGACCATCACCAACGAAGTGAAACTCTACCTGCAAGGCGGCTACGGCAAGGCGCCTGGCACCGTGAACGAGAAGTTGCGTCGCCAGGCCATCGGCAGCGAAGAGGTCATCGACGTGCGCCCGGCCGACCTGCTCAAGCCTGAAATGACCAAGCTGCGCGGTGAAATCGGCGCGTTGGCCAAGTCCGAAGAAGACGTGCTGACCTACGCCATGTTCCCGGACATCGGGCGCAAATTCCTCGAAGAGCGCGACGCCGGCACCCTGGCCCCTGAAGTGCTGCTGCCGATTCCGGAAGCGGGCGGTGTGGCCCGCGCCGGCGGCGAAGGCGTGCCGACCGAGTTCGTCATCGACGTGCACGGCGAAAGCTACCGCGTGGATATCACCGGTGTCGGCG
Organism: Pseudomonas orientalis; assembly: GCF_022807995.1. Lineage (NCBI taxonomy): Bacteria > Pseudomonadati > Pseudomonadota > Gammaproteobacteria > Pseudomonadales > Pseudomonadaceae > Pseudomonas > Pseudomonas orientalis. The sequence continues at coordinate 5,739,205 of NZ_CP094351.1, read as the reverse complement.
TGAAGGCCGAAGGCAAGCGTCACTTCTACCTGTCCATCGACGGCATGCCGGAAGAAGTGGTGTTCGAACCGCTCAACGAATTTGTCAGCAGCGGCGGCAGCAAGCGCAAGCACGCGACCGAACCGGGTCATGTCAGCACGGCGATGCCGGGCAATATCGTCGATGTGCTGGTCAAGGAAGGCGACGTGGTCAAGGCCGGCCAGGCCGTGCTGATCACTGAAGCCATGAAGATGGAAACCGAAGTCCAGGCAGCCATTGCCGGCAAGGTGACCGCCGTTCATGTGGCCAAGGGCGACCGGGTCAACCCGGGTGAGATCCTGATTGAGATCGAAGGCTGAACAACAGCCTTCGACATTACCGCTTAATCCTCGGGAGGGCAGGTGCCCTCCTTTTTTTTGCCTGACATTCAGGCCTTATTGCGCTTGAAACTGACAAAGGCACCGGTGGCCGTGTAGATCAATTCCGGGGTCAGGGTTTCAAGGTTGCTGGTGATCCGCTCGAAACGGCCTGCGATCTGTGCGGCGTCGACGATGCGTAGCTGGCGGTTGAGCAGTTCGTCGTCTTCGTATTCCACCTGGATATTCAGCGCTGCGCCTGCGAGGGTGGCGCGGCTGCCGACTTTCAGGGTGCTGTGCGTTTCGCCCTGGCCTACGTTGAAAACCAGGGTCGAGCCCTCTGTCATGTTCAAGTCATGTTTGACTCGGCCTTGGTTTTTCAAGGCCGGGTCGAGCACCAGCGTACCGGCGACGTCAAGTTCGGTCACCGTGCCACCGGCATAGGTGGCGCCGTGTTCAACCGTGACCCTGCCGCCGATGCGGCTCTGGTTGATCAGCGTGGCGCCGCTCTGAACCCTGCCTCGCTGGTTGGCATCCAGTGCGCCGGTCAGGGTCCAGGCGCCTGTGTTGACGTCCAGTTGCTGAACCTGGCGGGCACCGTTGAACGTGCCACCTTTGCTATCGTCCAGGATGACTTGGTTGGTACCGCTGCCACCGTCCACCTCGCCGCTGAATCGGGCCTGGCTTCGCACTGTCAACACGTCGTCGCCACCGCCCATGTCCAGGGCAACGCCGTTGGCGCCGCTGATCAGGCCGTTATTAATGATCCTGTCGTTGAAGTCGCCAATGAGCTTCACCCCATAACCGTTGCGACCCGTAATGGTGCCGTTGTTGACCAGCAATGTGCTGCCGGCGTCAGGCTCCGCGCTCCCGTTGTCGACGCGTATGCCGTACTGCTCGCCGCTGATGAGGCCGTGGTTATGGATGTCGTCACCGGCGCTGGGCGCCGAGCCAGGATAGAGCGCTTGAGGTGGATAGACGGCAGGCTGGCTGGGTACTCGCGACATTGGATTTCGACCTCACGTGTGGAGGTCGAAAACTAACCCAAGGAAAAGCTCGTCGCTGTCGGCGGTAGCACCGAGGATTGTAAGAGGGCTCGCTATTGGAAGGGAGTCTTACGGCGCTCGGTTAAAAGCTCATCGTCCATTGCCCCTTGATACCTTGATTGCGGCTATGGGTACCCGCCTGGCCGCTGTAGCTCAGGCCCAGCGTGTGTTGCTTGGACAAGGCCAGGTCCACGCCGGCGTTCACGTCCAGGCTGTTGCGGTCCAGCGACGTACCGGTGATGGTGAAGCCGTCCAGTGCCGCTGGAACATTGCGATAGGCTTGGCGCACCTGGCTGTCGACTGCGCCATAAAGGTGTTTCCAGCCGGTGCTGAGGTGGGGCGTGAGGCTGACTTGATTATCGAAGCGGTACACCGTCGCCAGGCGCAGGCCAACGGTGCTGCTCAGGTTCTGCTGGGTCTGTGCGCCGACGTTGAGTGCGGTCAGGCCACCGCTTTCCTTGAAGCTGTCACGGTGATAACGCTGGTAGCCAAGGCCGGCGAAAGGCTCGACGCGCAAGCCCTGGCTGCCCAGCTGATAGCCCAGCTCCGAGAACAGCGTTTGGCTTTGGGCATCGTAACGAGACTTGAGCTGGTCCTTGTAATCGAGCAGATTGACGTTGCGCCTGTTGGTCCCGGCATGGCTGCTGTAGATCGCACCCAGGCGCAGCGCCAGCGGGCCGTCCTGGCGCACGGCGTAGGCACCCAGATGCAAACTGTCCAGCTCGGCGGAGAAGCGCTGGGCTTCAAGATTGCTGGCGGATTTGGCCCCCATCACACCCACGCGCCAGGCTTGGTCCACCGCCCAGTCGGCTCCCAGCAACAGGCCACGGGTAGCCTGTTTCAGGCCGGCGCTGCCGCTTCGTGGATCGAGGTTGCCGTCGTTGCCCAGGCCCTGCACCCAAACGTGATTATTCTCGTCAACGGGCAAGGCGCGCAGGGTCGAGAGCAATTGGTTGCTGATTTGACCGGTGACGGCGTGGGTGGCGGTGGCCAGGTTAGCGTTTTGGCTGCCGGCCAATTGTTCGAGGGCTGCGCCGATGCCGCCGGGCTGTCCGGCCAGTGCTTCATTTACCTTTTGCAGCGCCTTTATTTCTTCCGAGGTCAGTTCGCCGGAATTGAGCACATCAAGCAGCGCGGGTTCCAGCACCTTGGCGACCTGCGCACCGTTATAGGTGGTGGCCTGGCCAATGAGGTAACCGGCGTAGGGCGGTGGGGAAGGCGGTGCATCGAATTCGGGTTCCAAGGCCCACTCAGTGTCGGCCGAATCGTAAGGCTGATAAAAAAACGGCCTGTATTCGATATCGCCGCGTGCTTGCGCGGATTGAACACTGATGGCCACTGCAAGGCTGATGAACGCAGCGATTCTTGAAGGTATAAAAGACATGAATTGCCGACCTCTGATGAATGAGGCCGGGAATGTAGCGAGGTCGCCGAGAGATAACTGTCAGGCCACTGACCGCTGGTATGCGGGAGTTGTCCTTGATGTGGTGCGATTAAAAGCTCAATTGCCATGGGCAGAACAGGGCATGTCAAGGTACGGCGCAACTGGTCCCGGGTTTCAACCGCGGCGCTCGTAACCTTTGCCGAAATGCCGCTCCATGCGCGCCTGGATCAATTCCAGCCCCAGGGACATCACCCAATAAATGATCGCCGCCGTCGTGAGCATCTCGATATAGCGGTAGCTTGAGCGGCCATAGGACTGCGCCAGAAACATTACTTCCCACACGCCCATCACCGAAATCAGGGAGGAGTCCTTGAGCATCGAGATGAACTGGTTGGTGGCCGGCGGGATGATGGTGCGCATGGCCTGGGGCAGGGTCACGTGCCAGAAGATCGCCCTGTCGCGCATGCCCAGGGCCAGCGCGGCCTCGCGTTGGCCATGGGGCACGCCGAGGATGCCGGCGCGGAAAATTTCACTCAGGTAGGCGCCGTAATTCAGCGACAGCGCGATGATCCCGGCGACGATGGCGCCTGGCACCAGCCCCAATTGCGGCAGGCCCAGGTAAATCAGCAGGATCTGGATCAGCAGCGGCGTGCCGCGAAAGAACGAGGCATAGAAACTGGCGATGCCGAACGCCACCGCACTTTTCGACAGGCGCCCCAATGCGGTGATAAAGCCCAGCACCGACGAGGCGACGATGGCGCACAGGCACAAGAACAGCGTCAGCGCCGCACCTTGCAGGAAGCCGTTGGGCGCCAGGTGCAGGCCGACCAGGTTGGGCAGCTTGTCGAGGATGATCGAGAACTTCAGGTCAAAGCTGAGGAAGAAACTCGCAAACAGGCCGAACAGCGCCGCCCAGGTCAGGTAAAGCCGTAGGCGAAAACTCATCGGCTGATATCGGCGCCGATCCATTTTTGCGACAGCTTGCTCAGCGTGCCGTCCTGTTTCAGTTGCGCGAAGACCTCACGCACTTTGGCGTCCCATTGCGGGTCGCCTTTCTCGATGGCCACCGAGTTGGGCTCCGAATAGAGCGGCTCGCCTGCCAGCTTGAAGCGCTTGTCCTGGGTCAGGCGCGGCTGCGCGGTAACCAGGTTGGTGAGGATTGCATCCAGGCGCACGCCTGCGCCCAGGCCGAGATCCTGAAACGCCACGTTGTCGGTGTCGTACGGAGCGATCTGCACATCCTCGAACGGGTACTGCAATTGCGTGTCTTCGGCCCCTTCGATCACCAGGTTCTTGTTCAGGTAGCTTTCGTAGCTGGAGGCGCTGGTGAGGCCGACTTTCTTGCCGCTCAGGTCTTTGGCTGCATGGATGCGATCATCCTTGGCGTTGACCACGATCACGGCCGGCGAGGCGTAGTACTCCACCGGGAAGTCGAACACCTCGGCGCGCGCTTTGCTTGGGGTCATGGAGCAGATGCAAAGGTCGTAGCGCCCGCTCCAGCGGCCGGCGGCGATCACGTCCCAAGACGGGGTTTCCAGGCGCAACTTCACGCCCAGTTTTTGCGCAACGGCCTTGGCTACGTCCACGTCGAAACCGTCGAGCTGGTTCTGGTCATTGAGAAACGAAAACGGCGGGTAGCTTTCCATCAGTACGCCAACCAATTCTTTCTTCTGCTCGATACGATCCAGCGTGGCACCGCCAAAGGCTTGGGTGGAAGCAGCCAACAGGGTAAGGCCCAGGGCCAACAGCGGTCTTAATTTCAAAATCGAGCACCTGAATAAAAAAGAGGTTGTTATTAACCGAACGGTACGCATTAAATAGTTATAAGAACGACTCTCATAGTGAGTTATTTTCATAAGCATATGAGTAAAAAGCATATGGGCGCAGATAGCACAGTAATTCTCGATGGCGGCATGGGCCGTGAACTGCAACGCCGTGGCGCGCCGTTCCGCCAGCCGGAATGGTCGGCACTGGCCTTGAGCGAAGCGCCGCAAGCGGTGGAGGCCGTGCACGCAGCCTATATCGGCAGCGGTGCCAATGTGATCACCAGCAACAGTTACGCGGTGGTGCCGTTTCATATTGGCGAAGCGCGGTTTGCCGAAGAAGGCCAGGCGCTCGCCGCGTTGGCCGGTGAGCTGGCGCGACGGGCGGTGCAGGCGTCCGGCAAATCGGTGCGCGTTGCCGGTTCATTGCCGCCGTTGTTTGGCTCATATCGGCCCGACTTGTTCCTGCCTGAGCGGGTCAACGAGTTGCTGACACCGCTGGTGCAAGGCCTGGCCCCTCACGTTGACCTGTGGCTGGCGGAAACCCAGAGTTCCATCGATGAGGCACGGGCGATTCATGCCGGCCTGCCTGAGGACGGCAAGCCGTTCTGGCTGTCGTTTACCCTGAAAGACGAAGACACCGATGACGTACCGCGCCTGCGCTCCGGCGAACCGGTGGCGGACGCGGCCGAGGCGGCGGCACAGTTGGGCGTGCAGGTGTTGCTGTTCAACTGCAGCCAGCCGGAAGTGATCGGTGCGGCGATTGATGCGGCGCGTGAAACATTCGTGCGATTGGGCGTCGCGATCCAGATCGGCGCGTACGCCAATGCCTTCCCGCCACAACCCAAGGAAGCCACGGCCAACGATGGCCTGGACCCATTGCGCGACGACCTCGACCCGCCGGGTTACCTGCAGTGGGCGGCTGATTGGAAAGCGCGCGGCGCCAGTCATCTGGGCGGCTGCTGCGGGATCGGACCGGAGCACATTGCGGTGCTGGCCCAGCGGCTGACCGACTGATTCACCGCAGATCAAAACTGTGGGAAGGGCTTGCCCCGGACGGCGGTGTGTCAGTCACTGTATGTGTTGACTGAACCACTGCATCGGGGGCAAGCCCCCTCCCACATTGGTTTTGCGTTGCGAGTGAGGTTTAGGCTCGGCATTCGGCCAGTGTTTTGAGCTGGCCGGCTCCCGCCTGGTTCGCCTCCGACAACCACGCCTCAAACCCGGCACCCACCTTCGGCCATTCCGAATCCAGAATCGAATACCACGCCGTATCGCGGTTCTGCCCCTTGACCACCATGTGCTGGCGGAACACCCCTTCAAACCTGAACCCCAAGCGCTCGGCTGCGTACTTGGACCGCGCATTGCCGTTGTTGCATTTCCACTCCAACCGCCGGTAGCCCTGCTCGAACGCATACTTGGCCAGCATGTACACCGCTTCGGTACTTTTTGGCGAGCGCTGCATCGGTGCGCCGAAGGTGACGTGGCCGATTTCGATACGGCCTTGCGCCGGGACGATGGACATCAGGCTGAGGATGCCCTGAACCTGGCCCGTCGCACGGTCGATCACGCTGAAAAAGTACGGGTCGCTGTGGGCGGCGTGGTTGTTCAACCAGGCGTCGAAGGCACTGCGCTCGGTGAACGGGCCGTAGGGCAAGTAATCCCACAGCTTCGGGTCGGCCCCTGGGCCTTCAAGGGCTTGCCACAGTTGATCGGCATGGCGCGCCGGGTCGAGCTTTTCCAGGCGGATAAAGCGCCCTTCAAGCAGGTGCGCGGTGGGCGCCGGGACGCCTTTCCAGTCGGCGAGGGAATTAGTCATGCTGCGCTCCTAAGAGACCTTTGCGAAATTGAATGAGGCCCGGGCGTTCAGCGATGCGCTCGTAGAGCTGGATCGCGGTGGCGTTGCTCTCGTGGGTCAACCAGTGCACCTTGCAGCAGCCATCGGTTTTGGCGGTGGCGTAGACGAACTCAATCAATTGGCGGCCCACGCCCGTGCCACGTCGGGCCGCGTCAACCAGCAAGTCCTGCAGGTAGCAGGAGTTCTCGATGCTCCAGTTGGAGCGATGGTAGATGAAGTTGACCATGCCCACCGCCTTGCCGTCCTGCCAGGCCAGTGCCGAATGGGTCGGCTCGCTGGGGTCGATCAGGCGTTGCCAGGTGCTCTGGCTGACGGCGTCCGGCAGTTCGGTGTTATAGAACTTCAAGTACGCCTGCCACAGCGGCAGCCAGGCGGCGTGGTCGGCGGCGCTGACCTGGCGAATGTCGATCAAGCTCATTCTGAAACTCCTTGAGGAATAAAGCGGGCCAGGGTCTGGTCGCGTAGATCGGCACTGGCGGCCAAGCCGTCACGGACACCGGCCATGTCGGCGGCGCTGCGGTTCTGGCTGAGTTTGCGTTTGCCCACCAGGCGTTCGATCGGCAGGGCAAAGCCGACGATGGCCTTGAGCATGCCGTCAATGTAATCCGCCGGTGCGTCGCTGACACGCCAGGGTTGGGCGCGGCCGCTTTCATGGCGGTCGGTGAGGGCAGTGACCACCTTGAGCAAGCGCTCGGCGTCGCTGAACACCTCAGGCGTGCCATAGGCGTGCACGGCGATGTAATTCCAGGTTGGCACCACTTTGCCGTGCTCGGCCTTGGCGGGGTAAAACGCCGGGCTGATGTAGGCGTCGGCACCGGCGAAGATCACCAGCGCCTCACCGCCATCTTGCAGCTCGCGCCATTGTGGGTTGGCCCTGGCCAAGTGACCGTACAGTGTGCCGTTGGGGCCTTCGTCGGGGTTGAGCAGCAAGGGCAAGTGGCTGGCTTGCAGGCCGTTTTCACCCAGGGTGATCAACTGCGCCAAACGAGTGTGCTGGATCAGTTGCTGGATTTCGGGCAAGTCATCGAGAGCAAAGGCGCGGGGTGTGTACATGGAGATTTTCCTTGGCGAATGCCTGCATCCTAGGCAGGCTATTGGTTCGTTGTAAGAGCCATCTAGCGCTATTTTCATAGGTCCAATATGCCGCCTATTTCTTCGCCGCCGTTGTCTTTCAACCCAGCCGGTATCGAGCTGGACCGCCGCCAGGGCCTGACGCGCCAACTCTATGAGGCCTTGCGCCAGCGAGTGCTGGATGGGCGACTGGTCAGTGGCACGCGGCTGCCCGCAACCCGAGATCTGGCGACGGCCTTGTCGATTTCCCGCAACAGCGTGGTGCGCGCCTACGATCAGTTGTATGCGGAAGGGTTTATCGAGAGTCGGGTAGGTGATGGCACCTACGTTGCCCAATTGACGATGGCCAAAAAACTATCCACAAAAGTATCCACAGGGTTTTCAACAGGCTTATCCCCAAGGTTATCCACAAAATGGGCGAATTTACCTGAAGATTTGGATGATGAAGTTATCCACAGCGCAGGCTTGGCGCGGGTAAAAGACCACCACCTGCCTCAGCCCCCCTTGGGGCCGCCGCGGGCGTTTCGCGTGGGTGTACCGGCCTTTGACCTGTTCCCATTTGAGGTATGGGCCAAGCTGAATGGGGCGTTCTGGCGTAAACCCGACCTGGAACAGCTGTGCTATGGCGACCCGGCCGGTGATGGCCGACTGCGCGGTTTGATCGCCGCGTACCTGCGCAGCTCGCGCGGCATGCAATGCACGGCTGAACAAATTGTGATCACCAGTGGCGCACAGCAGGCCATCAGCCTTTGTGCACAGTTGCTGGTGGAGCCTGGGGACGGCGTGGCGGTGGAAAACCCCGGCTATCGCGCGGCGGGCCATGCATTCGCTTTGGCCGGCGGGCGACTGCATGGCGTGCCGGTCGACGGCGAGGGCATGGATTGCCAGGTGCTCAGTACCCTCAATGACTGCCGCGTGGCGTATGTCACGCCTTCCCATCAGTACCCCCTGGGCGTGGTGATGAGCCTGGCACGGCGCCTGGAATTGCTGGCCTGGGCCGAACGTTCGGGCGGTTGGATCGTGGAAGACGATTACGACGGCGAGTACCGCTACAGCGGTGCGCCGCTGTCACCGTTGGCCGCGCTGGACCGCAATGGCCGCGTGCTGTACGTCGGCACCTTCGGCAAGGTGGCGTTCCCGGCGTTGCGCCTGGGTTACCTGGTCTTGCCCCCGGGCCTGGTGCAAGCCTTCACCCGGCGCCGCGCGGTGGACGTGCGTCACTCCGAAGTCAGTACCCAGGTGGTGATGGCCGAGTTCATGGCAGCGGGGCATTTCCAGCGCCACATTCGCCGCATGCGCCGCGCTGCATTGAGCCGACGCAATGCCTTATTGGCCGGTTGGCCCGACGGGGTGCCCGGCGTCGGCGCCTTGCCCAGCGTTGCAGCCGGGCTGCATATGACGGTGCGCGTGGATAGCCTGGCCCGTGAGCAGGCGCTACTCACTCAAGCCAACGCGGCAGGCGTGGAAATCAACGGCCTGAGCAGCTATTGGCTGACCGGCCCCAGCCCACCTCCGGACCAGCGCGCAGGCTTGGTGATGGGGTTTGCCGCAGTGCCCGAGGGCGATATCGCACAGGCGCTGGTACGTTTGCGCCAGGCGTGGTTGCCGTAAAGCCGTTCAGCTATTGAAGAACAGCGACTTGGCCAGTTGATTGCCGATCCTGCGGCGGTGAACCTCAATGGTGTCCCAGTCGCTTGGCCCGATGCGTTGGCGCGAGCCGCCAAGGCGTTGTTGTTCGCGGGTCTTGAGGTGGTCCGCAGTGAAATCCTCCAGCGCGGCATTTTTCGTATCATAGTGAAAGTGTGCGTACCAGAGCACCGTACCGCTCTCTTTGTCGCGAATTTCGTATTCGTCCAGATAGTCCTTTCTGGGCCCCTTGAGCGCACGGCGGGTGACCACTTTGACGATGCTGATCAGCCCTTGGCTGTGCAGCCAGTCCACGCGCTCGGCGGTGGGTGCTTGTTGCTTGATCATCTCGATGTAGGTTTTCCTGCCCAGCCGATAGAAGCGTTGTGCCGCGTCATGGAGGTTACGGTTGGTCGAGGCAGCGGAAGCATGATCGCTTTCTGTCAGGTTGCGTCGGGTCAGGGCTTCTTCGATGGTGGTTGATGCGTCTTCCAGCCCCTTTGCATAGGCATCGAACATGTCCTTGATATCCTGCGGTGCATGCCAGGGCTTTTTGGCGAAACCCTGGTATTTGCGGATTTCAGCCTGTTCGCCATCCAGCAGGGTTTGCCCGGCGTTGATACTGATGTCCAGGTCCACGGTGGCCGGTGTGGGTGAGTGCGCCGGGGTTTTCTCGCGTTCAACCCAAACGCCCGGCGCCTTTTCGTGGAACGTTGCGATGACCTTGCCCGTCAGGGCAGCCTTGACGTCCACCAACGAGCTGTCGGTTTCACGGGGTTCACCCATCACCAAGCCGTGATGGCGTGTCTTGATCACCTTGCGCCGTGGCGGTGGTTCTGCCTTTGAGCTGCCAGGCTTGGGCTCCCGGGCTTTTTTCTCGCGCAGCAGGTAGGCCAGGTCGCGGATGGCCCGCTCGCTGAACTCGCCGATATGCTGGCGAAAGCTCTCTAGGCGAGGTTTGAGCAAGTGCTGCGGGTACTCGGCATGCAGGTCCAGCAGGCGTTGATCGGCGCTGGAGAATTGCTCAACCAGGCTGTTCAGCACGTCGATACGTTCATCCAATGACGCGCCGTTGCCCCGTTCGACAATTTCGCTGAAACTTTCGACGGTGAGTTCGGCGGTATCGACGATCTGCCCCATCTGCTCACGCAGCGTGGCGGGGATCTGGCGTTGCGACTCATCGATACACAAGTAGCGGCTCAAGCCGATCTCCAGCGATTTGAGTTCGATGAGGGTGAACTGCGGTAACTCCGCGATGGTTTTTCGAATGACCTTCGCGCCTTCATCGCCCAACTCTTTGAGATCGCTGAAGCGGTCATTAATAAACTCCAGGCGCTTGATGATCTTCAGGTTCAAGGTGGACAGGGCCTGTGCGCTTTGCGTTTGATTTTTATAGTCAATGTCTACCTCGGCTTCCAGGACAGTAGACGACGACTGCAAGGCCTCCTTGTAGCTCACCAGTTGTTGTTCCAGGGCAATCTGCGTCAGTTGCACCTGTTGTTTCAGGTAACCCGTCATATTGCTCTGATAGGTGGGCACGGCGTCGATGATACTCAAGGACTTCAGGTGGCTGATCACCTCGTCGTACTCCGCCAGTCGGCTATCGACTTTACCGACGAACTCCGTGCGCTGCTGGTCGGTAGACGGGCCGGGCGTTGCGTCCAGCGCGGGTTTGGATTCAAGTACGTCCAGTTGTTTACTGGCGGCGATGGCGTCAAAGGCATTGAGCTGGGTCTTGAGTTGCAGGATGCGCGCAGGCTGATCGACCTTCACCGCTCGCCGTTGGTTGCGAAGACCTCCACCGCGCAGGCGTAAACGAACATCGACAAACCATTGGCCCGCCAGGTTGCCTATCAGCGGTGGGCCGGTACGCGAGGGGTCATTCGGGTCGATGACGATGACACTGTCGTTGTCATCCACCATCACCTCGAACCAACGCCTGCCCACTGGTGCATACCACTTGTCTGCCAGCGGATAGAGATTGAGGTGGCGACCGGGGGTTTTGTTTTGCTCGCCAAGTGCGGTGGGTTTGGCGAGGTTGAAACTGTCCAGTGCCTTGGCCAGGCCCAGGGGGCTATGACTCAGGGCTCCCTGGGTGTGCACGGCGCCTTGATGCCTGGCGGGAAGTTGGCCGTCGGGAATATTGATTTGCTGCACGCTGGTGTATGTCTTCTCGGCAATTGAGGGCTTATCTGCCGTGCCCAGGGACGTTGGTTCTGCGTCGGTCTTCAGGCTTGGAGCCTCCAGTTGCTCCCGTGGTCGAGGATGGCGCAGGGCGATGTGCAGCGTCAGGGCCATACCCAGGTTGAGAAATACATCCACCAAGGCGGTCCAGGTAGCGGGCTGGTCGCCCTTGTCCACGGCCTCTTCGGCCGCCTGCAAGTCATCCATGATTTGCCAGATCCAGGCGGCGATGCCCAGGGTGCGTCCCATGAAGGGCAGCGCGACGTTGAATATCTGCCAACCGGCATGCCGGAAGGTCGCCCAGCGCTTTTGCACGTTGGATACCGACTGGCGTGTCGCCAATTCGATCAGGGCATTGGCGTTGGCCTTGAACAGCGTCGCCAGGGTGTCATTGCCGACTTCTTCATCGCTCAGCGTTATGGGGCCGCTCATGTACAGCACGGTCAGCGGTTCGACCAGCGCGCGCACCACGGTCCAGGGCGAGGGCACCGTATCGGGGAACACGTACTGGGCATAGTTGAACCGTTGCGCTTCAGGCAGCCAAGCCAATACCGATTCGCGCAGGGAGCGTTCATGCTTGATGGCGTACAGCAGGTTTTGCCGCGATGCAAACTGCATCAGGACCGGCTCCAGCAGGGGCCGATACAGCACGCAGGGGCCGGTGCCGGACTGTCTGGGGCCGATCACGAACATGTTGGCCACAACATCTTGCTCATGACCCGGGCGCAAGGTGGGCACAAAGGCCAGCTTGCGAATGACGATGGGCTTGCCCTCTACCTGGCGCGCATGTTCATCGGCGTGCATCACGGCAGCGACGTAGCGGTAACCCAGTTCATCAATGTCGCCCTGCTTGCGGATTTTCATTTGCAGCGCCAGCAACGGCAATTGCACCTGCAGGTGGCGGGTGTAGAGCTGCTGTCGGTGGCTGGATTGCAACGGGTCATCAAGAAGTTTCTGTTTGACCAGGGCTGGGTAGTACTGGCCAATATCGATGTCTTCGATCACGTCTTTCAGGTAGCGGTAGGTCATCCAGGCCGGCACGCCATTGTCCTTGCCGTTGTAGTGCACCGTTGTGTTGCCCGTGGGCAGGCCGGTAAGGTTTTCCAGGGCCAGGTCGATCAGGCTGCGACGGGTGATGTCCACGGCACCCGGGATGATAAAAGTGCCCCACAGAACCGGGCTCTCGATCACGATTTCGATCTTGTCCAGGTTAAGACTGGCGTTCGGCTCAGGGGCGCGGATGTGGCTTTGCAACTGGCTCCTGGCATAGTCACGAATGGTGGGAATGCCGTCCTGGAAGGTCTCGCCGTGGTTATGGGTGTGCAGGTGGGCCAGGTCGATCAAGTAGCGGCTGTAGGCGGCGGTATCGGAGTCTGATGCCGAGGCCAGCCAGTCGGGAAGCTGTAGATGAATGTCGCGGATCGTCGACAGTTGATGATCGCTCATCTCTTCGAGGCTGGGCACGATGCGGGCGACGGAGGGCATGCGAGGCTGTTCCTGCACATCGGGCCCGCCGAAACTGCCGATGACCTGGATCTGCAAGGAGATCAAGGTACAGGCCAACGCATCGAAGAAGTTGCCATCGGGCTCATACAAGCGCCATTGCAAGGTCGTGTCCTGCTCTGGCGCACTCAGCCGGGCAGGCAGCGAGGCGCCGAATTCGGCCAATGACGCGAACGTCTCATACCCGCTTACCAGGGAGTAAGTGAGGACCATCTGGCGATTCTCGTGCTCGCCCACCAATACGGTCATGTCCAGGAAACTGACGTGGTTGGACTCGCCGTTTCTGAGAATGTCTACATCCACCAGGTAGGCGTGGCTTTTGTAAGGGTCCTTCAGCGAACGCCGCGCTCGGTCAGGCTCCTGGAAAACCGTGCGGGCCATGGCGCATTCGTGTTCACTCAGGCCTTGTTCTTCGGTGATGTTCCAGACTTTCCTCAGGGCGTTGGAGAAGGCCTGCCAGCGCGGGCCAGTGGCGCCGTTTGACGCGTTCCAGAAGTCCAGCTCCTGCTCTTGGAAGGCGCTGAACAGCAGGCCGGACAAGTCGTTGATCAGCCGTGCGATGGCATCGATTTTCACCGCCAGGTGTACAGGCGCGGCAGCGTACGGTTGCTGCGTGAGAAAGTGCAGGCCGTCGATGTAAGTCACCCTGTCGTTGGACATCGCTTGATGGGCCAGCACCGAGGTGAGCGATTCGACGAGGGCCGGCGCACGTTCGACGGTGTTGCCGACCACCTCCCATTGAGGGCTGACCACTACGGCCAGGTCGGGGTCGATATCCAGCGTGGGGTACAGCTCTTTGAGTGCCGAACGCAGTGTGGTGGCGGCGACTTCCCGGGTAGTGGGGCCTGTGGTTAATTGAGTGAGCAGTTCGTAGCTCGTTGGTGGGCGATGGTTGTTCGCGATGTCATTGGGCATGGGCAGCTCCTGTGCGTTCGATGGCCCGGAGGGGCTTCAGGAATGGCAAGGTAGCGAGCGCCGGTGTGGGCAGGGCGGTAGATACGTCGAGGCGCGCGGTAATACGCGCTGTGATCGTGGCGAGGGGGCAAGCTTCCTCACCACGGGTGGGTGATTTACTTCACATTGAAAAACAGCCGCCGCGCCTGCTCCAGGTTGATTTCGCTGAGATAGACCGCAGTTTTCTGCTTCTCGCTCAGGCCGTTGAGGGTGTCGGCTTGCGCGCCCCTGGCCTGCTCTTGCGGGGTTTTGAGGCGCGCCCGCAGGAACGACTTGGCCCGCACCCAGTCGGTCGAATAGTGAAAGTGCGCATACCACAGCACGCTATGGTCGCTGCGGTTGCTGATGCTGTACTCGTCCAGATAATCGTTCTCAGGGCTTTTGAGTCGACGCCGCTTCACGGTTTTCTTGATGACGACCTCGTCGTGTTGCATCAGCCATTCCAGCCCCTGCACGGTGGGTGGGTGCTTTTTGATCGACAGCGCTTTTTGGCGTCGCGCCTCGCTGTAGAGCTCGCGCACCGCATCGCTGAGCTGTTTGTCGACCAAGGCTGCCGAGTTCTGGCTGCTCTCAGTGGCGTTGCCGGCGGTGAGCGCCTGCTCAATGTCGACGCCGGCCTGTTCCAGCTTCTGGGCATGCTGGTGATACAGCAACTCGATGCCGATGGCACTGCGTTCGGGTTTGGCGGCTTGTTCGGCGGCGTGTTGCTTGAAGGCCTCCAGCCCATCCAGCAGGTCCTGGGCCTGGTTGACGCGGGTCGCGATGTCGACGGTGGTCGCTGGCGGCGTTTCGACAGGGCTCACGTGCTGCACCCAGACGCCGGCGGGTTTTTCATGGAAAGTCGCCATGAGTTGCTGGTTGAGCGGTGATCGAATATCCACCAGCCCGGTGTCATCGCCTGTGGCTGACAGGCGTGGTTCACCAATCAGAACACCGTTGTAGCGCGTATTAATCACCTTTTTCCTGGCTTTTGGCGGCGTAGGCGGCGGTGTTGGCCGGCCTCTGAGGGTTTCGCGATCATTGTGCAAAAGCGCCAGGTGGCCAACCGTTTCGTTATAGAAATTGCGGATCTTTTCACGCAGGCGCGCAAGGGGAGTGGTGAGCGCGACATCGGTAAATTCCTGGGGGAAATCCTGCAGGCGTTCATCGAGGATATTGAACTGTTCCACCAGGCTGCCGAGGGTCTCGATACGCTCATCCAGGCGCGACTCGCTGCGTTCAAGCAGGGCTTCATGCAAGGTCTGGATGGACAGGTCGGCGTTGTCGATAATTCGGTCGATGGCATTCCACGCATCCGGCGCAGTGGCGGTGCTGCTGTCGTCCACGCACAGGTTGCGTGCCATCGTCACCTGCAAGGCCCTGAGGTCGCGGGCGGTGTAGATCGGCAAGCTTTTGCGGTGCTCACGAATGACCTTGAAGCCGGTTTCGCCCAAGGCTTTGAGTTGAGCGAAGCGTGATTCGATGTAATTGAGGCGCTCGATCATGTCCTGGCTCATTTCGGTCATGGCGCGGGCATCGTCTATGTGACGGTCCTGGGGGTGGCTGATCTGGTGCTCGATCTGGTCCAGCACGCTCTTGAGCCTGGGCGTGAACGCGACCTGAGCTTCACGTATGGCGGTTTCGGTCAGGTCCAACTGGGCGCCCACGTAGCGCACGGCTTGCTCCTGATAGCTCGCGATCGGGGCGAACACATTCAAGACCTTGAGCTGTTGCAGCGCGGTTTCGTAGTTATTTCTCTGGGCTTCAAGCTTTTGCAGGTAGGTTTCACGACGGGTTTCGGCTGATGTACTGGCCTGGGGATCGTCCATCGCCTCCCGCGCCTGTTGCACTTGCAATTGCGCCGCGGTTTTGTCGTGCTCAAATTGCGACAGGCGTCGTTGGGCCTGCGCTGCCTTGCTATCCGCTTCGGACTTTGACCTCTCCTGCTGGCGTTTGGGGCCGCCGCCGCGCAGGCGCAGCCGGGTGTCGATGAACCATTGGCCTCGGGCATTGTGAATCAAGGCCGGGCCTGTGCGACCAGGGGTTTTGGGGTCGAGGATGACCACCGTTTGATCTTCATCGGCGCTGACTTCGAACCAACGTTCCCCCACAGGTGCGTAGTACTTCTGAGTCTGGTGGTAAAGGTGCTGGTACTGGCCTTCTGCGGTCTCAGCGCTGCCCAGGCCTTCGGGTTTACTGACTTTGAAGGTGTCGAGCAGCGTGCCGAGTTCGCCGGGGGCGCGCTTGATGGCACCGCTGATGTGCAAGTGAGGTGAGTCCTTGGACGGCAGCGCCTGTGCCGGGCTTTGCCGTTGCTTGACCGTGACCTCTTTGGCGGTTGTCGCCTCCGGCAGTGTGGGCCTGGATTTACCTGGGTAGCCGGGACGGTGGTTGCGGCTGGCGACATGCAAGGTGATCGCCATGCCCAGGTTGAGCAGGACATCGGTGAGCGCTGACCACTCAGTCTGTTTATCACCCTGTTCCTGCGCCTCGACAAACGCTTGCAACTGGTCGACCACCTGCCAGATCCACGCCGCCGTACCCACGCCACGGCCGACAAAGGGCAGCACCAGATTGAATATCAGCCAACCGGCGTGCTTGAAGGTCGCCCAGCGGCTTTCGGCATTGGAAACCGATTGCCGATCAGCCAGTTCGACCAGGGCATCGGCGTTGGCTTCGAACAGCGTTGCCAGGCGGTCGCCACTGAGCACTTGTTCGCCCAGCGCCATTGGACCGCTCATGGTCCACAGCTTATCGGGCTCCACCAGGTAATCGGCCACCTGCCACGGCGACGGCAGTGCGCCGGGAAATACATAGTTGGCGTAGTCGTTGCGCACTGCGTCCGGCAGCCAGGCCAGCACCGACTCACGCAGGCTGCTCGACTTGGAAATCGCATAGAGCAGGTTGGCCGGCGAAGGGAACTGCATCAGCGAGGGCGTGAACAGCGGGCGATACAGCAAACATGGGCCGGCCGCCGGGTCATCGGGGCCGATTACGTACATGTTGGCGACGCTGTCCAGGGACGTATTCGTGCGCCGCAGGGGCCGGAAAGCCAATGGCCTGAGCACAATGGTTTGCCCGTCCACCCGGCGGTCACTGGCCTCGTCCTGCAACACGGCGGCCACGTAACGGTAGCCACGTTCGTCGATACCCTCTTGCCCGTTGATCTTGGCTTGCAGCGCCTGCATCGGCAGTTGGATACGCAGGTGCTGGCTGTAGAGGGTTTGGCGGCGCGGTGATTCCTGAGGATCGTCCTGCAGTTTTTCTTTGATCAACGCAGGGTAGGTGCTACCGATATCGGCAGCGGTGACCAGTGATACAAAATAGTCTGCGTCGAGCCAATCAGGCAGGTTGAAGCCATTTCGCGTCTTGAGGGCGCGGTTGCCGGTGGGTAGCGCAATCAGATTTTGCAGGGCCAGTTCAGCCACGCTGAAGGTGCGGGTATCGAACTGACCTGGCACAACGAAGGTGCCCCAGATGACCGGGCTCTTGACCTCCAAGTGGATTTTTTCCAAGGCCACATGGGCGCTGTCAGGGTGATCCTTGAGCATTTGCGCCTTGGTCATCTTCAATGCGTAGGCTTGGATGGAGGGAATGTCGTCCAGGTAGGAACGGCCAGCGTTCTGGTTATGCAGTGCAGCGAGGTCCTTGAGGTGGCGGGCGTAGAAGTTCTGATCGGCGCTCGAGGCATTCTTCAACCATTGTGGCAACTGCTGCTGATACCACGCCAGGCCCGGGCCTTTGACCGTGGCAAAGGGGACCACGGCGGGCGGCGTGCCAACGGCGACGTCAGCGGTATGGGTGTGGCGCAGGTCTGAAAAATCGATGTCGCCCACGGCTTCCACCAGCACAGACACCATTGCGCAGGCCTGCTGGTCAAAAAAATCGCCCTCAGGTTCGTACAGGCGCCATTGGATTTCCTGTTTCGAGACAGACGCCGGCAGGTGCGCAGGCAACGACTTGCCCAACTGCTCCAGTGAGGGGAAGCGTTCGTACCCCTTGAGCAACGAGTGCATGAGAATCGAGGTTTTCCCTTCATGCTCGCCGAGCAGTACGGCGATCACCACTTCGTTCTGGTGAGTCACTTGCTCTGCGTCGATTCGGTCGATATCGATCAGGTACGCCTTGAGCTGGTAAGGGTCTTTGCCCTTGCGATCAGCCTTATCGGGGTGGGCAAACAGGGTGCGCGCCATGGCGCACTCGATGGCGCTCCAGTCATCCAAGGTCTCGACGTTCCAGACTGCCCGCAATGCACTCGACAGTTCATGCCAATGGGGGCCGTTGCCGTTGGTCTGGTTCCAGTAGTCGACCAGTTGTTGCTCAAAGGCCCGCAGCATGACCGGCGCCAACAGGTTGAGGCTCTTGGCCAGTTCACACATGCGTACAGGCAGGTGCACCGCCGGCTCGACGATAGGTTGCAGGGTCAGAAAGTGCTCGCCCTCGATGTACAGGACCGGCTCCGCCAAGACCGCCTGTATGGCGAGGATGTCACTGAGCGCCTGATACTGGGTGGCGCCGGCGACGATCTCATCGCCGATCAATTGCCAGGTGGGTGTACCGACCATGGCGATGTCGGGGTCGATTTCCAGCGCTGGGTATTGCTCGCGCAGCGACTGGCGCAGCAGGTGGGATGCGGTCTCCCTGAATGAGGGGCCGACGTAGAGTTGAGTGAACAGCGCGGCGCGTTCATCCAGGCGCTTGGCGTTCGTGTGGGTACTGTTTGACGCGGGTGAGGTCATGGCGTGGCTTCCCTGTCTGGCCGGTAGATGGAAAAAGCCCGAGGTTCGGGCTTGGCATTTCCATGCTAGGGCTCGGTCAGCCAGGGAGGCGGTGCTTACGTAGGCCTGCCGTGAAATCTACAGGGCGTTACCGGCCGGATTTGATCTTGGTCCAGGCCCGCGTCCTGGCGCGTTCGGCTTTGCTGTCCAGGGGCTTGAGGGTGTAGAGCGTGGCCATGGCCGCGTCGGTCGGGTACAGGTTGGGGTTGTTGCGAATGGCCGGGTCGACCAACCCGCTGGCGTCCTTGTTGGGGTTGGGGTAACCGACAAAGTCGCTGATCGGCGCGATGACGTTGGGTTGCAGCAGGTAGTTGATGAAGGTGTAGGCGTCGCCCGGGTTGCTCGCGCCCTTGGGGATGGCAAGCATGTCGAACCAGATCGGCGCGCCTTCCTTGGGCAGGCGCATGTCTACGGTCACGCCATTTTTGGCCTCCTTGGCGCGGTTGGCGGCCTGGGAAAAACTGCCGGAGTAGCCCACCGCCACGCAGATATCGCCGTTGGCAATGTCGGCCATGTACTTGGAGGAGTGAAAGTAAGTGACGTAAGGGCGGATTTTCATCAACAGCGCTTCGGCCTTGTCGTAGTCCTTGGGGTTGCTGCTGTTGGGGTCCAGGCCCAGGTGCTGCAAGGCCAGGGGCAGGATTTCCGAGGGCGAGTCCAGCAGGGCGACGCCGCATTGCTTGAGCTTGCTGAGGTTCTCTTCCTTGAAGATCAGGTCCCAGCTGTCCACGGGCGCGTTGTCGCCCAGGGCCGCCTTGACCTTGGCGGGGTTGAAGCCGATCAGGATGGTGCCGTACATGTAGGGTACGGCGTATTGATTGCCGGGATCGTTGGCCTCGATCAGCTTCATCAGCTTGGGATCGAGGTGGTTCCAGTTGGGCAGTTGGCTGCGATCCAGAGGCTGGAACACGCCGGCCTCGATCTGCTTGGCCAGGAACACGTTGGAGGGCACCACCACGTCATAGCCGGAGTTGCCGGTGAGCAGTTTGGCTTCCAGGGCCTCGTTGGTGTCGAAGATGTCGTACACCAGCTTGATCGACGGGTGCTGGGCTTTGAAGTCTTCCAGCGCCTTGGGCGTGATGTAGTCGAACCAGTTGTAGACCTTCAGGGTCTTTTCTTCGGCCTGGGCGGCGCCGCTGACTACCACGGCGCACAGGGCGAGCGACTTGAGCATGTTCATTGGGCTGCTTCCTCGAAACCTTCCAGCACGTTGACGGCGTTGATGCCGATTTCTTCCACCGCGTAGCCGCCTTCCATCACGAACAGCGTGGGTTTGCCCAGGCGCGCAATGCGTGCGCCCATGGCCAGGTAGTCCGGGCTGTCGAGCTTGAACTGCGAAATAGGGTCGTCCTTGAACGTGTCCACGCCCAGGGACACCACGATGATGTCGGCAGCGTAGCGCTCGATCTCGGCGCAAGCCTGTTCCAGCGCGGCGCTCCAGGCCTGCCAGCCGGAGCCGGCCGGCAACGGATAGTTGAAGTTGAAACCCACACCTTCGCCCTCGCCATGCTCATCGGCATAGCCGAGGAAGAACGGAAACTCCGCCTCTGGATGGCCGTGGATCGAGGTGAACAGCACGTCGCTGCGCGCATAGAAAATCGACTGCGTGCCGTTGCCGTGGTGGTAGTCCACGTCTAGGATAGCGACCTTTTTGCAGCCCTGATCAAGGAACGCCTGGGCCGCGATGGCCGCGTTGTTGAGGTAGCAATAACCGCCCATCAAATCGCTGGCAGCGTGATGCCCCGGTGGGCGGCACAGGGCGAAGGCACTGTGGGCGCCTTGCGCGATGGCGGCCTGCGCCGTAAGGGCCACTTGCGCTGCGCTGTAGGCCGCTTGCCAAGTGCCGGCGGTGATTGGCGCGCCACCGTCGAAACTGTAATAGCCCAACTGGCCGTGCAGGCTGGTGGGCAGTACGCGGCGCAACGTACGCGCCGGCCAGGTGTAGGGCAACAGGTCGCCGTCCTGGCCGTGTTCGGTCCAGCGTGACCACGCGCCCTTGAAGAAGTCGAGGTAGTCGCGGCTATGGATACGTTGCAGCGGCGCCAGGCCGAAATCCTGCGGGGCCTGCACCGGGCCCAGTTCGCGGTCCTTGACCCGTTGCAGCACGTGGTCGGCGCGCGAGGGCATTTCGAAGCAGGGCATCAGTTGCCCGTCCATCAGTTCACAGCGGCCATGGTGCAAATGATGATCGTCCGAGTAGATCGTCAGCATGTTGTTGTTCTCCGCAGGCTGTATTCGTGAGTGCAGTCTTGCGGCGCACGCGCATTATGAGAACGACAGGAGCGGCCAAAAGGAGATAAATATGGCCAAAGTGTGTGTCCGCAATTCGCCCCTCATTAGCGCGTCATGCACGAAATTGGCTCGGTGTTACGCCGCTCCAGCGCACGAACGCATGCCTGAAGCTCGCCGTTTCGCTGAACCCCAGCGTCTCGGCAATCCGGTGGATCGGCCACAGGTCGTCAGCCAACAACTGTTTGGCGCGTTCAAAGCGCAACTCATCAAGCAGTTCCTGATAGCTACATCCCAGGTTGTGCAGGTGCCGGCGCAGGGTGCGCGCAGAACAGTTCATCTGTTGGGCCAGGCCGTCGAGCCCAGGTGCGGCGTGCAATTGCGCAGCCAGCAGTTGGCGGATCCGCCCCAGCCAGGCCTCGCGCCCGGTGAATTCGGTGTTCTGTTTGCGGCAACGTTCGACCATGGCCTGGTGGGTGACCGCGTCGGCCAGGGGCAAAGGTTGGGCGAGCCAGCGTTTATCAAACGCGAACGCATTAACAGTCGCCTGGAACTGTAGCGGGCAGTCGAAGCACTCGTTGTAGCGCGCCTGATAATCCGGCGCATCGTGCTCGAACCGAGCGCCCAGCAACGGCAGTGGATGGCCAAGCAGGTCGTCGCAGATGACCTTCAGCGATCCCAGACACAGCTCGACATTGAAGGCGGTCAGTGCCGGGTTTTCGCGGTAATCGTCGGCCGTGAACCAGATACGCTCGCCGTCCTCTTCCAGGCTCAGTTCGAAGAGTGTTCCCAACAGCGCCGGATACCGCAGGGCCAGGCGCAAAGCGTCACCGAAAGTGGCACTGGTGAGCAGGGCATAGCCCAATAGGCCGTACGCAGAAACATGCATCCGCCGGCCAACGATCAGGCCGATATCGCGCTGATGGGCCACGGCATTGGCACACACTCGCATCTCCTGATGGGTGGCGATACGTGTGTCGGCGCGGCTCAAATCCGCCGCACAGATGCCGCTGCCGGCCAGCAATGCTTCATGGGGCAAGCCTTCGGCTTCGAAGGTACGCAGCACCAGGGACACAGCGTTGAGGGTGGTCAGGTGTGAATGCAGCATGAGGGATTCCAGCCTGGGTTTGTCAGGCTGGAGCAAGTTATGTGCCGTTGCGCGAGCGCGCCGTCAATAGACCTCTGGCGGGAAAAACAAGCGCTGGGCTTGGGTGAGGTTGATGGAACTGCGGTAGTAGTCGAGCTGTTCCTCTGCGTTCAAGCCGGTGACTGTGTCAGCCACCTCTTTGAGCTGTTGTTCTGCTGGGGTTTTGAGCCGTGCGTAGAGAAACCTATTGAGTGAAGCGTGGGCGCTCGAGTATTGGAAATGCGCATACCAGAGGGTTTTGCCGGTAGACAGATCGATGACGGCGTACTCATCCTGATAGCTCCAAGTGGCGCCCTTGAGCGGTTGTCGGGTGATGGTCTTTTTGATGGCGATTTCACGGTGGTTAATAAGCCAGTCGACATGGGCAATGGTCGGTGGCTGTCGCTTGATGAGCTTGGCCACGGTTTCAGTGGCCCGTTCGAGCGGGTGGGGGCATGGAACAGCGTGCGGGCCATCGTGCAGTCTTCGTCGGTCCAGGCATCGACGTGTTGCACATTCCAGGCTCTGCGCAGGCTCTGGGTGAGTGTTTGCCAGCGAGGACCGTTGCCGTTGCTTTGGTTCCAGAACGTTACCAACTGTTCCTGAAAGGCCCGGTAGACCACCAGCGCCAGGGTGTTGATCAGGTTGGCGACTTCGACAATACGCACGGGCAAATGAAGCGGGGGATCGGTTACAGGCTTCAGGGTCAGGAAGTGATTGCCCTCGACGCACAGCGTCGGCACTTTGAGGATGGCCTGCCGGGCCAGGATGCTGCTCAGGGTTTCATAATGTGTTGGCCCTGGCACGATCTGGTCATCGATGAGCTCCCAGGTGGAAGTGCCCATCAGTGTCATGGCCGGGTCGATGTCCAGGTCGGGGTATTTCTCCAGTAAAGACTGGCGCAGCAGTTCGCCAGCGGCTTCCCGGAACGAAGGTCCGACGGACAGTTGGGTGGCCAGTTTGCGTGTTTCAGTGTCTGGAGGCGTTTGCTGCGAGGGTGTGGAGCTGGAGGTCGTCATGCGGGCATCCCTGTCTTGCCGATCTATGGAAAAAGCCGAGCGCAGGCTCGGGTTTTCCATGTTAGGTATCGGCAAGCAGGGAATTGCAGTGCTTATGTAGGGCTGTCTTGGGCGCTCACGCTGGCTGGGTATGCAGGTCCAACTCTACCAGGCATCGCACTTGCTCCACGGCAAGGCCGGCACCGAGCAAGGCGTGCAACTTGCCGAACGCGGCTTCGCGGGTCATCCCGCCGCCTGACAATACGCCGGCGTCGCGCAAGCGGCTGCCGGCTTCGTAGACGTCCAGCTCTACACCGCCTTCATGGCACTGAGTGATGGCGACCACCACCACACCTTGATCCTGCGCACGCTGCAAGCTGGCGAGGAATTGCGGGTTATCGCTCGGCCCGGTGCCGCTGCCGAAGCACTCCAGCACCAAGCCCTGAATGCCGCTGCCGATGATTGCGTCCAGCTGTGCAGCGTCGAAACCGGGTATCAGCGGCAATACGCCGACGTTCGCCAAGGCTTTGGGCTGACGGTAATCCAGCGCCGCCGGCAGGGTTTGGGCACGGGCGAAGTCGTCCTGGCGTTGCAAGGCTGCGAACGGGTTGCGCCCAAAGCTGCGAATCTTCGCGCAGCGGGTCGGCGCCATCAGCGCACCGTGGAAGTACAGGTGCACACCCGGCTTCAACCCTTCGCCCAAGGCCGTCAACGCACCGCTGACGTTTTCCCAGGCATCGCTGTCGGGCACACCGGCTGGCAGCATCGAGCCGGTGAACACCACCGGCACCGGCAGGCCCAGCAGTTGGAAGCTCATGGCCGCCGCGCTGTAGGCCAGGGTATCGGTGCCGTGCAGGATCAGCACGGCGTCGCAGCCGGCATCTACCGCCTCAACCACGGCGCTGCGCAGGCGTTGCCAGTAGGCAGGGTTCATGTTGGCGCTGTCGATCAGTGGCGACATTTCCTGGAAGCGCCACGCGGGCAGGCCTGCGTCGGCGAACTGTTCACGCATGCGCACTTCAAAACCAGACGCAGGCGCCAGGCCATTGGCGCTGGCCTGCATGCCAATGGTGCCGCCGGTATAGAGCACCATCACGTTATTAGCTGATTGCATCGAGAATCTCCTGAACGAAAAACGCCGCCGGGCCCAGAGCATGCCCAAGGCCGGGCGGCGTGTCATCTAGCCGTGATTAACGTTGCGCTTGAGCGCTCAGTTCAGCCGCTGGAGCCGCCTCGGTTTTCACCGGGTTGGCCGGCCAGGCCTTGCGGTCCAGGTCCAGGTCGGGGAACTGGCTGGAGTCGAACACCGGGGTTTTGATGCCCGCTGCGCGCTGGCTGTCGTAGTCGTTGAGGATGCGCATGGCGATCTTGAACAGGAACGCCAGGGCGAACAGGTTGACGAACGCGAGCAGGGTCATGGTGATGTCGGCGAAGGCGAACACGGTGCTCAGGTTCTCGATGGAACCCCAGAAGATCAGCACCAGCACCAGCGCACGGTAGCCCATCAGCACCTTGCGGTTGTTGCCGACCAGGAAACGCAGGTTGCTCTCGCCCAGATAGTAGTTGTACATGATCGAGGTGAATACGAACAACGCCAGGGCCACCGAGATGAACATGCGACCCCAGTCACCGACCACCGCCGCCAGCGAGTTCTGGGTCAGGGCAATGCCGTCGCCTTCAAAGCCTGGGGTGTAGAAGCCGGAGAGCAGGATCAGCAACGCGGTGCAGGTGCAGATCACGAAGGTGTCGAGGAACACGCTGAACGCTTGCACCACGCCCTGGGCGATCGGGTGTTCTACCGAAGCGACAGCAGCCACGTTAGGCGCGCTGCCCAGGCCGGCTTCGTTGGCGAATACGCCACGTTTCACGCCCATGATGATCGCGCTGCCTACCAGACCACCGAAGGCCTGGTCGAGGCCAAAGGCGCTCTTGACGATGGTCGCCAGCATGGCTGGCACGTGGTCGAATTGCAGCACGATCACGTACAGGGTCACGGCGATATAGACCAGGGTCTTGACCGGCACCAGCAGGTCGGCAATCGAGGCGATACGCTTGATCCCGCCGATGAACACCAGGCCCAGCAACACGGCCAGCGCGAGGCCGGTGTAGGTGGTGTCGAGGCCAAAAGCGTTATTCAGCGAGTGGGTCACGGCATGGGCTTGCAGGCCGTTGAAGGCAAAGCCGAAGGTCACCAGCAGCAGGAACGCCATCACCATCCCCAGCCAGCGTTTGTGCAGGCCGTGCTGGATGTAATAGGCCGGGCCGCCACGATAGGTGCCTTCAGCATCGGTGCGCTTGTACAGCTGGCCAAGGGAGCACTCGATAAAACTCGAAGACATGCCCACCAGCGCGGTGACCCACATCCAGAACACCGCACCCGGGCCACCCAGGGTCACGGCAATGCCGACACCTGCGATGTTACCGGCACCCACACGGCCGGCCAGGCTGAGCATCAGCGCCTGGAACGAGCTGAGTTGACCGGAGCTGCTTTTCAGGCTGTCTTTAAACACCGAGAACATGTGGAAAAAGTGACGCAGTTGAACGAAACGCGAGCGGATCGTGAAATAACCGCCGAGCCCGACAATGAGCACGATCAGTACTTTCCCTGAGAGGAAGTCGTTGATGACTTCGAGCATGGAGTGTTCCTCGCTGATTTTTCTAATGGCAAACGCAGGAAGGTTCGACGCCGTCGCATCGCACCAGGCAGTGCGCGACAGTTCGACCCCAATCCTTTTGCGGGTTGTTATTCATGCGGTTTCGCGTTGTATCCGGGCCTCGTTACCGACGGCCGCGCACGCGAAGAGGGGCGGCACTATACCTAGGCGAACGTCATCCGTCTGCCCGGGCTGATTAAAGGTTTCATCAAAGTCCTTATGGCTTCACCCGTTGACTGTGGGAGCCGGGCTTGCCCGCGATGGCGGTGTGACAGGCAGCAATGATGTTGCTGACCCACCGCCATCGCGGGCAAGCCCGGCTCCCACAGGGTTTTTCGGTGTTCGGTCGAGCGTGTTTCCAAGTTAAAAAAAAGGGCCTGAAGAACGAGCCTTCAGGCCCTCAAAAGGTGAGAGGTGTCTAGTCCCTCAACCTGGTGAGCGGTGCAACAAACACTTAGGCCTTCAGCGGGACCAAGCGTGGAGCGATCATGTTTTCGGGGCGCAGGATGTCGTCGAGCATGGCGTCGTCGAGCAAGCCTTCTTCGCGCACCAGTTCCAGCACGCCGCGACCGCTTTCAAGGGCGATACGCGCAATGCGGGTGGCGTTTTCATAGCCGATGTAGGGGTTCAGCGCGGTGACCAGGCCGATGGAGTGTTCCACCAGTTCGCGGCAGCGCGCTTCGTTGGCGGTAATGCCGACGATGCAGTGCTCGCGCAGCATGTCCATGGCGCGTTGCAGCAGGCGGATCGAGTCGAAGATCTTGAAGGCGATCAGCGGCTCCATCACGTTCAACTGCAATTGGCCGCCCTCGGCCGCCATGGTTAGGGCCAAATCGTTGCCGATCACCTGGAAGGCCACCTGGTTGACGGCTTCCGGGATCACCGGGTTGACCTTGCCGGGCATGATCGAGCTGCCTGGCTGGCGTGCCGGCAGGTTGATCTCGTTGATGCCGGTGCGTGGGCCGCTGGACAGCAGACGCAGGTCGTTGCAGATCTTCGACAGCTTTACGGCGGTACGCTTGAGCATGCCGGAGAACAGCACGAAAGCGCCCATGTCGGAGGTGGCTTCGATCAAGTCGGCCGCCGGTACCAGCGGCTGGCCGCTGATGGTGGCAAGACGCTGTACGGCCAGGGCCTGGTAACGCGGGTCGGCGTTGATGCCGGTACCGATGGCAGTGCCGCCCAGGTTCACTTCGGTGAGCAACTCCGGCGCCAGGGTTTTCAGGCGGGCCAGGTCTTCGCTCAGGGTGGTGGCGAAAGCGCGGAATTCCTGGCCGAGGGTCATCGGTACGGCGTCTTGCAGTTGGGTACGGCCCATTTTCAATACATGCCCGAACTCGACGCCTTTGGCGGCGAACGCCTGGATCAGGCTGTCGAGGCTGGCCAGCAGCGCGTCATGGCCCAGCAGCAGACCCAGGCGGATCGCGGTCGGGTAGGCGTCGTTGGTCGACTGCGCCATGTTCACGTCGTTGTTGGGGTGCAGGTACTGGTATTCGCCCTTCTGATGGCCCATGGCCTCCAGCGCGATGTTGGCGATCACTTCGTTGGCATTCATGTTGGTTGAAGTGCCGGCGCCGCCTTGAATCATGTCCACCACGAACTCTTCGTGGAAATCGCCACGGATCAGTCGGGCACAGGCTTCGCTGATGGCAGCGTGCTTGGCTTCGCTGAGCTGACCCAGTTCGCGGTTGGCGTCCGCCGCTGCTTGCTTGACCATTGCCAGGCCGACCACCAATTTCGGGTAATGCGAAATCGGAACACCGGAGAGACGGAAGTTATTCACCGCTCGCAGGGTCTGGATGCCGTAATACGCTTGAGCCGGTACTTCGAGTACGCCAAGCAGGTCTTTTTCGGTACGGAATGATGCAGCAGAGGACATGACGGAAATCATCTCGATAGGGACCCGGAACTGGCCGGAACGCTGCGAATGCTAGGCTTGTAGAACTTTTTGGGCCAATGCTGTTAAACACTGGCCTATGCACAAACGGCATAATGTGGATGTGACCCGGTTACCATGACGGGCGTGTGTGCCAAAATGGTGCATTCCCGTGGGAGGCAGTGATGAACCTTGAGAGCAAATGGCTGGAAGACTTCAGTGCCCTGGCGGCGACGCGCAGCTTTTCCCAGGCGGCGGAGCGGCGCTTTGTGACCCAGCCGGCGTTCAGCCGACGCATTCGCAGCCTGGAAGCGGCGTTGGGCCTGACCCTGGTCAATCGCTCACGCACGCCGGTGGAGCTGACGGCGGCGGGGCAACTGTTCCTGGTCACTGCGCGCACGGTGGTCGAACAGCTCGGTGAAGTGCTGCGTCATTTGCATCACCTGGAAGGCGGGCAAGGGGAGGTCATGCAAGTCGCGGCCGCCCACTCCCTGGCGCTGGGTTTCTTCCCCCGTTGGATCGCGCAACTGCGCAACGAAGGTTTGAACATCGCCACGCGGCTGGTCGCCACCAACGTCGGCGATGCCGTACACGCCCTGCGCGAAGGCGGCTGTGATCTGATGCTGGCGTTCTACGACCCGGACGCGGCGATGCAGATGGACGCTGAGATCTTTCCCTCGCTGCACTTGGGCAACACCGAAATGCTCCCGGTGTGCGCCGCCGATGCCGACGGCAAGCCGCTGTTCGACCTGGAAGGCGAGGGCAGTGTGCCGCTGCTGGCCTACAGCGCCGGGGCGTTCCTCGGCCGCTCGGTGAACCTGCTGCTGCGCCAGCGTGCCCTGCGTTTCACCACCATCTATGAAACCGCCATGGCCGACAGCCTCAAGAGCATGGCGCTGGAAGGCTTGGGCATCGCCTGGGTGCCGCAGTTGAGCGTACGGGCGGAACTGGCCCGTGGCGAACTGGTGGTGTGCGGTGGATCGCAATGGCATGTGCCGCTGGAGATTCGGCTGTATCGCTGCGCGCTGGTGCGCAAGGCGAATGTGCGGTTGTTGTGGAGGAAGCTGGAAGGTGGCGCGGCGCAAAATACCTGAGCCCAATCTCGGGCCCGATGCAGGGCAAATGTGGGAGGGGGCTTGCCCCCGATTGCGGTGTGTCAGTGACAGATAAGTGCCTGACACTCCCTCCTCGGGGGCAAGCCCCCTCCCACAGGTTTTGCGGTGTTTGGGACTGACTCTTGAGTCAATAAAACCGCCGGTTTGGGCGGTAAGACAGATGGTCATCCCAGGGGCTGTTTATCTGGATTATTACGGTATACTGCGCGGCCTTCGGCCGGTCCAACCGGCCTTAATTCGTACACCAAGCCACGCCGGATTTCCCGCGTGGCTTGTTGTTTTTTGACGCGCCTGCGGGCGCCCAGAGAGAAGAGGCACGACGATGAGTGCATTGGTTGGCGTGATCATGGGCTCCAAGTCCGATTGGTCCACCCTTAGCCACACCGCCGATATGCTGGAAAAACTCGGCATTCCGTATGAAGTGAAGGTGGTCTCCGCCCACCGCACGCCGGATTTGCTGTTCCAGTATGCCGATGAAGCAGAATCCCGTGGCATCGAGGTGATCATCGCCGGTGCCGGCGGTGCGGCGCATTTGCCTGGCATGTGTGCGGCCAAGACTCACCTGCCCGTGCTGGGTGTGCCGGTGCAGTCGTCGATGCTCTCGGGCGTGGATTCGCTGTTGTCCATCGTGCAGATGCCGGCCGGCATTCCGGTGGCAACCCTGGCGATCGGCAAGGCCGGCGCGATCAACGCCGCGTTGCTGTCCGCCAGTATCCTGGGCGCCAAGCATCCGCAGTTCCATGCGGTGCTGAAAAAATTCCGTGCTGAGCAGACAGACAGCGTGCTGGACAATCCAGACCCACGCATCGCCTGAGGGTGTTGATTGATGAAAATCGGTGTAATCGGTGGCGGCCAACTGGGCCGCATGCTGGCTCTGGCGGGAACCCCGCTGGGGATGAACTTCGCTTTCCTGGACCCGGCGCCGGACGCTTGTGCGGCCGCCTTGGGTGAACACCTGCGCGCGGACTACAGCGACCCGGATCACCTGCGCCAGCTGGCCGACGAAGTCGACCTGGTGACCTTCGAGTTCGAAAGCGTCCCGGCCGAAACCGTGGCCTTCCTGTCGCAGTTCGTCCCGGTGTACCCGAGCGCGGAAGCCTTGCGCATCGCCCGCGACCGCTGGTTCGAGAAGAGCATGTTCAAGGACCTGGGCATTCCGACCCCGGCCTTCGCCGATATCCAGTCCCAGGCGGACCTGGACGCCGCCGTCGCCAGCATCGGCCTGCCGGCCGTGCTGAAAACCCGCACCCTGGGGTATGATGGCAAGGGCCAGAAAGTGCTGCGCACCGCTGCCGATGTGGTCGGTACTTTCGCCGAACTGGGCAGCGTCGCCTGCCTGCTGGAAGGCTTCGTGCCGTTCACCGGTGAAGTCTCGCTGATCGCCG
The DNA here is from genome assembly GCF_022807995.1 of Pseudomonas orientalis. Taxonomy (NCBI): domain Bacteria; kingdom Pseudomonadati; phylum Pseudomonadota; class Gammaproteobacteria; order Pseudomonadales; family Pseudomonadaceae; genus Pseudomonas; species Pseudomonas orientalis. The sequence continues at coordinate 5,709,341 of NZ_CP094351.1, read as the reverse complement.
TGCGTGCCCGTGATGGCGAAACCCGCTTCTATCCGTTGGTGCACAACACCCACGTCAACGGCATCCTGAAAGTGTCCGTGGCCAGCACTGACCACCCGCTGCAGGCCCTGGCCGAAGACTATTCGAGCCGTGTGCTCAAGCAGCTGGATTACGTCGGCGTGATGGCGTTCGAGTTCTTTGAAGTCGACGGTGGCCTCAAGGCCAACGAAATCGCCCCGCGCGTGCACAACTCCGGGCACTGGACGACCGAAGGCGCCGAGTGCAGCCAGTTCGAAAACCACCTGCGGGCGGTGGCGGGCTTGCCGTTGGGCTCCACGGCCAAGGTTGGCGAGAGCGCCATGCTCAACTTCATCGGCGTGGTGCCGCCGGTCGAGCGGGTCATGGCGATCGACGATTGCCATGTGCATCACTACGGCAAGGCCTTCAAGGCAGGTCGCAAGGTGGGTCACGCCAACCTGCGCTGCAAGGACCGCGCGACCCTTCAGGCGCAGATCCTCAAGGTCGAAGCACTGATTGCCGAACAATAAGCTGCGTCGCCGCGGGAACCATTAAGGCTCGGTGTCCCTCTGATTGCAGGATGCCAAAGTCTGACTAGGCTTTGGCATGACTCACACCAATCAGAGGGAAATGCCATGGGTATCATCGGAACCATCTTTATCGGCTTGATCGTCGGCCTGCTGGCGCGTTTCCTCAAGCCTGGCGACGACAGCATGGGCTGGATCATGACCATCCTGCTGGGTATCGCCGGCTCCCTGGCTGCAACCTACGGTGGCCAGGCGCTGGGAATCTACCAGGCCGGTCAAGGCGCAGGCTTTATCGGTGCGCTGGTCGGCGCAATCGTGCTGCTGGTGATCTACGGCCTGATCAAAAGAAAGTAATCAGCCGACAAAGTCCTCTGCGCTGCGCAGGCGCAGAGGGCTAGAATGCTCGGCACTTGTACTTGCCGAGTCTCTCCATGCGCCGTCTTCTGTTGACTCTCCTCTTGCTGGCCCCAGGCCTGGCCCACGCTGGCGAACTGCCGGAAACCGATTGGTTGGATCTGATGCCGCTGTCGGATCAGAAAGCCCTCGAAGCCATGCCCGAGATCGATCACAACTCGCCCGAAGCCCAAGGTACCTTTACCGACAAGGGCGGCCTGAAGCAGAGCAAAGGCTTGCCGGCGGTGATGTATTCAACCAAGACCGTGGCCGCCATGAACGGCAAGAACATCCGTATAGGCGGCTATCCGGTACCGTTGGAAACCGATGCCAAAGGCCGCAGCACGCTGTTCTTTCTAGTGCCTTACCCCGGCGCGTGCATTCATGTGCCGCCACCGCCGCCCAACCAACTGGTGCTGGTGCGCTATCCCAAGGGCCTGAAGCTGGATGATATCTACACGCCGCTGTGGGTCACCGGCACCTTGAAAGTGGAGAAGGTCAATAACGACCTGGCGGATGCGGCGTATGCGCTGGATGCAGGGAAGGTGCGGGTGGTGAAGGAGTCCGATCTCTAAAAGCCAACACATAACAATGTGGGAGGGGGCTTGCCCCCGATTGCGGTATGCCAGTCAAAAATGTTCTGACTGAACCACCGCTATCGGGAGCAAGCCCCCTCCCACATTTCGAACTTCGTCTACAGGGCGACAGCGGCGATGCTCACGCCCAGCGTATGGCTTTCGCCGGGTGCCAACGCCACCACATCATCCAGCACATTCGCCGTCTCGATGCACAACATCCCCTGCCAGCCATCGTCGGCCATGTCATCGAAGGCCTTGGCGCGTTCGGTCCATGGGTTCCAGATCACGGTCGATTTCGAACCTTCGCTGGTGAGCTGGATGCGACGCTGCCAGTCCTTGTCGAGGATGCTCAGGCGGGCCGGTGTATCGAGGTAGATACGGTCAGTCTCGGCACTGAAGTGCAGCAGGCCGGACTGGGTTTTCTCGGTCCAGCCATCGGCGGTATCGATATAGGCTGACCCGTCCAGGCCTTCGACCTGTACGTTGCGCACATCGCTGACGGCGAAGTAGGTATGCAGTGCCTGGCTGAGGGTCACGGTGTCAGTGCCACGGTTATGGCTGGTCAGGTGGATATGCAGCTGGTCGTCCAGCACCAGGCTCAACTTCAAGTCGACCTGATGAGGCCAGCCAGGAAAACCGCCTGCCGGTACGGGCAGCGCCAGATCCACCCGCAACGCTTGGCCTTCAAGCTCGGTTGCGGCCAATTCCCACCGCGCCGTACGCACAAAACCGTGGGCGCCGGCCGGCTGATCGCTGTGGCGCATCGCCTTGACGCTCTGCGGGTTGCGCTCGAATACACCAAACCAGGGCCAGCACACCGGGACGCCGGTACGAATGCCTTTGCCCTGCTTGAACATTGCCTCGGGGTTCGGCCAGATCAGCGGCTGCTCGCCGTCGCGCTGGTAACTGAAGAGATGCGCGCCCTGTTGGGCCACCAACAATTCGGCGCCGTTGTGGCGGATGCGCCAGCAGTCCAGCTCGTCGATTTTCAGGGTTTCAACGTGAGGCGTGGGCATAACAAGGCACTCTCAATGGCAGGCAATGGACAATGGGGCAATTGACCGTGAAAACCCGATGAGGTTTAACGCGCGCGCGATGGAACCGAGCGCGTGCGGCCGCTGCCATCGATGGCGACGAACACGAATACCGCCTCGGTGACCTTGCGCCATTCGCTGGACAGCGGGTCGTCGCTCCACACTTCGACCATCATCTGGATCGAGCTGCGGCCGATTTCCAGGGCCTGGGTATAGAAGGACAACTGTGCGCCCACCGCGACCGGTACCAGGAATGCCATGCGATCTATGGCCACGGTGGCCACGCGCCCGCCGGCAACCTTGCTGGCCATTGCCGTGCCGGCCAGGTCCATCTGCGCGACCAGCCAGCCGCCGAAGATATCGCCAAAACCATTGGTTTCACGCGGAAGCGCGGTGATTTGCAGGGCGAGATCGCCTTGCGGGATAGGATCTTCTTGTTCGAGTTCGATCATGCCGAGGGTGCCTCTGACCCGTGACGCTTCATGGGTATTTCAAGTGGATAGCCGTCTTGTGGAAAAACGTTTCAGCACCAACATACACCGCTCGATGCGTTTCTCGTAAGGCGAACTAAAGGGAAACTCTGCCAAATCGGCTGGACGGCGCCCAACGACGTTTTGGCACAGCAGCCCGTCAAGACTGGGGTTCCTGCGCTTGCACGGGCGAGTATATCGGGCCGCTGGCGTGACGACGACCACCTGAGGCTCATTTGGTCGGTAAATAGAGGCTGTATCGGGGCTTTTGCGCGCAACTGTTTTCATGGCGCTGTGCTTTTTCAAGCGATTTGCTATCTTGCCAGACCCCGCCGCAAGTCACGGGCGCGCAGTCCTTTACGATGACTACTATAAGAGAAGCCTTGCCATGTCCTCCGTGCCCGCAAGCAGCGCGCAACCGTCGCGCCCGCTGACCCGCAACGACTACAAAACCCTGTCGCTGTCTGCCTTGGGCGGGGCGCTGGAGTTCTACGACTTCATCATTTTTGTGTTTTTCGCCACCGTGGTCGGGAAACTGTTCTTCCCCGTCGACATGCCCGAATGGCTGCGCATGATGCAGACCTTCGGCATCTTCGCCGCCGGCTACCTCGCACGCCCACTGGGCGGCATCATCATGGCGCACTTCGGCGACCTGCTGGGCCGCAAGAAAATGTTCACCCTGAGCATCTTCATGATGGCCGTGCCGACCCTGATCATGGGGCTGCTGCCCACCTACGCGCAGATCGGCCTGTGGGCGCCGGTCCTGTTGCTGCTGATGCGCATCATCCAGGGCGCTGCGATTGGCGGTGAAGTCCCGGGCGCCTGGGTATTCGTCTCCGAACATGTTCCACCACGCCATATCGGCTACGCCTGCGGCACCTTGACCAGCGGCCTCACCGCCGGAATTTTGCTGGGTTCGCTGGTGGCCACGGCTATCAACTCGATCTACAGCCCGGAGCAGGTCTCGGATTTCGCCTGGCGTATTCCGTTCCTGCTCGGCGGTGTGTTCGGTTTGCTGTCGGTGTACCTGCGTCGCTGGCTGCATGAAACGCCGATCTTCGCCGAAATGCAGCAACGCAAGACCCTGGCCGCCGAGCTGCCGCTGCGCGCGGTACTGCGCGATCACCGTGGCGCCATTGTGTTGTCGATGCTGCTGACCTGGCTGCTGTCGGCCGGCGTCGTGGTGGTGATCCTGATGACCCCGACGGTGCTGCAGACCGTCTACCACTTCAGCCCCACGGTTGCGTTGCAGGCCAACAGCCTGGCCATCGTCACCCTGAGCCTGGGGTGCATCGCATCCGGCGCACTGGCCGACCGCTTCGGTGCCGGCCGAGTGCTGATCACTGGCTGCGCATTATTGCTGGCAACCTCGTGGACGCTGTATCACAGCCTGATGGCCCATCCGGACTGGCTGTTTCCGCTGTACGCCCTGACCGGCCTGTTCGTCGGCACAATCGGTGTGGTGCCTTACGTGATGGTCAAGGCATTCCCGCCGGTGGTGCGCTTCAGCGGCTTGTCGTTCTCCTACAACGTGGCCTACGCCGTGTTCGGCGGGCTGACGCCGCTGGCGGTGTCGCTGCTGATGAAGGAGAGCCCGATGGGGCCGGCCTACTATGTTGCGGCCCTGTGTGTGATGGGGATGGTGGTGGGCGGGTATCTGTGGAAGCGTTCCCGCTAACCTATGATCGTTCCCACGCACCCGCGTGGGAACGAGCGTCAACCCTGCGCTTTCGATAGTGGCCTTTCATCTAATTGTCACATTGCAGACATAGAGTGTTCACACGGCCTCTCGATACTTGGCCCCGATCCAATTATCCCTATCTGCTAGGAGCAAGGCATGAAACTGAAACGTTTGATGGCGGCAATGACTTTCGTCGCTGCTGGCGTCGCGACCGCCAACGCGGTGGCTGCTGGCGTTGACCCGGCGATCCCGGCATACGTCAAGACCACGGGTGTGTCGGGCAACCTGTCCAGCGTCGGTTCCGATACCCTGGCAAACCTGATGACCCTGTGGGCCGAGGGTTACAAGAAGGAATATCCGAACGTCAACATCCAGATTCAAGCGGCCGGCTCCGCTACCGCGCCACCTGCGCTGACCGAAGGCACCTCCAACCTGGGCCCGATGAGCCGCAAGATGAAGGACACCGAACTGGCGGCCTTCGAGCAGAAGTACGGCTACAAGCCAACCGCTATTCCGGTGGCCGTGGATGCCTTGGCTGTATTCGTGCACAAGGACAACCCGATCCAGCACCTGACCATGGAGCAGGTCGATGCGATCTTCTCCTCGACTCGCCTGTGCGGCGGCAAAGCCGACGTGAAAACCTGGGGCGACCTGGGCGTGACCGGCGACCTGGCCAACAAGCCGGTTCAACTGTTCGGCCGCAACTCGGTGTCCGGTACCTACGGCTACTTCAAGGAAGAAGCCCTGTGCAAAGGCGACTATAAGCCTAACGTCAACGAACAGCCTGGCTCGGCTTCGGTCGTGCAGTCGATCAGCTCCTCGCTCAACGGCATTGGTTACTCGGGCATCGGCTACAAGACCGCCAGCGTGAAAACCGTGGCCCTGGCCAAGAAGGGCAGCACCGACTTCATCGAAGACAGCGAAGAAAACGCCCTGAACGGCAAATATCCGCTGTCGCGTTTCCTCTACGTTTACGTCAACAAAGCCCCGAACAAGCCTCTGGCTCCGCTGGAAGCCGAGTTCGTGAAACTGGTGCTGTCCAAGCAGGGCCAGGAAGTTGTAGTGAAAGACGGCTACATCCCGCTGCCAGCCAAAGTTGCCGCCAAGGCACTGGCTGAGCTGGGTCTGAAAGAAGGCAACTAAGTAGCTGAGCTGGGTAAAACCAGCCTTTCTGTAGGAGCGAGCTTGCTCGCGAAAGACGATAGGGCGCCGCGGTTATTCAGAAACGGCGCGTTATCGTTGACGATCTTCGCGAGCAAGCTCGCTCCTACAGAAACTTCTAATTTTTTATCCGCTGCCAGCCCTGCTTCGCGGCGGATTTCCTGCGTCACTGCATTGTCATCTTTCTGTCATACAGGACCGCTAGGGTGTGCGCATGAATGATCTGGCCAATTCCACCATGACGACGACTTCTCCCCCCAAGCGCATTGATTTCAATACGCCTGAGCTGCAACGAAAACGCCGCATTCGCGCGCTCAAGGACCGACTGACCCGTTGGTATGTACTGGTCGGCGGCCTCGCTGTGCTCGGCGCCATCACCCTGATTTTCTTCTTTCTCGCCTATGTGGTTGCGCCGCTGTTTCAAGGCGCCTCGCTGACCAAGGAAGACGCGCTGACGCCCGCCTGGATGCAGGACGCCGGCAAACCGCTGCTGATCTCTCTTGAAGAACAGAACCAGGTCGCCATGCGGGTTTCCGACAAGGGCCAGGCGCTGTTCTTTGCAGTCGACACCGGCGCCGAGCTCAAGCGCGTTGATCTGCCGCTGCCGTCGGGCGCGAGCGTGGCGTCCATCGGTGAAGACCAGCCGGGCAGCCCGCTGGTGATCCTCGGTTTGTCCAATGGCCAGTCCCTGGTGTTCCGTCACACCTATAAGGTGTCGTACCCGGACGGCAAGAAAACCATCACGCCTGCGATTGAATACCCCTACGGTGAAACACCGATCGTGCTTGACGATGCCGGACGCCCGTTGGAACACGTAGCCCTCAACGCCACGGATTCAACCTTGGTCGTTGCAGGTTCGGCCGGTTCGCACTTGAACGTGTTGTCCCTGAGCCGCGAAGAAAACATGATGACCGGCGAAGTCACCAGCGAGCAGAAGCGTATCGAGCTGCCGCAAATGACCGAGCCCGTGAAGGCGATCTTCATCGACCCACGCCAGCAGTGGCTCTATGTGATTAACGGCCGTGCCCTCGCCGATGTATTCAGCCTGCGCGACAACAGCCTCAACGGTCGCTACAAACTGCTGGAAGACGGCAATGCTGAAGTCACCGCCAGCACTCAGTTGGTGGGTGGTATCTCGCTGATCATCGGTAACTCCAAGGGCGGCCTGGCCCAGTGGTTCATGGCCCGTGACCCGGATGGCGAGCAGCACCTCAAGCAGATCCGCACCTTCCAGATGGGCACCACGCCCATCGTGGAAATCACTGCTGAAGAACGTCGCAAAGGTTTCACTGCCCTTGATGCGTCCGGCAAGTTCGGCGTATTCCACAGCACCGCGCACCGCACGTTGCTAGTCGATCCCGTGGTCGACGGCCAAGGGGTGTTCGGCCTGTCGCCACGGGCCAATCGCGTCATCGTCGAAGCCGGTGGCAAGCTGCAACCGTTGCTGCTCGACAACCCGCACCCGGAAGTCTCGTGGAGCGCGCTGTGGAGCAAGGTCTGGTACGAGAACTACGACGAGCCTAAGTACGTCTGGCAATCGACCGCCGCCAATACTGACTTCGAACCCAAAATGAGCCTGGCGCCGTTGACCTTCGGTACGCTGAAAGCCGCGTTCTACGCGATGCTGCTCGCCGCGCCGCTGGCTGTAGCCGCCGCGATCTACACCGCTTACTTCATGGCCCCGAGCCTGCGCCGCAAGGTCAAGCCGGTGATCGAGTTGATGGAAGCGATGCCGACGGTGATCCTCGGCTTCTTCGCCGGTCTGTTCCTGGCACCTTATGTGGAAGGGCATCTGCCGGGGATTTTCAGCCTGTTGATGTTGTTGCCGATTGGCATCCTGGTGGCCGGTTTTGTATTCAGCCGTTTGCCTGAGTCGATCCGCCTGCGGGTGCCGGATGGCTGGGAAAGCGCGATCCTGATCCCGGTGATCCTGTTCGTGGGCTGGCTCTCGCTGTACATGAGCCCGTACCTGGAAACCTGGTTCTTCGGCGGTGACATGCGTATGTGGATCTCCCATGACCTGGGCATCACCTACGACCAGCGCAACGCCCTGGTGGTCGGTCTGGCCATGGGTTTTGCGGTGATCCCGAACATTTACTCCATCGCCGAAGACGCCGTGTTCAGCGTGCCGCGCGGCCTGACCCTGGGCTCCCTGGCCCTGGGTGCCACGCCCTGGCAGACCATGACCCGCGTGGTGATCCTGACCGCCAGCCCGGGCATTTTCTCGGCATTGATGATCGGCATGGGCCGCGCCGTGGGCGAGACCATGATCGTGCTGATGGCCACCGGTAACACGCCGGTGATGGAGATGAACCTGTTCGAAGGCCTGCGCACCCTGGCGGCCAACGTCGCGGTGGAAATGCCCGAGTCGGAAGTGGGCGGCAGTCACTATCGCGTGCTGTTCCTCTCGGCGCTGGTGCTGCTGCTGTTCACTTTCATCATGAACACCCTCGCCGAGCTGATCCGTCAGCGTCTGCGCAAGAAATACTCGTCGCTTTAAGAAAGGTAGAAGTCTGTGAAACAGAACTCCCTGAATGGATGGTTCAAGAGCGGCGCCCCCGGCGTCTGGATCAGCGGTGGCGCGGTGTCCATCGCGGTCATCATGACCATTGGTTTGCTGGCGGTGATTGCGGTGCGCGGTCTGGGCCATTTCTGGCCGGCCGACCTGATCCAGGCCAACTACAACGTACCGGGCCAGGCCAACCATATCGTCATCGGCGAAGTGGTGCAGAAGGAAGAGGTCCCACGCGAGCGCCTGAAAAGCGCGGGCCTGCCTGTGCCCGATGAGGGCCCGGAGTTCATGACCCGCGAGCTGATCAAGGTCGGCAACCGCGACTTGAACGGCAATGACTTCACCTGGATCGTCGGCGAATGGTTGAAGGACCAGACCAAGCCGGTGCAGTTGATGGCCATCGAGCGGCGTGAATGGGGCAACTTCTACGGCACCCTGGTCAACGTCAAGCAGGATGGCAAGATCATCGCCGAAGGCGAGGCCGCGTGGCCGGAGCTGCAGGCGCGTGTGGAGCGCGTCAACAAGCTCGCCGCCCAGCTCAAGAGCCTGGAAAAAACCGATATCGGCGCGATCAACGCCGGGCTTGAGCGCGTCCGCCTGCACGGTCGCAAGCTGGAGCTCGAAGGCAAGCTCGACGCCGCCGCCCAGGCCGACATGGACGCCGACCGCGCCGAACTGAATGCCCGCTACCAGGACATCGAAGCGCGCCTGGCTGACCTGCACGCCCAGTTCAACCGCGACGCGCTGACGGCCCGGGACGGCAACGGCAAGGAAATCGAAATCGGTATCGGCAAGGTGGTGCACGCCTACCAGCCGAACGCCATGGGCACGATGACCAAGATCGGCTTCTACTTCAGCAAGGTCTGGGAGTTCTTGAGCGACGATCCACGGGAAGCCAACACCGAGGGCGGGATCTTTCCGGCGATCTTCGGTACCGTGATGATGACCCTGATCATGGCGATGATCGTCACGCCGTTCGGCGTGCTGGCGGCGGTGTACCTGCGTGAGTACGCCAAGCAGAACACGCTGACGCGAGTTATCCGCATCGCGGTCAACAACCTGGCGGGCGTACCGGCCATCGTCTACGGCGTGTTCGGCCTGGGCTTTTTCGTGTACGTACTGGGTGGCTCGGTGGACCGGCTGTTCTTCGCCGAAGCCTTGCCGGCGCCGACCTTCGGCACGCCGGGCCTGCTCTGGGCCTCGCTGACCCTGGCGCTGCTGGCGGTGCCGGTGGTGATCGTGGCCACCGAAGAAGGCCTGGCGCGGATTCCTCGCACCGTGCGTGAAGGTTCCCTGGCGCTCGGCGCGACCAAGGCGGAAACGCTGTGGAAGATCGTGCTGCCCATGGCCAGCCCGGCGATGATGACCGGCATGATCCTCGCCGTGGCCCGTGCCGCCGGCGAAGTGGCGCCGCTGATGCTGGTCGGCGTGGTGAAACTGGCCCCGTCGCTGCCGTTGGACGGTAACTACCCGTACCTGCACCTTGACCAGAAGATCATGCACCTGGGCTTCCATATCTATGACGTCGGCTTCCAGAGCCCCAACGTCGAAGCGGCGCGGCCATTGGTGTATGCCACCGCCTTGCTGCTGGTCATGGTGATCGCCACGCTCAACCTGTCGGCAGTGTGGATACGCAACCACCTGCGCGAAAAATACAAAGCGCTGGACAGCTGATTTATAAGTGAATGCAGAATAAATGTGGGAGGGGGCTTGCCCCCGATAGCGGCGGATCAGAAACAGATGTGCTGACTGACACACTGCCATCGGGGGCAAGCCCCCTCCCACACAACAGCACAGGGAGCATCCCATGCAACACGACACCCATTCCCACGGCATCAACATGTCTGCCCTGGGTCGCGACAAACAGAGCCTGAACCTGGCCCAGGAAACCGTGGCCATCGAAGTGCCCGGCCTGAGCCTTTACTACGGCGACAAGCAAGCGCTGTTCGACGTGAGCATGAACATCCCCAAGCAGCGCGTGACCGCCTTCATCGGCCCTTCCGGCTGCGGCAAGTCCACGCTGCTGCGCACGTTCAACCGCATGAACGACCTGGTGGACGGCTGCCGCGTGGAAGGCGCCATCAACCTCTACGGCACCAATATCTACCGCAAGGGCGAAGACGTGGCCGAGCTGCGCCGCCGCGTGGGCATGGTGTTCCAGAAGCCCAACCCGTTTCCCAAGACCATCTATGAAAACGTCGTCTATGGCCTGCGCATCCAGGGCATCAACAAGAAGCGCATCCTCGATGAAGCGGTTGAATGGGCGCTCAAGGGCGCGGCGCTGTGGGACGAGGTAAAAGACCGCCTGCACGAATCCGCCCTCGGCTTGTCCGGCGGCCAGCAGCAGCGTCTGGTGATCGCCCGTACCATCGCCGTGGAACCTGAAGTGCTGTTGCTCGACGAACCGTGCTCGGCCCTCGACCCGATCTCGACGCTCAAGGTCGAAGAACTGATCTACGAGCTCAAGTCCAAGTTCACCATCGTCATCGTGACCCACAACATGCAGCAGGCGGCGCGGGTGTCCGACTACACCGCGTTCATGTACATGGGCAAGCTGGTGGAGTTCGGCGATACCGATACCCTGTTCACCAATCCGGCGAAAAAGCAGACCGAAGACTACATCACCGGTCGCTACGGCTAGGAAGCCGTGGTTCTGAATGCACTGACGCTGCGGTTCTCCGCACCTTACCGGACGCTCCAAGGACGCCAACATGATTAGCAAAGAAGGCCTTACCCACCACATCTCCGCGCAATTCAACGCCGAGCTTGAGGAAGTGCGCAGCCACCTCCTGGCGATGGGCGGCCTGGTGGAGAAGCAAGTCAACGATGCGGTCACCGCGCTGATCGAGGCCGACTCGGGCCTGGCCCAGCAGGTGCGGGAGATCGATGACCAGATCAATCAGATGGAACGCAACATTGATGAGGAATGCCTGCGCATCCTGGCCCGCCGCCAGCCTGCGGCTTCAGACCTGCGTTTGATCATCAGCATCTCCAAATCGGTGATCGACCTCGAGCGTATCGGCGACGAAGCCACCAAGATCGCCCGCCGCGCCATCCAGCTGTGCGAAGAAGGCGAAGCGCCGCGGGGTTACGTGGAAGTGCGCCACATCGGCGACCAGGTGCGCAACATGGTGCGAGATGCCCTCGACGCGTTTGCGCGGTTCGATGCGGACCTGGCGCTGTCGGTGGCCCAGTACGACAAGGTCATCGATCGCGAATACAAGACCGCCTTGCGTGAGCTGGCCACCTACATGATGGAAGACCCGCGCTCTATCTCGCGGGTCTTGAGCATCATCTGGGTGCTGCGCTCGCTGGAGCGCATCGGCGACCACGCGCGCAATATCTCGGAGTTGGTGATTTACCTGGTGCGCGGCACCGACGTTCGGCACATGGGCCTCAAGCGCATGAAAGCCGAAGTTGAAGGCAAGGCTGATCTTATCCCTAATGTTCCGGACGAATCTGACGATAAGTAAGGTTGCCCGAGAAATTAACGCCCGGCCATTGGTCGGGCGTTTTCGTTTGTGGCGAGCGGAATTTATTGCGGACGGGGCGTAATAAGCCCTACCGTGACTGCAGAGTTTTGGCAAAATGCCATCAGTCAGGCGTACTGCCAGCCAAGGTTTTATAGGATGAAGGGTCGATGAGTAAAGTCAGTGTGTTGGTGGTGGATGACGCCTCGTTTATTCGCGACCTGGTGAAGAAGTGCCTGCGCAACTACTTCCCAGGGATCAAGATCGAAGATGCGGTGAACGGCAAGAAGGCGCAATCCATTCTGATGCGCGAGACCTTCGACCTGGTGCTGTGCGACTGGGAAATGCCGGAGATGTCCGGGCTTGAGCTGTTGACCTGGTGCCGCGAGCAGGCCCATCTGAAAGCCATGCCGTTCGTCATGGTGACCAGCCGGGGTGACAAGGAAAACGTGGTGCAGGCCATCCAGGCCGGCGTGTCCGGCTACGTCAGCAAGCCGTTCACCAATGAGCAATTGCTGAACAAGGTCAAACAGGCCCTGCACAAGATCGGCCGCCTCGATGCGTTGATCGCCAGCGCGCCGACCAAGATGAACTCGGCCTTCGGCAACGACTCCCTGAGCGCACTGACAGGCGGCAAGCCCGAAGCCGTCAAGCCGGCGCCGGTGGCGGCAGCCCCGAGCAAAGGCCTGCTCAACAGCGCGCCTGTGGTCGCCGCTCCGGCTGCGTCGCCTGCCGGCGGTCGTGGCCAGGGCCAGTTGCGCCTGGCCGGCGGCACCCAGCAGTGCGTGATCAAGGCATTGAGCATCAAGGAGGCGTTGTTGGTGGTGCGTCGCGGTGAGGTCCTGCCCCAGGTCCTGGAAAGCGCCGTGCTCGACCTCGAACAGGGCGAAAACGCTGAAGTGGCACGCCTCAATGGCTACCTGCACGCCATCGTCGCCTACGAGCCCAGGCCCGACAGCGACTGGCTGCAACTGACCTTCCGGTTTATCGACCAGGATGCGCAGAAGCTGGACTACATCTCCCGCCTGATCGCCCGTGGTACCGCGCAGAAGCACTTCGTGCCGGGTGCTTGATTTACAGGGCAACGCCTGACCAATGTGGGAGGAGGCTTGCCCCCGATTGCGGTCTGTCAGTCAAACCTATTCTGACTGAACCACCGCTATCGGGGGCAAGCCCCCTCCCACAATGGGTTGTCAGTCCAGCATCAACACCTTGGCCAGCACGATTTTGGGCCCTTTCATCTTTTTGATGATGATCCGCAAGCCTTCGACCTCCAGCACTTCTTCCTCTTCCGGCACCCGTTTCAAGGTGTCGTAGATCAGGCCGGCCAGGGTTTCGGCTTCGATGTGGTCCAGGTCGATGCCGAGCAGGCGCTCTACCTTGAACAGCGGGGTATCGCCACGCACCAGCAGCTTGCCCGGCTGGTAGGCGAGGATGCCGCGTTCGGCCTTGCGGTGTTCGTCCTGGATATCGCCCACCAGCACTTCCAGCACGTCCTCCATGGTCAGGTAGCCAATGATCTTGCCATCGGCTTCTTCCACCAGGGCGAAGTGCGCGCCGCCTTTGCGGAACTGCTCCAGCAACTGCGACAACGGCATGTGCCGCGACACCCGCTCCAGCGGACGGGTCAGTTCGGCCAGGTTGAACGACTCCGGGATATGGTCCAGGGCCGCCAGTTCCAGCAGCAGGTCCTTGATATGCAACAGGCCCACGAACTCGTTGCGCACGGCGTCATACACCGGGTAACGGCTGAATTTGTGGCGCCGGAACAGCGCCAGGATTTCCTTGAGTGGGGCGTTGAAATCCAGGGTGACCAAGTCTTCCCGGGAGTTGGCCCAGTCCACCACTTCCAGTTCGCCCATTTCCACGGCGGAGGCGAGTACGCGCATGCCTTGGTCGCTCGGGTCCTGACCACGGCTGGAGTGCAGGATCAGCTTGAGCTCTTCGCGGCTGTAATGGTGTTCGTGATGCGGGCCGGGCTCGCCCTGGCCTGCGATACGCAGGATGGCGTTGGCGCTGGCGTTGAGCAGGTAGATTGCCGGGTACATCGCCCAGTAGAACAGGTAGAGCGGCACGGCGGTCCACAGCGACAGCAATTCGGGTTTGCGGATGGCCCAGGATTTGGGGGCCAGCTCGCCGACCACAATGTGCAGGTAGGAAATCACGAAGAAGGCGGCAAAGAACGACACGCCCTTGATCACCTCCGGCGACTCTACGCCTGCGGCGCCCAGCAACGGCTCGAGTATGTGCGCAAAGGCCGGCTCACCGACCCAGCCCAGGCCCAGGGAGGCGAGGGTGATACCCAGCTGGCAGGCCGACAGGTAGGCGTCGAGCTGGCTGTGCACGGTGCGCAGGATCTGTCCGCGCCAGCCGTTGGTGTGGGCGATGGCCTCGACCCGGGTCGAGCGCAGTTTGACCATGGCAAATTCCGCCGCAACGAAGAAGCCGTTGAGCAGTACCAGGACCAGTGCAAAAAGAATCATGCCGAAATCGGCGAAAAGTGTAGCGAGGGTGATACCAGGGGAAGGGTCCATGATGGGGTTTTGCAGGTTCCGTATGTTCAATAGGGGGAAGGCGGGCCTGAAAGGCAGGCGCAAGTCGGCCAATGTAGCGGCTGATGGGGCGCTTGCCTAGTGGTTGCTGCCGGGCGGGGCCTGGAATGCGCCCTCCAAATTCATGCAAAACCACTGTGGGAGGGGGCTTGCCCGCGATAGCAGAGTGTCAGTCAGCACATCTGGTCCTGATACACCGCTATCGGGGGCAAGCCCCCTCCCACATTTAAATTAGTGCCATGGCTGAGTTATTCGTCATCCCCGACGAGCCGCGAACGGGTCGCCTGCGCTGGCGGAAAATGGCAGGTAAACGTACTGCCATGCCCCAGCACGCTGCTGATCTCCAGGCGTGCCCGATGGCGCAGCAGCACATGCTTGACGATCGCCAGGCCCAGCCCGGTCCCGCCGGTGTTGGAGTTGCGGCTGGAGTCGACGCGGTAGAAGCGTTCGGTCAGGCGCGGCAGGTGCTTGGCGTCGATACCGATGCCGGAATCCTGCACGCTCAGGTGCGCACCCTGTTCGTCGGCCCACCAGCGGATGCGGATATTGCCCTTGTCCTGGGTGTACTTCACCGCGTTGAACACCAGGTTGGAGAATGCGCTGCGCAGCTCGCCCTCGCTGCCCTTGAGCAGCACCGTCGGGTCGGCTTCCAGGGTGATCTGCTGGCCGCGTTCGCCGGAGAGCGCCTGGGCGTCGTTCTTGATGGTTTGCAGCAGGCTATGCACCGCCACCGGGTGGTTATCCGAGGGGTAATCGGTAGCCTCAAGCTTGGCCAGCAGCAGCAAGTCATTCAGCAGGGTCTGCATGCGTGAGCCTTGCTGCTGCATCTGCTGCAGGGCGCGGCTCCAGCGCGGGTTGATCTCCTCGACATTGTCCAGCAGCGTCTCCAGGTAGCCGCAGATCACCGTCAGCGGCGTGCGCAGCTCGTGGGAGACGTTGGCGACGAAGTCCTTGCGCATCTGTTCCAACTGATGGATGCGGGTCACGTCGCGCACCAGCATCAAGTGCTCATTGTTGCCGTAGCGCGTCAGGTACAGCTGGATGCGCACGCGGTCGTTGGTGGGCGAGGGAATTTCCAGGGCTTCTTCGTAGTTGTCCTGCTCGAAGTATTCCTTGAAGCGCGGGTGGCGTACCAGGTTGGTCACCGGCTGACCGCTGTCCTGGGGGGTCTTGAGGCCCAGCAGGGTTTCGGCGGCGCGGTTCCACCATTCCAGGTTGCCGTCGCTGTCGAGCATGATCACCGCGTCCTTGAGCGCGGCGGTGGATTCCTGTACCCGGTCGATCACCGCTTGCAGGCGTCCGCGTACCCGTTGGTCGCGGCGCTGCAGGTGGTAGATGCTGTCGAACACTTCGCCCCACAGGCCGTAGCCGTCGGGTGGTGCTTCGTCGGGTTTGTGCTGGCGCAGCCATTCATGCAAGCGCAGCAGTTGTTTGAGGGTCCAGCCCAGGTACAGCGCGATGCCGATGGCCAGGCTCCAGCCGTAATAACCACTGATCAGCCCGACCAGCAGGCAACCGGTGATCAACAGAAGCATGTGGCGGATCAGGGTGCCATGCCAGTTTTGGTTCACTTGAACATGCGTCCTTGTCAGCTGTTAAGTCAGGCGCTTGAGTCTGCAACCGGCTGGCTCAGCCCTTGGTGGAAAACCGGTAGCCCGTGCCGCGCACGGTTTGTACCAGATTCTCGTAGGCATCGCCCAGGGCTTTGCGCAGGCGGCGGATGTGCACGTCCACGGTGCGCTCCTCCACGTACACATTGCCGCCCCATACCTGGTCCAGCAACTGGCCACGGGTGTAGGCGCGTTCCTGGTGGGTCATGAAAAATTGCAGCAAACGGTATTCGGTCGGGCCCATTTCGGCCGGCTTGCCGTCGATGGTCACGCGGTGGCTGATCGGGTCCAGGATCAGGCCGTCGACTTCGATGGGGGCTTCGCCATCGGTCGGACCGGCCCGGCGCAGCACGGCCTTGAGGCGCGCTACCAGCTCTCGAGGGGAGAAAGGCTTGGTGATGTAGTCATCGGCGCCGACCTCCAGGCCCTGGATCTTGTTGTCCTCTTCGCCCTTGGCGGTGAGCATGATGATCGGGATATCCCCGGTCAGCTCGTCACGCTTGAGGCGCCGGGCCAGTTCGATACCGGAGGTGCCGGGCAGCATCCAGTCGAGCAGGATCAGATCCGGCTTGCGGTCGACGATAATGGCATGGGCCTGCTGGGAGTTCTCCGCCTCCAGGCAGTCGTAGCCGGCCATTTCCAACGCAACGGCGATCATCTCGCGAATGGGCGCTTCGTCGTCAACAATCAGAATGCTCCTGCCAACCATGCTCAAAAATCCTCTTTGTCATTTAACTGTCTTGCGCCGCATTAGATAACGGAATTATTGCAGTCGTGTGACAGTAATTTAGTCGCTAGAGCATTCTGCGCCTCTCTGGACTACGCTAGGGGTCCGAATCCTGACAACCGCAAAAGGAAGGTTCCGATGACTTACAGCACGATTTCCTGGAAAGCCCTGCTGGTAACCGCCGCGTTGACGCTGCCGGGCCTGGCTTTGGCCGCAGAACCTGCGATGAAGAAAGACGGGATGCTGGTTGATCACAAAGGCCTCACGCTCTACACCTTCGACAAGGACGCCGATGGCAAGTCCGTGTGCAAGGACCAGTGCGCGACCAATTGGCCGCCGCTGAAGGCCGAGTCTACGGATACCACGGCGGGCGACTGGACGGTGATTACTCGCGACGATCAGACCAGTCAATGGGCCTACAAAGGCAAGCCGGTGTACACCTACAAGGATGACGAGAAAGCCGGGGACAAGACCGGGGATGGCAAGGGTGGGGTTTGGCACATCATCAAGCCTTGACTGCGCGGCGCTGCTGAAATCATCGGGGGCAAGCCCCCTCCCACATTTGAAGGCGTTCACTCATCAACTGTGGGAGGGGGCTTGCCCCCGATGGCGCCGCAACAGCCACCGCAAACCTCTCAGCGAACCGCGTAATCCACCACAATCCCCACAAAAATCGCCAACCCCGCCCAGTGGTTGTGCAAAAACGCCTTGAAGCACTTCATGCGGTCCCTGTCCCGGGTGTACCAGAATTCCCAGGCAAAACAGCCCGCCGCCGCCAGCAACCCCAGGTGGAACCAGCCGCCGAGCTCGAACCGAGCGCCGGCGAGCAACAGGCACATCAGCGCCAGGCCCTGCAGGGTCAAGATGATCACACGGTCAGCATCACCGAACAGGATCGCGGTGGATTTCACACCAATCTTCAAGTCGTCGTCGCGGTCGGTCATCGCGTAATAGGTGTCATAACCCACCGTCCACAACAGGTTGGCGATGTACAGCAGCCACGCCTCGGCCGGCAGATGGCCGGTCTCTGCGGTGAACGCCATCGGCATGCCCCACGAAAAAGCCGCGCCCAGCACCACCTGCGGGTAATAGGTGTAGCGCTTCATGAACGGATAGCTTGCCGCCAGCGCCAGTCCGCCAAGGGACAGCAGGATGGTGCTGGCGTTGGTCAGCAGCACCAGCAGGAAGCTGATACCCATCAGCAGCGCAAAAAACACCAGCGCCTCTTTCGAACTGATCTTGCCGCTGACCAGCGGGCGTTGCTCGGTGCGTTTCACATGGCCGTCGACCTTGCGGTCGGCCCAGTCGTTGATCACGCAACCACCGGCACGGGTCAGCACTACACCCAGCACGAAAATCACGATATTGAGCAGCGACGGCGAGCCTTTGCCGGCGATCCACAGCGCCCACAGCGTCGGCCACAGCAGCAGGTAGATGCCGATGGGCTTGTCCATGCGCGTCAGTTGAATGAAATCCCAGGCCCTGGGGTTCAGGCGATTCAAGGATTTGAGCACACGTTGGTACATCAGCGGTTCTCCGGACGATCATGCAGCACCTGCCAGAAACTCGGCAGGAAGACTTCCGCCACCAGCACGCTCAGCGCACCGCGATCGAAGCGCGAACGCCGCGCCCACAGTCCGTCGGCCTGATCCGCAGCGGGCAGCCAGCTTGCCGGGTAATGGCACACCTCGATCGGCTGGCGGGTGAAGGCGTGGTCGCAGAACAACAACTCGCCCAGCGAGCGGCTGCCCAACTCATCCATATGCAAGCCGTCATCCTGCAATGCCCCGCGTGACGCGACACTGCGGGCAAACACCCAGGGTTGGCCATGCCCGCGCAAATACACCTCACGCACCCAGCCGACCGTGGCGTGGGGCAGCCCCAGCGCCGCACATTCATCGTCGCGCAACGGTTGCCAGCCTTCGAGCAGCGGCGTCACGCTGAAGCCGTTATCGGACAGCCCTGTCAGCCGCCGCGTCAGCGAGCCTTCATCGAACAGCCAATCGAGGGTCAAGGGCGCAGGCATCGGGCTCAGAAGGCTCTGGGGCAGCCATCGGCAAGCATAAGAAGGGGCAATTGAGTGCGGCACGGCAAGTCAATATTGGCGGCAAAAGAGGCGGCGAGCTTACCATGGCGTCCTGAACTTTTGCCGCGCTGAACCCGCCGTTTGCGCCGATCGTGCTTGCATCTGCCGGCTGCGATCAGTACAAAACGCCCTGAGCCGAGCGGCAGCGCTGGTCTATCGACCGTCGGCCAAGATGCCTGGACCCTGAGGAAGTAAGTAAATGAAGAAGTGGCAATGTATCGTCTGTGGCCTGATCTATGACGAAAAAGATGGCTGGCCGGATGACGGAATCGCTCCGGGCACCCTGTGGCAGGACGTCCCGGAAGACTGGCTGTGCCCGGACTGCGGCGTGGGAAAAATGGATTTCGAAATGATCGAAATCGGCTAATTTGAAGTTTACGAAACGTACTACAAGGAGAAAGGAATGAACTCACCTGTCGTGATCATCGGCACAGGATTGGCCGGTTACAACGTAGCCCGGGAGTTTCGCAAGCTCGACAGCGACACCCCCTTGCTGCTGATCACCGCGGATGACGGGCGTTCCTACTCCAAGCCCATGCTCTCCACCGGCTTTGGCAAGAACAAGGAAGCCGATGGCCTGAGCATGGCCGAACCTGGCGCCATGGCCGAGCAACTCAAGGCCGAGGTGCGCACCCACACCCGTATCAGCGGCATCGATCCGGGCCATAAGCGCTTATGGATCGGCGAAGAGTCGGTGACCTACCGCGACCTGATCCTGGCCTGGGGTGCCGAGACCGTGCGTGTTCCGGTCGAGGGTGACGCCGCCGAGCTGATTTTCCCGATCAACGATCTTGAAGACTACGCGCGCTTTCGCGCCGCCGCCGCCGGCAAACGCCGCGTCCTGTTGCTCGGCGCCGGCCTGATCGGCTGCGAATTTGCCAACGACCTGATCCTGGGCGGCTATGAAGTCGATCTGGTCGCGCCGTGCGAGCAGGTCATGCCGACCCTGCTGCACCCGGCGGCTGCGGCTGCGGTGCAGGCCGGGCTGGAAGGCATTGGCGCGCGTTTCCACCTGGGGCCGGTACTCAATCGTCTGCAACGCAACAGCGATGGTCTCGAAGCCCATCTGTCGGACGGCGAAGTGATCCAGTGCGACCTGGTGGTCTCCGCCATCGGTCTGCGCCCACGCATCGACCTGGCGGCGGCGGCCGGCCTGCAGATCAACCGCGGCATCGTGGTGGACCGCCACCTCAAGACCTCCCACGCCAATATCTACGCCCTGGGCGACTGCGCCGAGGTCGATGGCTTGAACCTGCTGTACGTCATGCCCCTGATGACCTGCGCCCGCGCCTTGGCCCAGACCCTGGCCGGCAACGCTACGGCCGTGAGCTACGGGCCGATGCCCATCACCGTGAAAACCCCGGTCTGCCCGCTGGTGGTCTCGCCGCCGCCACGGGGTAGCGAAGGCGTATGGAGTGTCGAAGGCGAGGGCGCCGACATCAAGGCCCTGTGCCGCGACGCCGGCGGTCGTCTGCTGGGCTACGCGCTGACCGGCAGCGCTGTGATGGAAAAACTGGCGTTGAATAAGGAACTTCCGCCGCTGCTGGCGTAAATGTCGGTCGTTCTGTCGGAATCAGCCTCTTCTTACCCGTAGAAAGGTCGCGGCGAGGCTGGCGGAGCGTGCGACGGCATGCCATCCTCACTCCCGTCTGCCGCAGAGTAGAGCCTGCGGCGCCTTGGCGCTGCTCCACCAGAGAGCAGCACGGACATAACAACAAAAAACCGTCAAAGAGGCTTCACATATGCGTAAACCAGAACTCGCCGCCGCCATCGCTGAAAAGGCCGATCTCACCAAGGAACAGGCCAACCGCGTCCTCAACGCCGTTCTCGAAGAAATCACCGGCGCCCTGCACCGCAAGGACAGCGTCACCCTGGTCGGCTTCGGCACTTTCCTGCAACGCCACCGCGGCGCCCGCACCGGCAAGAACCCGCAAACCGGTGAGCCGGTGAAGATCAAGGCCAGCAATACCGTTGCGTTCAAGCCGGGTAAATCGCTCAAAGACAGCGTCAACCCATAAGTTAAGCGGTACCGTCTCGAAGGGAGGCGGGGCGGTAAAGAAGATGGGCACGCCGACTGGGTTGGGTGCCCATTTTTTGTGAGTGGTGTAAGGGGCATCCCTGTGAGTCAGACTTGAATAGCTTGGGAGCAGTCTATGAACCGCAGTCCTTTGAGCCCCGAGGCCTCACAATGCTGTTTGAATTGAAGGGAGACGAAAATGCGCTGCGAGCTTTCCTTAGCTCTAACGATGTGATGACCCTTTAAAGCAGCAGGTTGTAGGCTTTGAAGGGTTGTGAATATCAGAGGTCCTTCGGGCATAAAACTGAACATGGGGCCATATTGAGAGTGCTCCAAGTCAATGCAAGGTAGCGTTTGGATCACATTGAATACATAGTAACCGTCTAGCTTATCTTCCTTAAGGTATACGTTTGCAGGGAAGAGCTGAACATCATCCGGGTATTCGCGTAGTACGGTAGCCATCGCATTACTGGCGAATTCAAGCGTATCACTTTGCAGAAGATCGAATGACAGCAAGCGAGCTTTGCTGATCTTTTTTTTATTTATAAAGGTCGGCGTAGTAACAACGGATGATTGTTTTTTACCGCCTATAAATAATAGATGGTCGGGCGAGATTTTCTGGTCGTATTTAAACCAGTAAACTTCTGAGTAACTTTCGCTGATGTCCAGTAGATACATATTATTTTCCGCAGCGATCTGCTTGAGAAAAGGGAGAAGGGGACGGATTTATTTTCGCAATTGCTTGGCTAGGCGATCTTTAAATAAATCTTTCCCTTTTTCTACTTTTCTACAAGATAGCCTTGAATTTTATTGGCTGAGTAAGGGATGTCGTTATCAAAGAGCAATTTCAAAAACCACTTTGCCGAGACGATTTTTGATTTTATAAGCAGAGTCATTGATTTCCGCGGTTTTGAATAAGTCGCTCCGGTCAATAAAGCCGGGCAGCTCATGCATCCAGCTTTTTTTATGTGCCGGGAAGAGCTCTTCACAATACCAGCCTTCACCGACTGCAGCATTGAGCACTCGATACACATTTATCTTGGATTTTTTATTTTTGCTGGTTTTTGAGAGCTTTTTGATTTGAGTTTCTAGTTCAAAATTTGTTTTTAATACGGCCTCAGCGGTTGAGTTGATAACATCAACAATGGCTTGATTGTCTTCTTTTTTCGTTGCAATAAGAATGAGTGATTGACGCAACGTTTCCAATAATTTTTCATCCTGGCTGCGGCGGTTCAGAGAGAGAAACTGTTTGAAGTCGAAATGTTCAACGAAGATATTAGTCACGCCTAAGACATTATCAAATACATCTTCGTCTCCGCGAGGTCCCAACGAAACAACTATTTTGCTACTACCGTTTAGCTCGACCTTGGGCAGCAACGTCATGAATATCTGGGTAACGTGATGGCTCAGTTGACGTACACGAACGCCATCTCTCAGAGCAGATGCGTCACTTTCTTGCAGAGTCAGCAGATTTAGATTCATTGCAGTATTCACTTCGAAAAACTAACGGTTATCAGGCGTACCGTACAATTTAAGGTAGCCATCTCTTGTGTCAACCTGTGGTAAGGGGTTTTTGTGAATCGGTGAAGGCATGTTGCCGTTGTTTCGCGCCGCGTGTTTGTCTGTGATTTTTTGCTCAGTAGCTTTGGCTTGAAGTCGCGTTTTGTTTTTTTCAACAATCACCGCCTTATAGCGCCCAGCTTGGGGTTTGTTCAGTGCATTGACCTGTTGGTTAGCACGGGGTGACGTCCCATTTTTATTTAACGCACGCCCGCTGATTCCTGGCTTCATCATTCGTCCTGTTTTCGTATCAACGATGACATAGACGTGATTAGGATTTTTGCTCGCATGGCTGTTGCCATGGACTTTGCCGCTGCCTGCACACGTAAGACCTAAAGGATCTATCCAGCCAAAAGGGTTGTCGGCATAGAGGTAGGTATTTATTCCCCCCGCCAACCCAATCGGATCCGGCGTCGTAAACCGCCCCACATCCGGATCATAAAACCTGAACGTGTTGAAATGCAGCCCCGTCTCCCGATCCAGATACTGCCCCTGAAACCGCAGGTTCTGCTCTTCAATGTAATAAGGCTCCCGCACCTCTTCCAGCGTGTTGCCCCACACCCGATAAGTCGCCTGCCAGACGCTGTGCCCATCGGCCTCGGTCAGTTGTTCCGGCAACCCGTTCAGATCGTTGTGGTAGTAGCGAATCTTCTGTAGCGGGCCAAGGCCGTCGACGCGGGCCAGCGGTTCGTAGCCGTCATCATCGTAAACATAGAGGCTGGTCTGGCTGTATTTATGCTCCTGCAATAACCGCAGTCCATCCCACACAAACTGCGTTTCTCCCAGCGGATACCCGTCATTGCCATGCTCGGTTTTTTCGATGCGTCGGCCCAGCGGGTCGTAGGTCATTCGCACAACGGTGCCGTCATCGTTACGCACTTCAACCAAACGGCTTTCAGCATCGTAGGTAAACCGCTGCACGCCCCGTTTCGCGCTGCGTTTTTCGATCATCCGCCCAAACGCGTCATAGCGATAACGCTTGTCCTGATACGTCAGCAGCTTGTTATGCACCACCAACCCGGCACCCGCCTGCGGGCCGTCGAGAAGATTGGCGGCGGCGTCGTAGGCGAAGGTTTCGCGCTGGCCGTGCAGGCTGTCCTGGCTGGCGATGATGCGGCCGGTGGCGTCGTAGTGCAGCAATTGGCGGTGTTGCGCAGCGGGTTGCTGGTCGAGTTTGCCGATCAGGTTGTCGGCCGGGTCGTACTCGAATTGTTTTTGCACGGCTGCTGGTAGCAGCGACGGTTGGCCTGCCAGTCGACGTTGGCGTGCGCGCAGGCGGCCACTGCGGTCGTATTCGCTGCGCGTGCTGAGTTGGCCCTGGGTACGCAGGACTTCGCGATGCAGACGGTCGCGCTCGAAGTCGCTGATCACCTGGCCGTCGAGGTTGATCTGGTGCAGGTGGCCGCTGCCGTAGTACAGGCGGTTGAGCCAACGGCCGTCGGGTAGTTGGGTCTGGATCAGGTTGCCGAGTTCGTCGTAGTGGTGGTGCAGAGTGCCGGCTGCACTCTGTTCGCCAAGCAATTGCCCGAGAGCGTCGTAGGCGAAGCCCAGGGCCTGGGTATTGCCTTGCAGATCGGTGAAAGTCACCGCCGTGAGCTGGTCCACGGCGTCGTAGCTGTACTCGGTGCGGCCATCGTCGGTGGTTTTGGCAACCAGCCGACCGACCGCATCGCGCTCCAGCCGATGAACGATGGGCGCGGGTGGTGGCTCGGGGACCACCGCCAGGCCGTTGCCATAAGGCGCCGCAATGGCGGTTACCGTAGTGATGTTGTCCAGCAGGTCGTAGTCGTAACGCTTGGAGCTGCCGTCCAGGTCCTGCTGCTCGGCCAGGCGGTCGGCGGCGTCCCAGGCAAACCGATAGCGTTCACCGTTCTCGTTGATCAGCGCTTGCAGGCGCCCGTAGTTGTCGTAGCCGAACTTCACCTGCCGGCCATGGGCGTCGGTGCGCTGGCTGACTTGGCCGCGGCGGTTGTGCTGGTAGAGCGTGGTGTGCCCGGCCGGGTCGGTATACCCCAGCAGTTGACCGCTGATGTCGCGCTGGTACTGCTCGATACGGCCATCCGGCAATTGAGTGCTTAGCAAGCGCCCCTGAGCGTCGTAGCTGAATTGCGTGCGCTCACCCAGTGCATCGGTGATGACTTGCAGATAACCGCGCTCGTCGTAGCTGAAGCGCGTCGGGTAACCCGAACAATCTATGTGCTCGACCAATTGCCCGAGCGGGTTCCAGCGCAGTTTCTTGCTTTTGCCGGTGGCGTCGATGGTTTCCACGACCTGGCCATGGGCGTCATAGCGGTACCGGGTGACGTAGCCCAGCGGATCTGTTTCGGCGATGCAGTTGCCGCGCTGATCGTAGCGATACTGCCAGCTGTTATCGGCGGCGTCGGTCTCTACCAACGGCAGTGCCCAATGCTCCAGCCACAAGGTCGAATCGCTGCGGCCCAGTGGGTCGGTTTCGCCGATCAGGTTGCCGGACTCGTCGTAGCTGTATTCGTAGCGCCCACCCTGCGGGTCGGTGGCGCTGAGCAATTGGCGCTCATCGTTCCATTCGAACAGCCAGGTCTGGCCGAGGTTGTCGCTGTAGCGAATAATCTGGTGCTGCGTGTTCCAGTGCCGGGTGCTGACGCGCTGCAATCCGTCGGTGATGCGGGTAAGGCCGGCGTTCAAGTCATAGTCGAATTGATACGCGTCGCCTTCATCCGTCCAGTGCCGCACCACGCGCCATTCCAGGCCTTCAACCAAAGCCCACTCATAGAAACAGCGCAACCCGGTCGACAACTGATGCTCCACCATGCGCCGGTCGCTGTCGTAGGCGAAGCGCCGCCGCACCTGCCCGGTGGCATCACGCACCTCGGCCAGATTGCCGGCGGTGTCGTAGCCGTACCCAACAAGCGCCTCACGGCGTTGATCGGGATACACCCGTTCGATGCGACTGACCTGTTCGCCGTCGCGAATCAGCTCAACCTGCACCAGGTCGAAGGTATCGCGCAGCCGTACCAGGCGTCCGGCCTCGTCATAATCAATATGGATGCGGTTGTCGTTGCGGTCTCCCAACTGAGCCAGGCGCAGTCGTGACGGGTGCGTCGAAAGTTCAAAAAGACGGTACAGGCCATCATCGCTCTCAATCAGCAACTGCCCATTGAGGTGCCGCCGCACAGCGAGCCCTTCACCGGCGCTGAACACCGCGCCGCCCAAGGGAATCGAGCCCATGTCGATAGGGCGCCCTTGCTCGTCGGTGTAGACCAGCGTCTCGCCGCCGTCGGGATGAGGCCGGACTTCGACGCAGACCTCATACGGCACGCTCCAGCCCGCACCAAACAGACTGCCGGTGCGTTCGTCGCGGCTGTTGTAGAAACGTTGCCAGTCAATCGGCAAGATGCCGGGCAGCACGAAGTCCAGCTCATCGACATCGCCCAATACCTTCGCGCCCGTTGCCGCATGCACCGGATTCGACGAGCCCATCGCCGCATTCGCTAGGGCCCCCATCGCGCTGCTGACCGCCATCGAGGTCGCACCGCCGATCAGCATGCACGGCAACTTGCTGAAGAACTTGCCCTTGCCACCCTTGAGCATCAACAACGCGGTGACCGCCAGCCCCACGCCCGGCGTCTTGCCACTGCGAATCTCGCGCACCACCACGGAGCCACCGCCGATGGTCACGTTGGAGGAAATCAACCCGGACGACACCACCGTCGCATCGCAGGTACTGCGATCACCGCTGCGCACCGCCGGCTGGCCGTTGATCGTGACCTTGTCCGAACCTTCGGCCAGGAATTGCGGCGGCATCGGCGGGTGTTTCATGCACACGACCAGGTCCAGCGGCTTGGGCACGGCACCTGGCGCAGGCGTGGCGACGGTCGGACGCCACATCTGCGAGAAGAAGCTCTCGGCCATGTCCAGGTAGCTGGCCTCAGGCGCAGGCGCCGGCTCTTCCAGTTCGGTACCCGCTGGCGCAACGTGAGAGCTGATTGCCCCGGCAGCGCGGGCGGCGGGGATGTTATTGGTGAGCGTGTTGGTGGAACCGGTGAGAATATTGGCCTGTACCGTGGGCGGAAACAGCGCATTGCTGAAGCTGTCGCATAAATTCGTCAGGCCTTTGTCTGCGCCCGTCTTGCTCATGGCCAGACCGACAATCGTGCCCACCACTGCGCCCAACAGGAAGCAGCCCAGCCCACCGGTGGCGACGGTAATGCCGGTGGCCGCGACCACTGCGGCAGTTGCTACAGCAGTAATCGCGATATTCGCCGCCACCTCCAGCACACCGCCGAGGATGTCGGCCATCATCGAAGTGTGGGAAAGCGCATCGCCCATCCGGGCCGCCCATAACGCGTCAGACATGCAGGCCGCTCATCAAGAAACAGCGTCGAACGACAGTGAGTTTTTTATCAAGGCCCAATGCGCCGCCTCGGCGTCACCCAGCGCATCCGCCTTCACGTAGCTGAGGGCAAGCATCTTGCGCGTGCCTGGAATCACCAGTGCCAGTTGATACTGGAACACCTTGTCATTGCCCTTGTTGAACTGGCTGCGCAACTCGATGCCTTCGACTTCCTGCGCCGCGCCCAAACGCACATCCGCGCCGGGTTGATAACGCAAATCCTGCACCTGTTTTTCCAGGCGCTGGAGTTGGTCATTGAAGTTGCTGTGCAGGGTTTCACCCTCAGCGAGCAAGCTGCGGCTGACGATCAGGGAGGTGCCCAGTTCCGGGAACTTGAGAATGTTGATCGTCGCGTCCTGCAATTGGCCGGCAGGCAGTTGAAACTGGAATTCATTGATTCGATACGTCATGGCAAACAGTTCTCGTCAGGAGCTTTTAGGCGTGGGGAACGCGGCTTTGATATTGGCGTCAATGCTGGCTTTCACGCCCTGGCCATCCGGGGTGGCGCCCGCGCCGCCACCATTGTTCAAGTGCAGCAGGCCGCCGGTATTGAACTCGGCATCGCCGCTGGCGTAGAAGCTGATTTGCACGCCGGTGAGGTTGATCTGCCCGCTGGCATTCAACTCCAGAATGCTTTCGCCACAGACCAGGCGCAGGTTTTCGCCCACTTCAATGACGTAGCTCTGGCTGATGCTGTCGGTCTTGCGCTGGCCCACCGAGAGAATGTCTTCCTGCTTGACGATGCGCAGGCGGTTGTTGCCGATGGTTACTGTCTCGTTGTGGCCAATGCTTTTGTTACGGTCATGCCCGACAGAGTGGCTCTCATCGACCTCCACTACGATGTCCTGATTGCGCTCGGCATGGATATACAACTGCTCCAGCCCCTTCTTGTCCTCCATGCGGATTTCATTGAAGTTGGCCGGCGTGCCGCCTTTGCTGGATCGACTCTTCATGCCGCTTTGGGTCGCGTTTTCCGGCAGGTCGTAAGGCACGGTCTGCTCGGCGTTGTACACCCGCCCGGTGATGATCGGTCGGTCGGGGTCGCCTTCGAGGAAGCTGACGATCACTTCCTGGCCGATCCGGGGAATCTGCATTGAGCCCCAGTTCTTGCCGGCCCAGGACTGCGACACGCGAATCCAGCAAGAGCTGTTTTCGTTGGACTGGTCGTGACGGTCCCAGTAGAAATGCACCTTCACGCGGCCGTATTGGTCGGTCCAGATTTCCTCGCCCTTGGGGCCGACCACCAGCGCGGTTTGCGGGCCTTTGACCACGGGCCGATGGGTGGTGGGCAGGGTGCGGTAGCTCTGTTGCGCGGGGATGCAGGTCAGGCTGCTTTCGAACTGCGCCGAGCCAGAACCGCCGCCGCTCTCCAGGCTTTCCTGGACGATGTAGTAGCGACAGCCGACGATCAGGTATTCGCGGTTCTGGTCCTGGCGGCTGAAGCCGGTGAGGCTGAACAAGTGGCCCGAACCCAGGCCTCGGGCATTGCCGGCGAACTCGATCTGTTCATGCAGGGTTTGCAGGGCTTCGATGCGGGTGCGCGCATAGTGTTCGCCGTCGGCGCTTTGCACGTAGGTGCCGGGATAGTCGTACAGCGGATAGTCGCCGGCGGTGTGCGGACGCGGCATGGCCGAGCGCACGTCGATGCTCGCGCTGGGGCGCTGGAAGTCGTAGTCGTTGAGCTCCAGCGAGCCGGGCTGCACCTCCTGCGCCAGGTGCCAGTTGTGCATGTGGTCGCGTTCGCGCTGCTGCTCGTCCTTGGGGTAATACGGGATCGAGGCGTAGCCGGGCACCGTCGAGTGGGCGCCATAGGCGTCGGCCAGCACCAATACATGCCGGTCCTGTTCGTGACGGAAGAAGTAGTAGATGCCTTCCTGTTCCATCAAGCGGCTGACGAAATCGAAGCTGGTCTCGCGGTACTGCACGCAGTATTCCCACTCGCGGTAAGGCCGGCTCAGGGCGTCTTCGAAGTCGGAAAAGCCCAGGTCGCGAAACACCTGCTTGATGATCTGCGGGATGCTCAGGTTCTGGAAAATCCGGCAATCGGAGGTGCGGCTGAGCAGCCACAGCCATGGGCGCAGGGTCACTTGGTAGCTGGCGAACTGGCCCTGGTCGATGTTCTGGCTGCAGCGCGCGACGAGGCCGTGAAAATGCCGTTCGCCACCGTCGGCCAGTTGCAGGCCCACGCTCATCGGCTTGCCCAGCAACTGGTTGAGGTCGATGTTGGCGTCCAGCGACGTCAGCTGCAGCTCGTAGTTGAACAGCCGTCCCAACTCTTCGCCGCCGCCCATTTCATTGAGCAGCAGCACATCCGGCCCTAGGGGGCTGGTGATCCGGGCCAGGCGTGAGGCTTGGTTGAATAGCATCAGGCGTCTCTTAATGACTAAATAACTGAAGAAACCGGTTCAAAGTGTGGGAGGGGGCTTGCCCCCGATAGCTGTGTGTCAGTTGATGCATTCTGTGACTGATTCACCGCCATCGGGGGCAAGCCCCCTCCCACAGTTTTAACCGCATTCCGTCAGCCAAACTGGTAGTGCAGCTCATTATCCCGGCTGCTGATCCGCACCCCCGCCAGCGCTTTGCCTTCGAGCATGCGCGTGAGGAATTCACGGCTCATGTCCGGCAGCAGGCTGTTGGTGAGGATGGTGTCGATCATGCGCCCGCCGCTTTCGGTTTCGGTGCAGCGCGAGACGATCAGGTCGACCACCGCGTCGTCATAGTCGAAGGCGACCTTATGGGTGTTTTCCACGCGCTTCTTGATGCGGTTCAGTTGCAGGCGAGTGATCGCCTTGAGCATCTCGTCGCTCAGCGGGTAGTACGGAATGGTTACCAGGCGGCCAAGCAGTGCCGGCGGGAAGATCTCAAGCAGCGGCTGGCGCAGGGCCTTGGCGATTTCTTCCGGCTCAGGGATGTTCGCCGGGTCTTTGCAGACCTGGGAAATCAGCTCGGTACCGGCATTGGTCGTGAGCAGGATCAGGGTGTTCTTGAAGTCGATCACCCGGCCTTCGCCGTCTTCCATCACGCCCTTGTCGAACACCTGGAAGAAGATTTCATGCACGTCCGGGTGGGCTTTTTCCACTTCGTCCAGCAGCACCACGCTGTAAGGCTTGCGCCGCACCGCTTCGGTCAGCACGCCACCTTCGCCGTAGCCGATATAGCCCGGTGGTGCGCCCTTGAGGGTCGACACCGTGTGGGCTTCCTGGAACTCGCTCATGTTGATGGTGATCACGTTCTGCTCGCCGCCATACATGGCTTCGGCCAGGGCCAGGGCGGTTTCGGTCTTGCCCACGCCCGAGGTGCCGGCTAGCATGAACACGCCAATCGGCTTGCTCGGGTTGTCGAGGCCGGCGCGAGAGGTCTGGATGCGCTTGGCGATCATCTGCAGGGCGTGGTCCTGGCCGATGATGCGTTTCTTCAAATGCTGGTCGAGGTTGAGCACCGTCTCCAGTTCGTTGCGCGCCATGCGGCCGACCGGGATGCCGGTCCAGTCGGCGACCACCGAGGCCACAGCCTGGTAATCCACGGTCGGCAGGATCAGCGGGGTTTCGCCTTGCAGCGCAGTGAGGCGTTGTTGCAGGTCGATCAGTTGCGTGCGCAATTCGTCGCTGCCGCTGTCCACCACACCGGCTTTTTCGCGCAAGGTCGCACGGGTGGCGAGCAGCTCATCCACCAAGGCTTTTTCTTCAGCCCAACGGCTTTCCAAGGTGGCCAGACGCTCACGTTCGGCACTCAGCAAGGCTTCGCTGTTGGTCTGGCGCGCACCGATGGCAATGCCGATCGCATGCTCGCGGGCGATAATTTGCAGCTCGGTTTCCAGCGCTTCGATACGACGGCGGCTGTCGTCCACTTCGGCCGGCACCGCGTGCAGGCTGATGGCGACGCGGGCGCAGGCGGTGTCCAGCAGGCTCACGGATTTGTCCGGCAACTGGCGCGCCGGAATATAGCGGTGCGACAGCTTGACCGAGGCTTCCAGGGCTTCATCGAGGATCTGCACCTGGTGGTGTTTCTCCATGGTCGAGGCCACGCCGCGCATCATCAGCAGCGCCTTGTCTTCCGACGGCTCGGCGACCTGCACCACCTGAAAGCGGCGGGTCAGGGCCGGGTCTTTTTCGATGTGCTTCTTGTACTCGGCCCAGGTCGTGGCGGCCACGGTACGCAAGGTGCCACGGGCCAGCGCAGGCTTGAGCAGGTTGGCCGCGTCGCCCGTGCCGGCGGCGCCACCGGCACCGACCAGGGTGTGGGCTTCGTCGATAAACAGGATGATCGGCTTGGGCGAGGCCTGCACGTCTTCGATGACCTGGCGCAGACGCTGTTCGAACTCGCCTTTCATGCTGGCGCCGGCTTGCAGCAGGCCCACGTCGAGGCTGCGCAGTTCCACGTCCTTGAGCGCAGGCGGCACATCGCCGGCGACGATGCGCAGGGCGAAACCTTCGACCACGGCGGTCTTGCCCACCCCGGCTTCACCGGTGAGGATCGGGTTGTTCTGGCGGCGCCGCATGAGGATGTCCACCAGCTGGCGGATCTCTTCATCACGGCCGACGATCGGGTCGAGCTTGCCGCTGCGGGCTTGCTCGGTGAGGTCGACGGTAAAGCGCTTGAGCGCCTCCTGCTTGCCCATCGCGCTGGGGGCCATGGCGCCGCTGGCTTCACCCGGCACCGCCCCGGCATTGAAACCATCGCTGGCGCTCAATGCATTTTCCGGCGAGTCGCCGACGTACTCGTCAAAACGCTCGCTCAAGGCTTCGGGTTTGATCTTGTCAAACTCGGCAGACAGGCCCAGCAGCGCATGGCGCAGGCTCGGCGTTTTCAGAATGCCCAGCACCAGGTAACCGGTGCGCACCTGGCTCTCACCGAACATCAGGCTGCCGTACACCCAACCGCGCTCCACCGCTTCTTCCACATGGGACGACAGGTCGGTGATCGAGGTCGAGCCGCGCGGCAGGCGGTCCAGGGCTTCGGTCAAGTCGCGGGCCAGGCGTGCCGGCTCCAGGTTGAACTGACGGATGATGCGGTGCAGGTCCGAGTCCTGCAGTTGCAGCAACTGATGAAACCAGTGGGCCAGTTCCACATACGGGTTGCCCCGCAGTTTGCAGAACACGGTGGCGGCTTCGATGGCCTTGTAGGCCACGCTGTTGAGTTTGCCGAACAGTGCGGCGCGACTGATTTCACCCATGCTCTGGATTCCTTGAAGTGGTGGCGTGATCGGCGTAATGCCGCGCCAGGATTAGGTCGTTGGCGTCATGCGCAGGTTGGCCGAGCCAGGTATTGAAACCCAGGCGAAACTGGCCGTTGAGCTGCAGCGCCGGGACTTCAGGTTGTTGCAGGACCAGATTCAAGTCCCAGTCCAGTTCATGGCCCAGGTACTCGGCCACCCAGGCCACCAGCTCGTTGAACGGCTGATGGCCTGGCAGCATGCCCATGTAATCGGCGAACTTGAGCGGCCCGAGGCGAATACGGAATTTGTGCTGGCGGTCCCACACATGGCTGCCCAGGCAGAAGTCCACGCCCAGCCGGTTGGCGCTCACGCCGACGCGGCTGCGTTCGGGCAGTTCCAGCCATTGGCCGACGTATTCTTCGATCGCCACCGGCACGCCGAAGTACTCGCTGAGGATGGCCTTCAAGCCATCCGGGTAGCGGGTTTGCGCCGACAAGTGGCCGCTGTAATGCAGCTTCGCCGTGTCGGGGATCAAGCCCTGGTTGAGCAAACTGGGCATGCCGCGGCCACTCAGGGCGGCGAGGCGCGCGGACCAATAGTCGTCGTCCGGTCGGTCATGGCTGACCGTCGGCCGCGCTTCGGCCCAGGCCCGGTAGAACAAGGTCAGCAGGCGATGGTGGAACACATCCAGGAACTGCTTGCTGGTGCTGTCGGCATTGTTGCGCTGGCGCTCGCGCACGTACTCGGTGATATGCAGCGGCAGCGGGCCGTTGGGGCCGCCGAGGCCGAAGAAGAATTGCTCCAGCCGCGCCGGTTTGCCGTCGCCGCCCGGGTCGACCGACGCCAGGGTGGCCGGAGCGAAGGTGCAATCGGCCTGCTGCCCCAGGCGCAGCGGGTCATCGGCCAGGCGCAGGGAATGGCCCAGGCGCGGCAGGTCCGGCGATTCGCATTCGATACGCCGCAGCGCCTGGAAGAAGTCATATTCCCAGGGTTCCTGGTGCATCGCGTCCAGGGTACTCACAGGGTCGGACGCCGTCCGGGCTTGGCTTTCCATCGCATGATCTCGCCGCGTTCGGTGGTACGGATCACCGTTTCGGTAAAACTGTTGATCGACACGTAGCGTGCCAGGAAGCGTTCCAGTACGGCACCGAGCAGGAACACCCCGGTGCCGCGAAACGCGTTTTCATCGAATTCCAGGGTGATTTCCAGGCCCCGGCCGAACACAATCGGGCCGGGCATCGGCAGGCGTCGGGTCACGGCTTTGCTGCTGACTTCGCGCAGGCCTTCGATCTGCAATTGCAGGGCGGCGTCGTTGCTGTCGCCGTACAGGCGCAGCAGTTCGCGCAGGGCCCCGGCACCCTGGCCCTGTTCGCTCAAGGACAGATAATTGAGCGACAACTGGCTGATCAGGCGCCAGGCCTTGGCATCATGGGCATGGCTGGCGCGCGGGCGGCTTGGGCCTGCCACACAGCGCACGGCCAATACCGGGGCGCTGTCGGCCAGGGTGAAGTCGGTCTTGCCATTGCCTACGGTCATGAACAATGGCAAGTCGCGGTTGGTGCACAGCGCGGTCACGCCGAGCTGGCGCAGGTCATGCCGATACGGCGCCTGACGGCTGTCCACCAGGCTGACGAAGGTTTCGCTGCCCACATAAGTGGAACGCGGGCCGTTGCGTCGCTGGTCACTGGACAGCACGCGGGGTTCGCGGCGTACCGTGTAGTAGGCCTGGTCACGCCCATAACGGGAGGGATCGCGCACGGCATAAAACGGCAAAAACGGCTGCTCCGGCCCGGTGCCGTGGCCGGTGATGCCGCTCAGGGAGTGAATCTCGAAATCCATCGGCCGTGTGCGGTCGGCGATCACATGGTGTTCGTTGACCCGATCCGACAAGTGAATACGGTCCACGCGCTTGGGGAACAGGTTGATCGCCGGCGTGCAGAACGGCAGGAATTGCGCCGCGCCGACGCTGCCTTCAAGGCTGGGTTCGTGACGGTCGAACAGCACGATCAGCTCCAGCTCCTGGCCGTCGCAACGTTTGACCGCACGGCTCAGCTCGGCGAATTCGACAAACAGGAAACGGTGGGGCAGGGCGAAGTATTCCTGCAACAACCGATAGCCCTGGAACGCCCGCGCCACCACCGGCATGGCCGCGTCGGCATCGTCGAAACCGCGTGAGCGCAACGCATCCTGAGGCAGGCGCTCAACCCAGTCGCCCCCGGGCTTGCGCGCGAACACCGCGCAGGCGTTGCCCAGCAGTTGTTCGTAGAGGCGAAACGGCTGCTCATCGGCGCCGCTGAGGTACAACGGCAGGTTATCCAGATCGAGGCTGTTGAACGGCAATTCGGCGCCGGTGCGCAGGGTCAGGCGCAGACCGGCCTTGGCTTTCGGTTCGCTGGCGGCCAGGCGGCCGAGCACGGCGGCCGGGTTGCCGAAGTATTCGGCGTTGCTCACCTGCAGCGGCCACAGCGTCACCGGGTGCGCGGTACGGTACTCGCAGCAGGTCTGGGTTTCGCGGCCCAATGCGGCACGCAATACCGTGTCGCGGGGCAGGGGGAAACCGCTGGCGAGGGAGCCTTCGTCGGGGTCGGTCTGCAGTTGCACCACGGTCATTGACGGCGTCGGCGCCAGATAGTGCGGGTAGGCGATTTCCAGCAGGTTGTGGGTGAAGGTCGGGTACTCGGCGTCGAGTTTGAGCTGCACGCGGGCGGTGAGGTAGGCAAAGCCTTCGAGCAAGCGTTCGACGTACGGGTCGGCGCAGTCCATACCGGACAGGGTCAGCCGACTGGCGATCTTCGGGTATTCCTTGGCGAACTCGGCGGCGCTTTCGCGCACGTGGTGCAGTTCCTGGTTGTACAGCTCCAGCAGGCGCGGGTTCATGGGCGTCTCCGCTGGTCGGCATTGACCACGCGCACATGCCCGGATTCCAGGTCCAGGTCGGTTTGCAGCAACAGCCGCAAAGGCACCGGCTGCGCCCACAGGTCGCCTTCAATCTCGAAGCTCAGCGCGTTGTGATTCATCTCGCCAGGGCCGACACGGGCCTTGACCCGCAGGGTATGGCGCAGGATGCGCGGTTCGAACGTGGCGATAGCCTGGTAGATCAGGGCTTCAAGCGCCTTGATATCCACGCTGGAAACGCTGTTGCCCGCCAGCGCCGGCAGGCCGTAATTGACCACCGACGTACCGGCCGGGGTGTGCAGCGTGGCATCGGCATCGAGCAACGACGTGGTGTTGAGCAGCCACGCCAGGTCGCGCAGTACCGAGGCTTTCAATTGGGTCAGGGACAGCACGCGTTTGTCGGCGCTTTCCTTGGGATTGGTTGGGTCGTCGTCGGTCAGCCGGTCCAGCAGGGACGGTTGCAGACGGTCGCGGGAAGCGATTTCAGTTACCACCAAAGCAGCTCCACGGACGGGTTGCGAGAAGGACAAAATGTCTGCAGCCGTGGCGCAAAGCCACGGCTGCAGGGGCTATCAGCGCTTGGTGTTGGAACGGATGTTCCAGCCAAACTTGATCGCGCCGCCGTCTTTGGTGCCGTCGGCTTTCTGCGGCTGGTAGTCGACCATCACCTGGGCGAAGTTCAGGGTGACGTTTTCGGTCAGGCGGTCATCGGTGCCCGAACCGCCGGTGCTCAGCGAGGTGACCAGCACTTCTTCCAGGTTGATCACCATGTACTCGACCTGGCTTTCGCCACCGGCCTTGCGCACGGTCAGCTTGACCTTGTCGATGTGCTTGCCGCTGGCGCAGTGCATCATCAGGTTTGGCGACGCCTTGTCGACGTATTTGGTCAGCGACAGGTCCTGAATGTTCACCTTGCCCGCGCCGCCGCCACCGCCCACATGCATATTGCCGGACTGGGCCATGCCCCAGCTCCAGTTCAGCACGTCGATTTCGTCCTTGTGGGCCTTGTCCATGGACTCGCCCTTGATGTCGCCGATCTTGATGAAAATATCAACAGCCATGATTTCTCCCTGTGTGGCCGGGGCCACTGAATTTGGTTATGCCCAAAAGGGCCAATGCTTTTGTGTGGGAGGGGGCTTGCCCCCGATGCAGGCAACTCGGTCTATCAGGCAGACCGAGGTGATGCTATCGGGGGCAAGCCCCCTCCCACAGGAGAGCTAGTTCATCCGAGGTTTAAGCGCTCTTGGCCGAAGGCAGCTTCGATACCAGGCGCAACGACACCGTCAGCCCTTCAAGCTGGTAGTGCGGGCGCAGGTAGAACTTGGAGTTGTAATACCCCGGGTTGCCTTCGACTTCTTCCACGATCACTTCGGCCGCCGCCAACGGGTGCTGGGCCTTGGTGGTCTCGGTGGAGTGCGCAGGGTCGCCATCGACGTAGTTGAGGATCCAGTCCTGCAACCAGCGCTGCATTTCGTCCTTCTCTTTGAAGGAGCCGACCTTGTCGCGCACGATGCACTTCAAGTAATGCGCGAAACGGCAGGTGGCGAACAGGTACGGCAGGCGCGCGGCCAGGTTGGCGTTCGCGGTGGCGTCCGGGTCGTCGTATTCGGCCGGTTTCTGCAGCGACTGGGCGCCGATGAACGCGGCGAAGTCGGTGTTTTTCTTGTGCAGCAGCGGCATGAAACCGTTCTTCGCCAGCTCTGCTTCACGGCGGTCGCTGATGGCGATTTCCGTCGGGCACTTCATGTCCACGCCACCGTCATCGGTAGGGAACGTGTGCGCCGGCAGGTTTTCCACTTCGCCGCCGGACTCGATGCCACGGATACGCGAGCACCAGCCGTAGTGCTTGAACGAACGGTTGATGTTCACTGCCATCGCGTACGCGGCGTTGGCCCAGGTGTACTTGGAGCTGTCGGCGCCGTCGGTGTTTTCTTCGAAAGCGAAGGCTTCCACCGGGTCGGTCTTGGCGCCATACGGCAGGCGCGCCAGGAAGCGCGGCATGGTCAGGCCGATGTAGCGCGAGTCTTCCGATTCACGCAGCGAACGCCAGCCGGCGTATTCCGGGGTGGTGAAGATCTTGGTCAGGTCGCGCGGGTTCGACAGTTCCTGCCAGGAGCCCATGCCCATCACGGTCGGCGACGCCGCAGCGATGAACGGCGAGTGCATGGCGGCGCAGACTTTCGACAGCTCGCCCAGCAGTTCCACATCGGGCGGCGACTGGTCGAAGTAATAGTCGCCTACCAGGCAGCCGTAGGGTTCGCCGCCGAACTGGCCGTATTCTTCTTCGTACATCTTCTTGAAGATCGGGCTCTGGTCCCACGCGGTGCCCTTGAATTTCTTCAGGGTCTTGTGCAGCTCCGGCTTGGCGATGTTGAGCACGCGGATCTTGAGCTGCTCATCGCTTTCGGTGTTGTTGACCAGGTAATGCAGGCCACGCCAGGCGCTTTCCAGCTGCTGGAAGTCCGGGTGGTGAATGATCTGGTTGACCTGGGCGGTCAGCTTGGCGTCGATGGCGGCGATGATCGACTCGATCGATTTGATCGCGTCGTTGGACACCAGGTCGGTTTGCGCCAGGGCCTGTTCGGCGAGGGTGCGCACGGCGGTTTCCACGGCTTCGCGGGCACGCTCGGTCTTGGGCTTGAATTCCTGCATCAACAGCGAGGCGAACTCGCTGGTTTCTTCGGTGGCGCCCAGGTTCAGCGCGCCTTCGCGAACGGTATTGTCAGTCATGATTACTGGTCCCCTGCAGGCTTGGGCGCACTGGCAAGTGCCTGGAGCAGTGCCGGGTCCTTGATCGCCTTCATGATGATTTCTTCAGCGCCAGTCTTGCCGTCCATGTAGGTCAGCAGGTTGGCCAGTTGGGTGCGGGCTTCGAGCAGCTGGTTCAACGAGTCGACCTTGCGCGCCACGGCGGCAGGGCTGAAGTCGTCCATGCTTTCGAAGGTGATGTCCAGGCTCAGGTTGCCTTCG
This sequence comes from Pseudomonas orientalis, assembly GCF_022807995.1. NCBI lineage: Bacteria > Pseudomonadati > Pseudomonadota > Gammaproteobacteria > Pseudomonadales > Pseudomonadaceae > Pseudomonas > Pseudomonas orientalis. Next base: position 5,671,574 of record NZ_CP094351.1, on the reverse strand, counting down.
CCGGTCAGCTCGTTGGGGACGTGGAACGCCACGCGCGGCTGCATGGCCTTGAGGCGCGAGTCGAAGTTGTCGACGTCCACTTCAAGGAACTTGCGGTCGGCCACGGGCGCCAACGGCTCGGCTGGCTTGCCGGCGAGGTCGGCCATCACGCCCATGACGAAGGGCAGCTGGACCTTTTTCTCGGCGCCGTAAAGCTCGACGTCGTACTCGATCTGCACTCGAGGCGCACGGTTGCGCGCGATGAATTTCTGAGAACTTTGCTTCGCCACGTTGCTGCTCCTGGTCGCTTGAGCGACGGTGTTGTTACTGCACGGTCCGGCGGCTTATTCGCTGTCCGGGCCGCGCAGGTTTTCAAATTGGGACATGCCGTCGGGAATCAGATTGCGCACGATGGCCGCGAAATCGGCATGCACCAGATTCTTGGCACGGTTCAACAGCACCGGCAGCGGGCTTGAAGGCTCGTGCCGGGTGTAATACGCAAGGATTTTGTCGAGGCTGCGCAGCACGTCGTCACGGCTGGCGATATCGCCGACCGGACGCGGCGCTGCGGGCGCAGCGGCGTAGTCTGCCGAGGGGGCATGGTCTTCATTGACGGCCTCGGGTTCGCTGCCGCCGTCGGCGCCGGGCACCGCTTGATTGAGCAATTGCAGGGCCTGCTTGAGCGGCTGCTTCAAGGCGCTGAGGTCCACGCCCTGGGCGGAACCGACTTGCTCGTTGACCTGTTGTTCGATGGCGTCGCAGGCGGCGCGCGCGGCCATCAGCGCATCGCGGGTGGCCTGCAATTGCTCCGGGTCGCTGTCGAGGAACGCGGCGTTGAGTTGCTGGGCACCGAGCTGTTCATCGGGGAAGCTCAACAGGCCGCTGGCGTTGAGCGCCGCGCGCAGGGTCACGGGGCCGAAGGTGCGCGAGCGCGTGAGGATGCTTTCGCGCAGCAGGCGAATATTGGTGTCGCAGGTCAGGCCGGTGAGGGCGTTGATGCGCACGGTAGGATCGTTATCGTCGTCGGCATCCAGGCGCGGGTGCAGGTCGGCCCAGTAGTCGCGCAGCAACGCGTCGATCAGCGTCAGCGCTTCGGCCAGGCCGGCCACGCCCTGGAGGGCGAGGGTGCTTTGCAGCAGGAAATGAGTGATGCGCAGGTCTTTGCTGCGCTGCAACAGGTCGAGGCTCTGCTGCTGGATGCTGCGCCATTCGGGCGGCTCGGCGGGCAGGATCGAATCGCCCATGCTGCGCTCGGGCTGGCCCCTGGCATCACGTTCCAATTGCAGAAATTGCGCGTCATATTCCATGTCTTCGCCACAGGGCGAAGTCGCAGAAACGGCGGTGAGCAGCAACGGCACATCCACTGAATTCGATCTCCCTATCAGCCCGTTAGATGCCGGGCATTGCATGCAATTAGTTGCGCGGTGAACTTTGCATGTTTTTCTTGGCCATAGTTTCAGCGTGCCACTATCGTGCCATCACTGATGTTCAAGAAGTTGTGCATTTTTGGTGTAGTACTTATGCCTTGTCAAGGTAAGCTATTCGCCCTCTGTGACAGATGTGCGGTGTTTAACAACCCTGCGCGACTGACGGGTCGAACGCTGCGCCCGTAGAGGATTTTTGTCATGCAAGCCGGATAAGATCAGCGATCATGCTGGCAAATGCGAATTTGGACGGTCGGTCCCACGACCTGGCGGCGATATTCAGGCACGCGTAGGCCTGGTCTCGACCGCGCGCGATGTATCAGCAAGGAGGCAAGATGTCGCTGTGTTTGACTATCACTAGTTATCACAAGATTACCCCAGGGCAGTGCGCCGAAAAGTCCATGAACCAGGGCTCGATGGCGATCGGCCGCAGTTCGGAAAATGACTGGGTATTGCCCGACCCGGAACGCCTGGTCTCCTCGCAGCATTGCGTTATCCAGTACAAGGATGGGCGTTACTACTTAACCGATAACAGCACCAATGGTGTGGAGTTGGTCAACGCCGGCATTCGTTTGCGCCGGGGTAACAGCGAGCCGCTGCAAAATGGCGAGTTGATCCGCATCGGCGATTACGAAATCCAGGCGCGCATCGACTTCAACGTGCAGGCCGTCGACAGCCAGCCGTTCGCCGGTGATTCGCCGAACAGCTTTGAGGCGTTGATGGGCGCGGTGGCGAGCCCGCCCGCGCCGACACCGATGATCGCGCCGCAGTTTCATGGCGCGTCGTCGATGGAGACCCTGCCGGACCTGTTCGACTTCCTCAGCCCCACTGCCGTGCCGCCGCCCACCGTGGCGGACCATGTGCCGTCCGAACAGCACGACTTCCGTCCGCCGGCTCCGGTGGCCGTGCCGGTGGCCGAACCCCCGGCGGTGCCCGGTTCGGTCATTCCAGAAGACTGGGACCTGCTTGGCGACGCCCCCGCGCCGCTCGCCCCTGTTGCGCCACCGCCCGCGCCACCGCCCGCACCGGTCAGTGCGCCGCCTCCCGTGGTCGAGCCGGTTGCGCTCCCCGCTGGCGACGCCCGGCCACAAGCCGACCTCTTGCAAGCCTTCCTGCGCGGTGCCGGCCTCGATCAGTTGCGTCTGGACCGGGCCGATGCCTGCGCCCAGATGGAAAGCATCGGCCGCAGCTACCGCCTGATGGTCGAAGGCCTGATCGACGTGTTGCGCGCCCGCGCCAGCCTCAAGGGCGAGTTTCGCATGCAGCAGACCATGATCCGCCCCGCCGAAAACAATCCGTTGAAATTCGCCCCGAATGCCGACGAAGCGTTACTGCTGCTGCTTCGTCACGGCAACCCGGCATTCATGGCGCCGGACGCCGCCGTGCGTGACAGCTTCGACGACCTGCGCGCTCACCAATTGGCGGTGATGGCGGGTGTGGAAGCGGCGCTCAAGCACCTGCTGCTGCGCTTTGAGCCGGCGCAGTTGGAAGAACGCATGGGCAAGCCCGGCGGCCTTTCAAGTCTTTTCAACGGCTCGCGCCAGGCCCAGTACTGGCAGCAGTTCACCGAGCTCTACAGCAATATTTCCCGCGAGGCCCAGGAAGATTTCCAGGACCTGTTCGGCCGCGAATTCAGCCGGGCCTACGAAGCGCACAGTGCACGACAGCGACGCTGAACCGCGTCGCACTGATGGATAGAACGGATAGCTAAACACGTCATTGAGGACGCAGGATGATTCCCAGGTTTTTACTTGCAGCCGCCACCGCGCTGCTGCTGACGGCGTGTGCCAAGGACGCGGTCAAGCCCGAAGCCGCCGCCGAAGCTGAAGCGGACACGGCCGCCGTCGAGCTGCATTTTCACGCGATCGCCGGGCTCAACCCCGGCGCCAACGGCCAGGCCGCCCCGGTGCGGGTGCGTATTTTCGAGCTGAAAAACGCCGCGACGTTCGCGCGCTCCGATTACTTCGCCCTGGCTGACCGTGCGCAATCCACCCTTGGCCTGGACCTGCTGGACCAGGACGAAGTGGTGATCCAGCCCGGCCAACAACTGAGCGTCCAGCGCGACCTCGACCCGGCCACCCGGCAGATCGGCCTGCTGGTGGGCTATCGCGAGCTGGACCGTGCGCAGTGGCGTGCCGTTATCAACGTGCCGCCGCGCCAATACACCGAATTTCAGATCAGCCTCGATGTGCGTGCCGTGCGCGCCGACGTCGTGGCTACCCCCTCCAGCCCAGCCCAATAACAAGCAATCGGAGCCCCCATGTCCTGGAACAATCGCGTGGTCTGGTCGGAAGGCATGTTCATCGGAACGCAGCACTTCCAGCAGCATGACCGTTACCTGGAAAACCTGATCGACGCCCGCAGCCGCCCGCTGTCCGCGGGCGCCTGGGGCTTTTCCGAGGTGCTGATCGACCAGGGCCTGCTCGCCCAGGGCAAGCTGGCAATCGTGTCGGCCCGTGGCCTGCTCCCGGACGGCACACCGTTCAATATTCCCCAGGACGACCTGGCGCCAAGTCCACTGAATATCGACGACAACCTGCGCGACGGTCTGGTGTACCTGGCCCTGCCGCTCAAGCGTGCCGGTGCGCGTGACACGGTGGACGAAGGCGAGGCGTTGGAAGCCGCGCGTTATGTGAGCCAGGTGCGCGAAGTGCGCGACGACAACGCGCCCTTCGAAAACCGCGCGCCGGTGGCCGTGGGCTCGCGGGCGTTGCGTTTGTTGACCGCCCAGGACGGTATCAGCGACTACGCCGCCATCGGGCTGGTGCGCATCAAGGAAAAGCGCGCCGACCGCGCACTGGTGCTCGACGACACTTACATACCGCCGGTATTGGACGTGGCCGCGAGCAAACCGCTGACGGCATTTCGCAGCGAACTGCTCGGCCTGCTGCACCAGCGTGGCGAGGCCCTGGCGGGCCGTGTAGTCGCGTCGGGTGCCGGTGGCGCGTCGGAGATCGCCGATTTCATGCTGCTGCAACTGGTCAACCGCGCCCAGCCGCTGATCCAGCATTTGAGCCAGTTGAGCCCGTTGCACCCGGAGCGTTTCTTCAGCGAGCTGGTGAGCCTGGCCGGTGAGTTTTCGACATTCTCCACCTCTGGCCGTCGCCCCCAGGAATACCCGCAGTACCAGCACGACGATTTGGCGCTGAGCTTTACTCCGGTGATGGCGGCCCTGCGTGAAGCGCTGTCGATGCTGATCGACAGCAAGGCCACGCCGATCCCGATTGTCGAGAAAGCCTACGGTATCCACGTGGCGATGCTGGCCGACAAGACCCTGCTCGACAATGCCAGCTTCATTCTTGTGGTGCGCGCCGATGTGCCGGGCGAAACCCTGCGCGCACGCTTTGGCCAGCAGAGCAAAGTCGGCTCGGTGGAGCACATCCGCGACATGGTCAACCTGCAGTTGCCGGGCATCGGCCTGCTGCCATTGCCGGTGGCGCCACGCCAATTGCCCTATCACGCGGGCAGCACCTATTACGAGCTGGACCGGGGCAGCGAACACTGGCAGCAGTTGAGCAATTCCGGCGGTTTCGCCTTCCACATCGCCGGGCAGTTCCCGGGCTTGAACCTGGCCTTCTGGGCGATCCGAGGATAATCCGCGATGCATCCCAATGATGATGACCGCACTCAGTTCATGCCGCGCCCGGGCGGCCGAGCGCCGGAACCTGCGCGCGCGGAGCCTGCGCCTTTGTCGATGCCGGCCGCGCCGATGCTCACCGGCAAAAGCCAGGGCCTCAACCCGCTGGAAAGCGCCGCCGGCCCGTTGCTGGCGCTGTTGACGCGCCTGCGCAACACCATCGCGCACCCGGCGCCGGCCAGCCTGCGTGCGCAGTTATTGGCCTATCTGCGCCAATTCGAAGAGCGCGCCGAAGCCGCCGGCGTGGCGCGCAACGAAGTGCTGCTGGCCCGTTACGCGCTGTGCACCGCCCTGGACGAAGCCGTGCTGAGTACGCCCTGGGGCAGTACCAGCGAATGGGGCAAACAGAGCTTGCTGATCACCGTGCACAACGAAGCCTGGGGCGGTGAAAAGGTCTTTCAGTTGCTCGACCATTGCCTGCAAAGCCCACGGGAACGCCTGTACCTGCTGGAGCTGCTGTACCTGTGCATGTGCCTGGGTTTTGAAGGCCGCTACCGCGTGATGACCGACGGGCGCAGTCAATTGGAGGCCTTGCGCGAGCGCACCGCTGCGGCGATTCGCAATGCCCGTGGCGAACACGAGCGTGAGCTGTCGCCGCACTGGCGCGGCGTGACCGTGGCGCGGGACCGACTGGCGCAATTCATGCCGCCGTGGATCGCCGTGGCAATCGGCCTGGCGCTGCTGCTGGCGTTGCTGTTTGGCCTGCGCATGAAGCTGGCGTCGGATGCGGAGCCGGTGTTCAAGAATATCCATGCCCTGGGCGAGATCCCGGTGCAGGCCATCGACCGTCCGGTGGCGCAACCGAAAGTGATCGAACGACCGCGCCTGGCCGGCTTCCTGGCCGAAGACATCAAGGCCGGGCGCGTGGCCGTGGAAGACAAGGTGGACCGCTCTGTGGTGACGATTCGTGGCGATGAACTGTTTGCGTCCGCCAGTTCCAGCATCGTCGATGACTATCAGCCGCTGATGCTGCGCATTGCCGACGCCATCCGCAAGGTCAAGGGCCAGGTGCGGGTCACCGGCCACAGCGACAACCGCCCGATTGCCACACTGCGCTTCCCGTCGAACTGGGCGCTGTCCGAAGCGCGGGCCAAGTCGGTGCTGGAGATCCTCGCGGCCAAGACCGGCCAGGCCGAGCGCTTCAGCGCCGAAGGCCGCAGCGACACCGAGCCGTTGGCGACCAACAGTACTGCCGAAGGCCGTGCCCGCAATCGTCGGGTTGAAATCACCGTATTGGCGGAGGGCGTCGAGTGAAGGCGTTTTTCAGTTTCATGATTCGCTGGGTGATCCCCGTGCTGGGCTTGATCGCCCTGGGCCTGATCATCTGGTTTGTCGGGCCGTTGCTCGACGTATTGGTGCCCGAGGGACGCCGCTGGGCGCTGATCATCCTGGTGTTTGCGCTGTGGATCGCCTACCGCGTATTGCGCATCATCCAGGCTCGCCGCCAGGCCGCCGAAGTGATGCGCAGCCTGGCCGCCGAAACCCCGGCCGACCCCAACAGCGTGGCCACCGCCGAAGAGCTGTCGACACTGCGCCAGCGCATGGACGAAGCCCTCACGCTGCTCAAGAAAGCCAAGCTCGGCGGCGATGAGCGCCGTAATCTGTATGAGCTGCCGTGGTACGTGATCATCGGCCCGCCGGGTTCGGGCAAGACCACCGCACTGGTCAATTCCGGGCTGCACTTTCCCTTGGCTGCGCAACTGGGCGCCGGTGCGGTGCGCGGCGTCGGCGGCACGCGCAACTGCGACTGGTGGTTTACCGACCAGGCCGTCCTGCTCGACACCGCCGGCCGCTACACCACCCAGGACAGCAACTCCACGGTGGATAAAGCCGCGTGGCTGGGCTTTCTCGACCTGCTGAAAAAGCAGCGTTCGCGTCGGCCCATCGACGGCGCCTTCATCGCCATCAGCCTGTCGGACCTGCTGCTGGGCACAGACGCCGAGCGCGCCGCCCATGCCGCCGCGATTCGCCTGCGCATCCAGGAGCTGTACACCCAATTGGGCGTGCGTTTCCCGATCTACCTGATGCTGACCAAGCTCGACCTGGTGCCGGGCTTCATGGAGTTCTTCGACAACCTGAGCAAGGAAGAGCGCGCCCAGGTGTGGGGCATGACCTTTGCCCTCGATGACGGCAAGCACAGCGACAGCCCGCTGGCGCACTTGCAAAGCGAGTTCGCCGGCCTGGAGCAGCGCCTCAACGAACGCCTGGTGGAACGTCTGCAACAGGAACGCGACCCGGCGCGCCGCGATCTGATCTACGGTTTTCCGCAACAGTTCGGCGCTTTGAAAGACTGCCTGCAGAGCTTCCTTGAGGGTGTATTCAAACCCAATGCCTTTGAAGAGCGCGTGCTGCTGCGCGGCGTTTACTTCACCAGCGGCACCCAGGAAGGCAGCCCGATTGACCGCCTGATCGGCACCATGGCCCAGAGCATGAACCTGGATCGCCAGCACCTGGCGCGCCAGAGCGGCACCGGGCGCAGTTACTTCATCGAAAAACTCTTCACCGCCGTGGCGTTTGCCGAGCGTGGCCTGGTGGGGGTGAACCCGAAAGTCGAGCGCCGCCGCAAGTGGATCGCCCGGGGCGTCCTCGCGGCCACGGTGGCCTTGGTGGTGGTGGTCAGCAGCCTGTGGTGGGTGAGTTATCGCGCCAACCAGGCGTATATCGCCCAGGTCGATCAGAAGGTCGCACCTCTGGGCCAGACCGTACAGAACCTGAGCCCGGCGCAGCGCGATGTATTGGCCGTGCTGCCGTTGCTCAATGCGGTCAAGCACCTGGCCGGGGATTCGCCAAGCTGGTCCGAAGGGCTGGGGCTGTATCAGGGCGACATGCTCGAAGCCGAGTCCGCAAGCGTCTATCGCAAGTTACTGATTGCGGTCTTCGCCCCGCGCCTGGTCACGCGCATCGAAGAACAACTGCACGGCGGCGGCAACTCGGACTTCCTCTACGAAGGCCTCAAGGCCTACCTGATGCTGGCCGACAACGAGCATTACGACCCGGACTTCATCAAGGCCTGGATCGCCCTCGACTGGGACCGCAACCTGCCGCGCAATCTGCCGGCCGATCAGCGCCAGGCCTTGACCGGGCATTTGCAGGCACTGTTTGACCGCCATCCACCGAATGCGCGTCTTGACCCGCGCCTGATCGACGACCTGCGCCGCCAACTGCAACAACTGCCGGTGGCCCAGCGTGTCTATGATCGGGTCAAGCGCCAGAAACTGCCTGAAGGTGTACCGGACTTTCGCCTCAACGAAGCGGCCGGCCGTGATGCCGCGCTGGTGTTCAGTCGCAAGAGCGGCAAGCCGTTGGGCGAGCCGTTGAGCGGGTTTTTCACCGCCAAGGGCTACCGCCAGGCGTTTTTGTTGAGCAGCCTGAACCAGACCGGCACCCTGGCTGAAGAGCAGTGGGTACTGGGCCAGGAACAGGCCGACCAGCAAAATGTGGTGAGCCTGGCCGCCGATGTGCGCCGCCTGTATTTCCAGGACTATCAGCGCCAGTGGGACGCCTTGCTCGCCGACATCGACTTTGTGCCGATCACCAGCGTGGCCCAGGCAGCCGATGTGCTGCGGGTGATTTCCGGCCCCACCTCACCGTTGAAGAAACTGCTGGTGGCAGTGGCAAAGGAAACCGACCTGCAAGCCGAAGAGCGCCAATTGGCCGCCAAGGGCGTGCCGGTGGAGGGCGGCGTCGACAAGCTCAAGGAGCGTCTGGGCAGCCTGCTGGGCGAGGAACAACCGAGCGTCAGCGCGCCCGCAGCGGCGGATGATCCGGTCACCGCGCACTTTGCCGAACTCAACAGCATCGTCAGTAAAAACGAAGGCGAACCGGCGGCCATCGACGGCCTGCTGTCGGACATGAATGCGCTGTATGTGCAGGTCAGCGCCATGGTCGGGGCCAGCGGCGACGCGCTGCTCGGCGAGGCGAAGAACCAGGCGGCGGCTGCGGCCACGCGGGTCAGCCTGAACGCCGAGCGCCAGCCGCCGCTGGTGCAGGGCATGGTCAAGTCGGTGGTCAATTCCACCACCAACAGCATGATGGGCGGGGTGCGTAACCAGCTGAACGCGGCCTGGGTCAGCGAAGTGGTCAACGTGTACCGCCAGTCCCTGGCCGGGCGCTACCCGATGTCGCCCGGCAGCGCGCGGGACGCGACCCTGGATGACTTCGGCCAGTTCTTCGGCGTCGGCGGGGTGATGGATAACTACTTCCGCAAGTACCTGCAGCCCTATGTGGACACCTCGGCGCAGACCTGGCGCTGGCAGCCGGGCGCGGCGCAGAAGCTCGGTATCGCGCCGGGCGTGCTGCAAACCTTCCAGCGCGCGGCGGCTATTCGTGATGCGTTCTTCAGGTCTGGCGGCACGCAACCTGTCGTGCGCTTCGAACTCAAGCCGGTGTCGATGGACCCGACCATCACCCAATTCCTGCTGGACCTCGACGGCCAGCAACTGAGCTATGACCACGGCCCGAGCCGCCCGGTGGCGATGCAATGGCCGAACCCCGGCAGCATTGGCGTGGTGCGTATTTCCATCATGCCGCCATCGGCCAGCGGGCGTTCCGGTGTAACGCTGGACGGCCCGTGGGCCTGGTTCCGCCTGCTGGAGCAATCGGACCTGACCGCCGGCAACTCGCCGGACCGCTTCAACCTGCGCCTGCGGGTCGACGGCGCGAGCATCGCCTACGAGTTGCGCGCCAACAGCGCCTTCAACCCGTTCAAGAGCCGCGTGCTCAGCGGCTTCAGCCTGCCGGAGCGGCTATGACGACGCTGGGTTTCTACGGCAAGTTGGCCAGTCGCGGGGATTTTGTCAGCCGCGCCTTGCCCCAGAGTTTTATCGGCCCGTGGGACAGCTGGCTGGCGGCGGGGTTGCTCGCCAGCCAGAACAGCCTGGGCGGTGACTGGCTCAACGCCTATCTGGTCAGCCCGCTGTGGCGCTTTGTCTTGGCGCCCGGGGTGTGCGGACCGGATGCGGCAGCGGGTGTGGTGATGCCGAGCATCGACCGGGTCGGGCGGTATTTTCCGCTGGCCGTGGTGGTGTTGCTCGATCACGACACCAACCCCGCCTCCCTGGTGGGCGGGCCGGATGGGTGGTTCGAGCAGGCCGAGGAGCTGCTGCTCGGCACCCTGGACAGCGGCGCAACCTTTGAAGGTTTCAGCGCCGGCCTCGACCGCCTTGGCGTGCCGGCGACCGAGCCGCGCGCACTCGACAGCCGCTTCGCCGGCCTGCAACGTGTGGCCGCCACCATGCCCCACGGGCGCATGGCGGCGTTGGCCGAACAGGCCTGCGAAGGTGCCAGCCTATGGTGGGGCCGGGGTTCGCAGCGTATTTCTCCCGGTTTATTACGGTGTCAGGGCTTGCCTGCCGCCAACGATTTTGCGCAATTTCTGCTCGGACAAGAAGGTGTGGTGTAGATGGGGGCGACGTACAAATCCGCGAGCAAAAGCCATGTGGGCATGGTCCGCCAGGTCAACGAAGATGCGTGCCTGGACCTGCCGGAGCACCGCCTGTGGGTGGTGGCCGATGGCATGGGCGGGCACGCGGCGGGGGATTATGTCAGCAGCCTGATTGTCGACAGCCTGCGCGCTGTGCCGGTGGGGCGCTCCCTTGAGGAGTACGCGGCGGCCTTGCGCAACGACCTGATCCGCATCAACGCGGCGGTACGCGAAGAAACCGCCAACCGTGGCGTGACCATGATGGGCAGCACCGTGGTGGTGCTGGCCGCGCGCGGCTTGCGTGGGGTGTGCCTGTGGGCCGGCGACAGTCGCCTGTATCGCCTGCGCGACGGTGAACTGGAAAGCCTCTCCCGCGACCACAGCTACGTGCAGGACCTGCAAGACAGCGGCCTGCTCAGCGAAGCCGATGCCCGCGTGCACCCGCGCGCCAATATCGTCACCCGCGCGGTGGGCGTGGAAGCGCAACTGAACGTGGCGTCGGTGGAGCTGTTGATCGCCCCCGGCGACAGCTACCTGCTGTGCAGCGACGGCCTGACCAAGACCGTCGAGGACCATGAGATTCGCGAAGTGCTCGGTCATCAAGCACCTGATGAAATCGTGCGCAGCCTGGTGCACCTGGGGCTCAATCGCGGCGCGCCGGACAACATCACCACGATCGTCGTGAAGGTCTCGCCATGAAGATCGAGATCCCGGGCTATGCCATCGAAGGCGAAATCGGCGAAGGCGCCATGGCCAGCGTCTACCTGGCGACCCAGCGCTCGCTGGAACGCAAGGTGGCGTTGAAGGTGATGGCGGCGGCCCTGGCGGCCGACCCGACGTTCTGCGAACGCTTCCTGCGCGAGGGCAAGACCCTGGCACGCCTGTCGCACCCGCACACGGTGACCATCCATGACATCGGCAACGTCGGTGAGCTGTATTACATGGCCATGGAATACCTGCCCAACGGTACGCTCAAAGAACGCATCGCCGCCGGGTTGACTCCGGAGCAGGGCGTGACGCTGATCCGCCAGATCGCCTCGGCGCTCGGTTATGCCCATGCCCAGGGGCTGGTGCACCGCGACGTGAAGCCGGCGAACATCCTGTTCCGCGCTGATGGCACGGCAGTGTTGTCGGACTTCGGTATCGCCAAGTCCCTGGACGACCGCACCCAGTTCACCCAGGCCGGCTTCGCCGTGGGCACGCCGAGCTACATGAGCCCGGAACAGGCACGCGGCCAGGAGATCGACGGGCGCGCCGACCTGTATGCGCTGGGCGTGGTGTTGTATGAGATTCTGGTCGGCGAGTTGCCCTACCGTGGAACCGATGCGCTTTCCACGGCGCTTGCGCACCTGACTGAGCCGTTGCCGGAATTGCCGGTGCACCACGGCCGTTATCAGGAGGTGCTGCGCAAGTTGTTGGCCAAGGACCCGGCGGAGCGTTTCGCGGATGCCGACGCATTAGTGCGGGCTCTGGACAACCTGCCGGCGGACTCGCCGGAGGCCACCTTGGTACGGCCGCTGCCGATTCCACTGAGTTTTGACCTGGCGGGCATCACGCCCGTCACCGTCGACATACCCACCGACAAACCGCAGCCGCAGCCGATTGTGCGCCAACCGGTCGTGACGCCAACGCAGCACAACGCGCCGTCCGAACAGCGCCGTGGGCCGGTGCTGGCATTGGCCGCCGTGGCAGTTGCGGTGGCACTGGCCATTGGTGGTGCCAGCTATTGGTGGTTGAGCAGTAGCGATGAGCCTGCCCAACCGCCGGCTGCCGTAGTTCCCAAGGTAACGCCGCCCGTGGCCGTCGCTGAAGTGGACGGTGGTCAACGACCGTTGCTGATGGCGGGCAAGAAAACTCTGTTCCAGCGCGTGCTCAGCAAGCCCGGCGCCAAGCTTTCCAACGAGGCGGGCAGCGCGCCGGGCAAAGCCTTGCCAGCGTTTTCGGTGCTTTATGTCTACCAGCGCAAGGATATCGACGGCAGCCCTTGGGTGCGTGTCGGCGCCGCCACCGATGGGCGCAGCGACGGTTGGTTGCCGGCCTCCCAAGTCAGCGACTGGAAACAGAGCCTGGTGCTCAAGTTCACCGAACGCTCGGGGCGTGCGCCAGTGATGTTCCTGCGTCAGTCTGGCGAGGTGGAAAAACTGTTGGCCGATCCGGCTGCCGCCAAAGGCGTGCTGGCCAAGGCGCAGAACAACCGTGAAGACAACCAGCAAGTCCTGGCCCTGGAACCCACCGCCAGCGCGGTGCCGCAAAACCAGTTCTACCTGTTGCCGATCTTTGATTCCAAAGAGAGCTTTGACGAAAACGGCCAGCCGGTGCAATTGCTCAATGTCGCCTCCATCGACCCTGGCAGCAGCGCAGTCGCCAAGCCTTCGACGCCCGCAACCAGTGCCCATGCCGACGCTTTCCGTACCGCCGTGGTGCTGGTGGTCGACACCACCGTGTCGATGCAGCCCTATATCGACCAGGTGCGTGACGTGGTGCACGAACTGCAAACGCGCATTGCCGATCGCGGTGAGTTGGACAGCGTCAGTTTCGGCCTGGTGGGCTTTCGCAACAGCATCAAGAAAACCCCCGGCCTGGAATACGTGGCCAAGACCCTGATCACCCTTGACCAGGGCCGCGACCCGCAGCGCTTCCTCGACCTGGCGCGGCAGGTCAAGGCCTCGACGGTGTCCAGCCACTCGTTCAACGAAGACGCGTTTGCCGGGGTGATGCAGGCGGTGGACGGCATGGACTGGTCCGGCTATGGCGGGCGCATCATCCTGCTGGTCTCCGATGCCGGCGCGTTGCGCAAGAACGACCCGTTCGCGGCCACCCAGATGAACGAAGCCGAAGTGCGCCAGGCGGCGCTGGGTAAGCAGATCAAGATCTACGCGTTGCACCTGCGCACCGATGCCGGCAAGAAAACCCACGCCGGCGCCGAAAGCCAGTATCGCGTCCTGACCGCCGACGCCAACCCGCAGATCGGCGACCTGTACACGCCGGTGCCGGGTGGCGATGTGCGCAAGCTGGGCGAGCGCGTCGATGAGATCGGCACGGTGTTCGCCAACCTCGTGCATCAGGTGCGCAGCAATACGCCGCAGCCGGTGCCGTTGCTCAGTGCCGCGCCGAGCCTGGCGGACAAGTCCGCAGCGGTCGGTTATGCGATGCACATGGACTTCCTCGGCCGCAAGTCCGCGAGCCAGGCACCGCAACTGGTCAGCGCCTGGACCGCCGACCGCGACCTGACCAACCCGGCGCTGCCGGCGTTCCAGGTGTGCGTGATGCTGACCAAACTCCAGCTGAACGACCTGCAGCAGTCGCTGAAATTGATCGTCGATGCGGCGCGCAAGACCCAAAGCTCGCCCAAGGACTTCTTCCAGGAAATCGCCAGCGCCTCGGCTTATATGAGCCGTGACCCGCAAGCCCTGCGCAAGGGCGGCAACCTGGCCGACGGCGGCCTGTTGGGCGAGTACCTGGAGGGGCTGCCGTACCGCAGCAAATCGCTGAACATGACCCAGGACCTGTGGTTGTCGTTGAGCGTGGCCGAGCAGGAAGATTTCATCGACGAGCTGGATTCGAAAATCCGCCTCTACGAAACCTTCCACAATGACTTGGCCAACTGGGTGCGGTTCGGCGATGCGGAACCTGGCGATGCGTTGTACCGCGTGCCGTTGTCGACGCTGCCGTGATGCTGAGCCTGAACGCGGTGCACAAGAGCCGGGGCGTCGGCAGCCAGCGCTACAGCCTGGTGATTCCGGCGCTGCACTTGCGTGCGGGTGAGCAACTGGCGATTGTCGGGCCCAGCGGCTGCGGCAAGAGCACCTTGCTCGATATGCTCGCGCTGGTGCTGGCGCCGGACCGGATCGGGCAGTTCGAACTCAACCGGATCGACATCGGTGGGCTGTGGCGCGCCGACCGGCAGACCGACCTGGCCCAGTTGCGCAGCCGGCATCTGGGCTATGTGCTGCAAACCGGCGGGCTGCTGGAGTTTCTCGATGTGCGCGGCAATATTGCCTTGTCCCGGCAGTTGCTGGGTTTGAAGGACGACGGCAGCGTGACGCGCCTGGCCGGGCAATTGCAAATTGGCGATCAACTGGACAAGCGCCCGGCAGCCCTGTCGGTGGGCCAGCGCCAACGCGTGAGTTGCGCTCGCGCCTTGGCCCATGCACCGCAACTGGTGCTGGCCGATGAGCCGACGGCGTCCCTCGACCCGCTCAATGCCGAGCGCGTGATGCAGGCGCTGCTGGCCCAGGCCCGTGAACACCGCGCCGCCTGTGTGATCGCCACCCATGACGAACCCCTGGCCCGCGCCAGTGGCTTGCAGGTGCGCCGCATCGGTTGCCGTCGCGATGCCGACGGCGGCGTCACGGCGACGCTCGGGGAGGCCTGCTGATGCGCATCGGCCTGGTTGCATCGCTCGCCTGGCAGGACTACCGCAATGATGCGTGGCTGTCGGCCTGCTCGGTGCTGGCGCTGGTGGCGGTCATCGCGCCGTTGCTGGTGTTATTTGGCCTGAAGTTTGGACTGGTTGGCAGTTTGACCCAACGCCTGGAGACCGACCCCGCAACCCGTGAAATTATTCCGTTGGGCGGCGGTCGATTCAGCAGCGCTTTCGTCGAGCAGCTAGGCCAGCGTGGCGATGTGGCGTTTGCCATAGCGCGCACGCGGCAGATTGCGGCGACCGCGCAGGTAGGCGCCCTGGTCCTGGAAATGCTGCCGACCGCGCCGGGTGACCCGCTGCTGGCCGGCTTGCCGATACCTGAGGGCCTGGACCAGATCGTGCTCAGCCACACCGCCGCCGAGAAGCTCGCGGCGCGGCCCGGCGATTGGCTGGAGGTGCGCTTTACGCGGCAACTGGCGGGGCGCGTCGAGGCCCAGCGGACGCGGGTGCAGGTGCGCGCGGTATTGCCGTTGGAAGCCTTTGCCCGTGACGGGCTGTTTGCGGACCTGGCGTTGCTGGAGGCAGTGGAAGATTATCGCGATGGCCGCGCTGTGCCGGCGTTGGGATGGGAGGGTGATGCCGTGGCGGCGGGCGAGCAGCGGGTGTACCCGGCGTTTCGTTTGTATGCGCGCGGACTCACCGACGTGGAACCGCTGCGTCTCTATTTCGCCGGGCAGCATCTGCTGGTGTCGACCCAGGCGCAGACCATCGCCCAGGTGCAGTCGTTGAGTCGCAACCTGTCGATCGTCTTCTGGATCATTTGCGGGTTGGCCCTGGCCGGCGCGTTTGCGGCAATCTTCGCCGGCGCGTTGGCGGCGGTGGCGCGCAAGCGCCGGGAATTGTCAGTGTTGCGTCTGTTGGGGTTTTCCACCGCCGCGCTGTTGCTGTTCGTGGTGCTGCAGGCGCTGTACAGCGCCAGTGTTGCTGCGGTGCTCAGTGCCGGGCTGTATGGCCTGGCCGAAGCGGGTTTGAACCGATTATTCGTGCAGGTGCCGGGCGAATACGCCAGTCATCTGTTGGCGCGTCACTACGGCCTGGCCCTGGCTGCCGTGCTCGGCGTCAGCGCCGTGGCGGCGGCCTGTGGGGGATGGCGAGTGGCGCGTATTCAGGCTTCTGAAGGAATCAGAGATGTTTAAGTTACTGGGCGCCTGTGTGGCGCTGAGCCTGGCCTCGCTGGCCTGGGCCGATGAGGCAAGCGACAAGCTCGACAACCCCAAGCCGTTGCCGGATGACGTGAGCCTGCCGCTGCCGTGCGAAGGCCAGATGGTGTTTCGCTACGCGTACGTGTTGGCCCAGGGCACCCTGGACGACCGCGAGGTCAGCCTCGGCTATCCCTTTGCCGAAGGCGAGGCGGGCTACCAGCAGTCGTTTATTTCCGGTTACCGGCGCGACTTCATCAACGGCCAGTTCACCCTCAAGGATCTGCCCAAGGACTGGAACAAGGTCATCGCGCCGCTGATGCCGAAGACCGACGCCAAGACCCCGCTCAAGCCCATGCTGTACTTCATCGGCAAGTACGAGGTGACGGCCCGCCAGTACGCCCAGGTGATGTCCCAGGCTCAGTCCCTGGCCAGCGGCGAGCCGGCCCCGGCCTGTGATGCACCTGAGGGCATGGCCGGGCGTTTGCCCAAAGTGAAATTGTCGCGTTTCGAGGCCGAGCGGTTCTCGGCGGTGTACAGCGCCTGGCTGATGAAATACCACCGCGAGCTGCTGCCGGTGAGCGGTCGCGGTGACTCGGTCGAAGACGGCGGCCTGGGCTTTGTGCGCCTGCCCACCGAAGTGGAATGGGAGTTCGCCGCGCGCGGTGGCCAGGCGGTGAGTCGCCAGGACTTGGAAGGGCGTCTGTTCCCACGCCGCGTCGAGGGCAGTGAAAGCGACGGGCCACTGGGCGATTACGCTGTGTTCAACCAGGTCGCCGGGGGCACCGGGCAGGCAGCGCGGTTGATGCCCATCGGCACCAAACTGCCCAACCCGATCGGTATGTTCGACGTGATCGGCAATGCGGCGGAAATGGTCCAAGAGTCCTTCCAGTTGGTGCACGCCGGGCGCCGCCAGGGCACCTATGGTGGCTTCGTGGTCAAGGGCGGCAATTACCTGGAGGGTGAAGGCACGTTATTCACCGGTATGCGCCGCGAGTACCCGCTGTTTGCCGCCGACGGCACCGAGCAAAGCAACGAGACCACCGGGTTTCGCGTGGCGATTGGCGCGCTGTCGGCGCCGCGCTCGCGCTACAAGGAACTGTTCGCGCAGTGGCAGAAAGAAGGCCGCCTCGCCTCGCTGACCGACGCTATCGACGACGCCCAGGACCCGACCAAGCGCCTGGACAGCATCATTGCCGCCAGCGTCGACCCCAAGCTGCAAGCCGAACTGGGGCTGGTCAACGAAGAACTCAAGCGCAACGTTTCGCTGATTGCCCAGCAGCGCGAAGAAGCGGCGGGCAACCTGATCCAGTCCGCCGCATTGGTGGCCGAGACCATCAGCAACTACAACATCCGCCTGGCCAACCTGCAGAAAAGTCGCCAGCAGGCCGTGGATAACAAGGATGCGGCCAGCGCGCAGTTATTCGACATGGCCATTGCCAACGGGCGCAGCGCGCTGGATGGCGCGGTGGCGATTTATATCGACAACCTGGCCACCGGCACGCGCTACACCGATGCGGTGATCCAGGCCCAGTTTCAACGGATCAAGGAAGAGTTGGATCGCAAGCCGGTGCTTGGCAAGAGCCTGGTGACGCGCGCAACACTGTTCGTTCGCCATGTCGGCAACTACCGCAAGCAACAGCGGGCCGACCCGGCAACGATCTTGAAGGAATTGCTCGCAGCGAGCGGTCAGCGGTCTTGATCGTTGGCTGTCCAGCGAGCTTGGAAGGGACTCAGACGGCGGTGGGCCGTGCTGGGCAAGTCAAAACTTAATAGAGATCACACCTATGCTTTTTTCCCGTAAGTCGGTTTCCAAGCGTCACCTGCTGCTGATCGCGGCCGGTTTCAGCACCGTGTTGACCGGTTGCGCTACGTCGCCTTCGTCCAAGGTCGCGTCGAGCACCAAGGTTGAGTACTACCCGAACTGCTACGAGCCGGTGCAGCACCTGCGCGCTACCGATTCAAACATGACCAAGTCGGTCGTGACCGGTGCCGCTATCGGCGCGGCCGGCGGTGCATTGCTCGGCGCCCTGACCGGCGACAAGGAAAAGCGCGGTCGTAACGCGGCTATCGGCGCAGCGGGCGGTGCCCTGGCAGGTGGCGCGGCGGGCTACTACACCGAGCGTCAGAAGCAGATTGCCGATGACAACCAGCGCATCGCGTCCTACTCCACCGACTTCAACAAAAGCGCCTCCGACATCGACCGCAGCACCGCCTATGCCAAGGCTTCGCAGCAGTGCTACCAGAGCGCGTTCACCAAGCTGGTGACAGACCGCAAGGCCAAGACCGTCAACGACACCGAAGGCCGCAAGCGCCTGGCGGAAATCGTGGCCGGCCTGAAGGAATCCAACGACTTGATCGTTGCGGTCAACGGCAAAGCCAGCGAAGACCTGAACAACTACACCCAGGCCTACGAGAAAGACCTGCAGCAGGTTGGTGTGCAGCGTAATGACGTGGTCACCGTCGCCACTGCCGATACCACACCGGTCGCGCCGCCGGCCAAAGGCAAGAAAATCGTCAAGCCGGCGAAAAAGAAAGTGCTGCCAGTGGTGCCACAAGAAGCGGTGACCACCGAGAAGAGCATCCAGACCGTGCAGGCCAAGCAAGCTGAAAGCAAGCAGGTCGCCAGCGCCGGTAAGGCTCAGCTCGAAGGCAGCTGCCGCGATCCAAACCTGGCCGACTGGGCGCCGGTGCCTTGCCCTAACGTCTAAGTAACATGTTGCTATAAGCGTTAAACGCCAACCGATCTCCCGCTAAAGCACGAGATCGGTGGCGTTCTTTCTGCAAATCGCTACACTGCTGCGGCCACTCAATAATTACACCGAGGCCGTGTGCATGAAATTTCGTCTTCTCCTGTGGGTGCTGGGCCTGATGATGGGCAAAGCCAGCCGCACCAATCCCGCCTTTCAGCAGCAGCTGGGTGACAAAGACCTGGCCTTCCAGTTGCAGACCCTCGACGGCAAGGTTGCCCGTCACTTCATCGTCAAGGACCAGCGCATCACCAGCCGCTCCGGCGTACACCCGGCGCCGGCGTTTGCGATTGCGTTCAAGGATGCCGCCTACGGCTTCGCCACGATGCAGGCGAAGAACAAGCAACTGGCGTTCATGACGGGAATTCAGGACAAGTCGATCCAGATCAAGGGCAACCCGGCGCTGGTGATCTGGTTCCAGGGGCTGACCAAGTATTTGAAGCCGAAGAAAAAGAAGTAGGCTTTCAGGAAGACCGAGTTGGATTCATCGGGGGCAAGCCCCCTCCCACATTTGACCGGGTTCCAACTGTGGAATACGGGCGAATGTGGGAGGGGGCTTGCCCCCGATAGCGGCCTGACAGCCTACCCAGACACAACAGGTTCGGATACTCGGCGTGTGCCCGTCATTTCACGGGTTTACCTGCGCCGAGACAGTGAGCACTCGATCAGCCAGCAACTGTGCCAGTTCGATTAACTGCGTAACACCCAGCAGTTCCTCTCGTTTCGGTCCTTCAAGGCCAAAGGCCAGGTCGCAACTCAGCGCATTGGCCGAGGCGAGTGTTTCGCTGAGGTTGACCAACAGATCTTCAGTGCTGATTCCATCGGCTACGGTAAATAGCCGCATGGGGGGATTTGGGGTGGGTTTGATCATTGTGAAGTTCCTTAATCTAGGTGGAGCTGCCACTGATCGCCGCGATGCGATGGAGGGTGGCAGCTGTGCGCAGGTTCGCGGACCGGAGATTAAGGAAGCCGGCATACCAGAAGGTATCCCGCGCACAGCCACCATAGCGCCGCACAGTAGACGATAAAAAAGCGTCAACTGAAAGGAGGCAATGCTTAATCAATCCGGGCCGCGACGCCCGACCGCTACGTGTGCAGCGGTGTACGAAGACTAGAGATTGAGTGTCCTAGGGGCAACCTCAACGCCTCGTAAGACGTTTCTGTTTTCCCAGTACCTGGCCGAACGGACAGTTGTTTGGCTTTGCGCCAGCCAAGCCGAAGAAAAAAGTAGGCTTTCAGGAAGACCGAGTTGGATTCATCGGGGGCAAGCCCCCTCCCACAAACGGCCATATTCCAAAGCCGGAACGCGATCAAATGTGGGAGGGGGCTTGCCCCCGATAGCGGTTTACAGGCTACCGATTCAGCCCTGACTGAACTGGGAGGCCAGTTCGCGGAGCAGCACTTCCGCATCCAGCACCTTGCCCACCACTTCCTCAGCCTTCTCACGGCTCAAGCCCAGACGCGCCAATAGCGCATCCGGAATCGCCTCATCCGGCCCGGAACCAATCCCCCGGCTACGCAGCAGGCGCACGGCCAGACACACCAGATTAGGGTATTCAGCGGACTGCCCGTCATAGGTGGGGTCATGCTGGAAGCGCAGTGCAGTGGACAGCTCGTCCGGCATGTCCCAGTAGCGCATCAACCACGCACCGATCTGTTCGCGGCTGATACCGAGCAGGTGTTGCTCGACATAGCTGTGGCACAGATGCGGATTGACTTCCAGGTGCCGGCAGATCAGCGAAAAATGCGGCGGGAATACGTGGGCCAGCAGCAGGTAGCCGAAGTTATGCAGCAGGCCGGCGAGGTAGGTCAGGCCGGCTTCCGGGCGCTGGGCGCGGGGCATGGCGCGGGTCAGGCCTTCGATCACGGCGGCGGTATAGATCGATTGGTGCCAGTACGGCGTGGACGGGTGCGGGCGGTCCTTGGGCAGGCTCAGGGTCTTGCCCAGGGCCAGGCCCAGCGCCAGGTTGATCACCAGATCGAAACCCAGTACGCGCACGATGGCGTCTTCCACCGAGCGGATCTTGCCCGGCGAGGCGTAGTAGGGCGATGCCGCCCAGCTCACCACTTGGGCGGCCAGGGCCGGGTCGGTTTCCACCACGCCGGTGATGTCATCGATGGTGGCGTTGGGGTCGACGCGCAGTTTGATGATCTTCTGCGCGGTATCGGCCAGCGGCGGAATCTCGATGGTCGCTTCAAGGCGTTGTTGAATACGCCGAGCGGTGAACGCCTGCATCGCCTGGGTGATTTCCTCACGGTCATCATTGGGACGGTCGAGGTTGGGGCGAATCTTGCTCAGCGGCTCGCCGAACTGCGCGGCGCTGGCCTTGGTCAGCATGCTCTTGAAGTGCTCGCTGGCGATTTCCAGCAGCAGCCCGGCTTCGCCCGAATGCACCAACAGGCTCGGCTCATTGAGCAGGCTGCCTTCATACAGGCAAGGCGAACTGGTGAGTGGCGGCAGGCCCGGCAGCAGGTTCAGTTCATGTTTGCCCAATATGCGCTCAGCGCGCTCCGGTGCCACGGCGGTGAGGCGGCGCCCGGTGAGTTCGGTAAGGCGATTGAGGTCGAGCAACTGGCTCTGGGGGAACAGCACCATGAGCTCGCCCACAGCATCTTCGAGCAGTACCGCCTGGACCTTTCGCGCGGGGTTCAGGCCAGGCTGTTCGATGACTTCCGTGTAGGGAATGGCGAGCTTTGCGAGCAGCGCCCGAATGACCGGCGGGGCGGTCAGTGGGGCTGTAGCGAGGGCGACTTCTGACATGGCCTGATCCAATTTCGTACAGTCACCGAAGTATAACCAGCTTGTTACACCTGTTGGTTGACTAACTTTGGTTTGTGATCGGGTGCGCGGCCCCTGTAGGAGCGAGCTTGCTCGCGAAAATCGTTAACGATAACGCTTGCATTCTGGATGACCGCGTCGTCAGGGTGGTTTTCGCGAGCAAGCTCGCTCCTACAGGGGGGAGGGCGTCAGACCTGGCCGTATTGCTGTCCATGCCGCAGCCAGCGGTTGAGCAGCGGGCTGACATGCTCCGGCCAGCGTTCCAGCAGGGCTTGCGCCGCATCGCGCACAGCGGGCAACAGGTCGGCATCGCGCATCAGGTCGGCGACCTTGAATTGCAGCAGGCCGGTCTGGCGGGTGCCGAGCATTTCGCCCGGGCCGCGCAACTCGAGGTCTTTTTCGGCGATGACAAAACCGTCGTTGGTTTCGCGCATGATGCCCAGCCGTTGGCGGCCGATCTGCGACAGCGGCGGGTGATACAGCAACACGCAATGGCTGGCGGCGCTGCCCCGGCCGACCCGACCGCGCAGTTGGTGCAGTTGGGCCAGGCCCAGGCGTTCGGGGTTTTCAATGATCATCAGGCTGGCATTGGGCACATCCACCCCCACTTCGATCACGGTGGTGGCCACCAGCAATTGCAGGTGGCCGGCCTTGAATTCGGCCATTACCGCAGCTTTTTCGACCGGTTTCATACGCCCGTGGATCAGCCCGACCTTGAGCTCGCCGAGGGCGCTGGTGAGGTCTTCATAGGTGGTTTCGGCGGCCTGGCAGGTCAGCTCTTCGGACTCTTCGATCAGCGTACACACCCAGTACGCCTGGCGGCCTTCGGCGCAGGCGCCGCGCACACGTTCGATCACTTCGACGCGCCGCGTGTCGGTGACCAGCACGGTGTTGACCGGCGTGCGGCCGGGCGGCAGCTCGTCGAGGATCGAAGTGTCGAGGTCGGCATAGGCGCTCATGGCCAGGGTGCGCGGGATCGGCGTGGCAGTCATGATCAACTGGTGCGGGTTCATGCGCCCGCCCACGCCTTTCTGGCGCAGCGCCAGGCGCTGCTGCACGCCGAAGCGGTGCTGTTCGTCGATGATCACCAGCGCCAGGTTCTTGAACCGCACTTCGTCCTGGAACAGCGCATGGGTGCCCACCACCATGGGCGCGCCGGCGGCGATTTGCTCCAGGGCGGCCGCACGGTTCTTGCCCTTGAGCTTGCCGGCCAGCCACGCCACTTCAAGCCCAAGCGGTTCGAGCCAACGCTTGAAGGTGATGAAATGCTGTTCAGCGAGAATTTCCGTCGGCGCCATCAGCGCGACCTGGTATCCGGCTTCCAGGGCCTGCAAGGCGGCGAGGGCAGCGACCACGGTCTTGCCCGCGCCCACGTCGCCCTGGATCAGCCGCAGCATGGGTTCCTGCTGGCTGAGGTCGTAGGCAATTTCGTTGCCGACCCGTTGCTGGGCGCCGGTGGGCGCAAAGCCCAGGTTGGCCAGGTATTGCGCGGGCAGGCGCGTGGCCCTGGGCATCGCCGGCGCGCGCAGCGAGCGCATGCTTTCGCGCAGGCGCTGCTGGGACAGTTGATGGGTCAGCAATTCTTCGAAGGCCAGGCGGTGCTGCGCCCAGTGATGGCCGAGAGCGAGTTCGTCGACATCGGCGTCGGCCGGTGGGTGGTGCAGGTAGCGAATCGCATCGGCCAGCGGAGCCAGTTGATAGTCGCGCGCCAGCTCCAGCGGCAGCCAGTCGGGCAGGCTTTGCGGGCCGAGCATCGTCAGGGTCTGCATGCACAACTGTCGCAGGCGTTGCTGGGTGAGACCTTCGGTCAGCGGGTAGATAGGCGTGAGGGTGGTGTCCACCGGCGGCGGTTCGTCGCCAGTAATGGCGCGGTACTCCGGGTGGTAGATCTCCAGGCCCGAGGCGCCCGGACGCGCTTCGCCGTAGCAGCGCACGCGGGTGCCGCGCTTGAGGCCTTCTTTCTGCGCGTTGCTGAAGTGATAGAAGCGCAGGCTCAGGCCACCGGTACCGTCCTGCAGGCGCACCACCAGGCTGCGGCGCTTGCCCATCACCACGTCAGCGCCACTGACGGTGCCTTCGATCACCGCGTCCTGGCCGGGACGCAAGTGGCCGATGGGGACGACCCGTGTGCGATCCTGGTAGCGCAGCGGCAGGTGGAACAGCACGTCCTGAAGGTTTTCCAGGCCGACCTTGGCCAGTTTCTCGGCCATGGCTTCACCGACACCCTTGAGTGCCGTCACCGGCACCTGCGACAGCTCTGTCATACCGTTACTTAGCTCGCAGCAGGCGGTTTGGCCACCGAGCACAGGCGGATCGAGTCGGCGAGGATCTCGATCGCTTTGGGCCGCGGGAAGCTGGCGCGCCAGGCGATGGCCACGGTGCGGAAGGGCACCGGTGGCGTGAGTGGGCGCACTTCGATCACACCGGGGGCGTAGTGATGGCTGTCTACCGCCGACAACGGCAGGATCGAAATGCCCAGGCCGGACGCGACCATATGGCGAATGGTCTCCAGGGAGCTGGATTCCACCGTGGTGTGCTTGGCGCCGTCGTTGCCCTTGGTCAGGGTCGGGCAGGCTTCCAACACCTGGTCGCGGAAGCAGTGGCCTTCACCGAGCAGCAGCAGGCTCTTGTCGTTGAGCAGGCCCGCGTCGATGCTTTCTTTCTTGGTCCACGGGTGGGAGGCCGGCATCAATACGTAGAACGGCTCGTCGTAGAGCGGCAACGTCAGCACGTCCGCCTCATTGAACGGCAGGGCGATGATGATCGCGTCCAGCTCGCCGTTGCGCAGTTTGTCGCGCAGCACATGGGTGAAGTTTTCTTCGATATACAGCGGCATCTGCGGCGCGACGCGGTGCAGTTGCGGGATCAGGTGCGGGAACAGGTAGGGGCCGACGGTGTAGATGGCGCCGACCTTGAGCGGTGCGGTCAACTGGTTCTTGCCGGCCTGGGCCAGTTCGCGAATGCTTTGCGCCTGTTCCAGCACCTTCTGGGCCTGGGCAACGATGCCTTCGCCCACGGGGGTCAGGCGTACGGCGCTCTTGCTGCGCTCGAAAATCAGCACACCGAGTTCGTCTTCAAGCTTCTTCACGCCCACCGACAGTGTCGGCTGGCTGACGTGGCAACGCTCGGCCGCGTGGCCGAAGTGCTGTTCCTGGGCGAGGGTCACGATGTAGCGTAATTCTGTAAGAGTCATAGCGGGCGTCCATGAGGTGCAGGCCAAGCATACCGGCTGCAATCGATAGACGCACGTTATCAGAACTTTGCTGGGGATTGAGCGGGGAATGCCGGGAATTTTGCTGAAGCAAGTGAATGTGGGAGGGAACGGGTCCCTCCCACATTGCCCTGCTAGCGGCGACGCTTGTCGATGTTGTAAACGAACGGCGCGACGAGTTCCACACTGCCGTTTTTCAACAGATCGGCGGGCGGCTTGGGCAAGGGCTGAGCCTTGCGGATCATCTCAAGCGTAGCGCGGTCCAGGTCCGCATTGCCGGAGCGGCCTTCCAACTCATAGGACAGCACGTTGCCTTCGCCATCCACCACGAAGCGCAAGCGGTTCATGCCTTCCTTGCCACGCTGCTGCGCGCCCGGCGGGTACTTCTTGTACTTCTGCAGGTGAGCCAGCAGGGTACTTTGCCAGGATGCCTGGGCGGCCAGCTGTTGTGCCGATGGGCCGGGAGCAGGCTGCGCGGATTTTTGCGCGGGCGCATTGCTCGGCGGCGTGTCGCTCGGTGGCTCCTCGGACGGTTTCTCCTTGGGCGGCTCGGGCTTCTTCTCCACCGGCTTGGGCGGCTGTGGCTTGGGTTTGGGCTTGACCGGCTTGGGCACCTGGATCGTTGGCTTGGGCGCCTCGGCCAGTTTCGGCAGAGGCAGCTCTTCGACCGGTGGTGGCGGTGGCGCTACGACCTTGGGCGGTGCCGGAGGCGGCGGTGGCGCCGGCAGGGGGGCGAGGTCGATGACCATCGCGGCCGGCGGCAACTGGATCGCCTGCGGTGCGGACCATTGGAGCGCGATGATGATCGCGACGGCATGCACGCCCAGCACGACTGCGAGGCTGGTGCCATAACGCGTCAGTTTGTGGCGCGTCGTGATCATTTCTTGGCTGCCGTCTCAAGTCCGACCAGGCCTACCTTGAGGTAGCCGGCCGCCCGGAGGGCATCCATCACACTCATCAGGTCGCCGTAGTCCACGCCCTTGTCGGCCTGGAAGAAGATCGTCGTGTCTTTCTTGCCCTGGGTCTTGGCGTCGAGCACCGGCCCCAGGGTTTCAGCCTTGACTTCTTCTTCACCCAGGAACAGGCGTTGATCCGCCTTCACGCTGAGGAAAATCGGCTTCTCCGGCCGTGGCGCCGGCTTGGCGCTGGAGGCGGGGAGGTCAACCTTGATATCCACGGTTGCCAGCGGTGCGGCCACCATGAAGATGATCAGCAGCACCAGCATCACATCGATAAACGGCGTGACGTTGATTTCGTGGTTCTCGACGAGTTCGTCGTCGCCTTGATTCAAATGCAGGCCCATGGCCGATTACCCCACTTTCACCATGTGCGGTTGCGAGCTGCGCTCGGGAGGCAGGTGATCGAGGTCGCGGCTGACCAGCAGCAGCACTTCTGCCGAGGCATCCGACACCTGGGCCTTGTAGCCGGCAATCGAACGGGCGAAGACGTTGTAGATCACCACCGCAGGAATCGCGGCAACCAGGCCCAGGGCGGTAGCCAGCAGGGCTTCGGCGATGCCGGGGGCCACCACGGCGAGGTTGGTGGTCTGGGTCTTGGCGATGCCGATGAAGCTGTTCATGATGCCCCACACGGTACCGAACAGGCCGACGAAGGGCGCGGTGGAGCCAATGGTCGCCAGCACGCCGGTGCCGCTGCTCATGTTGCGACCGCAAGCCGCCACGAGGCGCTCCAGGCGGAAGCTGACACGTTCCTTGATGCCTTCTTTTTCGCGGGTGTTGGCCGACAGGCGCATTTCTTCCAGCGCGTCGTGCACCAGGGTGTTGGCCAGGGTGCCCTTCTTGGTCGCGGTCTCGCTCGCTTCCTTGAGGGTGGTGGCTTTTTTCAGGTGGACGATTTCAGTGCGCAGGCGACGCTTGGCACCCAGCAGCTCGAAGCCTTTGGCGATCCAGATGGTCCAGGTGATGATCGAGGCGATGGCCAGGCCGATCATCACGGTTTTCACCACCACGTCGGCATTCTGGTACATGCCCCACGGGGACAGGTCGTGTGCCATGCCCAGGGTGTTGTCTTCTTCCAGCACGACGCCGGTTTCGCTGGCAGGCGCTGCAGCCTGGGCCGGGTCGGTAGCGGTTGGCGCGGCGGCAGGCGCAGCCGGGGTGGCGGCATTCTGCTCGGCAGCGGCTGGAGCGGCAGGTGCGGTGGCATCAGCGAAAGCGGCGGTCGGCGCCAGCAGTATGCTGAACAGCATCGCAGCAATCGCACGCCAGGCGCGGGATGGGCTGTGAGGCTTGGTTGGCGAAGCGGGGTTTGTATTACGTGTCATGCTGGCCGGACCTGAGTGAAAATAATGAGTGATCGTCCTGCCAGACCCCTGCGGGTCGAGGACAAATGGGTGGTTATTATTGCAAGTAATTCTTGTTAACTAAAGTGGCAGTGTTACTTTATTTCGCTTTTTACTGGCCGTTGATCCTCTCGCGCGGCTAATCTGCGCCTTTGAGAATGGAGTTTTAAGATGTCTGCGCCTTCTGTTGTGATTGCCGGTTGCGGCGATGTGGGTGGTCGGCTGGCTAGCCAACTGCTGGCCGGAGGATGGGAGGTTCATGGCCTGCGCCGCGATATTTCACGCCTTCCCGACGGCGTGATCGGTATCGCTGGCGACCTGTTCAATAAAGACTGCCCTGAGACCTGGCCGATCGGTGGGGTGGATTACCTGGTGTACTGCGCGGCGGCCACGGACCACGATGAGGCCGGCTATCGCGCAGCCTATGTGCAGGGTTTGAAGCATGTGCTGGAGTGGCTGCAGGATTACGGTCAGGCGCCCAGGCATTTGTTGTTCGTGTCCAGCAGCAGCGTGTATGGACAGCAGAATGGCGAATGGGTCGACGAAACCTCTGAAATCCAGGCCAAAGGTTATTCCGGCCAGGTCATGCTCGAAGCCGAGCAGGTTGCGCTCAACAGCGGCATCCCGGCGAGCGCGGTGCGATTGACCGGCATTTACGGCCCGGGCCGTGAGTGGCTGTTGACCCAGGTTCGCCAGGGTTACCGCGTGGCGATTAACCCGCCTTTATATGGCAACCGGATTCACGCGGATGACGCGGCGGGCTTGCTGGCGTTTTTGCTGCGCCATGTGGAGCAGGGTGGTTCGCTGGACAAAGTGTATATCGGCGTCGACGACGCTCCGGCGCCATTGGCCGAGGTGGTGGGTTGGTTGCGTGAGTATCTGGGCGTGACCGAGTGGTCCGAGGACGCCAGTGTGCGGCGTGCGGGCAGCAAACAATGCAGTAATGCGCGGGCCAAGGCGCTGGGTTGGGCACCGACCTATCCGACTTACCGGGAAGGGTATGCCGCTATTTTAAAAGGCTGAGTACGATTAAAGAGTTAAGCGTACACCGCCGTCTGTAGGAGCGAGCTTGCTCGCGAAAAACTCACAGGCACCGCGTTCATTCAGAAAGCACGCGTTATCGTTGACGTTTTTCGCGAGCAAGCTCGCTCCTACAGACTGGCATTAGGGCAAGCCCCCTCTCACATTTTGACCTGCGCTGGGACTGTTACTATCTCTCAAGCAGCCACTGGCGAGGGCCTTGGGTGAACTGTGGCACCTCATCCGCTTGCGCCGTGTTGATCGCCTGGAAAATCTCCAGCTGCTTGCCCTTGCGCGCAAAGATCCACGGGTTGCCCACGCCGTTCAGTTGCAGCCAGATGCTGTCATAGCCGCCGCTCATCGAGGCGCAATCGCCCGCCAGGCACAGGGAGTAGCGGTCCACCCCAGGCAGGCCGACAATCTTGCCGTCAGCCTGGAACTGTACCGTGGCGCCATTGCCGACACCGTCGGTGATCTTCCAGTCGCCACCCATGTAGGCCGCATAGAGCGCCCGCTCGAAGTTGGCGCCCAGTGGCGCGCCCTCCGGAGCCGGGTCCTTGGGGCGCATGAACAGCTGCTCGGGCTCATTGTCGTTGGCCACTTGCAGCAGCTTTTTGCCTTTGCGCTTGAGCTCGGTGGCAGTGCTGCCGTAGAAGTCCACGCTCCAGGCGCCGGGCTTGTCCGCTCGCAACTTGCCTTCCGCTACTTCAAAGCCGTTGTAGTAGCGTGCCTGCAAGGCCTTGGTGTTGACCTCCCATTCGAGGTTCGGGCCAAAGGTCTGCAAGGCCTCGCGCAAAGGGCCGCCCTTGGCTGCCGCATCGATGGCGGCCTGGTTGATCCAGGTCCCGCTGACATCCAGGTTGGCAGGGTTGCTGGCACAGCCGCCGAGCAGCAGGGCGAGCAACGAAGAGGCTACAAGCGCTTTGCGCATGACTAAATCCTTCTGAAACGAAGTCGGCGCAGCTGTTGAAGCTGCGCCGGGTGTTTTACTCGATGACCAGAATCGCGTCCATTTCAACCTGCGCGCCCTTTGGCAGGGCAGCCACGCCGATGGCGGCGCGGGCCGGGTACGGCTGTTCGAAGTATTTGCCCATGATCTCGTTGACCTTGGCGAAGTGGCTCAGGTCGGTCAGGAAGATGTTCAGCTTGACGATGTCCTTGAACGAACCGCCAGCCGCTTCAGCCACGGACTTGAGGTTTTCGAAGACCTGTACGGTCTGTGCTTCGAAGCCTTCCACCAGCTCCATGGTCTTTGGGTCCAGCGGGATCTGGCCGGACATGTAGACGGTGTTGCCCGCCTTGATCGCCTGGGAATAAGTACCGATGGCGGCCGGGGCTTTGTCGCTGGTGATTACTGTCTTGGTCATGAATGACTCCTTGTAATAGGCGATGGCTTATTGGCAGGGCTACGCCCGCATGCGGGTGATGCGAATCACCCCGGTCAGCGCGCGCAGCTTCTTGATCACGCGGGCCAGGTGCACGCGGTCGTGCACGCTGACCACCAGCTGGACCACGCTGATGCGCCCATCGCGTTCGTCCATGCTGATTTTCTCGATATTGCCGTCGGCCGCGTTGACGCTGCTGGCCAGCAGGGCGATCAAGCCACGCTGGTGCTCCAGCTCCACGCGCAGCTCGACATTGAATTCACCGGTGACATCCTTGGCCCACGATAGCTGGATGCATTTTTCCGGGTTGTGACGGATTTCGGTGATGTTGCGGCAGTTGTCCAGGTGCACCACCATGCCTTTGCCCGCCGACAAGTGGCCGACAATCGGGTCGCCCGGGATCGGTGTGCAGCATTTGGCATAGCTGAGCACCAGGCCCTCGGTGCCGCGAATCGCCAGCGGGCCTTCCGGGCTTGGCAACTGTTCGCCTTCGCCGAGCAGTCGGCGCGCAACCACGTAGGCCATGCGGTTGCCCAGGCCGATATCTTCCAGCAGGTCTTCGATGGTTTCCTGGCGATACTCGTGGAGCATCGCTTGCGCGCGCTCCTGCGGGATCTTGTCCAGAGCGCTGTCGAAACCGTTGAGCACCTTGTTCAGCAGGCGTTCGCCCAGGCTGATGGACTCGGAACGGCGCTGCAGTTTGAGCGCGTGACGGATGTGCGTGCGCGCCTTGCCGGTCACCACGAAGTTGAGCCAGGCCGGATTCGGCCGCGCGCCCGGTGCGCTGACGATCTCCACCGTGGAGCCGCTTTGCAGCGGCTCCGACAGCGGGGCCAGGCGCCGGTTGATGCGGCAGGCGATGCAGCTGTTGCCCACGTCGGTGTGCACGGCATAGGCGAAGTCGACCGCCGTGGAGCCTTTGGGCAGCTCCATGATTCGACCCTTGGGCGTGAACACGTAGACCTCGTCCGGGAACAGGTCGATCTTCACGCTTTCGATGAATTCCAGGGAGTTGCCGGCACGCTGCTGCATTTCAAGCACGCCCTTGACCCATTGCCGGGCGCGGGCATGGGTGCCCTTGGGCTGCTCATCGCCATTTGACTTGTACAGCCAGTGGGCAGCGATGCCGTTATTGGCCATCTCTTCCATTTCGCGGGTGCGGATCTGGATCTCGATCGGCACGCCGTGCATACCGAACAGCGTGGTATGCAGCGACTGGTAGCCGTTAGCCTTGGGTATCGCAATGTAATCCTTGAAACGGCCCGGCAGGGGTTTGTACAGATTATGTACAGCGCCCAGCACGCGGTAGCAGGTGTCGACCTTGTCGACGATGATCCGGAACGCATACACGTCCATGATCTCGTTGAAGGCCCGGCGCTTGCCGCGCATCTTCTTGTAGATGCCGTAGATGTGTTTCTGCCGTCCGCTGACGTCGCCTTCGATCTCGTCGATCGCCAGGCAATGGCTCAGGGACTCTTCGATCTTGTTGACGATTTCCTTGCGATTGCCCCGGGCGCGCTTGACCGCCTGGTAGATGCGCGCCGAGCGCATCGGGTGCATGGCCTTGAAGCCGAGGTCTTCGAATTCGATACGAATGGCATGCATGCCCAGCCGATTGGCGATGGGCGCGTAGATTTCCAGGGTTTCCTTGGCGATGCGCCGACGCTTTTCGCCGGAGAGCACCTCCAGCGTGCGCATGTTGTGCAGCCGGTCGGCCAGCTTGACCAGGATCACACGGATATCGCGCGCCATGGCCATGGCCATCTTCTGGAAGTTTTCCGCCTGGGCTTCGGCCTTGGTCTCGAAGTTCATCTGGGTCAGTTTGCTGACCCCGTCGACCAATTCGGCCACGGTTTCGCCAAATTGCGCGCTGAGCGCTTCCTTGGCGATGCCGGTATCTTCGATCACGTCATGCAGCATCGCGGCCATCAGGCTCTGATGGTCCATGTGCATGTCGGCAAGAATATTTGCCACCGCAAGAGGATGGGTGACATACGCCTCGCCGCTACGACGGCGTTGGCCGTCGTGGGCTTGTTCGGCGTAGAAATACGCTCGGCGGACCAGGTTGACCTGGTCGGGACCGAGGTAGGTCGATAAGCGATCGGCGAGGGCGTCTATGCTCGGCAAAGTGTGAACTCCTGCCGAAGGCTGTGACCCCGCGCCGTGCTACGTCGACCTGGCATAGGCTTAGACGGCCTCGTTGGACTCGTCCTCGAACGCTGCAAACAGCGGTTCGTCTTCAACGATTTCAGCGTTGGCGATGAACTCGTAGCTCATCAGGCCTTCGGCGATTTCACGCAGGGCCACAACGGTAGGCTTGTCGTTTTCCCACTGGACCAGGGGCTCTTTGCCGCCAGTGGCCAGTTGACGGGCACGCTTGGTAGAGAGCATGACCAGCTCAAAGCGGTTATCCACGTGTTCTAGGCAGTCTTCAACGGTTACGCGGGCCATGGTATTCCTCGGAGCGAATGCAAGATGCGCGCTGCCCGGTTGGGCGAGCTGACTGAGCAGTTTAAAAAATCACCAGCGTTTAGGGAAGCGCTGATTTTTCTCAGGCCCTCGCAAAAACGCTGCAAGTGCCAATGTAAAGCCCTTGCAGCCGTTTTGGGAAGGGCCAATCAGCCGAGCAGTTCGGCCAGTAATTTGCCGAAACGCTGCTGTTGGCGCTTTTGCTGCAGCTGGTTGGCGCGGAAAATCGCCTTTAAATCATCCAGCGCGTGGGCAAAATCGTCATTGATGATCAGGTAGTCGTAGTCGACGTAGTGGCTCATTTCGCTGACGGCTTCACGCATGCGGCCGTCGATGATCTCGTCGCTGTCCTGGCCGCGGTTGGTCAGGCGCTGGTGCAGGGCTTCAAGCGAGGGCGGCAGGATGAAGATCGAGCGCGCCTTGGGCATCAATTGGCGCACTTGCTCAGCGCCCTGCCAGTCGATTTCCAGGATCAGGTCGTGGCCTTCGTCCAGGGTCTGCTGCAGGTGGCTTTGCGAAGTACCGTAGAGGTTGCCGAACACTTCGGCGCGCTCGAGGAAGTCACCGTGTTCGATCATCTTGACGAACTCGGTACGCTCGACGAAGTGATAGTGCACGCCGTTCACTTCACCCGGGCGCATGGCGCGGGTGGTGTGGGACACCGAGATGCGGATCTGCTCGTCAGCGTCGGTCAGGGCCTTGACCAGGCTGCTCTTGCCCGCGCCCGAGGGGGCGGAAATGATGTAAAGGGTGCCGGTGCTGTGGGTCATGGAGGTTGCCTTACTCAATATTCTGTACTTGTTCGCGCATCTGCTCGATCAACACCTTGAGGTTGACCGCAGCCGTGGTACTGCGCGGGTCGAACGCTTTGGAGCCCAGTGTATTGGCTTCGCGGTTGAGTTCCTGCATCAGGAAGTCCAGGCGCCGACCGGCGGCGCCGCCGGACTTGAGCACGCGGCGCACTTCGAGGATGTGGGTGCTCAGGCGGTCGAGCTCTTCGGCGACGTCGCTTTTCTGGGCCAGCAGCACCATTTCCTGCTCCAGGCGCACGGGATCGAGGTCGGCCTTCATGTCGGCGAAGCGGTCCAGGACCTTCTGGCGCTGGGTGGCGAGCATCTGCGGTACGAGTTCGCGCAGGGTGACGACGTCCGCTTCGATAGACGTCAGGCGCTCGTTGATCAGGCGCGCCAGTTCGGCGCCTTCGCGCTCGCGGCCGGCCTTGAGTTCGTGCAGACCCTGGGTGAAAAGTGCCAGCGCTTCGGCGTTCAAGGCTTGCGGGTCGGTGGCATCGGCCACCAGCACGCCGGGCCAGGCCAGGACTTCGAGAGGGTTCAGTGCGGCGGGCTGCTTGATCAGGCCCGCGATGGTTTCGGCGGCGGCGACCAGTTGCGCAGCGCGGTCGCGGTCGACCTGCAGTGCTTTGCCGGTGGTTTCTTCGGTAAAGCGCAGGGTGCATTCCAGCTTGCCGCGGGAAATACCCTGGCGCAGCGCTTCACGTACGGCGCCTTCGAGGTCGCGGAAAGACTCGGGCAGGCGCAGGTGCGGCTCCAGGTAACGGCTGTTGACCGAGCGCAATTCCCAGCTGAGGGTGCCTTGGGCGCCGGCTTTTTCGACACGGGCGAAGGCGGTCATGCTGTGCACCATGGAGGTACCTCGCGTTGGATAAATAGAAAGTGGTCAGGCTGACCTGTAGGAGCGAGCTTGCTCGCGAAGAACGCAAGGGCGCCGCGTTAAATCAGGAGGAGCGCGTTATCGTTGACGTTTTTCGCGAGCAAGCTCGCTCCTACACAGTAACGAAGGGGCGCGATTGTAGCGCAGTGGGGCGAGCACGCCCAAACGCGCGTATTCGTAACCGGATTTTTAGAAGTGCCCCGAATCCGCTGGCGGCTCTATAATGCTCCGCAGTTTTTCGTCCTCAGTACAGGTATTCCCTATGAAACGTCCAAGTGGTCGCGCTGCCGATCAGCTCCGCTCGATCCGCATCACCCGCAACTACACCAAACACGCCGAGGGGTCTGTACTGGTCGAGTTTGGTGATACCAAGGTGATCTGCACCGTCAGCGTCGAGAACGGCGTGCCGCGTTTCCTCAAGGGCCAGGGCCAGGGTTGGTTGACCGCTGAGTACGGCATGCTGCCGCGTGCCACCGGCGAGCGTAACCAGCGTGAAGCCAGCCGTGGCAAGCAGGGCGGGCGTACCCTGGAAATCCAGCGCCTGATCGGTCGCTCCCTGCGCGCAGCCCTGGACATGTCCAAGCTGGGCGACGTGACCCTATACGTCGATTGCGACGTGATCCAGGCCGACGGCGGCACCCGTACCGCGTCGATCACCGGCGCCATGGTGGCTTTGGTCGACGCATTGAAAGTGATCAAGAAGCGCGGTGGCCTCAAGGGCGGTGACCCGCTCAAGCAAATGATCGCCGCCGTTTCGGTCGGCATGTACCAGGGCGAGCCTGTGCTGGACCTGGACTACCTGGAGGACTCGGCTGCCGAGACCGACCTGAACGTGGTGATGACCAGCACCGGTGGTTTTATCGAAGTGCAGGGCACCGCCGAAGGCGCGCCATTCCAGCCGGCCGAGCTGAACGCCATGCTGGCCCTGGCGCAGAAAGGCATGACCGAAATCTTTGAACTGCAAAACGCCGCACTGGCTGACTGAGCCGGTCCAGAGGAGAAGCGCCATGAATGACAGCCAGTTGCCGGTTCCGGCACCGTCCAGGGAAGTACGCCAGTTGGCGATGTTGTGTCATTTCGCGGCGTTTGCAGGGTTGGTATTCCCCTTCGGCAGTTTGTTGGGGCCGTTGATCCTGTGGCAGTTCAAGAAGGATGTGGACCCGCTTATCGATGACCAGGGCAAGGAAGCCCTGAACTTCCAGATCACGGTGGCGATTGCCTGGCTGGTGTGCCTGTTGCTGGGGTTCGTGGTCATCGGCTTTTTGTTGATGACCGTGCTGGTGATTGGCGCGCTGATACTGACGATCATTGCCGGTATCAAGGCGAATAAGGGTATTGCCTACCGTTATCCGTGGACCTGGCGCCTGATCAAGTAAGCGGTTGCCCACAAAAAAAACCGACATCGCTGTCGGTTTTTTTGTGTCCGGAGAAAGACCTCAGATGGTCAAGGTCCAGTCGTAGTCCACGATCAGCGGCGCGTGCTGCGAGAAGCGCGGCTGGCGCGGCAAACGTGCACTGCGCACGAATCGGCGCAGACCCGGGGTCAGCAGTTGGTAGTCGAAACGCCAACCCAGGTTGAGCATTTCGGCCTGTTCGTTATCCGGCCACCAGCTGTACTGATCGCCTTCACGGCTGACTTCGCGCAGGGCGTCGACATAACCCATGTTGCCGACAATCTCGTCCATCCAGGCCCGTTCCGGCGCCAGGAAACCCGGGGATTGCTGGCTGTCGCGCCAGTTCTTGATATCCAGCTTCTGTTGCGCCACGTACAGCGAGCCACAATAAATGTACTCGCGACGTTTGCGTCGCTGTTTATCCAGATAACGGGCGAAATCGTCCATTAGCTTGAATTTCTGGTTCAAGTCTTCATCGCCGTTCTGCCCCGAAGGAAGCAGCAAGGTCGCGATGCTGACCTTGTCGAAATCGGCTTGCAGGTAACGCCCATAGCGGTCGGCTGTCTCGAAGCCGAGGCCGCTGATGACCGCCTTGGGTTGCAACCGCGAGTACAAAGCCACGCCACCTTGGGTGGGCACTTCGGCATCGCAGGCATAAAGGAAGTAGCCATCCAGTTGGAAGGCTGGGTCGTCCAGTTCAAAGGCGGAGGCGCGGGTGTCCTGCAGGCAGATGACGTCGGCATTCTGTGCTTGCAGCCAACTGAGCAAACCACGCTCGACTGCAGCCTGAATACCATTAACGTTCACACTGATGATCCGCATAAATGGCCCCAAAAATCGCGTGCGTGTATGATACACGCCGTCCACCTAATTAGCTAAATCCGTGGTATCTGAGGCTTTTTTCATGCAGGCGTATCAACGCGATTTCATTCGTTTTGCCATCGATCGCGGGGTCTTGCGCTTCGGTGAGTTCACCCTCAAGTCCGGGCGCACCAGCCCGTATTTCTTCAACGCAGGCTTGTTCAACTCCGGCTCCGCCCTGGCTCAACTGGGGCGTTTCTACGCGGCAGCCATCGTTGAAAGCGGTATTTCCTTCGACGTGCTCTTTGGTCCGGCCTACAAAGGCATTCCCCTGGCCGCTGCGACGGCGGTGGCCCTGGCGGAACATCACGGGCGGGACCTGCCGTGGTGCTTCAATCGCAAGGAAGCCAAGGCCCATGGTGAAGGTGGCAGCCTGGTCGGAGCCCCGTTGACCGGCGACGTGCTGATCATCGACGACGTCATCACCGCCGGCACCGCAATCCGCGAAGTGATGCAGATCATCGCTTCCCAGGACGGCGCCAAGGCGGCAGGCGTGCTGATCGCGCTGAACCGCCAGGAGCGCGGCAACGGCGAGTTGTCGGCGATCCAGGAAGTGGAGCGTGATTTCGGGATCCCGGTGGTGAGCATCGTGTCGCTGAACCAGGTGTTGCAGTTCCTGGAGGATGATCCGCAGCTCAGGCAGCACTTGCCGGCGGTCAAGGCATACCGCGAGCAGTTCGGCGTCTAGACCAGAAGTATTGCAGGCGCAGTCAAATGTGGGAGGGGGCTTGCCCCCGATAGCGGTGGATCAGTGCTGGATACTCCAACTGATACGCCGCCATCGGGGGCAAGCCCCTCCCACATTTGTTTTCAGCGTTTTTAAGGACGCTTGCGATTGCTGATCAGCGTGCCTACACCCGTATCGGTGAAGATTTCCAGTAGGATCGCGTTCGGCACACGGCCATCCAGGATCAACGAGCTGCCGACGCCGCCTTGCACAGCTTCCAGCGCACAACGGATCTTCGGCAACATGCCGCCGTAGATGGTGCCGTCGGCAATCAACTCATCCACTTGTTGAGTGGTCAAGCCGGTCAACACCTTGCCTTCCTTGTCCATCAGGCCTGCGATGTTGGTCAGCAGCATCAGCTTTTCAGCCTTCAGCGCCTCAGCCACCTTGCCTGCAACCAGGTCGGCATTGATATTGTACGACTCACCGTTGGCACCCACGCCGATGGGTGCAATCACCGGGATGAAGTCACCCTTGACCAGCAGGTTGAGCAGATCGGTGTTGATGCCGATTACTTCGCCCACCTGGCCGATGTCGATGATTTCCGGTTGGGTCATTTCCGGCGTCTGGCGCGTCACGGTCAGTTTTTTCGCGCGGATCAGTTCCGCGTCCTTGCCGGTCAGGCCAATGGCGCTGCCGCCGTGGCGGTTGATCAGGTTGACGATGTCCTTGTTGACCTGGCCACCGAGCACCATCTCCACCACGTCCATGGTCTGCGCGTCAGTGACGCGCATGCCATCGATGAAGTGACTCTCGATCGACAAACGCTTGAGCAGGTCGCCGATTTGCGGCCCGCCGCCGTGGACGACAACCGGGTTGATCCCCACGGCTTTCATCAGCACGATGTCGCGGGCAAAGCCGGTTTTCAGCTCGTCGCTTTCCATGGCATTGCCGCCGTACTTGATCACCAGCGTCTTGCCGACGTAGCGTCGAATATAGGGCAACGCTTCGGACAGGACCTTGGCGGTGTTGGCAGCGGCTTCGCGTTCGAGGGTCATTCAGGGCTCCGGTTAAAAATCAGAACGGTAATTGGAGATCAGGGGCAACACGTTTCAACTGGACGTGGAATACGTCCTTGATGCGCTGCAACTCGGCCTCGGTATCCGCCTCGAAACGCAGCACCAGCACCGGTGTGGTGTTGGACGCGCGAACCAGGCCCCAGCCTTCGGCGTAATCGACTCGCACACCATCAATGGTGGTCAGGTTGGCGCCTTCGCCCCATTGCGCATCGTGCAGTGCGTCAATGATGCTGAATTTGCTCTCCTCGGTCACATGGATATTGATCTCGGGCGTGGAAATATCGTTCGGGAAGGTCTGGAACAACTCTTGCGCCGTGGATTTTTCCTTGCTGAGGATCTCCAGCAGGCGCGCAGCGCTGTAAATGCCGTCGTCAAACCCGAACCAGCGTTCCTTGAAGAACACGTGACCGCTCATCTCGCCAGCCAGCAACGCGCCGGTTTCCTTCATTTTCTTTTTGATCAACGAGTGGCCGGTCTTCCACATTAACGGTCGACCGCCGTATTCCTTGATCAGCGGCGTAAGACGACGGGTGCACTTCACGTCGAAGATGATTTCGGCGTTGGCGTTGCGCGCCACCACGTCACGGGCGAACAGCATCAGCAACCGGTCCGGGAACACGATCTCGCCGGTTTCGGTCACGACGCCCACGCGGTCGCCGTCGCCGTCGAAAGCCAGGCCGACGTCGGCGCCCACTTCCTTGACCTTCGAGATCAGGTCCACCAGGTTTTCCGGTTTGCCCGGGTCCGGGTGATGGTTGGGGAAGTTGCCATCGACGTCGCAGAACAGGGGAATCACTTCGCAATTGAGGGCTTGGAGCAATTGCGGAGCGATCACGCCCGCTGCGCCGTTGCCGCAATCCACCACGACTTTGAGGCGGCGGTCGAGCTTGACGTCGCGGGTGATTTCGTCGGAATAGCGCTGCAGGATGTCGACCTTGGTGATGCTGCCGGTGCCGGTGGTCAGGTCGTTGGTTTTCAGGCGAGTGTGCAGGGCCTGGATCTGTTCGTTGGCGAGGGTGTCGCCGGCGATGACGATTTTGAAGCCGTTGTAGTCCGACGGGTTGTGGCTGCCGGTCAGCATGACGCCGGACTTGCCGGCCAGGACGTTGGCGGCGTAGTACAACGCAGGCGTCGGTACCAGGCCGACGTCGCTGACGTGGCAACCGCTGTCGGCCAGACCCTGGATCAGTTGTTCCACCAGCTCGGGGCCTGACAAGCGGCCGTCACGGCCTACCGAGACATTCGGCTCGCCCTGGGCCAGGCTCTGTGAACCGATGGCGCGGCCGATCCAGTAGGCGGTTTCGGCGGTCAGGGTCTTGGGCACCACGCCACGAATGTCATAGGCGCGGAAGATGCTGTCGGGAAAGCTTGGGGCTACGCGGGCTGCGGTACTCATCGCGGGGGGAAACTCCATCTGAAAGGGGGCAAGGCTGGCCTGATGTGGCTGGCCGGCAGGCTCAAACTGAAGGGTATGACGACGTTTTCGGCAGAGAGTTCGTGGTGTAAAAGTGCCATCGGCGCGTCGGTCCTGCGCGCATATCTGCGTAACTTATTGATTTTATTTAATAAAATCCGCTGATAATTTTCGCGCATTCTTCATCCTGAAAAACCTGGCGGTGGCGTCTGGCCGGGCAATCGCACCCGGCCCTGTTCAGCTTAGTCAGTGACTGCCGGAATGCCCGAAACCACCTGCGCCGCGCTGGGTTTCGTCGAATTCCTGCACCAGTTCGAACTGCGCTTGTACCACCGGCACCAGCACCAGTTGGGCGATGCGCTCGCCAACCGCGATGTTGAACGCGGTCTGGCCGCGGTTCCAGCACGACACCATCAATTCGCCCTGGTAGTCGGAGTCGATCAGGCCCACCAGATTGCCCAGCACGATGCCGTGTTTGTGGCCCAGGCCGGAGCGCGGCAGGATCAGGGCCGCCAGGCCAGGGTCGCCGACGTAGATCGACAGGCCGGTGGGGATCAGGATTGTCTGGCCTGGCTCCAGGACCGTGTCCTGCTGGAGCATGGCGCGCAGGTCCAGGCCCGCTGAACCTGGGGTGGCGTACGCCGGGAGCGGGAATTGGCTACCGATGCGTGGGTCGAGGATCTTGGCTTGCAAAGCGTGCATGGACATTAAACCTGGTTCAGCCGTTGGGCGATAAAAGAGATCAGTTGGCGGGCAATCTTGCCCTTGCTGGTCTGGGCGAAAACGGTGGCGTGCAACTCGCGGTCGATCACGCTGATGGCATTTTCCTCGCTGTTGAAGCCGATGCTCGGGTTGGCGACATCATTGGCGACGATCAGGTCGAGGTTTTTGTCTTTCAATTTGCGTGCGGCATAGTCCAGCAAATGTTCGGTCTCGGCAGCGAAACCGACGCTGAACGGACGGTCCGGACGCGTGGCGATGGTGGCCAGAATGTCCGGGTTGCGCACCATTTGCAGGAGCAGGCCATCGCCGCTTGTAGGGTCTTTCTTGAGCTTTTGCGGTGCGACGACTTCCGGCCGGTAGTCCGCAACCGCTGCCGAGGCGATGAACAGGTCGCACGGAATAGCCGCCTCACAGGCCGCCAGCATGTCGCGGGCGCTGACTACGTCGATTCGGGTCACACGATCGGGCGTCGGCAAATGCACCGGGCCGGTGATCAGGGTCACGCGTGCGCCTGCCTCAACCGCGGCTTCAGCCAGGGCAAAGCCCATTTTTCCTGAGCTATGGTTGGTTATGTAGCGCACCGGGTCGATGTTTTCCTGGGTCGGGCCAGCGGTGATCAGTACGTGTTTGCCGGTCAGGGCCAGGTGCTGGAAGCACTCGGCGGCACACAGCGTCAGGTCGGTGGCTTCGAGCATGCGGCCCATGCCAACGTCGCCACAGGCCTGGCTACCGGACGCCGGGCCGAAGACCTTGAGGCCACGGCTTTGCAGGAGTTGGGTGTTGGCCTGGGTGGCCGGGTCGCGCCACATGGCCTGGTTCATCGCCGGGGCGATGGCGACGGTGGCGTCGGTGGCCAGTACCAGGGTGGTCAGCAGATCA
This sequence comes from Pseudomonas orientalis, assembly GCF_022807995.1. NCBI lineage: Bacteria > Pseudomonadati > Pseudomonadota > Gammaproteobacteria > Pseudomonadales > Pseudomonadaceae > Pseudomonas > Pseudomonas orientalis. The sequence continues at coordinate 5,630,943 of NZ_CP094351.1, read as the reverse complement.
TCGGCGATGCCCTGGGCCAGGCGCGCGATCAGGTCGGCGGTGGCCGGCGCGATGAGCACCAGGTCGGCCCATTTGGCCAGTTCGATATGGCCCATCGCAGCTTCGGCCGCCGGGTCCAGCAGGTCCAGGTGAACCGGGTGGCCGGACAAGGCCTGCATGGTCAGCGGGGTGATGAACTCACTGCCACCACGGGTCATGACCACACGCACTTCGGCGCCCTGATCCAGGAGCCTGCGAACCAGCTCCGCGCTCTTGTAGGCGGCAATGCCGCCGCCGACGCCGAGAACGATGCGTTTCCGATACAGACGCTGCATTGGTTTGCCTTTCCAGTTCAGTGAAGCCAGTTCAGTGACGCCTGCGATAACTCCTCCCCAGGTGAAATCGCAGGCAAAAAAGAGGGCCTACGATAACACAGCGACCGCTCGGCAACAGCGGCGCATACGGCATACATCAAGGGAAGGAGGTGGGATGAGTATTCGCGATTGGCCTGCTACCGAGCGGCCACGAGAGAAGCTTTTGGAGTGGGGTGCGGCCAGTCTGTCCGATGCCGAATTACTGGCGATCTTCCTGCGCACCGGGGTATCCGGCAGAAGCGCCGTGGACCTGGCGCGCCATTTGTTGGCCCAATTTGGTGGCCTGCGTCCGCTGCTGGAGGCGAGCCAGGCGCTGTTCAATCAGCAGTTGGGCCTGGGGCCGGCCAAGTTTGCCCAATTGCAGGCGGTGCTGGAAATGTCCCGGCGCCACATGGCCGAGCGCTTGCGCAACGATTCGGTGCTGGAAAGCCCGCTGGCCGTGCGCGAATACCTCAAGGCGCTGCTGCGTCACGAGTCTCACGAGGTGTTTGGCTGCCTGTTTCTCGACTCCAGGCATCGGGTGCTGGGTTTCGAGGCGCTTTGCGAAGGCACCATCGATACCGCTCTGGTCTATCCCCGGCAGGTGGTCAAGCGCGCACTGGCGTACAACGCGGCAGCGTTGATCCTGTGCCACAACCACCCTTCGGGAAGCGTGGATCCAAGTCCCGCTGATCGAAAACTGACCAAAATTCTACAGAAGGCCTTGGAAATGGTGGACGTACGGGTGCTGGATCACATCATCGTGGGCGATGGTGATCCGTTGTCGATGGCGGAATACGGATGGATGTAGGCGGGCAGCAGCAGGTTCAAGCTGCAAGCCTCAAGCGGGCTCGCAGCTTGCAGCTCAAGGTTTGACGCTGACTTTGGAATAATCCTGCCGGCCAAACGGGCTCACCTGGTAGCCCCCGACATTTTTGCGCGTCAGGGCGAACGCAGTGGGGTGTGCCAAGGGCAGCCACAGGGCCTGTTGCTGGATCTGCGTCTGGGCCTGCTGGTAGAGCTTGCTGCGCACGCCTTGTTCGCTGGTGGTCTTGCCGGCGCTGATCAGCTTGTCCAGCGCAGGGTCGCAGTAGCGGGCGAAGTTGGTACCGGATTTGACGGCTGCGCAGGAAAATTGCGGGGTCAGGAAGTTATCCGGGTCGCCATTGTCACCGGCCCAGCCCATGAAGAGCAGGTCGTGTTCGCCGGCTTTGGCGCGGCGAATCAACTCGCCCCACTCAATCACGCGGATGTCGGCCTGAATGCCTACCTTGGCCAGATCGGCCTGCAGCAGTTGAGCGCCAAGATTCGGGTTGGGGTTCAGCAGGCTGCCAGTAGGACGGGTCCAGATGGTGGTTTTGAAGCCGTCCTTGAGGCCGGCGCGGTTCAGCAGCGCCTTGGCTTTGGCGAGGTCTTGTGGATAACCCGGCAAGTCCCTGGCATAGCTCCAGGTATTGGGTGGATAAACGCCACTGGCCGCTTCGGCGGTGCCTTCGAATACGGCCTTCAGATAGCTGCCTTTGTCGAAGGCCAGGTTGATCGCCTGGCGCACTTCGGGCTTGTCCAGTGGCGGGTGCTGGCTGTTGATGGCAACGAAGGCGGTCATGAAGGCGGCGGTTTTTTCCACCTTCAGGGCCGGGTCTTTTTCTGCCTCGCCCACATCCAGGGGCTTGGGCGACAGGGCGATCTGGCATTCATCGCGATGCAGTTTCTGCAGGCGCACATTGGCATCGGGCGTGATGGCGAAGATCAGGTTATCCACAGTCGGTTTGCCGGCGAAGTAGTCCGGGTTGGCCTTGTAGCGCACCACCGCATCTTTCTGGAAGCGCACGAAAACGAACGGTCCGGTGCCAATGGGCTGGCTGTTGAGCTTCTCCGGGGTGCCGGCCTTGAGCAGTTTGTCGGCATATTCGGCCGGGTAGATCGAGGCAAAACCCATGCTCAATGCTGCAAGAAACGTGGAATCGGCGTGATCCAGGGTGAAGCGCACGGTCAGCGGGTCAAGGGCATCGATCTTCTTGATAAGCGCCGGCAATTGCAGGGATTGGGCGTGGGGAAAGCCGCTCTGGGCGATCTTGTGCCACGGGTTGGCCGGGTCGAGCATGCGTTCGAAGCTGAAGCGCACGTCTTCGGCCGTCAGGGTGCGACTTGGAGAGAAATACTCGGTGCGATGGAATTTCACGTTCGGGTGCAATTTGAAGGTGTAGGTCAGGCCGTCCGCAGAGACGTCCCAGCTGTCTGCCAGGCTCGGCACCAGCTTGCCGGCGGTTGCGTCGTAGTCCACCAGGCGGTTCATCAGCACGTCCGCCGAAGCATTGGTGGTGGTCAACGAGTTGTATTGCACCACGTCGAACCCTTCGGGGCTGGCCTCGGTGCAAATGCTCAAGTTGGTGGCGGCAACGGCCATCGGCGCAATAAAAAGGGGGGCTAGCAACAGCGGTAGGGCAGCGAGGCGCATATTCGGTTTCCTGTGCAGATCGAAGGCCCATCTGCGAGTGCAGTCTGGAAAAAGCCTACCGTAGAGGTCTGATTGGTAAATGACTAGTCCATTTTTGCCTGTGCTTTTAGCCAAAATGCTGTTTTGATGGCGCCTCAGCGCGTTTCAACAGGCAGGTACGAGTACTTGCAGGCGCTGAAAATCATTCTGTGCGACGAGCGGTCGGCTGTTACAGCGGCCCCTCCTGGCAACGGTTCAGGCGCCAATAGCCGAGATTTGCCCAGGTAAAAACACACTCGCTGTTGTTGCACCTGGGTCTTTCTGGTATAAAGCAGCGCTCTTTTCTAGGGGCCCGGTTCCTTCGCTTGTAGGTGTAGCCGGTAAGACCCTAAAGAAACGCGGCGCCTGGCGCCAAATGACTGAGAGATTAAGCGGCCAACCCATGCCGGGTTGGGCATGTGGTTTTAGAGGGCTGAGGCATGTCGAGAGTCTGTCAAGTTACCGGTAAGGGTCCGGTGACTGGGAATAACATTTCCCACGCAAATAACAAAACCCGTCGTCGTTTCCTGCCGAACCTGCAGCATCACCGCTTCTGGGTTGAAGAAGAGAAACGTTTTGTTCGCCTGCGTGTATCTGCCAAAGGCATGCGTATCATCGACAAGCGTGGCATCACTGTCGTGCTGGCCGAAATCCGCGCCGCCGGCAAGATCTAAGGAGCTCTATCATGCGTGAATTGATTCGAATGATCTCTAGCGCCGGTACTGGTCACTTCTACACTACCGACAAGAACAAGCGTACTACCCCGGACAAGCTCGAAAAGAAAATGTTCGACCCGCGCGTTCGCAAGCACGTGATCTACAAAGAAGGCAAAATCAAGTAATTGATTTTCTTCCTTGTGAAAAAAAGCCCGTATCTCACGATACGGGCTTTTTTTTGCCTGGGATTCGCTGATCAGGCTTTCTGCTCGAACAGCACGTAGATCTTGCGGCATGCTTCCAGCACTTCCCAGGTGCCGCTGAAGCCGGCGGGGATCACAAAGCGGTCGCCGGCGCGCAACGTTTTGGCATTCCCTTGGGCATCGCGCAGTACGGAAACCCCCTGCACGATCTCGCAGTATTCATGCTCGGTGTAATTGACTGTCCACTGCCCGACTTCGCCTTCCCAGACGCCCGCGTTCATTTGTCCGCATGGGCTGTTGTAGTGGTTGTAGATCGTCTGTTCGGGATCGCCCTTGAGGATTTTCTCGGCGGCAGGGCGATAGCGGTCGGGGGCGGTGTTGGCTTGGCTGAAATCGACGATGTCCTGGATGCTCATGTGCTTGTCCCGTCTGGCCTGCGGTTGGGGAGCCCAAAGTCTATGTTTATTAAAATGAACATCGCAAGGGCGTTTACCGCCGTTATGTCAAATATATTGAAACATCCCCAGCCGCTGGTTTAGGGTGGCAGTTGCCTTGCGCCGAACAGATGGCTGGCGGGCAAGAATTCTTTGAGGCTGCCGGGGGTACATCCACCTGGCCCTCTATTCAATAAGAGGAGGACACTCGCATGACCACCCTGACCCGTGCCGACTGGGAACAACGCGCCAAGGACCTGAAGATTGAAGGCCGCGCTTACATCAATGGCGAATACACCGCCGCCGTTTCCGGTGATACGTTCGAATGCATCAGCCCGGTCGATGGCCGTCTGCTCGCCACCGTGGCCAGCTGTGACGCCGCCGACGCCCAGCGCGCCGTGGAAAACGCCCGCGCCACTTTCAATTCCGGGGTCTGGTCGCGCCTGGCACCGGCCAAGCGCAAGTCGGTGATGATCCGTTTCGCCGCGCTGCTCAAGGCCAATGCCGAGGAGCTGGCGCTGCTGGAAACCCTGGACATGGGCAAGCCGATCAGCGACTCCCTGAACATCGACGTACCCGGCGCGGCAAATGCCCTGAGCTGGAGCGGCGAGGCCATCGACAAGATCTACGATGAAGTGGCGGCCACGCCCCATGACCAACTGGGTCTGGTGACCCGTGAGCCCGTCGGTGTGGTCGGTGCGATCGTACCGTGGAACTTCCCGCTGATGATGGCCTGCTGGAAACTCGGCCCGGCGCTGTCGACCGGTAACTCGGTGATTCTCAAGCCGTCCGAAAAGTCTCCGCTGACCGCCATCCGCGTCGCCGCCCTGGCCGTTGAGGCCGGCATTCCAAAAGGCGTGTTCAACGTACTGCCGGGCTACGGCCACACCGTGGGTAACGCGCTGGCGCTGCACATGGACGTGGATACCCTGGTCTTTACCGGTTCCACTAAAATCGCCAAGCAGCTGTTGATCCGCTCCGGCGAATCGAACATGAAGCGCGTGTGGCTGGAAGCCGGCGGCAAGAGCCCGAACATCGTGTTTGCCGATGCGCCAAATCTGCAAGCCGCCGCCGAATCCGCCGCCAGCGCCATTGCCTTCAACCAGGGCGAAGTCTGCACCGCCGGTTCGCGCCTGTTGGTGGAGCGTTCGATCAAGGACACCTTCCTGCCGCTGGTGATCGAAGCCCTCAAGGGTTGGAAACCCGGTAACCCGCTGGACCCCGCCACCAACGTGGGTGCGCTGGTGGACACCCAGCAGATGAACAACGTGCTGTCGTACATCGAAGCCGGTCATGCCGATGGCGCCAAGCTGGTCGCCGGGGGCAAGCGCACGCTGGAAGAAACCGGTGGTACTTACGTCGAACCGACCATTTTCGACGGTGTGACCAACGCCATGAAAATTGCCCAGGAAGAAATCTTTGGCCCGGTTCTGTCGGTGATCACGTTCGACAGCGCCGAAGAAGCCATCGCCATCGCCAACGACACCCAATATGGCCTGGCCGCGGCGGTGTGGACGGCGGACATTTCCAAGGCGCACCTGACGGCCAAGGCCCTGCGTGCCGGTAGTGTGTGGGTCAACCAGTACGACGGCGGCGACATGACCGCTCCGTTCGGTGGCTTCAAACAGTCGGGTAACGGTCGCGATAAATCGCTGCACGCGTTCGACAAATACACCGAGCTGAAGGCGACCTGGATCAAGCTCTAACTCTGCTGGAAATAGTGCAGGGGCAAATGTGGGAGGGGGCTTGCTCCCGATAGCTTAGTGTCAGTGGCTGCATCGGGTGACTGACACACCGCAATCGGGGGCAAGCCCCCTCCCACATGGGTTAGAGCATGCGCTCCAGGCCGACGCTGGTCGCGAACCAGGCATTGAACCGTCGCCACCAACTGCCGGGCTCCCGGGTCAGGGTGTGCAACTGGCCGTTATCTTCGGTCTCCCACACGATCTGCCCGTCCTGCAATTTCGCCTCGTAGCTCAGCGCCGGCGCCATCCCTTGCAACGCCAGGTTGCGTACGTGTTCCGCCAGTTCCGGGCTGTCCACCAGCACGCCGACTTCAGTGTTCCACAGCACGGAGCGCGGATCGAAATTGAACGAACCGATAAACGACTTTTCCCGGTCAAAAATCATCGCCTTGCTGTGCAGGCTGGAGTCGGAGCCGCGAAAACTGCCGCGACGAAACAGGTGCGGCCCGCCGCTTGCACTGGGGTCGCCGGGCTGTCGACGCAGCTCATAGAGCTTTACGCCATGCTCGAGCAGCGCCTTGCGGTAGGGTGCGTAGCCGCCATGCACGGCGGGTACATCCGTAGCTTCGAGGGAATTGGTCAGCAGATTCACCGACACGCCCGCATCGGCGCGGCCCGTCAGGTACACCAACCCGGGCGGGCCGGGTACAAAGTACGCTGAAATCATGATCAGCTCACGGCTGACACCTTCCAGCTCCGGCGCCAGCTGCGTGGTGAGCAGCAATTGCGGGTCCGGGTCGGCCTTGGCCAGCACCTTGCTCGGGGCATCCCACAGCGCCTGGTTCCAGGCCCAGATCAACTCGCGACGCCAGATATCCATGCGCGGCTGGGTCTGGTAGGTGCGCAGGCGGTTATACAGGGCGTGGTTTTGCTGGCGCGATTGGGCCAGCGAGGTCTCCAGGCGCCCACGTGCGACAGCGAGGTCGACCTTGGAGGGCATGTCCGAGACAAACTCATCGATAGGCTTGCTCAGCGCGCTGTTCCAGTACTGATCGAAACTGTGGCCCAGCTGCTCGGCCACCGGCCCGACGCTGAGCATGTCGATATCGGTGAAATTCAGGTTGGGTTCGGCATCGAAATACTCATCTCCCAGGTTGCGTCCACCCACGATCGCCACGCTGTTGTCAGCCAGCCACAGTTTGTTATGCATGCGCCGGTGTTGCAGCGACAGGTTGAACAGGCGCCCCATGGCGCGGGTCACCCCCGTGCTGCGCCCCAGGTGCAGCGGGTTGAACAGGCGAATGTCGATGTTGGGATGGGCGGCAAGCGTCGCGATGATCTGGTCGAGCCCGTCGCTGGTGGTGTCGTCCAGCAGGATGCGCACCCGCACGCCGCGGTCGGCGGCCTTGAGCAGTTCGCCCACGAGCATGCGCGTGCTGATGCCGTCGTGCACGATGTAGTACTGCAGGTCCAGGCTGGTCTGGGCGTTGCGGATCAGTTCGGCGCGGGCCATGAAGGCTTCGCTGCTGTTGGGCAGCAGACGAAAGCCCGAGCGGCCCTGATACGCCGCCGCCTGGGCCTGGATCGAACGGCCGAAGGAGGACTGTGCCGCCGGCAGCGCATCACTGGGCACGCGCGGTGTGTAGGCCGTCGCGCAGCCACCCAGTGCCAGCGCTCCCATCAGGACAAGCGGTAAAAGCCGTTGAATCATCAAGGAAGCGGCATCCAGGTCAGGGCGGTTGTCGGCATATGACGGCAATTGCTCGGAAAAGGTCAGTCCGCCGTTTCGGCCAGCAGGGCGTGCGCAGCGGTACCGACCTTGCGCACCGCCTCCTCGATCTGCGGCGTCGATTTGGCAGCGTAGTTCATGCGCAGGCAATTACGGTACTTGCCGGAGGCAGAAAAGATGCTGCCTACCGCCACCTGCACGCCTTGTTCCATCAGGGCGCGGTTGAGCTTGAGCGCATCGAAGCCCTCCGGCAATTCTATCCACAGCATAAAACTGCCCTGGGGCCGGCTGGCGCGCGTACCGGCGGGGAAGTAGCGGCTGACCCAGTCGAGCATCAGGTCGCGGTTACGCTGATATTGCGTGCGCATCCGGCGCAAATGCGGTTCGAAATGGCCACCTTTGAGAAATTCTGCGATTGCGATCTGCGGCTGGGTGGCGGTCGAGCCGGTGCTGATGTATTTCATGTGCAGCACCCGGTCCAGGTAGCGACCCGGCGCGACCCAGCCAATGCGCAGGCCGGGCGCCAGGGTTTTTGAAAATGAACTGCACAGCAGCACCCGGCCGTCTTCGTCGAAGGATTTGATCGTGCGCGGGCGCGGGTAGCTGTAGGCCAGTTCGCCATACACATCGTCCTCGATGATCGCCACGTCGAAGCGCTGGGCCAGGGTCAGCAGTGCGCGTTTGCGCGCCTCCGGCATGATGTAGCCCAATGGGTTGTTGCAGTTGGGGGTGAGCTGGATGACTTTGATCGGCCACTGTTCCAGCGCCAGTTCCAGGGCTTCAAGGCTGATGCCGGTGATCGGGTCGGTAGGGATTTCCAGGGCTTTCATGCCCAGACCCTTGAGGGTCTGCATGGCGCCGTGGAAACTTGGCGAGTCCACTGCAACGATATCGCCGGGCTCGCAAATGGCGCGGATACTGGCGGACAAGGCTTCGTGGCAGCCGGTGGTGATAACAATGTCTTCGGCTGTCAGTTGGCAACCGGAATCCAATGACAGTCGCGCAATCTGCTCGCGCAATTCCATACAGCCAAGGATGTTGTCGTAATACAGCCCCGGCAGATCCTGGCGGCGGCTGACGCGGGCAAGGCTGCGAAGCAATGGCTTGAGCGTGGGCGACAACACGTCCGGCATGCCACGACCCAGCTGTATGGTGCCCTTGCGCGGCACTGCACGAATCAATTCCAGCACCTGATCCCACTGCGAAATTTCCACCGGTCGCTGGGCCGGGCGACCCACCTCGGGCAGCGCCGGCAGTTCACGCCCTGGCGGCACAAAATAGCCGGACTTGGGCTTGGGCATCGCCAGGCCGTTGTCTTCCAGCAATCGATAGGCTTGCTGCACCGTGCTCAGGCTGACCCCGTGCTCCACACTCAATGCGCGTACGGAAGGCAGGCGGTCGCCGGGGCGATAAAAACCCTGTTCGATGCGTGTGCCCAGCAATTCGGCGAGGTTGACGTAAAGGGTCACAGCGGTCACTCCCAGGGGACCAGTACAGATAGCATGAAAATACAGGATTCAGCCGCACATAGGCAGTGTCTGTATGGATTTAATAAAGATAGGTTGAATCTGTATTGGGTTTGCTCGCGCGCTCATTCTAGTCACTCAAGGCGGCAAGCTAACGAGGGACGGCAAAATGAATGGCATGAGCGATGTGCGGCTGGCGTTACACAGCCAGGAACTGGAAGCAGGGGAGGAGCGGGCGCCATCTGTGCCTGGGGATAACCGCTGGAGCCTGTTCTGGCGCCGGCGTCATACACGCAAGGTCCTACTGACGCTGACGCGCGAGCAATTGCGCGACGTGGGGCTGACGGCGGAACAGGCGCGCCATGAAGGCTTGAAGCCTTTCTGGCGCGATTGATTCAGACCAGTTCCTTGAGGCGGTGCCAGAGCATCCCAAGGGCCAGCAGCGGCGAGCGCAGGTGTTTGCCGCCAGGGAAGGTCATGTGCGGCACCTGGGCGAACAGATCGAAGCGCCCTTGTTGCTGGCCGCTGATGGCTTCGGCCAGCAACCGGCCCGCCAGGTGCGTAGCGTTGAGGCCATGGCCTGCATACGCCTGGGCGTAATACACATTGGGGTGCTCCGCCAGGCGTCCGATCTGCGGCAACCGGTTGGCGCCGATGCCGATCATGCCGCCCCACTGGAAGTCGATCTTCACATTGGTCAGTTGCGGGAACACTTGCAGCATCTTTGGCCGCATATAGGCGCCAATGTCGCTCGGGTCACGCCCGGAATAGTGGCAGGCGCCGCCGAACAGCAGGCGGCGATCGGCGGACAGGCGGAAATAGTCCACCGTTACCCGCTGGTCGCACACCGCCATGTTCTGCGGCAACAGGCTGGCGGCTTGCGCTTCACTCAGGGGTTCGGTGGCGATGATGTAGCTGCCGGCGGGCAATATCTTGCCACTCAAGTGCGGGTTGAGGCCGTTAAGGTAGGCGTTGCAGGCCAGCACCAGGGTTGTTGCATGTACCTGGCCCTGAGCGGTGTGCACCTTGACCTGCGTGCCGTAGTCGATGCGCGTCACTTCAGACTGCTCAAATAATTGCACGCCCAACTGTCGCGCAGCGCCAGCTTCGCCCAGGGCCAGGTTCAGCGGATGCAAATGCCCGGAGCCCATGTCGATCATGCCACCCACATAGCGGTCGGAGCCGATCACGCTGGCCATCTCGCTGGCTTGCAGCAGGCGCACTTGATGGCGATAACCCAGGCTGCGCAGCTCTTCGGCGTCTTCTGCGAGGCCCTGCAGGTCGCGGGGCTTGTTGGCGAGGTCGCAGTAGCCCCAGGTCAGGTCGCAGGGGATCTGAAAGCGCTCGACACGCTCGCGCACGATCTCCACGGCTTCAAGGCCCATCAGTTTCATCTGGCGCACGCCGTCGGTGCCGATCACCTTGGCGAACTGGTCAAGGCCATGACCGACGCCGCGAATCAGCTGCCCTCCGTTACGCCCGCTGGCGCCCCAGCCGATTTTGCGGGCTTCCAGCAGCACCACGCTGAAGCCGCGCTCGGCCAGCTCCAGGGCGGTATTGAGCCCTGAATACCCTCCGCCAATCACGCAGACATCGGCGCGCACCTCACCCAGCAACGCCGGGTAATCGGGGTGCGGCACGCTGCTGGCGGCGTAGTAGGACGCGGTGTGCCGAGCGCTGGCAGTCATGGGGGCTCCCTGTTTGGAAAATTTGACGCAGGATACAACGGTCGGGCGAAGCTGTCTGCGCGCAGCGATTTGAGTCAGAATCCACGCCTATTTGCCGTTCGGTATGTGTTTCGATGAGTTGCAACAGTCAGAAAGTCAGCGCATTGCGTCGGCAGATTCCTTCGTTCGAGTGTGTTCCCGGTTGCCACGACTGCTGTGGGCCGGTCACCACTTCGCCCGAGGAAATGTCGCGCCTGCCGCGCAAGACGGCTGCCGAGCAGAAAGCGGCCATGGATGAGCTCAATTGCGTGCACCTGGGGCCCAACGGCTGCACCGTGTATGACGAGCGTCCGCTGATCTGCCGCCTGTTCGGCACCACCAAGACCTTGCCGTGCCCCAATGGCCGGCGGCCGGTGGAATTGATTCATCCACGGGTTGAAAAGCAGATTCATCAGTACATGGCCAGCACTCGGCAGGTGCTGGTGTAGCGGATGTACTCGGTCAATGTGGGAGGGGGCAAGCCCTAATGCGGTCTGTAGGAGCGAGCTTGCTCGCGAAAAGCGTCAACGATAACGCGTGCTTTCTGAATGAACGCGGTGCCTGTGAGTTTTTCGCGAGCAAGCTCGCTCCTACAGACGGTCATTAGGGCAAGTCCTTCCCACATTTGAAAGCGTTGTGCCAGTGAGTCAGTCAGGAATCGGCAGGTTCAGGCTCTCCTTCACCTCTTCCATCACGATATAGCTCTTGGACTCGCGCACATGGGGCAATTTAAGCAGGATATCGCCGAGTAATTTGCGGTACGAGGCCATCTCGGAAATCCGCGCTTTCACCAGGTAGTCGAAATCCCCGGACACCAGGTGGCACTCCAGCACATGCGGCAGTTTGAGCACCGCGCGGCGAAACTCCTCAAACGTGTCGCCCGACTTGTAATCCAGGCTGATCTCGACAAATACCAGCAGACTTCCTTTCAAATGCTGAGGATTGAGCCGCGCGTTGTAGCCCATGATGATCCCTTCGCGCTCCAGCCGCCGTACCCGCTCGGTACAGGGCGTCGTCGACAGCCCGACCTTTTCCCCCAGCTCCGTGAACGAAATGCGCCCATCGGTTTGCAGGATGCGCAGGATATTGCGATCGATCTTGTCCAGCTCCCGCTTGGTCTGGGTGTTGGTACGCATAGGGGATACGCCTCTGTAAAAAGCATTTGTGCCGAGAATTGTCGCCAAATATAGGCATTTATATAGTGAAATGCACTGGTAATTGTTTTTTACACTGCGCTCATCATTGCTCGAATAACACACGTCAGCGGCTCAGCCCGTGATGAGGATATAAAAATGCGCGTTCTGGTCTTGGGTAGCGGCGTCATTGGCGTGACCAGTGCCTACTATTTGGCTCGGGCCGGCTTTGAAGTCGTGGTGGTCGATCGTCAACCCGCCGCCGCCATGGAGACCAGTTTCGCCAACGCCGGCCAGGTATCCCCAGGCTATGCATCGCCCTGGGCCGCGCCGGGCGTGCCGCTCAAGGCGATCAAATGGCTGCTGCAACGCCATGCGCCACTGGCGATCAAGGCCACCGCCGATATCGACCAATACCTGTGGATGGCGCAGATGCTGCGCAATTGCACCGCCAGCCGGTATGCGGTGAACAAGGAGCGCATGGTCCGCCTCTCCGAATACAGCCGCGACTGCCTTGACGAATTGCGCGCCGAAACCGGGATTGCCTACGAAGGGCGCAGTCTGGGGACGACTCAACTGTTCCGCACCCAGGCCCAGCTTGATGGTGCGGCCAAGGACATCGCCGTATTGCGCGAATCCGGCGTGCCTTTCGAATTGCTCGACCGTGCCGGCATCGCCCGGGTCGAGCCGGCCCTGGCCAACGTCACCGATATTCTGGCCGGTGCCCTGCGCCTGCCCAACGACCAGACCGGTGACTGCCAGATGTTCACCACGCGTCTGGCCGATATGTGCAAGCAGTTGGGCGTGGAGTTCCGCTTCGAACAGGACATCCAGCGCCTCGATTACGCCGGCGACCGTATCAACGGCGTGTGGATCGACGGCAAGCTGGAGACCGCCGACCGCTACGTGCTGGCGCTGGGCAGTTATTCGCCGAAGTTGCTCAAGCCGCTGGGCATCAAGGCGCCCGTGTACCCCCTCAAGGGCTACTCGCTGACCGTGCCGATTACCAACCCGGCAATGGCGCCTACTTCGACCATCCTGGACGAAACCTACAAGGTCGCAATCACCCGTTTCGACAACCGCATTCGCGTCGGTGGCATGGCTGAAATAGCCGGTTTTGACCTGTCGCTCAATCCTCGTCGGCGTGAAACCCTGGAGATGATCGTCAACGACCTTTATCCTCAGGGCGGCGATTTGGCCCAGGCCAGTTTCTGGACCGGTCTGCGTCCAACCACACCCGATGGCACACCGATTGTCGGTGGCACCCCGTTCAGGAACCTGTTCCTCAATACCGGCCATGGCACCCTCGGCTGGACCATGGCATGCGGCTCCGGTCGTTTGCTGGCCGACCTGATGGCGAAGAAAACGCCGCAGATCAGTGCCGAAGGCCTCGATATTTTCCGTTATGGCAATCACCAGGAGTCTGCTAAACATGTCCATCCAGCGCCAGCTCACCAATGAACGCATGAGCCAGATCGTTGTTCACAGCGGTACCGTGTACCTGGCGGGCCAGGTGGGCGACGACATGAACGCAGGCATTGAGCAGCAGACCCGTGAGACCCTGGCCAATATCGAGCGTCTGCTGGACCTGGCCGGCACCGACAAGACCCGCTTGCTGTCGGTGACGATCTATTTGAAAGACATCGATGCCGACTTCGCCGGCATGAACACGGTATGGGACAAGTGGCTGCCCAAAGGCGCCGCGCCAGCCCGTGCCACGGTTGAAGCCAAGCTGTGCGAACCGGAGATTCTGGTAGAGCTGTCCGTCGTGGCCGCGCTGCCTTAACTACACATCCCTCTCCCGGCGCCGACGTTGTTGGTCGGCACCGGTTTTTTTACTTTGCCGCCTAGAAGCCTGCCGCCATGCGTCCTGCCCGTGCCTTGATCGACCTCCAAGCCCTGCGTCACAACTACCAATTGGCCCGCGAAGTCACCGGGGCCAAGGCCCTCGCCGTGATCAAGGCGGATGCCTACGGCCATGGCGCAGTGCCTGTGGCCCAGGCGCTGGCAGGCGAGGCCGATGGGTTTGCGGTGGCGTGCATCGAAGAGGCCCTGGAGCTGCGCGCCGCCGGGATCCGTGCGCCGGTACTGCTGCTGGAAGGTTTTTTCGAAGCCGACGAGCTGCCGCTGATCATCGAGCAGGATCTGTGGTGCGTGGTGCATTCGCTGTGGCAACTGGAGGCTATCGAGCAGGCTGCGCTGAGCAAACCGCTGACCATCTGGCTCAAGCTCGACTCGGGCATGCACCGCGTCGGCCTGCATCCCAAGGATTTCCAGGAGGCCTACAAGCGTCTGCTGGGCAGCGGCAAAGTCGCCAGGATCGTATTGATGAGCCATTTCGCCCGCGCCGATGAGCTCGATTGCGTAAGCAGCAGCGAACAAGTGGCGGTATTCGAAGCAGCCCGCCAGGGGCTGGCGGCCGAGGTCAGCCTGCGCAATTCCCCGTCCGTACTGGGTTGGCCGAGTGTGCCCAGCGACTGGGTGCGCCCCGGCATCATGCTCTATGGGGCCACGCCTTTTGGTGATGACCAGGCGATTGCCACACGCTTGAAGCCGGTGATGACCCTGGAGTCCAAAGTCATTTGCGTGCGTGAACTGCCGGCGGGAGAGCCGGTGGGCTACGGCGCCAGGTTCGTCACGCCCAAGCCGATGCGTATCGGTGTGGTGGCCATGGGGTATGCCGATGGCTACCCGCGCCACGCGCCCACTGGCACACCGGTGCTGGTCGCCGGCCAGCGCAGCCAGTTGCTGGGCCGGGTGTCCATGGACATGCTGTGCGTCGACCTGACGGATGTGCCCCAGGCGGGGCTGGGTTCCACGGTGGAGTTGTGGGGCAGGAACATCCTCGCCAGCGACGTTGCGACCGCGGCTGAAACCATTCCCTACCAGATTTTCTGCAACCTGCGCCGGGTGCCAAGGCTCTATTCGGGCGCTTGATCGCCAGGTACGAATGCCGCTGCCCAGGATTCAGGCCCAAGTGTTGTAAATACTGAACGCTGTCGCCATGATAACGCTCAATTACAACAAAGCCTGAATCCTAGGAGGCACCTGCATTGGACGTCGGCGAACGACTGCAATCCATCCGTAAACTCAAAGGTCTTTCCCAGCGCGAGCTTGCCAAGCGCGCGGGCGTCACCAACAGCACCATTTCGATGATCGAGAAGAACAGCGTCAGCCCCTCGATCAGTTCCCTGCGCAAGGTACTGGGCGGCATTCCCATGTCCATGGTGGAGTTCTTTTCCGAAGAGATACTCCAGGAAATACCGACGCAGATCGTCTATAAAGCCAATGAGCTGATCGACATCTCCGACGGTGCCGTAACCATGAAGCTGGTAGGCCGAGCGCACCCGAGCCGGGCAATCGCGTTTCTCAACGAAATCTATCCGCCTGGCGCCGACACGGGCGAAGAAATGCTCACCCACGAAGGCGAGGAAACCGGGATCCTGGTGGAAGGGCGCCTGGAGCTGGTGGTCGGTCTTGAAACTTTTGTGCTCGAAGCAGGCGATAGCTACTACTTTGAAAGCACCAAGCCCCACCGTTTTCGCAATCCGTTCGACGTGCCGGCGCGACTGATCAGCGCAGCCACACCCGCGAACTTTTAAAGCGGAGGCGCCCTGCCAGCGTTGCAGGGTTCGCGCAGCTGTACACCGCGAGGCCGAATCTCCCTTTATTTAATAGGGTTGTTTCGGCCGGGCGGGCTAACCGCTATACTTTCGCCGCCTGCGAAACCGTGGCCGCAGGCGTGAATAGCCACCATTGAGGGTGAACGCGTGAACCTAATTATGAAAATGCTGGCTGCACCAGCAACCGTACTGGCCCTATGGGCTGGCAGCGCTCAAGCTGCGACCAACGATGACATCGCCAAGCGCCTGGAGCCTGTGGGCCAGGTGTGTGTCCAGGGCCAGGAATGCAAGGGCATGGAAGTCGCTGTTGCGGCAGGCGGCGCTGGCGGTGCGAAAACGCCGGATGAAGTCATCGCCAAGCACTGCAATGCGTGCCACGGCACCGGTCTGCTGAATGCGCCAAAAATTGGCGATACGGCGGCGTGGAAAGAGCGCGCCGATCATCAGGGCGGTCTTGATGGCATCCTGGCGAAGGCGATCACCGGCATCAATGCCATGCCGCCCAAAGGCACCTGCAGTGATTGCTCTGATGAGGAGCTCAAGGGCGCCATTCAGAAGATGTCAGGGTTGAAATAAACCTGAATTCGCCAAAAAACGCCGCTTTCGAGCGGCTTTTTTGTGCCCTCGATGCCTTTTTCGTCGCTGGTCATTGCAGCAAAGACCCGGCAAGCTCGGTCCAACCCCAATTCATGGAATGTTCGGGAGCAGTCGGATGGTGCAGTTGTGTTCAATCGAGCAAGCAGTTGACGACGTACTGGCACGCTTGCCGGCGCATATCCACATGGGCATGCCGCTTGGGCTGGGCAAGCCCAACCTGTTCGTCAATGCGCTATACCGGCGCATCGCCAAATTGCCCGAGCGGGCGCTGACGATCTACACCGCGCTGAGCCTTGGCCGCCCCTCCTTGGGAGACGGGTTGCAGAAGCGCTTTCTCGAACCGTTTATCGAGCGCGTGTTTGGTGATTATCCCGAACTGGATTTCCTCGCGGACCTGCACAAGGACAGCCTGCCGAAGAATATCCGCGTGCAGCAATTCTTCATGCAGCCCGGCAGCCTGCTCCACAGCGACTCGGCGCAGCAGGATTATGTCAGCAGCAATTACAGCCACGCCGCCCGCGATATCAACGCAGCGGGCTTGAACCTGGTGGCGCAACTGGTTGCCAGCAGCGCCGAGCATCCCGACCGCCTGAGCCTGAGCTGCAACCCGGATATCACCCTCGACCTGTTACCGATGATCGCCAAACGCCGCGAAGCCGGGGAAACCATCCTGGTTGTCGGCCAGGTCCACACTGAATTGCCCTACATGCCCGGCGATGCCGAGTTGGGGATGGACGCATTCGACTACCTGCTCGATGAGAAAGACAGCACCACGCTGTTTTCCACGCCCAACATGCCGGTGGGGTTCCAGGACCATTTTATCGGGCTGCATGCCAGTACCCTGGTACGCGATGGCGGCACCTTGCAGATCGGCATCGGCTCCATGGGCGATGCGCTGACCGCCGCCTTGCTGGCGCGCCAGGCCGATAACGAAGCCTATCGATTGCTGCTCACCGACGTGGATGTTTACCAGTGGGCGCCATTGATCAGTCGTGAAGGCGGCGTCGAGCCATTCGCCCGTGGCCTTTATGGGTGCAGCGAAATGTTTGTCAACGGCCTGCTGGTGCTGGCGGACGCCGGCATCATCCGGCGCAAGGTATACCCGGATGTGGCGACCCAGGAACAAGCCAATGCGGGGCTACTCGACGATGCAGCGCAGCCCGATGGCATCTCGATCCATGGCGGTTTCTTCCTTGGCCCGCGCAGTTTCTACCAGCGCTTGCAGGAGATGAGCCACGCCAAGCGGCTGCAATTCAACATGACCCGCATCAGCTATATCAACGAGCTGTATGGCCAGGAAGAACTCAAGCGCTTGCAGCGCCAGGACGCACGCTTCATCAACAGCGCGATCATGGTGACGTTGCTCGGTGCCGGTGTGGCCGACCAGTTGGAAGACGGCCGCGTGCTCAGTGGCGTGGGCGGGCAGTATAACTTCGTTGCCCAGGGCCACGCGCTGGAAGGCGCGCGCTCGATCCTGATCCTGCGCAGCTGGCGTGAATCGGGGGGAGAAGTCAGTTCGAATATCGTCTGGGAGTATGGCCATTGCACCATTCCCCGGCACCTGCGCGATATCGTGATTACCGAGTACGGCATTGCCGACTTGCGGGGTCAGACGGATGCCCAGGTGATCGAGGCGCTGCTCAAGGTCACTGACTCGCGCTTCCAGGAGGGCTTGATCGAACAGGCGCAAAAAGCCGGCAAGCTGCCCAAGGATTTCAAGCTGGATCCGCGCTTTGCCGACAATACGCCAGAGCGGCTCCAGGCGATTCAGGCCAAGCATCGACGGCTGTTCCCGGAATACCCGTTGGGCAGCGATTTCACGGGTGAAGAGCGGGACCTGTTGCGGGCACTGAACTGGCTCAAGAGCAAATTCAAGCTTACGGAGATGCTGGAACTGGGCAAGGCGGCGCTGGATGCACCGGAGCCGGAAGTGTTCCCCGAACATTTGAAGCGAATGCGGTTGGATCAACCGGAGGGGTTCAAGGAAGACCTGTACCAGCGCCTGCTACTCGCCGGCCTCCAGGCCACCGCGCACTGACAGGCAATAGAGAGCAAGGTGGGAGGGGGCTTGCCCCCGATGACAGTGGTTCAGCCAACATATTTGGTGACTGATACACCGCTATCGGGGGCAAGCCCCCTCCCACATTTTGAGCTGCGTTGATTCAGATGAAGGTGACAACCCCACCCGCCAGCGACTTCACCCGCGCCAGCGATTCAACCCGGTAACCCTGTGCATCCAGCTCGGCACGGCCGCCCTGGAACGACTTCTCGATCACAATGCCCAAGCCGGCCACGGTCGCGCCGGCCTGCTTGATGATCGAAATCAGCGCCTGGGACGCCTTGCCGTTGGCCAGGAAATCATCGATGACCAGCACGCGGTCGCTGCTGGTCAGGTGGCGCGGTGAGATCGCCACGGTGCTTTCGGTTTTCTTGGTGAAGGAATACACCGTCGCCGAGAGCAGGTTTTCGGTCAGGGTCAGGGACTGCTGCTTGCGTGCGAAGATCACGGGCACGCCGAGGTTCAGGCCGGTCATGATCGCCGGGGCGATGCCTGAGGCTTCGATGGTGACGATCTTGGTGATGCCCGAGTCCTTGAACAGTGCGGCGAATTCGTCGCCGATCAATTTCATCAGCGCCGGGTCGATCTGGTGGTTCAGAAAGGCGTCAACCTTGAGTACCTGATCGGAAAGCACGATGCCTTCTTCGCGAATTTTCTTGTGCAGTGCTTCCACGGAAAGCTTCCTCTGTTGGCGCAACAGGCGCCGAAAGTAGATTAAAAAGTAGTCGATTCTAGCGCTTTAACATCGCGCGTATATCGGCCAAGGCGCTGTTGCCGCGAACGGCCTTCACCTCGGTCGGGGTGTCGTCGTTGCCTTCCCAGGCCAGGTCATCCGGCGGCAGCTCATCGAGGAACCGGCTGGGGGCACAATCGATGATTTCGCCGTATTGCTTGCGCTTGGCGGCAAAGGTGAAGGCCAGTGTCTGACGCGCACGGGTGATGCCCACGTAGGCCAGGCGCCGTTCTTCCTCGATGGTGTCGGCTTCGATGCTGGAGCGGTGCGGGAGGATTTCCTCTTCCATGCCCATGATGAACACGTAGGGGAATTCCAGGCCCTTGGACGCATGCAAGGTCATCATCTGCACGCCTTCGGCGCCGTCTTCCTCTTCCTGCTGGCGCTCGAGCATGTCGCGCAGCACCAGTTTGCCGATGGCATCCTCGACGGTCATTTCACCGTCTTCGTCTTTTTCCAGGGTGTTCTTCAGGGCTTCGATCAGGAACCAGACGTTGCCCATGCGGTAATCCGCGGCCTTGTCGCTGGAACTGTTGGTGCGCAGCCAGTTTTCATAGTCGATGTCCATGACCATGCTGCGCAGGGCGCTGATCGGGTCTTCGCCGGCGCATTGTTCGCGCACCTTGTCCATGAAGCGCTTGAAGCGCGACAGGCGGTCGGTGAAGCGCGTGTCCAAGTGTTCGCCCAGGCCGATCTCGTCGGTGGCGGCGTACATCGAAATCTTGCGTTCGGTGGCGTAGTTGCCGAGCTTTTCCAGGGTCGTCGAACCGATTTCCCGACGTGGAACGTTGATCACGCGCAGGAAGGCGTTGTCGTCGTCCGGGTTCACGATCAGCCGGAAGTAGGCCATCAGGTCTTTCACTTCCTGGCGCCCGAAGAAGCTGTTGCCCCCCGACAGGCGATACGGCACCTGGTGGTGCTGCAGTTTCAGTTCGATCAGCTTGGCCTGGTAGTTGCCGCGATACAGGATCGCAAAGTCGCTGTAAGGGCGGTCGGTGCGCAGGTGCAGGCTGAGAATTTCCACCGCCACGCGCTCGGCTTCGGCATCTTCGTTGCGGCAGCGGATCACGCGGATTTCGTCGCCATGGCCCATCTCGCTCCACAGTTGTTTTTCAAACTCGTGGGGGTTGTTGGAGATCAGCACGTTGGCGCAGCGCAGGATACGGCTGGTGGAGCGGTAGTTCTGCTCCAGCATCACCACTTTCAGGGACGGGTAGTCGTCCTTGAGCAGCATCAGGTTTTCCGGGCGGGCGCCGCGCCACGCGTAGATCGACTGGTCGTCGTCGCCCACCACGGTGAACTGGTTGCGCGTACCGATCAGCAGCTTCACCAGCAGGTATTGGCTGGCGTTGGTGTCCTGGTATTCGTCCACCAGCAGGTAGCGCACCTTGTTCTGCCACTTTTCCAGGATGTCCTTGTGTTCCTGGAACAGTTTGACCGGCAGCAGGATTAAGTCGTCGAAGTCCACCGCGTTGAACGCCTTGAGCGTGCGCTGGTAGTGGGTGTAGACGATGGCGGCGGTCTGTTCCTTGGGATTGCGCGCGGCTTCCAGCGCTTCGGCGGGCAGGATCAGGTCGTTTTTCCATGAGCCGATCATGTTCTTGATCTCGTCGACGCCGTCGTCGCCCGCGTATTCCTTCTGCATGATGTCGGTCATCAGGGCCTTGACGTCGGTCTCGTCGAAGATCGAGAAGCCCGGCTTGTAACCCAGCCGTGCATGCTCCTTGCGGATGATGTTCAGCCCCAGGTTATGGAACGTGCACACGGTGAGGCCACGGCCTTCGCCACCCTTGAGCAGGGTGCCGACGCGCTCTTTCATCTCCCGCGCCGCCTTGTTGGTGAAGGTCATGGCGACGATGTACTGGGCGCGGATGCCGCAGTTCTGGATCAGGTGCGCGATCTTGCGGGTAATCACGCTGGTCTTGCCGGAGCCAGCACCGGCGAGCACCAATAGAGGGCCGCCGACGTAGTTCACGGCTTCTTGCTGCCGGGGATTGAGTCGGGACATACAGAGTTCAGGGAGTCGTTATTCAAAAGGGCGGGCATTTTAACAGGCTGGCAAGATTCTGCTGCCTTAGAACGACGGTGTGACGTACCACTCGATCTAAATTTGCCGGTTTTGCTACTTTGCCGCAGGATGTCGGGAGTATCGCGACTGATTTTCACAGTCTGCGTGTTTGATGAGACCTATCATTGGTCATGCATTGGTTATCGTCAGGCCGCACGTCATAATGCCCGCCGCCAACGAATTTTTGCAGAGTCTAGGGAGCTAGCTTGTCTACGCCTGTCGAACCCTTGCGTTTGCTGCTGCTGGCCGATACGCCCGCGTGGGCAGCGTTATTGCGCGAGTGCCTGGCGCCGATGGGCGATGGGGCTGTGCTGATCAGTGCACCCAACTGGGACTCGGTGAGTCGTCTGTTCGACGACGATCACGAGGCGGTGCTGTTGACCACACCCAACCTGCAACCCGGTCCCGGTCGTTGCAGCCTGCCGTGTGTATTGCTGCTGGAACAGGAACCGCTGGTTGCGCCGCTCGGCGTCAGCGATTGGCTGATCCATTGCGCGCTGGACGCCAGTACCCTGCGCCGCTGCCTGCGCCATGTGCGTGAACGTGGCGTGCTGGAAAACACCTTGCAGCGCCTGGCCGAACAGGATCCGCTGACCGGTATCGCCAATCGCCAGGGGTTCCAGACCTTGCTGGCGGCGCGATTGGCGGAAAACGAAGGCCGCGGCCTGGCCCTCGGTCATCTGGACCTGGACAATTTCCGTCACGCCAACGATGCCCTCGGTCACCAGGCCGGCGACCGCTTGATCCTGCAGGTGGTCTCACGGCTCAAGAGCCAGCTGGAAGCCGGTGATCAACTGGCGCGCCTGGGCAGCGATGAGTTCGCGCTGTTGATCGACACCCGTCGTGCGCCCCAGCGCGCCGAATGGATGGCCGAGCGCATCACCGAAGTCATGGCCGAGCCTTACTGGGTGGACGGCGAAAGCCTGCTGATCGGCTGCAGCCTGGGCGTGGCGCATGCCCGTGCCCGTGCCGGAGCCGACCCGTTGATGTGGCACGCCCACATCGCCATGCAACAGGCCAAAAGCACCCAGGGCTGTACCTTTCATATCTTCAACGAACGCATCAACCGCAACGCGCGCAGCCTGGCCGATCTGGAAAGCGAGCTGCGCCGTGCCTTGCGCCGCGATGAGCTGGAGCTGCACTACCAGCCGCGCCTGGACCTGGATGACGGGCATATCGTCGGCCTTGAGGCCCTGGTGCGCTGGCGCCACGGCGAGCGTGGCCTGTTGCCCCCCAGCGAATTCGTGCCCTTGGCCGAGCAGAGCGGCCTGATCGTACCGTTGGGTTATTGGGTGATTTCCCGGGCTCTGCGGGACATGCAGGATCTGCGCGAACGCGGCCTGCCGGCGTTGCACATGGCGGTCAACCTGTCGTTTCGCCAGTTCCAGGACAGCCAATTGCTCTCGACACTCAGCCGGTTGATTGCCGAGCGCGGCGTGGAAGCGCAATGGCTGGAGTTCGAGCTGACCGAAACCGCCGTGATGCGTCGCAGCGACCTGGTCAAACAGACCATGGACGCCCTCGGCCGTCTCGGCGTGCGGTTTTCCCTGGATGACTTCGGCACCGGTTTCTCCTCGTTCGTGCACCTCAACAGCCTGCCGATTGCCTTGCTGAAGATCGACAAGAGCTTCGTCGGCGGCATGGAGGAGCGCGAAGAGAATCGCAAGTTGGTGCACGCCATGATCAACCTCGCCCACAACCTCAACCTGGAAGTGGTGGCCGAAGGCGTGGAAACCCCTGAGCAGCTTGAGCTTTTGCGACTGTTTGGTTGCGATCAGGCCCAGGGTTACCTGATCAGTAAACCATTGCCGTTGGCTGAGTTGGTGGAATACCTGACCTCCGGCAAAAGCCAGCAGGCGTTGTCGGGCTAAGTTGTAAACTCGATTGAACATGTGGGAGGGGGCTTGCCCCCGATGGCGGTGTATCAGTCCACACATCGGTGACTGACAGTCCGCAATCGGGGGCAAGCCCCCTCCCACAGGTCTTACCGAGCAGGGCTTTACTCTGTCTGTGCCGCCTGAAAGGCAGGCTGTATGTCCGGTTCTCGCCGAATCATCCGCTTCATCTTCGCCTCGAACGCCCAGGTCAGGCTCACCGCCGCGCACGCCAGCCCCAACGCCAGGCCCCACCACACGCCGGTCGGTCCCCAGCCCAGGGTGAACGCCATCAGCCAGGCCGACGGCGCGCCGATCAGCCAGTAGCAACCGAGCCCCACCAGGAACGTGGTCTTGGCGTCCTTGAGGCCACGGATGCAGCCCATGGCTATGGTCTGCACACCGTCGAACAACTCAAACCAGGCGGCGACAGCCAGCAGGCTGACGGCGAGGACGATGACGTCATGAAACGCCGGATCGTCATGGTCGAGGAATAGCCCGATCAGCGGGTCGGAACACAGCCAGAACACCACGGCAAACCCCAGCATCACCAGAGCGCCAAATCCCATGCCGACCCGCCCGGCCATGCGCGCACTCAACAACTGCCCGGCGCCATAATGCTGGCCGATACGCATGGTCACCGCGTAGGACATCCCCGCCGGGACCATGAACGCCACCGAGACGATTTGCAGGGCAATCTGGTGCGCCGCCAACTGTGTACTGCCCATGGTGCCCATGCACAGCGCCGCAAATGCGAACAACCCGACTTCCACCGCATAGGTGCCGCCTATCGGCAGGCCCAGGCGCCACAGCTCGCGCAGGTACTGGGTGTTGAGGCGCAGCAGGCCGGTGCTCAGTGGATAGGCGGCGTAGGTACGGTTGCTGCGGATGTACCACATAAGCGCCAAGGCCATGCCATTGGCGACGATGGCCGTAACCAGGCCAATGCCCATCAGCCCGAGCTTGGGCAGGCCGAACATGCCTTCGATCAGCGCATGATTGAGCAGGTAGTTGACCACTGTGCCGCACAGGCTGATGACCATCACCGGGGTGGCTTTGCCGATGGCGCTGGTGAAGCCGCGCAGCGCCATGAAGCTGAGGTAGCCGGGCAGGGCGAAGGGCAGGAGGGTCAGAAATTGCCCGGCGGCCTGCACGTTGGTTTCGGTCTGGCCGAACATCAGCAGCACTGGCTTGAGGTTCCACAGCAGCAGCGCCGCCGCCAGGGCCATCAACCACGCGAGCCACAGCCCGGCCTGGGTCAGGCGGGTGGCGCCGTCGATGTCGCCCGCGCCGTGACGGATGGCCACCAGGGTGCCCACTGCCGCAATCACGCCGATGCAGAAAATCGCCACGAACGAATAGCTTGCCGCGCCCAGGCCACCGCCGGCCAGGGCTTCGGGGCTCAGGCGCGCCATCATCAGGGTGTCGGTCAACACCATCAGCATGTGCGCCAACTGTGAGGCAATCAACGGCCCCGACAGCCGCAGAATGGCCCAGAGTTCGGTACGTGCCGGATGCTGCATGATCATCACTCTCGAAATGTCAGGGAGGTAGAGAGGTTGGATTCTCGGCGCTTTCAGCGCATTGCACAAAAGGATAAAAGCGATCGTTCGCATGATTAAAACTCATGCCTGATCGATTCTGGTAGGGTTTGCGCATTGCGCTGTCGGAGCTATCAGAATGTCTCGTCGTCTTCCTCCGCTGTATGCCTTGCGGGCATTCGAGGCCGCGTCCCGTCACCACTCCTTCACCCGTGCGGCGCAGGAGTTGTCGATTACCCAGAGTGCGGTCAGCCGGCATATTCGTACGCTCGAAGAGCATTTCGCCTGCAGGCTGTTCCAGCGCAGCGGCCGTACCTTGCAACTCACCGAAGCGGCGCGCTTGTTGCTGCCCGGCGTGCGCGAAGGCTTCGCCGCCCTCGAGCGCGCTTGCCATACCTTGAATGCCGAAGACGACATTTTGCGCATGAAAGCACCGTCCACCCTGACCATGCGCTGGCTGCTGGCGCGGTTGAGTCGCTTTCGGGCGCTGCAGCCGGGCAATGAGGTGCAGCTCACCAGTGCGTGGATGAGCATTGATGAAGTGGACTTCAATCAGGAACCGTTCGATTGCGCGGTATTGCTCAGTAACGGGCATTTTCCGGTGGACTGGGAGGCCAGCTACCTGTTTGCCGAGATGCTGATTCCGGTGGGCGCGTCCAATCTATTGGATGACGGGCCTTGGGACGTGCAGCGGTTGGCAACGGCCGAACTGCTGCACCCGACACCGGACCGACGTGACTGGCGCTACTGGCTGGAGCGCATGGGGCTCACGTCCCGGGTCTCGCTCAAGGGTGGGCAGGTGTTCGACACGCTTGAGTTGGGCATGATCGCTGCCGCGCGGGGTTACGGCGTGTCCATGGGGGACCTGTTGATGGTCGCCGAGGACGTCGCCCAGAAACGCTTGAGCCTGCCTTGGCCAACGGCTGTCGCCAGCGGGGAAAGTTATTACCTGGTCTGGCCGAAAACCCGCCCCGGCGGTGAGCGCTTGCGACGCCTGGCGGAGTTTCTGCAGGGCGAGGTGCAGGCGATGGTTTTGCCTGCTGTGACGCGCCTCGAATGAAGGGGGCGGTCGCTGGAAAGCAATCGTTTGCGTGATGCCCCTGTGAATCGCTCAAGTATTCTAAAAGCGCGCCGAAGTAGGTGTGTTGGAACCCTCGTGAACCAACGTTTCCCACTAGATAATTCGCCGAGCAGCGCTAAGAGATCAGGATGATCCTGGCCTCGGCTCAGGAGCTGTCATGTCTCAACCTCGCGCTCGGATCGCTTCCCAGTTAGGCCTCGCATTGGCCGTGATTCTGGCTGTCGTCATCAGCGGCAGTACCGTCTTCGCTCTACGCTCCCTCGATACCGCCAACCTCGCCACCCGCGAGGAACACTTGGCCAGCGAGGCGCGCTTGCTCGCCGACCAACTCAATACCTTCCACAGCACCTTGCGCGAGAGCACTCAGCGTTTGAGCGGGCTGTTTGAAAAGCGCTTCGGCGCCGGCTTGAGCGTGCGTGCGGACCAGCCTGTCGCTGTGGCCGGTGTACAAACCCCAAGCCTGTACCTGGGCAGTGAATTACTGAACAACAACTTCGGCGAAGTGGACGAGTTCAAAGACATGTCAGGCGGCGTGGCCACGGTATTCGTGCGCAGCGGCGATGACTTCGTCCGTATCAGCACTTCCCTGACCAAGCAGGATGGCAACCGCGCCATCGGCACCGTGCTGGATCGCCAGGGTCCGGCCTACCAGCGCGTGTTCAACGGGCAGGCCTATATCGGCCGGGCAGTGTTGTTCGATCGCTCCTATATGACCCAGTACAGCCCGGTGCGTGACGCCAGCGGGAAAGTCATCGCGGTGTTGTTCATCGGGTTCGACTACACCGACGAACAGAAAGCCCAGTTCGACAACCTCAAGCGCTTCCGTATCGGCCAGACCGGCTCCCTGTCGCTGCTGGATGAACAGAAGCACTGGCTGGTGCCGCCGGCCGGTGTGCAAGCCTTGGATCAAGCTGTTGCAGTGATGCTCGACTTGGCGAAGAAACCCGGTGAAGGCCGCTTCTGGAGCGACAAGAACGAAGAATTCTACAGCGTATCGGTACCCTTCGAGGGTGGCCCTTGGGCGGTAGTGGCAAGCATGCCCAAGGCCGAGATACGTGCAGTGACGTGGGACGTCGGCATGCGCCTGGTGATCGGCAGCGTGCTGGCCATGCTGTTGGCCGTGGGGGCCACGGTATGGCTGCTGCGCAGCAAGCTTGCGCCATTGAGTGACCTGGTGCGCCAGGCTGAAGCCCTCGGCGCGGGCGACCTGAGTGCGCGCCTGAATGTCTCAAGTCATGACGAGATCGGTCAGTTGGCGCGCAGCTTCAACCAAATGGGCGAGGCGCTGTCGACCATGGTTTCGCATATCCGCAAGGCGGCCGAAGACGTCAACAGCCGTGCCCAGGCGCTGTCGGGGTTGTCTGGCGGCGCTTATGAAGGCATGGAGCAGCAGTCCGGCGAGATCACCAGCATGGCCGGCGCGGTGGAAGAGTTCAGCGCTACCTCGCTGAATATCGCCGACAACATGGGCAATACCGAGCGTCTGGCCCAGGAAAATGCACAGCAGACCCGTATCGGGCGTGCCTCGATGGAAGAGGCGTCGTCGTCCCTGGAACATATCGCCACCGCGCTCAACAGCACCGCGACGGTGATCAACACCTTGGGCCAGCGCTCCCAGGAAATCGGCGGTATCGTCGGCGTGATCACCTCGATTGCCGAACAGACCAACCTGCTGGCGCTCAATGCCGCCATCGAAGCGGCCCGTGCGGGTGAGCAAGGTCGCGGCTTTGCCGTGGTCGCCGACGAAGTACGCAACCTGGCCTCGCGCACCCGCCAGGCCACCGATGAAATTTCCGGAATGATCCAGAGCATCCAGCAGGAAACCGGTAATGCCATCACCACCATGGAACACGGCAACGTGCTGATGCAGGAAGGCCTGTCGCGCAACGCCGATGTGGCCTCGGCCCTGGCGCGCATCGACGAGCAGAGCCGTTCGGCCGGCCAGCAGTTCGCCGCAATCACCACCGCCACCCAGGAGCAGAGCAGCACCGCGACGTTGCTCAGCAGCAACTTGCAGAGCATCGCACTGGCTAACAGCGAGCAGCGTGAAGTGGTGTCGAACCTGGCGATCACCGCCAAAGAGCTGGAAACCCTGGCGGCGGGCTTGCGGCATGAGGTGGATCGCTTCCGCTAAGCTACCCATGCGCTCCAGCGTAAGGCTCAAGAGCTCGCCGCCGGGCGGTATTGCAACGCCTCTTGCAGATGGTGGCGAGCGATGGCGTCTTTCTGTTCCAGGTCGGCCAGTGTACGCGCCACCTTGAGCAAGCGATGGGCCGCCCGCAACGAAAGCGTCAGCCGCTCGCAGGCGTTTTCCAGCCAACTTTCATCGACCTTCGCCAGCGTGCAGTATTCGCGCAGCCCCGGCAGGTCGAGGAATGCGTTGGCGCAGCCCTGGCGTCGTTGCTGGCGTTCCCGCGCATCGGCCACCAGCGCCGCCGATTTCGCGGTGGTGTCATCGGTCTGTTGTGCCGGGCTCAGCGCCGTGGCTTCCCGGGCCACCGTCAGGTGCAGATCGATCCGGTCCAGCAACGGCCCGGAAAGCTTGTTGCGATAGCGCTGGACCTGTTCCGGTGTACACCGGCAACGGCCGCTGGGTTCGCCCATATAGCCGCAAGGGCAAGGGTTCATCGCGGCGACCAGTTGAAAGCGCGCCGGGAAACTCACTCGGTCACGGGCGCGGGAAATTACGATATGCCCTGATTCGAGTGGCTCGCGCAGCACCTCAAGCACCTTGCGATCAAATTCCGGCAACTCATCCAGGAACAGCACGCCGTGATGGGCCAGCGTAATCTCCCCTGGTTGCGGCTTTGACCCGCCACCCACCAGCGCAGGGCCGGATGCCGAATGGTGCGGCTGGCGAAACGGCCGGTGCGGCCAATGGCTCAACGGTGCCAGGCTGACCACGGATTGAATCGCCGCAACCTCCAGCGCTTCCTGCTCACTGAGCGGTGGCAGCAACCCCGGCAGGCGGCTGGCGAGCAGCGTCTTGCCGGTGCCGGGCGGCCCGCTGAACAGCAGGTTATGCGCCCCCGCCGCCGCGATCAGCAAGGCGCGCTTGGCTGCCAGTTGGCCCTGGACTTCACTGAGGTCCGGGTAAGGTTTGTTCAGATACAGCAAGCCGTCCGACCGGTAGGGCTCGATCGGCACATGCCCATTCAAGTGCGCCACCGCCTGCAGCAAGTGGTCCACCGCAATCACCTTCAATCCTGATGCCAGGCACGCTTCTTCAGCGTTTGCCCTGGGCACCATCAAGGTGCGCCCGGCCTTGCGCGCCGCCAAAGCGGCCGGCAACACGCCTTTGACCGCGCGTACCTCGCCGGACAGCGCCAACTCGCCGAGGCACTCGACATCATCGAGCATCAACGCCGGCACTTGCACGCTGGCCGCCAGGATTCCCAGTGCAATCGCCAGATCAAAACGCCCGCCGTCCTTGGGCAGGTCGGCTGGCGCCAGGTTGAGCGTGATGCGCCGCGCCGGGTATTGCAGGGCCGAGTTGAGAATGGCGCTGCGTACGCGGTCCTTGCTTTCCTTTACCGCGGTTTCCGGCAAGCCCACCAGCGTCAGTGACGGCAACCCATTGGCCATGTGTACTTCGACAGTGACGACGGGGGCTTCGACGCCGACCTGGGCGCGGCTGTGGACGATGGCGAGGGACATGCTCGATCCTTGAATGGGAGGCCGCTTCCTGCGGATTATTCAAGGGTAGACGAGGTGGGAATGCGCACAGTGGGGGAGGTTTTACAGAACGTATCCAGACAACGAAGTGAGGGAGGGGGCAAGCCCTGATGCTAAGGCTTTTTTGTAGGAGCGAGCTTGCTCGCGAAAAACGTCAACGGTAACGCGTGCTTCCTGAATGAACGCGGTGCCTATGAGTTTTTCGCGAGCAAGCTCGCTCCTACAGAGGGCGGCATCAGGGCTTGCCTCCCACACTCATCGGGTTTATTCAGCCGATGGGGGCGTCAGCCGCGCTTCCAGTTCCGCCACCTTCGCCTCCAGGCTCTCGAGCCGCGCACGTGTGCGGGCCAATACCACCATCTGGCTGTCGAATTCTTCACGGCTGACCAGATCGAGCTTGCTGAAGCCACTTTGCAGCAATGCCTTGAACTGGCTTTCGATTTCGTTGCGGGGCAGCGGGGTATCGCCGCTGAACAGGCGAGAGGCGTGGCCGCTCAGGGCGTCGAGGAAGTCTTTGGGCGCGAGCATGGGAAATATTCCGGAAAACAGTTGGCCGGCAGTGTATCACGCAGCGTCTATAGTCTTTTCACGGCCTTGGTGCGCACGCTTTTCGCGCATGGGGATGGGCGGTCGCGCACTGTTTTGATGCGCATCGCCGCTGCCGGAACGCCCCGCAGGTGGGCATAAGCGGGCAACGGACTGATTTCAGTGATTTTTACGGAGCTGGCAAGGTTTCTGCTTAGACCACCGTGACCCATGCACTGATGCAGTCGCTGTGACGAATGCAGTGCGCCGACGGATCAGGGGTACAGGTTTCGTCACCAGTGGTTCGCTGGCGTCGCCACGGTAATACGCAGGCGACGATGCGTTACAAAGCCAGGCACTGCGCTTAGACTTGAGACGGGTTTGTTTTCCTGGGGCAAGTCCACCAATTCGGGAGAGAGTTTTCATGAAGCTAGTCACTGCCATCATCAAGCCGTTCAAGTTGGACGACGTACGCGAGTCACTGTCCGAGATCGGCGTGCAGGGCATTACCGTTACTGAGGTCAAGGGCTTCGGGCGGCAGAAGGGTCATACCGAGCTGTATCGCGGCGCGGAATACGTGGTCGATTTCCTGCCTAAGGTGAAGATTGATGTCGCCATTGACGACAAGGACCTTGACCGGGTTATCGAGGCGATAACCAAGGCCGCCAACACCGGCAAGATCGGTGACGGCAAGATCTTCGTGGTCAATCTGGAACAGGCTATCCGCATCCGTACCGGCGAAACCGATACCGACGCAATCTAAGCCGCCAAACCCCAACGCCCCAGGAGAAAAACACTATGACTCTGCGTAAATTCGCAGGGCTCGGAGCCCTGTTGTCCATCGTAATGCCAAGCCTTGCAATGGCGGCGGACGAAGTGGCGGCTCCAGTCCTCAACTCCGGCGACACCGCCTGGATGCTGACCGCCACCGCACTGGTGCTGTTCATGACCATTCCTGGCCTGGCACTGTTCTACGGCGGTATGGTCCGCTCCAAAAATATCCTGTCGGTGATGATGCAATGCTTCGCCATCACTGGCCTGATCAGCATCCTGTGGGTTGTCTACGGCTACAGCATTGCGTTCGATACCACCGGTATGGAACAGGGCGTCGTCAACTTCAATTCCTTCTTCGGCGGCATGGGCAAGGCATTCCTGGCGGGCGTTACCCCAGCCAGCATCACCGGGCCTGCGGCGCTGTTCCCGGAAGCGGTATTCATCACCTTCCAGATGACGTTTGCCATCATCACTCCAGCGCTGATCGTCGGTGCATTCGCCGAGCGCATGAAGTTTTCCGCGATGCTGATCTTCATGGCTATCTGGTTCACCCTGGTTTATGCGCCGATTGCGCACATGGTCTGGAGCGGCAACGGCGGCCTGATGTGGGACTGGGGTGTGCTGGATTTCGCCGGGGGCACCGTGGTGCACATCAACGCCGGTGTGGCCGGCCTGGTGGCGTGCATCGTGCTCGGCAAGCGCAAAGGCTTCCCGACCACCCCGATGGCACCGCACAACCTGGGTTACACCCTGATCGGCGCGGCCATGCTGTGGATCGGCTGGTTCGGCTTCAACGCCGGTTCCGCTGCCGCAGCCAACGGCACGGCCGGTATGGCAATGCTGGTCACCCAGATCGCCACTGCCGCCGCTGCGCTGGGCTGGATGTTCGCCGAGTGGATCACCCACGGTAAGCCCAGCGCACTGGGCATCGCCTCGGGCGTGGTGGCCGGCCTGGTCGCAATCACGCCGGCTGCCGGCACCGTGGGCCCGATGGGTGCTCTGGTGATCGGTCTGGTCGCCGGTGTGATCTGCTTCTTCTGCGCAACCAGCCTCAAGCGCAAGCTGGGCTACGATGACTCCCTGGACGCATTTGGCGTACACGGTATCGGCGGTATCGTCGGTGCGATCCTCACCGGTGTGTTTGCAGCCCCGGCATTGGGCGGCTTCGGCACCGTGACTGACGTCGCTGCACAGGTCTGGATCCAGTGCAAAGGTGTTGGCTTCACCGTGATCTACACGGCGATTGTCACCTACGTCATCCTCAAGGTCCTGGACATGGTCATGGGCCTGCGCGTTACTGAAGAGGAAGAGGCGGTCGGCCTCGACCTGGCGCAACACAACGAGCGCGGTTACAACTTGTAAATACGCGAAAAAAAGATGCCCGGCTTGCCGGGCATTTTTTTGTCTGGCGTTTGTCTTTGACTATAAGTGGCATGGGTTTTTCGTCGACTTTGTGATGGGATCCTCGCGGCACTTTCAAGGGTGCGAATGTCTTACAGGCATGTGGGCGTATTCGGCACTTTGTTTTTTTCCAGAGCGCGCTAGAATGCGCGCCGATGGGCGGAGAACTGTATGTGGCAACAGACCCTGATTACTCTGCGGGCCAGGCCCCGGGGCTTTCACTTGGTGACTGACGAGTTGCTTGCCGGCTTGCCTGAATTGAAGGCCTGCCGTGTGGGGCTGTTGCATCTGTGGCTGCAGCACACCTCGGCCTCGTTGACGGTCAACGAGAATGCCGATCCGGCGGTTCGCCGTGACTTCGAACGTTTTTTCAATCTGCTGGTGCCGCAAGGCCAGGCGGGATTCGAGCACAACGACGAAGGCCCGGATGATCTGCCGGCGCACTTCAAGGCCAGTCTCCTGGGCTGCCAGCTGAGTTTGCCGGTGAAGGCCGGCCGCTTGGCGATGGGGACCTGGCAAGGTGTTTATCTGGGCGAGCACCGTGATCATGGCGGTGCTCGTAAAGTCCTCGCCACCTTGCACGGTGAAGGGGCATAAGCCGCTGGTGATCCAGCGGATGTTGATTTTTTTCCGGCGACCTCGACAGAGGATGAAGCTGGGCTATAACTAATCTGCTTTTCGCAAGTCATGAGGTAGAACATGAGCGACGATGATCTGGAAAACGACGACCTTGAAGTAGGTGACGAAGAGGACACTGAAGAAAGTCTTGAAGTGGCGGCTGATGACGTTGCTGAAGACCTCGATGACAGTGCAGGCGATGATGCCGCTCCCAAAGCCAAAGGCAAGGCCAAGGCCGCTGTTTCGGTAGACGAGCTGCCCAGTGTTGAGGCCAAGAACAAAGAGCGCGATGCCCTGGCCCGTGCGATGGAAGAATTCCTCGCCAAAGGCGGCAAAGTGGTCGAGGTCGAGCCCAATGTGGTGGCGGACCCACCGAAGAAGCCGGATAACAAGTACGGCAGCCGTCCTATCTGAGGTCAGCTGACTGCTTGTAGGAAAAAACCCGCCGTCGCTGCGGGTTTTTTCATGCCTGATGATTCATTTGAGCCTTGCAGTGATTCAACTGTGGGAGGGGGCTTGCCCCCGATAGCGGTGTATCAGCCCCCAATTTACTGGCTGACCCACTGCAATCGGGGGCAAGCCCCCTCCCACATTGTCCTCAGTGTTATTGCCAACTGCGCAGCAACGCCGGCAATTCCGTCAGGCTGCGAATCTCTGCATCCGGACGCTTTGGCGCTTCCCACGCCTTGCCTGTCGGGTTAAACCACACCGCCCGCAACCCGGCCTGCTGCGCGCCGGCGATGTCATCTCCGGGGTGATCGCCCACATGCACTGCCGCGCTGGCGTCCACACCGCCGCGCTGCAACGCTTCCTCAAACAACCGCGCATCCGGCTTGGCGATACCGATATCCTCGGCGCGCAGGGCAAAGTGGAAGTAATCCGCCAGACCTACGCGCTGTACGTCGGCGTTGCCGTTGGTGATCACCCCCAGCAGAAAATGCTGGCGTAGCGCTTTGAGCATCGGTTCGGCTTCGGGAAAGACCGTGAGCTGGTGTCGCGCATGAATGAACGCCTCAAAACACACATCGGCCATCTCTTTCGCTTCGGGCTGCGGATAGCCGGCCTCTTCGAACGCATGCAGCAATACGCGGTGGCGCAGGACGCTGATGCGGTGTTTGAGCTCAGGATGACGTTCCAGCACTTGTTGGCGCAGGCTGGCGAAATGCTCCAGAGGCAAGTCGCCAACCCTGGATGCGTTGACCGCCAACCATTCGCGCATTGACGCTTCGGCGCTGATGATGACGGGTACGTTGTCCCAGAGCGTGTCGTCCAGGTCGAAGGTGATCAGCTTGATGCTCATGAGTCGCCGCCCTTGATGCGTTTGGCCCTTGGATGGGCGCTGTCGTACACCGTTGCCAGGTGCTGGAAGTCGAGGTGGGTGTAGATTTGCGTGGTCTTGATATCGGCGTGGCCGAGCAACTCCTGTACCGCGCGCAGGTCTTGGGACGACTCGAGCATATGGCTGGCAAAGGAGTGCCTGAGCATATGCGGGTGCAGGTTTTGCCCCAGTTCGCGTTCGCCGGCGGCCTTCACGCGCAACTGAATGGCCCGCGGCCCCAGGCGTCGGCCTTGTTGGCCGATGAATACCGCATCGTCCTTCGGATTGGCCAGCGCCCGTAACGGCAGCCACCGTTCCAGGGCTTCGCGCGCTTTCCTGCCGATGGGCAGTACGCGCGTCTTGCTGCCTTTACCCAGCACCTGCACCAGCCCATCGGCCAGGTCCAGTTGCTCGAGATTCAGGCCGGTCAGCTCTGACAGGCGCAGGCCCGAAGAGTAGAACAGCTCAAGGATCGCCTGGTCGCGGTGCGCCAGGAAGTCATCCTCGACCGCACCATCGAGCAGTTGCAGGGCGCGGTCGGTGTCCAGGGTCTTGGGCAGGCGTCGCTCGCCTTTGGGCGGCGACAGGCCATTGGCCGGGTCGTGGTCGCACAGGCCTTCGCGGTTGAGGTAGTGATAGAGGCCGCGCACCGCTGACAGCAGGCGTGACAGGCTGCGCGAGGACTGCCCTTGCTGGTGCAATCGTGCGACCAGGCTGCGCAGGCTCTGGATATCCAGGGCTTTCCAGCTGGCAACCTGCTGTTTTTCGCAAAAGGCCAGGACCTTGTTCAAGTCCCGCCGGTAGGCGTCAAGCGTATGAGGCGACACCTGGCGCTCGTTGCGCAGGTGAGCGCAGTAAGCGTCCAGTTGCCGTTCCATGGCTAGCGCACCGCGCGCAGGGCAGTGGTGAAGCGTGGCAGGACGCGGCCCAGCACTTCGGCGATGTAGGTCAGGAACAGGGTACCCACCGAGCTTTTATAGTGCGCCGGATCGCGGCTGGCGATGGCCAGTACGCCGTGCAGGCCTTGGTGGCTGAGGGCAACCACCGCAGTGGAGCCGATCTGTTTGCCTTGTTCGGCACCAAACAGGAAATCCAGTTCATGCTCGCGCAGGGTGCCGCTGATGGTCTTGCCTTCCGACAGCAACCCGCCGATGGCGGTCTGTGCTTCGCCACCGCTGACCCAGCGACCCACCGGCATCGGGTTATCGCTGAACAGGATCAGGCTGACAAATGGCACCTGGAAGTCCTGGCGCAGGCTGTCTTCCACCGCCATCACGGTTTCTTCCAGGCTGGCGGCGTCCATCAGGGTCAGGATCAGGCGACGGGTCTTCTCGAACAGGCGATCATTGTCGCGCGCCACGTCCATCAGGTGCGAAAGCCGGTGGCGCATTTCGATATTGCGCTCGCGCAGGATCTTCATCTGCCGCTCCACCAACGACACGGTGTCGCCGCGTTGGTGAGGGATGCGCAATGCCGGGAGCAATTCTTCGTGCTCGACGAAGAAGTCCGGATGAGCCTCAAGGTACGCCGCGACCGCAGCGGCCTCCAGGCTTTCACTTGAGGTGACTTGTGCGGGTACTTGAGGCTTATCGGTCATTGGCTTGGCTCACTCATAGACGGACCTGTCCTTCGTATACACGCGTAGCCGGCCCGGTCATCATCACCGGGTGGCCAGGGCCTGCCCATTCGATGGACAAGCGCCCACCCGGCAGGTCGATCAGCAGCGGCGAATCCATCCACCCCTGGCTGATCGCGGCCACGGCAGCGGCGCAGGCACCGGTGCCGCAGGCCTGGGTTTCGCCGACGCCGCGTTCCCACACGCGCAATTGCGCGCGGGAACGATCGATCACCTGCAGGAAGCCCACGTTGACCCGCGCCGGAAAGCGCGGGTGATGTTCGATCTTCGACCCCAGCTCGTGCACCGGGGCATTGTTGATGTCATTGACCCGCAGCACCGCATGGGGGTTGCCCATGGACACGGCGGCGATATCGACCGTGTTGCCGTCCACATCCAGTGCATAACTGAGGGCCTGCTCGGGCGCCTGGAACGGAATGTCCGCCGGCACCAGGCGTGGCACGCCCATGTTGACGCAGATCTGGCCGTCACTGCGGATATCCAGTTCGATCACGCCACCCTTGGTCTCGACGCGAATCTGGCGCTTGGCGGTCAGACGCTTGTCCAGCACAAAGCGCGCGAAGCAGCGCGCACCGTTGC
Organism: Pseudomonas orientalis; assembly: GCF_022807995.1. Taxonomy (NCBI): domain Bacteria; kingdom Pseudomonadati; phylum Pseudomonadota; class Gammaproteobacteria; order Pseudomonadales; family Pseudomonadaceae; genus Pseudomonas; species Pseudomonas orientalis. The sequence goes on along the minus strand of NZ_CP094351.1, from coordinate 5,595,021 downwards.
CGCACTGTTCCACTTCGGAGCCGTCGGAGTTGAAGATCCGATAACGGAAATCCACCTCCGGGTTGGTCGGCGCTTCCACCAGCAGCAGTTGATCGAAGCCGATACCGGTATGACGGTCGCCCCATTGTTTGGCGTGCTTGGGCAGGATGTGCGCGTGCTGGCTGACCAGGTCGAGAACCATGAAGTCATTGCCCAGCCCGTGCATCTTGGTAAAACGCAGCAGCATGGCTTACTCCGGCAGCAGGCTTTCGCCAGCATACAACTGGGCTACCGTCTCGCGGCGACGCACTTCAAACGCTTGATCACCGTCCACCAGCACCTCGGCGCAGCGGCCGCGAGTGTTGTAATTGGAACTCATGACAAACCCATAGGCACCGGCCGAATGCACGGCCAGCAGGTCGCCTTCCTCCAGGGCCAGTTGACGATCCTTGGCCAGGAAGTCGCCGGTCTCACAGATCGGGCCGACAATGTCGTACGCACGTGCCTGGCTGTGGCGCGGCGTCACCGCCGTGACATTCATCCAGGCCTGATACAGCGCCGGGCGGATCAGGTCGTTCATCGCCGCGTCGACGATGGCGAAGTCCTTGTGCTCGGTGTGCTTGAGGTACTCGACCTGGGTCAGCAGCACGCCGGCGTTGGCGACGATATAGCGGCCCGGCTCGAACATCAGCGTCAGGTCGCGACCTTCGATACGTTCGCGCACGGCCTTGATGTAGTCGGCAATCAACGGCGGCTCTTCGTCGCGGTAACGCACGCCCACACCGCCACCGAGATCGATGTGATGCAGGTAGATGCCGCAGTCGCCCAGGCGGTCAATCAACGCCAGCAGGCGGTCGAGAGCATCCAGGAACGGCGGCAGGGTGGTCAGTTGCGAGCCGATATGGCAGTCGACGCCCAACACGTCCAGGTTCGGCAATTGGGCGGCGCGGATGTACACGTCTTCGGCGTCGGCGATGGCGATGCCGAACTTGTTCTCTTTGAGACCGGTGGAAATGTACGGGTGAGTGCCGGCGTCGACGTCCGGGTTGACGCGCAGGGAGATCGGCGCGCGAACGCCCATCTCGGCAGCCACGACCTGCAGGCGCTCCAGTTCGTCGGTGGACTCGATGTTGAAGCAGTGCACGCCCACTTCCAGGGCGCGACGCATGTCTTCGCGGCTTTTGCCAACGCCGGAGAACACGATCTTGTCGGCCTGGCCGCCAGCGGCCAATACCCGTTCCAGCTCACCACGGGACACAATGTCGAAACCGGCGCCAAGGCGCGCCAGGACATTGAGCACACCCAGGTTGGAGTTGGCTTTCACCGCGTAGCACACCAGATGCGGTACGCCTTCCAGCGGGTCGGTGAACGAGCGGTATTGCGCCTCGATATGGGCACGCGAATACACGTAGGTCGGGGTGCCAAAGCGCTCGGCAATCGCCGACAGCGCCACGCCTTCCGCGAACAGCTCGCCGTCCCGGTAGTTAAAAGCGTCCATGAGGGTCCCTTAGTAAGTGTCGTGCTTGTGCGCTTTGGAAGGCTTTTGCGACGACTGTGCCTGTTCGTTCGGGTCTTTGCTGTCGTCAGGCAGGTACAGCGGGCCTTTTTGACCACAGGCACTAACGAGGCAAGCGACCGCGACGAGCGCAGCAAGGGAAGAGATCAGGCGCTTCATGGCGAAATCCTTGAATATGCATTAATTGCGCCCGAGTATACCGACCACCCGCCAGCTTGCCTATGCGCTGGAATACCCGTCCGGCGGGGGTTTGCCGAGATAGTCGGGAAGCGGGCTACGCTGGTTGAGGATATTTCGTACCGCCATCTGTGATGAAATCGGTATCCTTTGCAATCGGCGGGGCGCGTCCGTATCGTGCGGCGCTTGAGCAGAACCAGACACTTTCGAGGTTGCCACAATGAGTTTGACCGAAGCCCGTTTTCACGACCTGGTGGATGCGACCCAGCAGGCGCTGGAAGATATTTTTGACGAGAGTGACCTGGACATCGATCTGGAGAGCTCCGCCGGTGTGCTGACCGTCAAATTCGAAAACGGTACTCAATTGATCTTCAGCCGCCAGGAACCGTTGCGCCAGTTGTGGCTGGCGGCGCGTTCCGGCGGTATTCACTTCGACTACGACGAAGAAAGCGGCAAGTGGCAGTGCGACAAAAGCGAAGAGCAGTTGGGCGAAATGCTCACGCGCCTGGTTCAGCAACAAGCCGGCGTCGAGCTGGATTTCGACGAGATCTGATCGTGACCCAGCCTGCACCCATTCGCCCGCCCAAGCCGCTGTTCAGTAATGTCAGCCCGGCGGTGCCGTCACCTTGTATCAGTTTGTGTCGTCTGGACGAGCAGAAAGTCTGCCTCGGTTGTTTCCGCCATGTGGAAGATATCCGCGAATGGCGCTCCGCCGATGATGAGCGGCGCCGAGTGATCTGTGCCGAGGCCGAGCAGCGGCGGGGCCGCGCCTGAGGTCGTCTTGTTTATTTGTGACGCTGTGGTAGTGTCCGGGTACGCCTCAACTCATCGAGGCCCGTGAGAACCCCGCCTTTTCCTGGCGGGGTTTTGCTTTTTTGTGCAGAAAAAAGGAGTCTGCCTGAATCATGACCACCGCACCGTCCATCATTCTCACCCGTCTTGACGTGCAGCGTCTGGAGCAACTGATCGACCGCTTGGGCGACGAGTTTCCCGGTGTCGAAGCGTTGCAGCACGAACTCGACCGCGCCGAAGAAGTGGTTGGCCACGATGAAGTGCCTGCAAGTGTCGTGACCATGAACTCCAGCGTGCATTGCCGCGAGCAAGGCAGCGGCAAGGATTACCACCTGACCCTGGTTTACCCGAAGGACGCGAACGCCGATGAAGGCAAGATCTCGATCCTGGCACCGGTGGGCAGCGCGTTGCTCGGCCTGCAAGTGGGCCAGCATATTGACTGGCCGGCACCGGGCGGCAAGACCCTCAAGCTCGAGCTGCTGAGTGTCGAAGGCCAACCCAAGGACGGCGGCGCTTTTCCTCTTTAAATCTGGTCCAGCGCTTGATTGAGCGCGAGCTCAAGCTCGGCCTTGTAGCGCAGGTACAGATTGCTCGGGCTTTGCACGTCGCCAAGCAGGCCCGACAGATCCAGATCGGTAATGTAGCAACGGTAACGCTCGGGTTCCCGGCGCTGGCCAACGATTTCCCGGGCGACCACCGTGAACAGCTGGTCGCCAAATTCCAATTCGGAAAATTCCCGCTGGTTGCAGTACAGCGTAATACCCACCTGGCCGGGCGCCGCCTTGGCGATAATCGCCTGCACGTCATAAAACGGCTTGTTGGCCGGGTTTTGCGGAGCCGGCCTTGGTTCGACCAGACGAGCACGGGCGTTGCCCGACGGCAGCAGTTGGTAATACGAGATCTGGACTTCGCCCATCGGCTGTTGGGGGTCCAGGGGTGACAGCGCTTCGCGGCGATAGATGATCGAGAGCAGGAAACGCTGCAGCGGTGCCAAGAGGCTTTGCTCGTCATGGAACGGCAAGCGCTGCTGCCAGAGCGCATTGAATTCGTCGAGCACATACAGCTCGGCAAACCCTTCATTGACCCGGTAGAACACCTGTATGCAATCGGCCATGCCCATCGGCAGCAGCAGCGCCAGGTCGTGGTCTTCCAGGGCCATGGCGTCCAGGTGCCACGGGCTGTAACTGACCAGCTCTTCACTGAGGTAGGCGATCAAGGCATCCTGGGTCGGCAGCGGCACATGGGTGGCTTGGCCGGGGACCAATTCCATGACGTGATAGTGCTGTTGCACCTGGATGAGGTAGCGGTGATTACATCGGCCAAGCAGCAGGTTCTGCGCCGTATCGAATATTTCCTCCACGCGCTGGGCAATGAACTGTGCCCGGTTGTGACAGAAGCAGCGCACCCGCAACCGGGGCAAATGATCCGGCGGCAGTTGGTTGAGGTAGTCGCGCAGACAGTCGAGCAGCGCATGGGGGCCGTCGTAGCGGCTGACCATCACCTCGTTCCAGCTATTGAGGGTGACCTGGTCCAGGGTCAATACCAGGTTCTCACGTACGCCGGCATAACTCAGGGAGTCGGTACGCTCGGTGGTCATCAGAATATTCAGGTCGCGGTGATGCTTGAGCGGGTCGACGCCGACGTTGATCAGCAACAGCACTTCTTCCGGCACCGCTGAACGTAACAGGCGAGTTTCATCGACGCTGACCATGGGCAGGGCGATGGTCTGTTGCAGGCTGCCCAGCAGGTTGAACAGCTCAAACTCGGTCATGTCGCTGACGCCCGGGTGCAGCGCCAGGCGCGTACTGCTGTCGATCACACCGTTGCGATGGCACCAGGTCAGCATTTCCAGCAGGTCGCGGCTGCGCTTGATGGGCGCGAAGTGCTCCCATTCCAGGGCGGTGAGGTTGCCGTTATACAGGCCCCAATGGTGCTGCCCCGGCTCCTTGCGGTTGGGCGAATGCACCAGGGTCAAGGTGTCTTCGGCCAGGTCCGGGGCAATCCCGGGATTGATGAACTCGACCTTGCCGGCCTTGCGTTCAAAGGCCGCGTACAAGCGACGGCCCAGCACATTGAGGTCGCGCCGGTTGATCAGGCTGACGGTCTGTTCCGTGCGGGCGAACTGGGTGAGGAAGCGATAACTGTAGTTCAGCTCGTTGACCAGGGCGCGGCGCTCGGAGGCGACCTGACGCACCTTCCATTGGCTGCGGCTGTCCAGCAGGGTCAGTTGGCGCGGGTCCCAGCCCCATTCATCGGCCAGGCGTTCCAGCAGCAGTCGTTGCCAACTGGCGGTGCGCTGGCCGGCGCTGAGCTTGCGGTTGACCTTCAGGTACAGGCTGCGCCGTACCAGTTCCAGGCGCTCCGGTTCATTGCGGGCCTTGAGGTATTCCTCGATGCGGCGGTAGACCACGATGTAAGGGTCCAGCTCATCCAGGTCCATCTGATTGGCAAACACCGCGCGTTTGAAGCGCAGGCTCAGGCACTGCACATCGGGATGTTCGCTGGCGTAGACCTCGATCAGCAGCAGCTTGAGCACCGATTTATAGGGCGACTCGATACCCTTGAACAATTGCCACAGCCCGGCACCGATGAACTCCCCTGGCGGAATGTGTGCCAGATGGCCGAGGTCGAGGGTTTCGTCAGCGCGAATGAAACGTTTGGAGATCAGCGTGTGGGTGTACTCGGCATAGCGGCTTTCTTCATATACCGGCACCAGCCACCAGATCGGTGTGCGCCCGGCCAGCCAGATTGCCGTGCGGTAGAACTCATCCAGCAGCAGATAGTGCTGAGTGGTGCCGCAATCGTCGGAGCTCAGTTGGGTGTCACGTTCACCGAGCACAAAGCGCGTCGGTTCGATCAGAAAGAAGTGGGCTTCGGCGCCCATGGTCTGGGCCCAGGCTTCCAGCAGCTGGCACTTTTTGCGCAGCTCGGCCAACTCGTTGTCATTCAGGTCGGGCGCATGGCATACCCACACGTCCATATCGCTCTGATCCGCCTGGGCCAGCGTACCCAGGCTGCCCATCAGGAACAGGCCGTGGATGGGCGTTGGCGGGTTACCGCGACGCGCCTTGTAGGAAAACGAGCGGGTCAGGCGCTGGGCTTCGGTCAGGGCCTGGGTGTCGGGTTCGAAATTCGACAAACCTGCTGGCGTACTGCCCGATACATAGCCCGGCAGCAGCGGATGGTTGACGTGAAAAAACAGCGGCAACAGGGTCAGCACGCTTTGTTGACGCGGCGTCAGCCCTTCGATCGCCCGGGCCAAGCGCCCTTCGTTGAGGGCCATGAAACGCGCGCGCAACTGGGTCAGCACCTTACGGTCGATGCCTTCGTCCAGGTCGGGGCGGATTTCATGGGTGCGGGTCATGTCGAACTCGGTGGCTCGCAGGGCCCGACATGGGCGGCCGTGTAGGAGTTTACAGACAGAAGCGTAGGACGTTTAGAGGAAATGGAGGTTGGCGGCAGAATTTTGTGAGCTGCACGGCAACGCCCGCGGAATCCGCAGAGGGGCGGACTCCATGGGCGGGTCAGGTGTCAGGCGGCTTCTTTGGTCGAGGCGGTGGTCAGGATAGTCAGCAAGGTCTGGGCTTGCTCGGCGGCGTCCCGGCCAAGGCTGGTCAGGTAGCCTCCGTCCGGTTGGTCGATAAGCCCTTTGGCGTGGAGGCGCTTGGCAGCGGCGACGGCAGTGGGAGCGGCGGTCTGATGGACTTTCAGACCTTCCTTGGTGCTGTCCAGGGGGAAGAGTACAAGGATTTCCAGTTCGGCAACCAACTCAGGGGTATACGACATAAGGACTCCAGACTTTCTAAAATTTATTAGAGACTAGCAGGCCATAAGGTGAACGCACTTTGCCGAACTGTCCAGCGTGTTGCAGCGCGGCTGGGTTATTCCTTTTCGGGCGGCAGCTCGGGCAGTGCCCGCAACGCGGTTTCATACCATTGGGTATCAAAGGCGCGGTCCTCATCCAGCATCGCGTCGATCTCGAAGGCCAGCACGTGAGCCATGAGATTCAGGATCTCTTCTCGCTCATAACCTACCAGCGTCAGCTTGTTGAGCGTGGCCTTGGCCGCCGGCGGGTTATCGCTTTCGATCTGGTTCTCGATGGCCTGGATCAGCGTGCTTTCGGTGAATTCTTCTTCGTCATTGTCGATATCGGTCGGCTCGCTCATGGCAGGCTCCTCAAGGAAAGGGCGCCAGTCTAACTCCATTCAGGCGGGTGATGCTGCTGGTCAGGCCCGGCCTCAGCGTCTATAACGCTTGCAGCCAACCCCGCACCCGGCCTGGAGGCTTTGCGATGCTCAAGCTTTACGGATTTTCGGTCAGTAACTACTACAACATGGTCAAGCTGGCGCTGATGGAGAAAGGGCTGCCTTTTGAAGAGGTGCCTTTTTATGCAGGACAAACACCGGAAGTCCTGGCGGTGAGCCCGCGAGGCAAAGTGCCGGTGCTTGGCGTCAAGCAAGGCTTCATCAACGAAACCAGCGTGATCCTCGAATACATCGAGCAGACTCAGGAAGGGCCTGCGCTGCTGCCAGCCGACCCGTTCCAGCGTGCCCAGGTGCTGGCGTTGTGCCGTGAGATCGAGCTGTACATTGAATTGCCTGCGCGGGCGTGCTTCGCCGAAGCCTTTTTTGGCATGACGGTGCCGGAGGCGATCAAGGAAAAATCCCGAGCTGAATTGTTGCTGGGGGTCGGTACGTTAGGCCGGCATGGCAAGTTCGCGCCGTATGTGGCGGGAGAGCACTTCACGATTGCCGATCTGTATTTCATGTACAGCTTGAATCTGGCCTGTGGGGTAGGCGAAAAGCTGTTCGGGCTGGACCTGCTGGCGCAGTTGCCACAGGCGAAGGCGTTGCTGGAGCGTTTGAACGAGATGCCCAATGCGCAAAAGGTCGAGGCGGACAGGCTGGCGGCGATGCCGGGATTCCTGGCGATGATTGCAGCCAGGAAATAATCAAATGTGGGAGGGGGCTTCCCCGATAGCCATACGTATCTACACACCTGCGTAGCACCTAACCGTAATCACGATGCGAAGCGAGTCGCTCTTGATCTTGATCTGCTTTTGATCTTAGGCGCCCCGTTAAACCACGCTGGCCGGAGTGAGGGCACACCGAGCCTAAGCGAGGTGCCGAGTGGTGGGGCAAGAGCGTTTTGCTTACTTTTGCGCTTTTCAAAAGTGAGCCGCTGTAAAAGCGGAACCATTAGCAGCCGTTACCGCAGAAACGGATATGTACTCAACCCAATCCAACATCCTGGTCGGCCCAGATGCCGCCATCGGGGGCAAGCCCCCTCCCACATTGGACCGAGGCGTGTCAATTGGGTACCTGTCGGCTGGAAGCCGCGACGGGAGCAAGCTCCCCCCACATTTTTTAGCGGCTGGCGAGCAATTCCTGGCCGCGCACGACTGCCGCCTTCACTTGCGCCGGCGCAGTACCGCCGATGTGATTACGCGCATTCACCGAACCTTCCAGCGTCAGCACGGCAAACACGTCCTGCTCGATCTGGTCGCTGAACTGGCGCAGTTCTTCCAGGCTCATTTCCGCCAGGTCCTTGCCGGTGTCCACGCCGTATTTCACGGCATGGCCGACGATTTCGTGACAGTCGCGGAAGGGCAGGCCACGACGCACCAGGTAGTCGGCCAGGTCGGTCGCGGTGGAGAAACCACGCAAGGCTGCTTCGCGCATGATCGCATGCTTGGGCTTGATCGCCGGGATCATGTCGGCAAACGCACGCAGTGAGTCGCGCAGGGTGTCGGCCGCGTCGAACAGCGGTTCCTTGTCTTCCTGGTTGTCCTTGTTGTAGGCCAGCGGCTGGCCTTTCATCAGGGTCAGCAGGCCCATCAGTGCGCCGAATACGCGGCCGCTCTTGCCCCGTACCAGTTCGGGTACATCGGGGTTTTTCTTTTGCGGCATGATCGAGCTGCCGGTGCAGAAGCGGTCCGGCAGGTCGATGAACTGGAATTGCGCACTGGTCCACAGCACCAGTTCTTCGGAAAAGCGCGACAGGTGCATCATCGCGATGCTGGCGGCAGCGCAGAATTCGATGGCGAAATCACGGTCCGATACGCCGTCCAGGGAGTTGCCGCCGACGGCGTCGAAGCCCAGCAGTTGCGCGGTGTACTCGCGGTCGATCGGGTAGGTGGTGCCGGCCAGCGCGGCGCTGCCGAGCGGCATGCGGTTGGCGCGCTTGCGGCAGTCGACCAGGCGCTCGTAATCGCGGCTGAGCATTTCGAACCAGGCCAGCAGGTGGTGGCCGAAGGTCACGGGCTGGGCGGTCTGCAGGTGCGTGAAGCCGGGCATGATGGTGTCCGATTCACGCTCGGCCTGTTCCAGCAAACCTTTCTGCAGGCGGGTGATTTCAGCCAGGATCAAGTCGATTTCGTCACGAAGCCACAGGCGGATATCGGTGGCCACCTGATCGTTACGGCTGCGACCGGTATGCAACTTCTTGCCGGTCACACCGATGCGATCAGTCAGGCGCGCCTCGATGTTCATGTGCACGTCTTCCAGGTCGACGCGCCAGTCGAACGTGCCGGCTTCGATCTCGCCCCGGATGGTGGTCAGGCCATCGATGATGCTGTCGCGCTCGGCGTCGGTCAGCACGCCGACCTTGGCCAGCATGGTGGCGTGGGCGATGGAGCCCATGATGTCGTGGCGGTACAGGCGCTGGTCGAAGTTGACGGAGGCGGTGAAGCGCGCGACGAAGGCGTCGACGGGTTCACTGAAGCGGCCGCCCCAGGACTGGTTGGTCTTGTCGGTGCTCATGAATTCGCTCGTGATCTGCTTAAAAGAGGCGTGAAGGTGTGCCGCCGATAATAACAGGGTTGCTCGCGGACGCGATGCTGTGGGTGGACGGCAATTTATTTGTACAAAGGATGGCTAAGTGCCTTGCCGCCGACCGCATCCAGGACGAGACTGGGAACAAGACCTTATTGAAACGATAATTGACGATTGAGCAATATCGTCTCAGCGAGCGTCTACAGTTGGACTGAGAGTGTGTGAATGCACCAAAGTCGGGTCATGCGGTCAGAGCCCAGACTATCCATTGAAAACGGGGGTATTCGGATTGTGTATCAGCAAACCCTATGACAATGCGCGAAGTTGGCGGGTCTCGGGCGCTATTGAACAGGTCCGGGTAAATTTGGGTGCCACTTCAAGGGCACTTTTTGCCGCTTGCGCCAGTCTTAGCGTGGATCGCTGTGACGTCAGTCACCGCACCTGTCTACGCTATCCTTGTGCGAGACTCACGCAGGAATCCAGCGCTATATGAATGTCCTGATCGTTGATGACGAACCCCAAGCCCGCGAGCGACTGAGCCGACTGGTCAGTGAGATCGAGGGTTATACAGTCCTTGAGCCGAGCGCCACCAGCGGCGAAGAGGCGTTGACGCTGATCGACAGCCTCAAGCCGGATGTGGTGTTGCTCGATATCCGCATGCCGCTCCTCGATGGCCTGCAAGTCGCTGCCCGCCTGAGCGAGCGCGAATCGCCGCCGGCCGTGGTGCTGTGTGCGACACAGGAAGAGTTTTCTGCACAGACGCTGGAAGACAGCGGTGTCAGTTTTCTCGTCAAGCCGGTGGCCGGCGAAGCGTTGCTCAAGGCCTTGAAGAAGGCCGAGCGTCCCAGTCGCGCACAGCTCGCCGCCCTGACCCAACCCGCCGCCCAGAGTGGCAATGGCCCGCGCAGCCATATCAGCGCACGGACCCGCAAGGGTATCGAGCTGATCCCTCTCGCTCAGGTGGTCTATTTTATCGCCGACCATAAATACGTGACCTTGCGTCACGAAGCGGGCGAAGTGTTGCTCGATGAGCCGCTCAAGGCCCTTGAAGATGAATTCGGCGACCGCTTCGTGCGCATTCATCGCAATGCGCTGGTGGCCCGCGAGCGAATCGAGCGCTTGCAACGCACGCCCCTTGGGCACTTTCAGCTATTCCTGAAGGGGCTCAACGGCGATGCCTTGATCGTCAGTCGGCGCCATGTCGCCGGCGTGCGCAAGATGATGCAGCAGCTTTAGTCCAAGGGCTGTGGCGAGCTCTTCAGTCCCTATCCCGGTGCGACGCGGCCAGGGAGGCCCCGCACTTGCTGATTCAAATCAAAGCGCATTTGCCTGAGCTGTTATTATCTGCCGTATCTATTCAGTACGGATTGATCCATGTCTTCTCGCGAAATCCGCATCGCCACCCGTAAAAGTGCCCTGGCCCTATGGCAGGCCGAATACGTCAAAGCACGTCTTGAACAGGCCCACCCTGGCCTCAAGGTGACCCTGGTGCCCATGGTCAGTCGCGGCGACAAGCTGCTGGACTCGCCGCTGTCGAAAATTGGCGGCAAGGGCCTGTTCGTCAAGGAACTGGAAACCGCGCTGCTGGAAAATGAAGCAGACATCGCAGTGCATTCGATGAAAGACGTGCCCATGGACTTCCCGGAAGGGTTGGGCCTGTTTTGCATCTGCGAGCGCGAAGACCCGCGCGACGCCTTTGTTTCCAACACGTACCCATCCCTGGATGAATTGCCGCTGGGCAGTATCGTGGGCACCTCGAGCCTGCGTCGTCAGGCCCAATTGCTGACCCGTCGTCCCGACCTGCAGGTCCGCTTCCTGCGTGGCAACGTCAACACGCGCCTGGCCAAGCTGGATGCGGGCGAGTATGACGCGATCATCCTCGCCGCCGCCGGCCTGATCCGCCTGGGCTTCGAAGACCGCATCACCCGCGCAATCAGCGTCGAAGACAGCTTGCCCGCTGGCGGGCAGGGCGCGGTCGGCATTGAATGCCGTACCGCCGACAGCGAAATTCACGCTCTGCTCAAGCCGCTTGATCACGCAGACACGGAAATTCGCGTCACGGCCGAGCGTGCCCTGAACAAACACCTCAACGGTGGCTGCCAGGTACCGATCGCCTGCTATGCCGTGCTTGAAGGTGAAAACCTGTGGTTGCGTGGCTTGGTGGGCGACCCGGATGGCGGCACGCTGCTGACCGCCGAGGTGCGCGGCCCGCAATGCGAGGCCACGGCCCTGGGCATTCAGGTCGCCGAGGAACTGTTGGACAAAGGCGCCGGCGCCATCCTGCAAAAAATCTACGGCGAGGCCGGCCCGCAGTGACCCAATGGCGATTGCTGCTGACACGGCCTGCCGAAGAATCGGCAGCCCTGGCGGCGACCTTGGCCGGCGCGGGAGTATTCAGCAGCGAGTTGCCATTGCTGGAGATCAAAGCCTTACCGGTCACGCCCGAGCAACAGGCTGTCTTTGCGGCACTGCAGCGTTATTGCGCGGTGATCGTGGTGAGCAAACCAGCTGCACGTCTTGCCTTGCAACAATTGACCGCGCCCTGGCCGCGGCTACCGTGGTTCAGTGTAGGTGCCGCCACCGCACAGATACTGGCCGATCAGGGGCTGGACGTACACTATCCGCCAGCGGGTGACGACAGCGAGGCCTTGCTTCAATTGCCAGCATTGCGCGAGGCTATCGCAGTTCCCGGTGCCAGGGTGTTGATCCTGCGTGGCGAGGGCGGTCGGGAGTTGCTCGCGCAGCGTTTGCACGAGCGAGGTGTTAGTGTCGACTATCTGGAGTTGTATCGCCGTTTTCTTCCGGCCTATGACGCGGGGGCACTGACGCAGCGCATCCAGTTGGAACGCTTGAACGGCCTGGTGGTCAGCAGTGGGCAAGGTTTTCTACACTTGCAGGCCCTGGCCGGCTCCGATTGGCCTGAGGTGGCGCAGCTGCCGTTGTTCGTGCCCAGCCCGCGTGTCTACGAAATGGCGCGGGCCGCTGGCGCAGAAAAAGTTGTGGATTGTCGCGGCGCGAGTGCTGCGGCTTTGTTAGTGGCGTTAGGGAGCAATCCCGTTCCCACTCTCTGATACGCAAAGGACGGATACGTGAGCGAAACAGCCTTGCCTAAAGATGAAGCTCAGCCCGCGCTCGATGCGCCGGTCGGAACGCCAGTGGCCGCGCCACGCCGTGGCAATGGCCTGGCAGTCGTCGCTTTGCTGCTTGGCGCCGCAGGCGTTGCCGCCGGCGGCTGGGGGATCTGGCAGGTCCGTGCCCTGCAAGCCGGCAGTCAGCAGCAGCTGGGCCAGGTACAGACTCTGGATGAACAATCCCAGAGCCTCAAGCAGAGCCAGCAACAGTTGGCGGCCCGCCTGGCCCAGTTGCCTGGGGCCGACGAGCTGGAAGAGCGTCGGCGCCTGGTCGCACAGTTGCAGGGTGATCAGCAGCGTCTGAACCAGCGCCTGGAAACCGTACTGGGCGCCAGCCGCAAGGATTGGCGCCTGGCTGAGGCCGAGCATCTGATTCGTCTGGCCAGCTTGCGTCTGTCGGCTTTGCAAGACATCAACAGCGCCCAGTCGCTGGTCCAGGGTGCCGACGAGATTCTTCGTGAGCAGAGCGACCCGGGTGCGTTCGCCGCGCGCGAGCAACTGGCCAAGAGCCTGGCGGCGTTGCGCAGCACCGAACAGCCGGACCGCACCGGGTTGTACCTGCAGTTGGCGGCGTTGCGCGACCAGGTGGTGCAATTGGCGGCTGTCGCTCCGGAGTATCAACTCACGGAGCCTGCCTCCCAGGGTCGTCCTACCAGCGATACGGGTAACCAGTTGAGCCAATGGTGGGAACAGATATCCCGTTATTTCCGTATCGACTTCAACCCTGATGACAACATTCGTCCGCTGCTGGCGGGTCAGGGGTTGAATCAGGTTCGTCTGGCCTTGAGCCTGGCGCTGGAGCAGGCACAGTGGGCAGCGCTCAACGGTGAGTCGGCTGTGTATAGCCGTTCGCTGGGCCAAGCGCGTAGCGTGTTGCAGGACAACTTCAACCAGGACAATCCGCAGAGCAAGGCGATGCTGGCGCGTATCGCCGAGCTTGAGCCCAAGGCCGTTTCGGTGGTGACACCTGACCTGGCCGCGAGCCTCGCGGCCGTGCAGGCGTACCTCGAACGTCGGCATCTGTCTGCGGACGAAGCCAAGGCTTCGGCTGCCAAGCCTGCGACCCAGGAGTAGAACCGATGAAGCGTTTCTATGTAATCCTGGTGCTGGCAATTGCGATCGCCCTGGCGCTGGCGGTGGGCATTTCGAAACACACCGGCTACGTATTGATTACCTATCCCCATTTGCTGCACTACGAGTCGAGTTTATGGGCCACCTTGGTGGCGGTATTTGCCATCGGTCTGGCGATCTACCTGATCCGAGTCCTGTTAGGCCTGGTTACTGTTTCCGGTGGCGTGGTCAACCCATGGTCGCGGCGCAATCGTAGCCGTCGCGTGCAGATTGCGATCGAGCAAGGCCAGATGGACCTTGCCGAAGGCCGCTGGGCCAGTGCCGAACGCCACCTGCACCGCGCCGCGGAAGCCGAGCGCCAGCCATTGCTGTACTACCTGGGTGCGGCACGTGCGGCCAACGAGCTGGGACGTTACGAAGAGTCGGATGCTTTGCTGGAGCGCGCTCTGGCTCGCCAGCCCCAGGCGGAACTGGCCGTTGCCTTGAGCCATGCGCAACTGCAGATGGATCGTGGCGATACTGAAGGCGCCCTGACCACCCTGCAGGCGATGCATGAGCGCCATCCTCACAACGCTCAGGTCCTGCGACAGTTGCAGCGATTGCACCAGCAGCGTGGCGATTGGTCGTCGGTGATTCGCCTGTTGCCTGAACTGCGTAAGGACAAGGTGTTGCCGGCCAGCGAACTGGCTGAACTGGAGCGCCGGGCCTGGGGAGAAAACCTCAGCTTGGCCGCCCACCGTGAGGAGCAGAGCGAGGCCGGCTTGCAGTCCCTTGACCGCGCCTGGGAGCAATTGACTTCAGCCCAGCGCCAGGAGCCACAGCTGGTGTTGGCTTATGCTGATCAACTGCGTCGACTGGGCGCTGATGCCAGGGCCGAGGAAGCACTGCGCGGTGCGATCAAGCGTAGTTATGACAGCCATCTTATTCGGCTCTATGGTCTGCTGCGCGGCAGCGACCCGGCCCGTCAGTTGAAATTTGCCGAAGGCTGGCTGAAGGATCACCCAGGCGATGCCAGCCTGTTGCTGACTCTGGGTCGTCTCTGTCTGCAGAACAGCCTGTGGGGAAAGGCGCGGGATTATCTGGAAAGCAGCCTGCAGGTGCAGCGCAATCCCGAAGCCTGCGCCGAATTAGCCCGTTTGCTGGCTCAATTGGGTGATACCGAGCGCAGCAACCAGCTGTTCCAGGAAGGCTTGGGTTTACTCGACAATCGTCTTCTGGCCTCGCCGTTGCCAGCACCGGCGCAAGCTTGAAGTAGGAAAGTGTTCACGGGTTGGCTCAGACCTATCTGTCAGCCAATCCTTTAACCCTTTGTAATTACTCGGCTTAAGTGGGCCTGTAATCAATTCTTACGTGTTGTAGGGCGATTTCCCCGGTGTGTTGACGGAATCTCCTCGTCCCTTCGCGGAATTGTCCGCTCCAAGGCGTATTGAAAGGGGTCGGGCCTTTCCTCTACCGTAGCGACCTATCTCTTGCGGTGCGGATAAACAATGTCTTTGGCCCCCTCACGCTCCTTGTTTCTCCTGGCGTTCATGGCCGGTGCGCTGACGTTGGGCGTGTCTTTCTATCTTGAATATGGTGCGCTGTTACAGCCATGCTTTTTGTGCCAGGTACAACGGTTGTTTCTTGCCGGCTTTGTACTGATCAACCTGGTCGCCGCCCTGCATAACCCTGGCCGCACCGGCGTGTGCCTGTATGGGCTGGCGAGCATCGGGTGTGCGTTGTTTGGCGCCGTCACCGCCGGGCGCCAGGTGCTGCTGCAGAACACGCCGTCAGATCAGATGCCAGATTGCTGGCCAACCCTTGATTATATGATTGAACACTTGTCGTTCTGGCAGGCTGCCCAGTCAGTCTTCAGGGGGACTGTCGACTGCGTCGAAATCAATTGGACGCTATTTGAGCTCAGTCTTCCGGAGTGGAGCCTGCTGTTTTTCCTGGCAATGCTGATTCTGTGGGGCACATCGCTTTTCCGGTTGTTGCCTGGCCTACGTCACGTGCCGCAAGGCCAGGAAAATTCGGTTCATGTGGTAGGACGGGATTAAACACTTGTATGAACTTTCTCTCCTGCGTACCTTGAAGCCATAGTGATGCGGGCATAATCTGGCCCGCACGCGTTACCGAAACCGCTTGTCAGACGCGACCTCGTCCGATTGCCGCTTCAACCCTGAAGCATTGCGCGGGCATGGGGCAGCAGCGTCCCCTATAGGGAAGAGAGATCATCATGTTGGAACGTTGCAAGAATGCTCGCGAACGCTGGGGTGGCGTGCACACGCTGATCGACAAATGGTTGGATGCACGTCGTAAATTGGTTCTGGCGTTCGATGAGTTGGGTGCCGAGCCTGGAGCGCTCGCTGAGAAGCGTGAGCCGTTGCAGGATTTCTGCGTTGTATTGGTGGATTACGTTTCTGCCGGCCACCTGAGTATTTACACTCAGCTCACCAAGGAGGCCGAAGCCTTCGAGGACAAACGGGGTCTTGAGTTCGCTGAGACGATTTACCCGCGCATTGATGTGATTACCGAGAAGCTGCTGGCTTTTAACGATCTGTGCGATGAAGGCAAGTGTGTAGCGGAAAAATTCAAAGAGTTGGGCGGTCTGTTGCACGAGCGTTTCGAGCTTGAAGATTGCCTGATCGAAGTACTGCACAACGCCCACAAGGAAGAGCCTGCTATTCAGGTCTGATCGGGGCGATGAGATAGAGAACGGTGCGCTTGTCGCACCGTTTTTTATGCGTCAGTGGCGGGTCCCGAGTAACTCGATTTCGAAGACAAGCGGTGTGTAGGGCGGAATCAATTCGCCTGCGCCATCCGCGCCGTAGGCTTGGGCCGAAGGTATGACCAGGCGCCATTTCGCTCCTGTCGGCATTTGCTGCAATGCACTGCGCCAGCCACTGATCACGCTGTCCAGGCGAAACCACTGTGGTTGCGCGCTCTGGTCGAACACGCTTCCATCGGGCAGCCGACCCACATATTTCACTTGCACCTCATCATTTGCCGACGGCTTGTTGCCGGTGCCCGGCGTCAACTCGGTGAGCAGGATGCCATCCGCCAACTCACGCACACCCTTTGCAGCTTTTTCCTTCGACAAAAATTGCTGCTCGGCGGCGAGTGCTTTTTCGCTCTGCGGCGCCGGGTTGTCGGTGGCGTTCTGCGCTTCATGCAGTGCAAGAATCTGTTCGATGCGTGCGTCGTCCAGTGCCAATGGTTTGCCCTGGTAGGCCTGTTTGAGTCCATCGATCAGGGCCTGAATCTGCAAGTCGGGGACCTCCTGGCGCAAGCGTTCACCGAGGCTGGCGCCTAGGCTGTAGGCGAGGTCATGCGGGTCTTGGTCAGCTGTTTTTGGCGGCGATTGCTCGTTCGCATTGGCGCTGAAAATCGCCAGGCCAAACACTAAGAAAAGGTAACGCGACATGGGTGTTCTCCCGCCTGAAGTGCGACGGATTATGCCAGCGTAAATGGCTGAGCAGTGGCGCACTTTTCCGTTATATCGATAAGAATTTTCGTACGTTGCAACGCAACGCAAACGATACTGTCAACATGCCCTAGCGGCGGTAAGAGCAGAGGGCTAGTATGAGCCGCACCCACGTCAGCCAGGAGGTAAACCATGTCGGCCAAACAGAAGCCTGTAAATACCCCGTTGCACTTACTCCAACAATTGTCGGGCAGCCTGCTCGAACATCTGGAAAGCGCTTGTTCCCAGGCCTTGGCCGATGCAGAAAAACTGCTCGCCAAACTGGAAAAACAACGTGGTAAAGCGCAAGAAAAGCTGCACAAATCTCGCACCAAACTGCAAGACGCCGCCACTGCCGGCAAGGCCAAGGCACAAGCCAAGGCCAAAGACGCGGTTAAAGAACTTGAGGACCTGCTGGACGCCCTCAAAGATCGCCAAGCCGAAACCCGCAGCTACATTTCCCAACTCAAAAAAGACGCTCAGGAAAGCCTGAAACTGGCTCAGGGCGTTGGGCGTGTGAAGGAAGCTGTAACCAAGGCGCTCGGTGCTCGTACTCCGGCAAAAGCGGTCGCAGCCAGCGCGGCCAAGAAGCCAGCGAGCAAGGCTGTTGCAGCGAAGGCACCGGCTAAAACTGCTGCTGCAAAACCAGCCGCCAAGCCAGCTGCTAAAACCGCTTCTGCAAAACCAGCCGCGAAGCCAGCTGCTAAAACCGCTGCTGCAAAACCAGCCGCCAAGCCAGCTGCTAAAACCGCTGCTGCAAAACCAGCCGCGAAGCCAGCTGCTAAAACCGCTGCTGCAAAACCAGCCGCCAAGCCAGCCGCTAAAACTGCTGCTGCAAAACCAGCCGCCAAGCCAGCTGCTAAAACCGCTGCTGCAAAACCAGCCGCCAAGCCAGCTGCCAAAACCGCTGCTGCAAAACCAGCCGTGAAGCCAGCTGCTAAAACCGCTGCTGCAAAACCAGCCGCCAAGCCAGCTGCTAAAACCGCTGCTGCAAAACCAGTCGCCAAGCCAGCTGCCAAAACCGCTGCTGCAAAACCAGCCGCCAAGCCAGTTGCCAAAACCGCCGCTGCAAAACCAGCCGTGAAGCCAGCAGCTAAAACCGCTGCTGCAAAACCAGCCGCCAAGCCAGCTGCAAAACCTGCAGCTGCAAAGCCCGCTGCCAAGCCTGCTGCTGCAAAACCAGCCCCTGCAAAGCCAGCAACTCCTGCGACACCGACCGCCACCCCGGCAGCGTCCTCCGCTCCAACCGCATCCGTCAGCAGCACCGCTGCACCGGCAGCGCCAAGCGTCACCCCAACCAGCGCTTCCTAAGCGCGGGTGACCACGACGCGCAGCTGCTGCAGCGCGTTGTGGTCAAGGTTGGCGGCTTCGGTCGCCAGGCCTTCAAGCCATTCATCTCGACCTGTCACCTCGTTGGTCGGCCATGTCTGCGCCAGCGCTTCGAGGCGCGTCAGCAAAGCTCGCTCGGCCTCCAGCTCCAGGCCCTTGACCTGTTCTCGTAACTCGGCCAATTGCGCATCCTGCTGTGCCATCGCCCGCCATTGCATACGCACCTCTCGCAAGGGTTCGATGACGCGCATGCGCCACGGCCGCGCAAGCTGTTGCAGCGCCGCAATACGCTCGGGCATCCGTGCCACACCCCGTTGCTCCAGCCACGCACCACACAGCAGTAGGCATACATCTGCCCCCTGCTCCTGCAATCGCAGGCAAGCAGCCTCCACACCGGGGCGGGCATAAGTCGAAAGGGCAAAGCTCCACAGGTCAGCGCACATACTCACACCCAAGCCAGCGGTCAACGAAGCTGGTAGACTCCGCCGCCATTATGATCCGACTTCAAAGCCTAACATTACAGCGTGGCCCGCAACGTCTTCTTGAAGATGCCGAGCTGACCCTGCACGCCGGTCACAAAGCCGGCCTGATCGGTGCCAATGGCGCCGGCAAATCTACGTTGTTTGCCCTGTTGCTGGGTGAGCTGACCCCGGACTCCGGGGACTGCCTGCTGCCGGCCGACTGGCGCATCGCGCATATGCGCCAGGAGATCGACACCCTGGACCGCATCGCCATCGACTACGTACTCGATGGCGACCTGCGCCTGCGCCAGGTACAACACGACCTCGCCGCGGCAGAAGCAGCCCAGGACGGTGCCGCCCAGGCCCGCCTGCATGCGGAGCTGGACAGCGCCGATGGCTACACCGCCGACGCTCGCGCCCGCAAGATGCTTGCCGGCCTGGGCTTTACCAACGAGCAGATGGATCGCCCGGTCGCCGACTTCTCCGGCGGCTGGCGCATGCGCCTGAACCTGGCCCAGGCGCTGATGTGTCCCTCGGACCTGTTGCTGCTCGACGAACCGACCAACCACTTGGACCTCGATGCGATCCTGTGGCTGGAAGACTTCCTCAAGAACTACCAGGGCACCTTGTTGCTGATTTCCCACGACCGGGATTTTCTCGACGCCGTGGTCGACAATATCGCCCATGTCGAACAGAAGAAAATCACGCTCTATCGGGGCGGCTACACCGCCTTCGAGCGCGCCCGTGCCGAACGTCTGGCCCAGCAGCAGCAGGCTTTCGAGAAGCAGCAGGCGCAACGTGCGCACATGGAAAGCTACATCGCAAGGTTCAAGGCCCAGGCCACCAAGGCCCGCCAGGCCCAGAGCCGGATCAAGGCCCTGGAGCGCATGGAAGAGCTGTCGGCGGCCCACGTCGATTCGCCGTTCGACTTCGTGTTTCGTGAGTCGGTGAAAATCTCCAGTCCGTTGCTCGATCTGTCGGATGCGCGCCTGGGTTATGGCGACAAGACCATCCTGGAGAAGGTCAAGCTGCAGCTCATACCTGGCGCGCGTATCGGTTTGCTGGGGCCTAACGGCGCGGGCAAGTCGACGCTGATCAAGAACTTGTCGGGCGAACTTGAGCCTTTGGCCGGTCACCTGACCCGTGGCGAGAACACGGTGGTGGGCTACTTCGCCCAGCACCAACTGGACTCGCTTGATGCCAAGGCCAGCCCGCTGTTGCACCTGCAGCGCCTGGCACCCACCGAGCGCGAGCAAACCCTGCGCGACTTCCTCGGAGGTTTCGACTTCCGTGGTGCGCGTATCGATGAGCCGGTGCTGAATTTCTCCGGTGG
The DNA here is from genome assembly GCF_022807995.1 of Pseudomonas orientalis. NCBI lineage: Bacteria > Pseudomonadati > Pseudomonadota > Gammaproteobacteria > Pseudomonadales > Pseudomonadaceae > Pseudomonas > Pseudomonas orientalis. Next base: position 5,575,014 of record NZ_CP094351.1, on the reverse strand, counting down.
CGAAAAAGCCCGCCTGGCCCTGGCCCTGATCGCCTGGGATCGCCCGAACCTGCTGCTGCTCGACGAACCGACCAACCACCTGGACCTGGAGATGCGCCTGGCGTTGACCATGGCCCTGCAGGAATTCAGCGGTGCGGTACTGGTGGTGTCTCACGACCGTCACCTGCTCAAGAGCACCACCGATAACTTCCTGCTGGTGGCCGACGGCAAGGTCGAAGAGTTCGACGGCGACCTGGACGACTACGCGCGCTGGCTGACCGAATACCGCCTGCGCAATGCGCCGGCCAGCAACACGCCGGTCAACCCGGACAAGACCGACAAGAAAGCCCAGCGCCAGGCCGCCGCCGCATTGCGTCAGCAGTTGGCGCCGCACAAGCGCGAAGCCGACAAGCTGGAGGCCGAACTGGGCAAGGTGCATGAGCGCCTGGCCAGGATCGAAACCAGCCTGGGCGACAGCGCCGTGTATGAGGCTGCGCGCAAGGATGAGCTGCGTGACTTGCTGGCCGAACAGGCCAGGCTCAAGGTGCGCGGAGGGCAATTGGAGGAATCCTGGATGGAAGCCCTCGAACTGCTTGAAACTCTGCAAGCGCAGCTCGAGGCGCTGTCCTGATGGAAGCGTTGCAACTGCCCTTGCCGGCGCAGTGGATCGAACCTGTGTGGATCGGCGTGCAAATCCTGCTGATCCTGCTGGCCGGCTACCTTGCCCAGCGGTTTGTCGCCAAAGGCTTGACCCGCCTGGGTGAGCGCTATCCGTTCCCGCCGCAGTTGCTGATGCCGCTGCGCGGTGGCCTGCGCTGGTTGATCATGGGCAGCGCGCTGATCTTCGTGTTGGGCCGCCTGGGTGTATCGGCCACGGTGCTGTGGACGGCACTGTCAGGGTTTGTGGCGGTGGCGGCGGTGGCGTTCTTCGCCATGTGGTCCGTTCTGTCCAATTTGTTGTGCGCCATTTTGATCTTCACTGTGGGGCCATTCCGCCTCGGCGATATCGTCGAACTGGTGGATACCGTCGACAAACCCGGTGTGAAAGGGCGCGTGGTGGCGATCAATCTGCTCTATACCACGCTGATCGAGGTGCAGGAGGCCGGCACTGACAGCGCGATGGTGCAAGTACCCAACAGTCTGTTCTTCCAGCGCTCGGTGCGGCGTTGGCCCGGTACGCACGTATTCCCTGGCGACCGCTAGAATCACATCCTGTAAAAATTTATAGCCAGCCCTTGGTCGGCGGCGTTAGCTTAAGGCACAACCGCAAACTTCCTTTCGAGGTGTGCTATGGCACTCGACACGTGGCTGGCTTTTTTCCTGGCCAGTTGGATCATCTCCCTTTCTCCCGGCGCGGGCGCCATCGCCTCGATGTCCAGCGGCCTGCAGTACGGTTTTGTACGCGGTTACTGGAATGCCATTGGCCTGCAGCTGGGCCTGGCCATGCAGATTGCCGTGGTGGCGGGCGGCCTGGGTGCGATTCTGGCGGCGTCATCGACCGCGTTCTATGCGATCAAATGGTTTGGGGTGGCGTACCTGGTGTACCTGGCCATCAAGCAATGGCGCGCCTTGCCCATGGACATGACCGATGATGCGGCGGTCCGTCCGATCGGCAAGCCGATGGCGATGATGTTCCGCGGTTTCCTGGTCAACGCCAGCAACCCCAAGGCACTGGTGTTTATGCTCGCGGTATTGCCGCAATTCGTAAATCCACAGGCGCCGTTGGCGATTCAGTACCTGATCATTGGTGCGACGATGATCAGCGTCGACATGATCGTGATGGCCGGTTACACAGGGCTGGCATCGAAGGTCCTGCGCCTGCTGCGCTCGCCCAAACAGCAGAAGCGTGTGAATCGCACGTTCGCCGGGCTGTTCGTCGGCGCCGCCGGTTTCCTCGCCAGCCTGCATCGCGCCACGGCGTAATTGACGAAACCGGATCAAAATGTGGGAGGGGCGGTGCGACGATTCGACTTGCCCCCGATGGCAGGGTATCAGTCAGCTCATCTCTAGCTGAACGACCGCCATCGGGAGCAAGTCGAATCGTCGCACCGCCCCTCCCACGTTGGTTTTGTGGCGTTATGAAATAACACCTTGAGTCAAATCCGTTAAAGCTCAACAATAGTGTTACTTCGTATTTCCACTTGAGATTCATTCATGACTGCCCCCTTCCGTTTTCTCGCCTGGCTGGTGCTGCCGGTGTTGATGTCGTGCAGCTTCAATCTATGGGCCGCGACCGCCGAAGGCGCGCCGCAGGCCTTGCACCTGCTTGACTATATCGGTGCCGACTACCCGCCGACGGTAGAGGCGGGCAAGGTGGTGGACGATTCGGAATACCGCGAGCAGGTGGAGTTTCTAGGCGTGCTGCAGGGGCTGGTGACTGATCTGCCGGATAAGCCCGAACGCGCCGAGTTGATAAAGGGCGTCGATGAGTTGCTGGCGGCAGTCACTGCCCATGCAGACGGCGCAACTGTCGCCCATCAGGCGCGTCAGCTGGGCGCCAAGCTGGCCGTTGCGTATGAGGTCAGCCAGGCGCCGGCGATCACCCCCGACCCCACGCGCGGCGCGCCGCTCTACGCACAGCATTGTTCGGTGTGCCACGGCACGGTGGGCGCCGGCGATGGCCCGGCGGCCATGGGCATGACGCCGCCACCTGCTAACCTGCGCGATGCCACGCGCCTGGATCGCCTGAGCCTGTATGCGATCTACAACACCCTTGGCCTGGGTGTCGAAGGCACCGACATGCCGTCCTTTGCCGATCAGTTGGATGACCGTCAGCGTTGGGACCTCGCCACCTACATCGCAGGTTTCACGGCGGACCCGGCTGCGGCCAAGAGCGAGCAGCCCTTCAACCTCGCCGACCTGGCGCGCCAGACGCCCAATGAAGTGATGGCCGCCGACGGACCAGCGGCCGCGGCGACCTTCCGCGCCCAGCGTGCACAACCTCCGCAGGTCAAGCGTGGCCCGGCGCAGTTGCTCGATTACACCTCCGCCACCCTGGACAAAAGCCTGGCCGCGTTCCGTAACGGCGACCACGAACAAGCCTATGACCTGTCGGTAGCCGCTTATCTGGAAGGCTTCGAGCTGGTGGAAAGCTCACTGGATAACGTCGACGCCAACGTGCGCAAGGACACCGAGAAAGCGCTGATGGCCTATCGGCAGTCATTACAGGACGGTCTGCCGATCGAGCAGGTGCAACAGCGCCTGGACGTGGCCAAGGGCAAGCTCGGCGAGTCGGCCGGCTTGCTCGGCGGCGATGGCTTGAGCTGGTCGTTGAGCTACATCTCCGGCTTGCTGATCCTGCTGCGCGAAGGTTTGGAAGCGATCCTGGTGCTTGCCGCGATCCTGGCTTTCCTGCGTAACACCGGCCAGCAATCGGCGGTGCGCAGCGTCAACGTCGGCTGGGGCCTGGCGCTGTTGGCCGGCTTGGCCACCTGGGCGCTGGCAGCGTATGTAATTGATGTCAGCGGTGCTCAGCGTGAATTGCTGGAAGGCTGCACGGCGCTGTTTGCCAGCGTGATGGTGCTGTGGCTGGGCGTGTGGATGCACGACCGGCGCCATGCCGCAGCCTGGCAGGACTACATCAAGAGCAGCCTGGTGGGCGGTGGCGGGCGCTTTGGTTTTGCGCTGCTGGCATTCTTCTCGGTGTACCGCGAGCTGTTCGAAGTGATCCTGTTCTACGAAACCCTGTGGCTGCAGGCCGGCCCTGCCGGGCACGACGCGGTGCTGGCGGGTGGCGCCACCGCGTTGGTCCTGCTGGTGGGCCTGGCCTGGGTGATTCTGCGCGGTTCGGCGAAGCTGCCGCTGGCGCTGTTCTTCGGCATTAACGCCGCGCTGTTGTGCGCACTGTCGGTGGTGTTCGCCGGGCATGGCGTCAAGGCGCTGCAAGAGGCGGGCATCTTTGGTACGCGGCCGGTGGCGTTTTTTGACTTTGACTGGCTGGGCATTCACGCCGATGCGTATTCGTTGAGTGCGCAGGCGGTGGCGATACTGGCGATCGTGGTGCTGTATGGCCGCAGTCGCCTGGCTGAGAAGCAAAGGGCGGCGAGCTGACTATGCGGGTCTGGATCGACGCCGACGCCTGTCCTCGGGCGGCAAAGGACCAAGTGGTGAAGTTCGCCCTCAAGCGTCAATTCGAGGTGGTGCTGGTGGCGGGGCAGAGCCAGATCAAGCCGAACTTTTCCTGTGTGAAGCTGATCGTGGTGCCCAGCGGCCCTGACGCAGCCGATGATTATCTGGTTGAACACGCAGTGCCTGGCGAACTGGTGATCTGCAGCGATGTGCCGTTGGCTGACCGGCTGGTGAAGAAGGGCGTCACGGCGCTTGACCCAAGGGGCAAAGAGTTCAGCCCGGCGAACATGAGCGAGCGCCTGGCGGTGCGTAACCTGTTCACCGATCTGCGTGAGCAAGGCCAGATGGGCGGCGGGCCGCCGCCCCATGGTGAAAAAGACAAGCAAGCGTTTGCCAATGCGCTGGACCGCCTGCTTACCCGTTTGATGAAGCCTCTGTAGGAGCGAGCTTGCTCGCGAAGAACGTCAACGATACGCGGGCATTCGGGATGGACGCGGCGCTCTCAAATTCTTCGCGAGCAAGCTCGCTCCTACAGGAAGAAGGCGTTAGTCGTTTTCGTGGGTCAGTTCCAGCACCCGGTCCACCAGTTTGTTGATGCCTGACGCCACCTCACTGATGTTCTTGCCCAGCATATACGCCGGCGTGCTCACTAACTTGCGTGCGGTGTCCTCGACGATATCTTCCACCGTGCATTCCTGATGGGTGGCACCCATTTTGTCCAGGGCAGCTGCAGTGTCGGCATCGTTGCCGATGGTGCAAGTCACGCCTGGGCCGTAGATTTTCGCGGCCAGGGCAGGGGAAATGCAGATCAGCCCTACAGGCTTGCCGGCTTCGGCAAAGGCTTCTGCCAATGCCAGGACTTGTGGATTGACGCTGCAGCCGGGGCCTTCCACAGCGAAATTCGACAGATTCTTCGCCGCGCCAAATCCGCCCGGCACGATCAGCGCATCGAAGTCGGCAGCATTGGCCTCTTGGATATCCTTGACCGCGCCCCGGGCGATGCGCGCCGACTCCACCAACACGTTGCGCGATTCGGGCATTTCTTCGCCGGTGAGGTGGTTGATCACATGCAATTGCGCAATATCCGGCGCAAAACATTCAACCTGAGCGCCGCGCTGGTCCAGGCGCAGCAGGGTGATCACGCTTTCATGGATCTCTGCGCCGTCGTACACGCCACAGCCTGAAAGGATCACTGCAATCTTTTTGCTCATGGGCATTTCTCCTGATTCATGGCGTTAAATGTCTACTAATTTGTAACCTGTTGCCAATGGGAACTCACGCCACTGCACCTAATCTTGCTGTAACAAAAAAAGACCGGACTGGCCCATGGACTTCGTGCCTTACGCGGTACCGTTTTTCATTGCGTTGATCGTGGTTGAGCTGCTGGCCGACCGGTGGCGCGGTGCGCGCAACTATCGACTGGCCGACGCTATCAACAGCCTCAGCACCGGCGTGCTGTCTACCACTACCGGGCTATTGACCAAGGGCGTGGGTTTGCTCACCTATGCGTTTGCTCTCAAGCACCTGGCATTGATCGAGTTATCGGCCCAAAGCCCATGGACCTGGGTGTTCGCATTCGTGTTCTACGACTTCTGCTATTACTGGCTGCATCGCATGGGCCATGAGCGCAATATCCTGTGGGCTGCGCACTCCGTGCACCACCAGAGCGAGGACTACAACCTCACCACCGCGCTGCGTCAGACCAGCACCGGCTTCTTGCTGAGCTGGATCTTCTACCTGCCTCTGGCCGTGCTCGGTGTGCCGTTGGTGGTGTTCATCAGCGTGGCGTCGCTCAACCTGCTGTATCAGTTCTGGGTGCATACACGTCACGTTCCCAAGCTCGGCTGGTTCGAATGGTTCTTCGTTACCCCGTCCAATCATCGTGCCCACCACGCACAGAACGCTCTCTACATGGATCGCAACTATGGCGGGGTGTTCATTTTTTGGGATCGGCTGTTCGGCACGTTCCAGGAGGAAGATGACAACGAGCCGGTGATCTTCGGTGTGACCACGCCCCTGGCCAGTTGGAATCCGCTGTGGGCAAACCTGCAGTTTTATGCGCAGTTGTGGAGCGATGCCCGCCGTACTGAAAGCCGCTGGGACAAGCTGCGCATCTGGTTCATGCGCACCGGCTGGCGCCCCGCGGATGTGCAAGCCAAGTATCCGGTGGCCAAGCCGGATTTGGCACGGTTCCGCAAATTCGACGTGCCGCTGGATAGACGCCAGCAGGTCTACGTCGCGCTGCAATTCGCGGTTTATGTGGGGTTTGGCAGCTATCTGATGAATGCCGGCGAACGTCTGCCCACAGAGGCGCTGGTCCTGGGCTGGGCAGCGATGGCGTTGGGGCTGTTCACGTTGGGGGGCGCGCTGGAGAATCGCCCATGGGCGCTGAGGGCCGAGTGGCTGCGCCTGGGGCTGAATGTGCCCTTGGCAGGGCTGGCCCCGTGGGTCGGGCTGTGGCCCGCCGGCAACCTGAGCTGGCTGGGCCTGGCGAGCTACAGCGTGCTCAGCATGATCGGCCTGTACTGCTGCAGAGGTCGGCTTACGCCTCTGGCGTCTTAGGCGTTTCGACCGGGTCGGTTTCGGCAGCGCGCCGAGCCTTGGCCTCGGCGCATGCCTCGCGGGCGATACGGGCATTCTTGAAGCGACGTCGCAGCCATAGGCCAACACCCAGCACCAGCAAGGCGCCCAGCACCCACAGCTCGTATTTCTTGACGCTGCCGAGCATGCCCTCAAGCACTGCGCCGAAATGATAGGCCGCAGCTCCCAGCGCCGCTGCCCATATTGCCGCACCGATGCCGTTGAGGATCAGATAGCGCAGCGGCGGATAGCCGGAGAGGCCAATCGCAACCGGCATAACCGTGCGCAAACCGTAGACGAAGCGAAAACTCAGTACCCAGATATCCGGATGCTTGCGGATATGCTCCAGCGCCTTGTCGCCCATCAATTGCCAGCGCGGTTTGCGCGCCAGCAACTTGCGGCCGTGCTTGCGCCCCATGTAGTACCAAAGCTGGTCGCCGGCGTAGCTGCCGAAGAAGGCAACGACCACCACCAGGTTGATATCCATGTATCCACGAAACGCCAGGAAGCCTGCGAGTACGAGGATGGTCTCGCCTTCGAAGAACGTGCCGAGGAAGAGGGCAAAGTAGCCGAAGTCATGCAGAAATTGTTGAAGCATGGTCTAGGGTGCTGGCGAAATGAACGCGCAGCCTACGCCTTCACGAAGATTCATGAAAGTATCGAGATGTGTCACGAAGTGAACAATTCCCATGTTAATGCCGAATGCGACTACAGGTCGCATCGATAAGCACAACTGTCATTCGTTCGTCATAATGGCCGCTTATAACTGCACCGCTCGCCCGTAAACGCGGGCTCAGGAGTCTGTCGTGAGCTTTACCCCCGCCAACCGGCTATTCCCCGCCACGCGTCTGCGCCGCAACCGCAGTGATAATTTTTCGCGCCGTCTGGTACGTGAAAATGTACTGACAGCGAATGATCTGATCCTGCCGGTATTCGTGCTGGACGGTGAAAATCGCCGGGAAGCGGTGGCATCGATGCCGGGGGTGGAGCGCTTGAGCATCGATCTGCTGCTGGAAGAGGCCGCTCAATGGGTGGAACTGGGCATTCCGGCGCTGGCGCTGTTCCCGGTAACGCCTGCTGAGCTCAAGTCCCTCGATGCTGCCCAAGCCTGGAACCCGCAAGGGATCGCCCAGCGCGCCGCCCGCGCCCTGCGCGAGCGTTTTCCGCAGCTCGGGGTGATCACCGATGTGGCCCTGGATCCTTTCACCACCCATGGGCAGGACGGCATCCTCGACCCGTCAGGCTACGTCGACAACGACATCACCGTTGATGCCCTGGTCAAGCAGGCCTTGTCCCACGCGGCGGCAGGCGCCCAGGTGGTAGCGCCGTCGGACATGATGGACGGCCGCATCCAGGCAATTCGCGAAGCGCTTGAGTTGGCAGGTCACGTCAACGTGCGAATCATGGCCTACTCGGCCAAGTATGCCAGCGCCTATTACGGCCCCTTCCGCGATGCGGTGGGTTCGGCCCTGAACCTGGGCAAGGCCGACAAGGCTTCGTACCAGATGGACCCGGCCAACAGCCACGAAGCCCTGCACGAAGTTGCGGCCGACCTGGCCGAAGGCGCCGACATGGTCATGGTCAAGCCAGGGATGCCTTACCTGGACATCCTGTACCGGGTCAAAGAGGAATTCAAAGTGCCGACCTTTGTCTATCAGGTCAGCGGTGAATACGCCATGCACATGGCCGCAATCCAGAATGGTTGGTTGAGTGAAGGGGTGATCCTCGAATCCCTGACAGCCTTTAAACGTGCCGGCGCTGATGGCATTCTGACCTACTTCGCCGCCCGCGCTGCCCAATTGCTTAGAGAGCAACAATAGCCCTCACAGGAACACTCATGAATACCGAAGGACTTACAGAAGTTGCCGTAAAAGACGCTCATCCGGTGGTTGAACAGGTCGCAGAGACCCCGCCAGAGCTGGAGCCCGCCCCGCCTGCGGTGGTCGCCGAAGCGCCCGCGCCCGCGCCGGTGGCCGTGGTCACCAACCTGGATGACAGCAGCCTGTACATCCACCGCGAGCTGTCACAACTGCAATTCAACATCCGCGTGCTGGAGCAGGCGCTGGATGAGTCCTACCCGTTGCTGGAGCGGTTGAAATTCCTGCTCATCTTCTCGAGCAACCTCGACGAATTCTTCGAGATCCGGGTCGCCGGCCTCAAGAAGCAGATCACCTTCGCCCGTGAACAAGCCGGGGCCGACGGCCTGCAACCGCACCAGGCCCTGGCGCGCATCAGTGAACTGGTGCACGGCCATGTGGACCGCCAGTACGCGATCCTCAACGACATCCTGCTGCCGGAGCTGGAAAAACATCAGGTCCGCTTCATCCGTCGCCGGCACTGGACCACCAAGATCAAGACCTGGGTGCGCCGTTACTTCCGCGACGAGATTTCGCCGATCATCACCCCGATCGGCCTCGACCCGACGCACCCATTCCCGTTGCTGGTGAACAAGAGCCTCAACTTTATCGTCGAGCTGGAGGGCATCGACGCCTTCGGCCGCGACTCGGGCCTTGCGATCATCCCGGCGCCGCGTCTGTTGCCACGCATCATCAAGGTACCCGAGGAAGTAGGGGGCGCTGGCGATAACTATGTATTCCTGTCGTCGATGATCCATGCGCACGCCGATGACCTGTTCCAGGGCATGAAGGTCAAGGGCTGCTACCAGTTCCGCCTGACCCGTAACGCCGACCTGGCGCTGGACTCCGAAGACGTCGAAGACCTGGCCCGTGCCCTGCGCGGCGAGCTGTTTTCGCGGCGCTACGGCGATGCGGTGCGCCTGGAAGTGGCGGATACCTGCCCGAAACACTTGTCGGACTACCTGCTCAAGCAGTTCAACCTGGCCGAATCCGAGCTGTACCAGGTCAACGGCCCGGTCAACCTGACGCGCCTGTTCAGCATCACCGGCCTGGACAGCCACCCGGAGCTGCAATACAAGCCGTTTACGCCGCAAATCCCGAAACTGCTGCAGAACAGCGAGAACATTTTCAGCGTGGTGAGCAAGCAGGACATTCTGCTGCTGCACCCCTTCGAGTCGTTCACCCCGGTGGTCGATCTGTTGCGCCAGGCCGCCAAGGACCCACACGTGCTGGCTGTGCGACAGACTCTGTATCGCTCGGGCGCCAACTCGGAAATCGTCGATGCCTTGGTGGACGCCGCGCGTAACGGCAAGGAAGTCACCGCGGTGATCGAGTTGCGAGCGCGCTTTGATGAGGAGTCCAACCTGCAGTTGGCCAGCCGTCTGCAAGCGGCCGGTGCGGTGGTGATCTACGGCGTGGTCGGCTTCAAGACTCACGCCAAGATGATGCTGATCCTGCGCCGCGAAGCTGGCGAGATCGTGCGCTACGCCCACTTGGGCACCGGCAACTACCACGCCGGCAACGCCAAGCTCTACACCGACTACAGCCTGCTGACTTCCGACGATGCCTTGTGCGAAGACGTCGGCAAGCTGTTCAGCCAGCTCATCGGCATGGGCAAGACCTTGCGCATGAAAAAGCTGCTGCACGCGCCGTTCACCCTGAAGAAGGGCATGCTCGACATGATTGCCCGCGAAACCCAGTTTGCCCTCGACGGCAAGCCGGCGCACATCATCGCCAAATTCAACTCGCTGACCGATCCGAAGATCATCCGCGCGCTGTACAAGGCCAGCCAGTCGGGCGTGCGCATCGACCTGGTGGTACGTGGCATGTGCTGCCTGCGCCCGGGCATTGTCGGCGTCTCGCATAACATCCATGTGCGCTCGATCATCGGTCGCTTCCTGGAGCACACACGGGTGTTCTACTTCCTCAATGGTGGCGAAGAGCAAATGTTCCTCTCCAGCGCCGACTGGATGGAGCGCAACCTCGACAAGCGTGTGGAGACCTGCTTCCCGGTGGAGGGCAAGAAGCTGATCATGCGGGTCAAGAAGGAGCTGGAAAGCTACCTGACCGACAACACCCACAGCTGGAGCCTGCAGTCGGATGGGCGGTATGTACGCAACACACCGACCGGCAACCAGAACCCTCGCAGTGCGCAGGCGACGCTGCTGGAGAAGCTGGGTAGCCCGATCCTGACGGTGAACTGAGACCCGGCGCGGTGTGAAAATGTGGGAGGGGGCTTGCCCCCGATGGCAGTGTGTCAGTCACTTATTTGTAAACTGACCCACTGCTATCGGGGGCAAGCCCCCTCCCACATTTGTATTGCGGTGCTGTTTAGATCGCGTCAGCGCAGGTTCAGGCTGAACCCCACCCGCGTCAGCCACTCCGCCTCCTGGGCGAAGTCGGCCTGGGTCAGCTGGTTTTCATCCAGCCAGCCTTTGGGGAACATGACTTCCAGGCTGTCGCCGTCGGCACGCAGTTTCACCTGGGGCATTTCCTGGGTGCCGCGGATGTGGTGGAACAGGATTGCAAAGCGCAACAGCGCGCACAGCCGAATCAGCTTGATGCCGTCCATGCCGAACTCGGCAAACTTGTCCTTGGGAATATTGCGGCGGTGACCGCGCACCAGCAGCGCGAGCATCTGCTGGTCTTCCCGTGAGAACCCGGCCAGGTCCGAGTGCTCGATCAGGTAGGCGCCATGCTTGTGATAGTGGTAGTGGGCGATGTCCAGGCCCACTTCGTGCACCTTGGCGGCCCAGCCCAGCAGTTCGCGCCATACGCCGTTTTGCAGGTCCCAGTCGTCGGCCACCTGGTCGAAGGCATGCAGGGCTTTGCGCTCGACGCGAGCCGCTTGCTCCAGGTCGACGTGGTAGCGCTCCATCAGCGAACTGAGGGTGCGCTCACGCACATCTTCATGATGATGGCGACCGAGCAGGTCATAGAGCACACCTTCGCGCAGGGCGCCGTCACAGTGGTCCATGCGTTGCAGTTCAAGGGCGTCGAAGATGGCTTCAAGAATCGCCAGGCCGGCTGGGAAGATGGTGCGGCGGTCAGGCTTGATGCCGTCGAAGTCGATCTTCTCGGCATCCCCCAGCTTGAACAGCTTGCGCTTGAGCCACGCCAGGCCTTCGGCATTGACCTCGCCGGTGCCATGGCCGCCGGCCTTGAGCGCCAGGCCGATGGCGCGGATGGTGCCGGACGAGCCGATGGCTTCATCCCAGCTCAGACGGTGCAGGGCGTGTTCGATACTCATAATCTCCAGCCGCGCCGCCGTGTAGGCCTGGGCATAGCGCGCCGGCGTGATCTTGCCGTCCTTGAAATAGCGCTGGGTGTAGCTGACACAGCCCATCTGCAGGCTTTCGCGCAGCAGGGGTTCGAAACGCTGGCCTATGATGAATTCGGTGCTGCCACCGCCAATATCCGCCACCAGGCGTTTGCCCGGTGTGTCGGCCAGCGTATGAGACACGCCGAGGTAGATCAGGCGCGCTTCTTCGCGGCCGGAAATAACCTCTACCGGATGCCCGAGGATTTCCTCGGCGCGATGGATGAATTCGTTGCGGTTACGGGCTTCGCGCAATGCGTTGGTGCCTACTATTCGTACGGCGCCAGGCGGCATGCCGTTGATCAGCTGCGCAAAGCGCTTGAGGCAGTCGAGCCCGCGCTGCATGGATTCTTCATTGAGCTGACGCTCGTCGTTGATCCCGGCAGCCAGTTGCACTTTCTCGCCGAGCCGCTCAAGGATGCGGATCTCACCGTTCTGGGCCTTGGCCACGACCATGTGAAAGCTGTTGGAGCCCAGGTCGATGGCAGCGATCAGGGACAGATTCTTGGCTTGGGATTGCGGCATGGTTTGGGGTCTCGGTCGATAACCTTGCCATCGTGCCACGATCGACCGCTGGAGCCAACGCGTTGTGCTTCGGTAATTTTTCAGAGGCTGTCTGCGGGGAAATCTTGGGGGATGTGTAAGGTGACATCCCATGGTAGTCGCTGATTAGTGATTTAAGTTTGTAGGGGGTTTTAACTTTGCTTGTAGTAAGGCCGAATTTTGAATTTTCCTACAGTGCGTGTTTGGTTGTTGCAGCGATTATCTTGGTTTAGCCTACTTGTAAATCGACTTTAAGTGACCTGTAGTTTTTACAGTTCTCACGTGAACCTTAGTTTTGTCTGATTCTTTAATGAGGCACCAAGGCGACACACTTGCACCCGGCAATTTTGCCTTGGTGTTATTTATGTGTCGTTGTAGACATCCAGGAAGATAAGGCGTTTGGCGATGGAGCCGCCAAGACGAAATAAAGAGCACCTGATAACTTTTCAGTGACAGGTCGAATATGAAAAAAATTGTTGGATTGACCCTGGGTCTCGCTTGCCTGGCCGCAACCATGGGCGCACATGCTGCCACCAGCGCCGAACTGATCGTCAGGGGTGTCATCAAGCCCGCCGCCTGCAACCTCAGCATGAGTGGCGGTGGCATTATCAACTACGGCAATATTCCTTCGGGCCAACTGTCCCAGACAGCGTTCAACGCGCTTGGCGAGAAAACCACGCCTATCACCGTCAGCTGTGGCAACACGCCTGCCCAGTTCGGGCTCAAGTTCGTCGACCTGCAGGCCGGGAGCAAGGTAGCAGGCATACTCAGTGCGCTCGGGGGTGGCTACACCGAGGCGCATAACTTTGGGTTGGGGACTGTGGGCGGCCGCAAGACGGGTGGCTTTGCCGCTACGCTCAGGGACCTGCGCTCGCCGAGCGGAACACTCTCTCCAATCATGCGAATCAGCACCGGTGCCTGGCAGACCAGTGATGGCAAGGTCGCGCAAGCGCCCAGTCAATATTCCTGGCGCAGTGGCGCAGCTGCCACGCCCGCTTCGATCTCTCAGTTGACCGGGACGATCGCCGTGCGCGCTGTTATCAACAAAGCCCAGGATCTGGACCTGAGCCGTGACGTTACCCTGGATGGCCGCGCAACACTTGAATTGACTTATATCTAAGCGATTTAACGACAGCCGATCATGAAGTGCTGTGTTTCTGATCGGCTGTTTTTATAGGCGCGCCCGGCTGTCAATAGTTAACTTCAAGATCGTGGGGAACACAGAGTGCTTAGTCTTACAGTCAAAAGAAATATGCGTTTGTTATATGCGACATTGAGTCTGTGTTTTGCCGGTGTTGCAGTGGCCGACGGTATGTTGCCCGAAACCACGGTCATTGTGCTGAACGAAGAACAGGGTGAGGCGACGATAAATATCAAGAATACCGACGCGGCGCCAGCGCTGCTGCATTCAGTTATAGAAAATGTGCCTGAAGATGTGGAACCGCTCTTGATCGTGACGCCGCCTATTGCGCGGGTGGAAGCGGGAGAAACGCAACTGGTTCGTTTCATCAGCACATTAAAAGCACCGCTAAAGACGCAACGGCTCAAACGCGTGTCGTTTGAGGGTATCCCCCAGGCGCGCGCTGCGGGCGGTGCGACCATCGGTATCACCCTGCGGCAGAATTTGCCGCTGATCCTGCATCCCCAGGGCCTCCCGGTTCATCACACGCCTTGGGAACTGTTGAAATGGCGAAGCACAGGGCAACGGTTGACGGTGCACAACGACAGCGCTTATGTGGTGCGCCTGGCACCCCAGGTCCGGTTATTGCCACAGGGAACCCCGGCTACGTTGCCACGCACCTACATTTTGCCGGGCGAAGCACTGGCGGTGAAGGTTGAGGGGCCCTCGGAGGGGGTGACCGGCATCGAGATTCAGCCGGCCACGATCTACGGCTTTTCGGTAGAAAACTACCGGGCCCCGATCACTGCCGGTGGGGGTTGATCGACCCATGACAAACCTGTCGAGTCACCGAGCTGGACCTTCTTTATGGACCCGTCGACCCACGTTGCTCGTGGGTGTCGCGACACTCTGGAGTTTGCCTGGCGTCGTGCCTGCCTTGGAACTGGGCGAGGGCTTCGACCTGGCGGCGTTGACCACGCATGGCATCGATCCGAAAGTATCGGACTACTTCCGCACGGCGGCGCGCTTTCGCGAGGGCACCCAAGTGGTGGGGTTGCAAGTCAATGGCAACCCGCTTGGGTTGGTGGACGCTCAGTTCGACGCCAATGGACAATTGTGTTTTACCCCGGCACTGCTGGAGAAAGCCGGGTTGGTAAAGCCTGATGGGGTCGTGCGCAAGGGTGCCACCGCCGACCAGGCATGCCATGACTTCCTGGGAGCGTTCCCCACAACCATGGTCCGGCTGCGCCCTGGCAACGATGAGGTGTCGCTGGTGGTGCCCACGTCATCATTGCGTGGACCGCAGTGGGAAGCCGGGGATTTTGCCCGTGGCGGGGCGGCGGCGTTGTTCAACTATGACGTGCAAGGTTTCGACAGCCATTCGCGCAGCGGGAACAACCGGTTTGTATCGGCCTATACCGAGGCAGGTTTCAACCTGGGCGATTGGATCGTTCGCAGTCGCCAAGTCCATGTTTCCGACAACGGAGTGACGCACAACGAGCACCTGTATGCCTATGCGCAGCGGGACATGGCCGCATTGCAGTCGACTTTCCAGGCCGGCCAGATTTCCAGCAACAACCCACTGTTTGGCGGCATCCAACTGTCCGGTGTGCAGTTCTCGCCCGATGGTCAGTCGCGCGTGCCGGCGGGCAGCAATAATGCCGTGGTGGAAGGCCTGGCTCAGAGTCAGTCGCGGATCGAGGTGCGTCAGTCCGGTGTGTTGATCCACAGTACGCTGGTGCCCGAGGGGCCTTTCCGGCTGACTGGATTGCCGTTGCTCAATGGTACGAGCGACCTTGAAGTCAGTGTGATTGATGTGCGCGGGGCCAGACGTAGCTTCGTAGTGCCGGCGGCTTCGTTCGCCGGGGCCGTGCCTGCCGCGCCTGGTTATTATTTTTCCCTGGGCAAGATACGTGAAGAAACCCAGGGTGAGGGCCCCTCGCCCGTTGTCGCCATGGGCAGCGGGACCTGGGGCCTGGGGCGCGATTCATCTGGCGGTTTGGGCTTGTTGAGCACCGACGAGTACTGGTCGGCGGGCGGCACGTTGAGCAGTGTATTTTTCCAGCGAGTGTCGGTGGGCGCGCGCCATAACCTGTCCCGCGACAGCCGTAATGCGGTATCCGGTTCCCGCAGTAGCGTATCCGTAAGCAGCCCGGTCTCCGCCAGCATCGATGTCAACCTCAGCGCCACCAGCCAGACGCGCGGCTATCGCGAGGTGACTGAGGCCGGCCGCCCGATTAAAGCTGACGTGCTGGAGTCGCGCTTCAAGAATCAATATACGGCGGGCGTGACATGGGTCGACCCGACCCTGGGTGCGTTCTCCCTGGGCTATACCCGGGGCGCTCAATTTGATGGGCAGTCGAGTGAACACGTATTTGCGTCATGGAACAAGTCGTTCCGCTATGCCGATGTCGCGTTGATTGCCGATTCGCAGGTAGGCAGCACCCAGGCCCGCCGCGACGCCACGCGGGATAGGAACCGGCGTGACACCGTCCGCGAAGATGACGTGTCGTTGCGGTTGCAAGTCAGCGTGCCCCTGGGCGGTGATCGGCGCGTGAGCAGCTATATCAGCCGCCGTGGCGGGCAATCCCGTACCGGTACGGCGCTCAACCAACGGGTCAATGAATATGTGAATTACGAAGTGGGTGTCGAGCGCGACCTCAGTGCAAAGGAGCAGTCGATGCGCGGTCAGGTGGATCTCACGCCGCGCTACACCCAGGTCGGTCTGGGCGTCAGTCGCGACCCACTGGGCACCAGTTATACCGGGCAATTGCAGGGCGGCGTGGTCGCTCACGAAGGTGGGGTTACCTTCTCGCCTTACACGGTGCAGGACACTTTTGGTATTGCGTCGGTGGGCGACATAGGTGCTGCAAAAATCGACACCCCGCAAGGTCCGGTGTGGACCGACTTCACCGGCCAGGCCGTGCTTCCAAGCTTGCCTGCCTACACCAACAGCCATATCGAAGTGCAAACCCAGTCCTTGCCAAAGCGCGTTGATTTGAAGAACGGCACGCGGGTGCTCGCGGCGGGGCGTGGCTCCGTCAACACCGTGGCGTTCGATGTGGTGAAAGTGCGCCGCATGCTGGTCAACACCACTGATGATCAGGGTCGACCGCTGCCTCAGGGGGCTGCGGTGTTCGGCAAGGGTGATCGTTTTCTGACCAGCGTAGTGGGCGAAGGCATGATCTTTCTCAATGACGTGAACGACTTGCAAGACCTGAAGGTTTTATTGCCGGACTCTGCCAGTTGCCTGCTTAACATTTCACCCGGGGGCCAGCCTGATAATGACAAGTTCTTCGAAACAACCGCGGCGGTGTGTCATGGTCGGTAAGCATAAAGGCATCGGTTTCGCATTGTTCTGTACGGTGCTGCTGGCTCAGGGGGCGCGAGCCGACAACTGCCGATTGTCATTGAGCCAACCGCGTATCGACTACGGAGTCATACGCAGGGAGGCGCTGGCCGAAAGCGCCACGGTGAGGCTCGGCACGCGCACGCTGCAGCTCAACGTTCTGTGTATCGAGCCATCGGCAATGGCGCTGCGGTTCATCGGCACCGCCGATGGGCAAGCGTTCCGCTTTGGCCAGCAGGGGCGACTGCGTTTGAGCCTCAAGCATGCACAGGTGGACGGGCGTGTTGTCGAGTGGGCAATGATGAGCCAGCCAGATGGCGGCACCGGTGGGCAGTTGTTGCCGGGACAGGTCCTGGTGGCCCGTGCCGCAGGAGTACCGGTGACAGGCCAACGCTTGACGGCCCAGGTCGATATCGACACCGACCTGCCCGCCGACGCCCTGCAAGTACGCAGCCAGACGCTGCTGGAAGGGCAGGGTAGTTTTGAACTGGTCAGCCCGGCTGTTCCACCGAACCGATGAAGTTGGCGAGCTCCGGCGTTTGCGGGTTGGCAAACAGCACCTTGGGATCGCCCACTTCATGCACCTTGCCCTGGTGCATGAACACAAGCTTGTCACCGACTTCGCGGGCGAAGCGCATTTCGTGGGTCACCATGATCAGGGTCATGCCGTCCTTGGCCAGTTGACGCACCACGCTGAGCACTTCATTGACCAGTTCCGGGTCCAGGGCCGAGGTGATTTCGTCGCACAGCAGTACCTTGGGCGACATGGCCAGAGCGCGGGCAATGGCGACACGTTGTTGCTGACCACCGGACAGCCGATCCGGGAAAGCGTCGAACTTTTCCCCCAGGCCGACCCGCTCCAGCATCTGCCTGGCCAGTTGCGCAGCCTTGGTCTTGGGCACTTTCTGCACCACTTGCGGGGCGAGCATCACATTCTCGCCGACGGTCAGGTGCGGGAACAGGTTGAACTGCTGGAACACCATTCCGACCTTCTGCCGCAGGCTGCGCAGGTCGGCGCGGGCGGCGTCGAGGTATTCGCCATCGACTTCGATCACGCCATCGTTGATCGACTCCAGGCCATTGAGGGTACGCAGCAACGTGGATTTACCCGAGCCACTGCGGCCGATGATCGCCACGACCTGGCCTTCTTCAACGGTCAGGTCAATGCCCTTGAGCACGTGGTGATCGCCGTAATATTTATGCAGGGCGGAAATTCTAAGCAGAGGCATGCAGTCTCCTTTCCAGGTAGCGCGCACTGAGGGACAAGGGGTAGCAGAGCAGGAAGTAACCGAGGGCCACCAGGCCGTAGACCATGAAGGGTTCGAAAGTGGCGTTGGCGAGCATGCCGCCGGTCTTGGTCAGCTCGGTAAAGCCGATGATCGAGGTCACGGCGGTGCCTTTGACCACCTGCACCGAAAACCCTACGGTTGGCGCCACGGCAATGCGCAGGGCCTGGGGCAGGATTACGTAGCGCAGTTGCTCAAGGGGGTTGAGCGCCAGGCTGGCCGACGCCTCCCACTGCCCGTGGGCAATGGAGTCAACGCAGCCGCGCCAGATCTCGGCGAGGTAGGCGCTGGTAAACAGGGTCAGGGCGATGGCCGCCGCCAACCACGGCGAAATATCCACACCGAGCAGGGCAACGCCGAAGAACACCAGGAACAACTGCATCAGCAGCGGCGTGCCCTGGAACAGTTCGATATAGGTACGTGCGAGATTGCGCGCGAAGGCCTTGTTGCTGATGCGCAGGATCATCACCAGCAAACCGATCAGGCCTCCGCCGACAAACGCCACCAGCGACAGCAACAGCGTCCATTGCAGGCCGGTTAGCAGGTTGCGCACGATGTCCCAGAAGGAAAAATCACTCATCGACTGTTCCTCATCACAAAGCGGCGGCCGATCCAGTTGAGCAACTGACGAATCATCAACGCCATGCACAGGTAAACCAGGGTGGTCAGGGCATAGGTTTCAAAGGCGCGGAAGTTGCGCGACTGAATGAAATTGGCGGCAAAGCTCAGCTCCTCGGTGGCGATCTGCGAGCACACCGCCGAGCCGAGCATCACGATGATGATCTGGCTGCTCAAGGCCGGCCACACCTTGCCCAGTGCCGGCAGCACCACCACGTGACGGAACGCTTCGAAGCGCGTCATCGCCAGCGCGGCGGCGGCTTCCAATTGTCCTTTCGGGATAGCCTGGATGCCGGCACGAATGATCTCGGTGGAATAGGCGCCCAGGTTGATCACCATCGCCAGCACAGCGGCTTGCCACTCCGTGATCTTCAGCCCCAGGGACGGCAGGCCGAAGAAAATGAAGAACAACTGCACCAGGAACGGCGTGTTGCGGATCAGCTCGACATACACCCCGAAAAACCAGGCGAACGGCTGGATCTTCCACGCCCGCACCACGGCCCCAACGGTACCCAGGGCCACGCCGAGAATGGCACCGATGGCCGTCAGCTCAAGGGTGAACAGCGCGCCGCGCAGCAGCAGGTCGGTGTTGGCCAGCACCGGCACAAAGTCAAATTGATACGCCATGGATCAACTCCGGCTTAGAGGTCGGCAGGCAAGGGTTCTTTGAGCCATTGCAGCGCGTTCTTTTCCAGGCTGCCGTCAGCCTTGGCCGCGACCAGAATCTGGTTGACCTTCTCCAGCAACGCCGGCTCGTTCTTGTTCACGCCGACGTACACCGGCGAGTCCTTGAGCTTCACTTTCAGCGCAGGCACGCGCTTGGGGTTGCGTTCGCTGATCGCCACCATCACCACGTTGCCGCTGGCGATCAGGTCGACCTGGCCGGCCAGGTAGGCGGCGATGGTCGAATTGTTGTCTTCAAAGCGCTTGATGGTCGCCTCTTTGGGCGCGACAGCCGTCAGCGCGATGTCCTCAATGGCGCCACGGGTCACGCTGATGGTCTTGCCTTTGAGGTCGTCGGTGCTGCTGACCGCTGCGTCAGGCGGGCCGAATACGGCGAGGTAGAACGGTGCATAGGCCCTGGAGAAGTCAATGACCTTTTCGCGCTCGGGGTTCTTGCCCAGGCTGGAGATCACCAGGTCCACCTTGCCAGTGGTGAGGAACGGGATGCGGTTGGTGCTGTTGACCGGGGTCAATTCCAGCTTGACGTTGAGTTGGTCGGCCAACAGCTTGGCGGTGTCGATGTCCAGGCCGCGGGGCTTCATGTCAGGTCCCACCGACCCGAATGGCGGGAAGTCCTGCGGCACAGCAACCTTGAGGGTGCCACGGGCGACGATATCGTCCAGACCGTTGGCCTGGGCGGGTGCCTGGCTCAGCATCAGGCTGGCAAACAGGGCAGTGAGCAGGGCGCTGTAGCGCTTGGTCATGGCAACTCTCCGAGAAGGGCGAAGGAATTTTCTGGGTTTGCTCAGTGCATAGCCCATGCCAGCCCTCTCGGAATGGTCTGCAAGGCACGCAAGCATTGAGATGGGTTGGTCTTACTGGTCTGAACAGTGCCTGAGCTTTTCGCACCCTTTTCGAGCGCCGTGAAAAACGTGCGAGCCCCTTTGGGGCGTGGCTTGCCGACAGACGTGAATAGCTTTACAACTGGCCACTCCGTTGACTTCAACCGTGAGTTTTGCATGAATTCCATCGCCCAAGCCGTACCGGAGGCGGCCCTGCAGGCCATCCGCAAGCTGATTAAGGAGCAGGGCTTCGGGCCGGGGGATGCATTACCCTCTCAACGCGATTTAGCGGTGCGGCTGGGCGTGAGCCGGGCGTCGTTGCGCGAAGCGTTATCGTCCTTGAGCGCCCTGGGTGTGGTCAGTGTGCAGCCGGGCAAGGGCGTGTTCGTGCAGGCGCCGGACCCTCCGTCCGAACTCGCCTGGCCGTTTGCGGCGCAGGCCACGCCGCTGGACATCTTCCAGCTGCGTTACGCTCTTGAGGGGTTCGCAGCCGGTCTGGCGGCGGTCACATTGACCACCGACGAGCTCGACAGCCTCCAAGACAATGTCGAGGCCATGCGCAAGGTGCTCAAGGCCGGTGACTTTGAAACCGCCGCGCGGCTCGACTTCGAGTTCCACCGGCGCATCCTGCTGGCCAGCGGCAACCAGGCGATGCTGAGTATTCTAAGCGCCAGCGCCGAGGTCTTCCTGGAAAGCCAGAAACTACCGTTCATCCGGCCGGAACGCGCCCTGGAAACCTGGCAGGAACATCGCAAGATCCTGCGCGCCCTGGCCCGGCGCGCCAGTGCGGCAGCGCAGAAAACCATGCAGGAACATGTACGTAATGCGGCGTTGCGCACGGGCATTGCCTTCGTCACACCCGTCTCCCCGTAAGCGGGCGATACCCAAAGTCATGCACGGCCATAGCAACACTCAATCAGAGGCGGCTTCCTGAACGGGGGAAGGGCGGCTATGATGGGCAACGTTTTTTTTGCTTACAATCCGGAGACATCCATGAGCAACGATCTTATCAAGCACGTCACCGACGCGACCTTTGAGGCCGAAGTACTCAAGGCTGCTAGCCCGGTACTGGTTGACTACTGGGCTGAATGGTGCGGCCCTTGCAAAATGATCGCTCCGGTCCTGGACGACATTGCAACCACTTACGAAGGCAAGTTGACCATTGCCAAGCTGAACATCGATGAAAACCAGGAAACCCCGGCCAAGCACGGCGTGCGTGGTATTCCAACGTTGATGCTGTTCAAGAACGGCAACGTCGAAGCCACTAAAGTGGGCGCGCTGTCGAAGTCCCAGCTGCAAGCTTTCCTCGACGCCAACATCTAAGCGTTGTCAAAAAAGCCCCGAAAATCTCGGGGCTTTTTCGTAAAACAGGGCTAGACGCTCCGAAATTCAGGTGGTACATTCGGCCCCGCACTGGTTTCTCCACTGCCCCCTGCAAGCCGTCGCCGACGCATTCCTTTTCGATTAGTACGCGATCCTGTCGCCTTCTCTGCGGCGCGGCCTCATTAAGCCAAAAGCTTAATTTCCCCCCTCCATAAATGATTACGTCATTCCTATATGAATCTGACTGAACTCAAGCAAAAGCCGATTACCGACCTGCTCCAACTGGCCGAAGAAATGGGCATAGAAAATATGGCCCGTTCGCGCAAGCAGGACGTGATTTTCTCCCTGCTCAAGAAGCACGCGAAAAGCGGCGAGGAAATCTCCGGTGATGGCGTGCTGGAGATTCTCCAGGACGGCTTCGGCTTCCTCCGCTCCGCAGACGCTTCCTATCTTGCCGGCCCAGACGATATCTACGTCTCGCCGAGCCAGATCCGTCGCTTCAACTTGCGCACCGGCGACACCATCGTTGGCAAGATCCGACCACCGAAGGAAGGCGAGCGTTATTTCGCCCTGCTCAAGGTCGACACGATCAACTTCGATCGTCCCGAGAACGCGAAAAACAAGATTCTCTTCGAGAACCTGACCCCGCTGTTCCCGACCGTGCGCATGAAGATGGAAGCCGGCAACGGCTCCACCGAAGACTTGACCGGTCGTGTGATCGACCTGTGCGCCCCGATCGGCAAGGGCCAGCGTGGCCTGATCGTCGCACCGCCGAAAGCCGGTAAAACGATCATGCTGCAGAACATTGCAGCCAACATCGCGCGTAACAATCCTGAAGTTCACCTGATCGTGCTGCTGATCGATGAGCGTCCGGAAGAAGTGACCGAAATGCAGCGCACCGTGCGCGGCGAAGTGGTTGCCTCGACGTTCGATGAGCCGCCAACCCGCCACGTGCAGGTTGCCGAAATGGTGATCGAGAAGGCCAAGCGCCTGGTCGAACACAAGAAAGACGTGGTGATCCTGCTCGACTCCATCACCCGTCTGGCCCGTGCCTACAACACCGTGATCCCGAGCTCCGGCAAGGTACTGACCGGTGGTGTCGATGCCCACGCACTGGAGAAGCCAAAGCGTTTCTTCGGCGCCGCGCGCAACATCGAAGAAGGCGGCTCGCTGACCATTATCGCTACCGCGCTGGTTGAAACCGGCTCGAAGATGGACGAAGTGATCTACGAAGAGTTCAAGGGTACCGGCAACATGGAACTGCCCCTGGACCGTCGTATCGCGGAAAAGCGTGTGTTCCCGGCCATCAACATCAACCGTTCCGGTACGCGCCGTGAAGAGTTGCTGACCGCCGACGACGAACTGCAGCGCATGTGGATCCTGCGCAAGCTGCTGCACCCGATGGACGAAGTGGCCGCCATCGAGTTCCTGATCGACAAGCTGAAAACCACCAAGACCAACGACGAGTTCTTCCTGTCGATGAAGCGCAAGTAATACCGCGTTTCAGGTCCGAAAAAATGGCGTCCCGATGGGGCGCCATTTTTTTTGCGTCGAGATTCATCGCGTTTTATGGCATAAGTGTCCGTTAAGTAACAAAAATTGTACGCGCGACTACGCTCACTCCTTTCGTCACAGACTGACCACAATCCTTATGACCACTCTTGCTTACCGCAGGGACATCGACGGCCTGCGTGCCATCGCTGTCCTCGCAGTCGTATTGTTTCACTTCGGCGTTCCTGGTATTACCGGCGGTTTCGTCGGCGTTGATGTGTTCTTCGTCATTTCCGGCTTTCTGATCACTTCCATTATTTGGCGTGAGCGTCAGGCCGGGCGCTTCAGTTTCATCGACTTCTGGGCCCGGCGCGCCCGGCGTATCCTGCCGGCGCTGTTCGTGATGATTGCGGCCACGCTCGTGGTGGGCTGGTTTCTGCTGGCGCCCAAGGACTACGAAGAGTTGGGGCGGTCCGCGCACTATCAGGTGACCTTTACTTCCAATCTATTATTCTCGCGCCAGCATGGCTACTTCGATGCAGCTTCTGACATCAAGCCCTTGCTGCACACGTGGTCGCTGGCGGTAGAAGAGCAGTTCTACATTTTCTTTCCCCTGTTGCTCACGCTGCTTTCAGCTCACCTGAAGCACTGGCGCCTGGCGCTGTTCGCGGTGCTGCTGGGCTCGTTTGGCATGAGCGTCTGGGCGGTTGAGCATGAGCCGCAAAAAGCTTTCTTCCTGCTGCACCTGCGTGCCTGGGAATTGCTGGCCGGTGCGATGCTGGCGGTGCTGCCCAAATATCAATGGCGCGCTTCGCCTGCCCTGGCCCAGGGGGTCAGCCTGGCCTCCATGGCACTGATCCTGATCGCGGTATTCGGTTACGACGCGAAAACCCCGTTCCCCGGCCCGGCCGCGCTATTGCCGGTGCTGGGCGTGGTCGGGTTGATCTGGGCCAACGGGCAGCAATACACCTGGGTCGGGCGCCTGTTGAGCACGCGGGTGATGGTCGGTATCGGGCTGATTTCCTATTCCTGGTACCTGTGGCACTGGCCGGTGTTCGTGTACGCCAACTATGCCGCGGTAGATGGCTTGAGCGCCCCGGAACTGGCCGGGCTGATGCTGCTTTCGCTGGTGCTGGGCTACCTGTCCTGGCGCTTCGTAGAAACGCCGTTTCGGGAAAAACGCTTGCTGGCCTCGCGTAAGGCGATTCTTGCCTCAGCCGTGGTCGGCATTCTGGGGCTTGGCTTCACTGGCTTGGCGATCCGTGAATTCGACGGCGTGCCGTCGCGCTTGTCTGAGCAGGCGTTGATTTTCGCGCAGGCAAAGAAGTGGAGCCCGGAGCTGATGGCGTGCATGGCTGACAAGGACACGCCCGATGAGCGGTTGTTCTGCCATTTCGGTCCGAAAAGTCAGTCGGTCTCCGCACTGGTATGGGGCGACAGTCACGCCACCGCATTGATCCCGGCGCTCAAGGAAGGCGCTGATCGCCATGATATCAGCGTGATCGAGGCCAGCTTTGCGGGCTGTATCCCCTTGGATGGCCTCGAGAACATTTCCCGGTGTGCGCATTTCAACCATCGCGTCGAAAAAGCGATGGCCGAGAAAAAAATCAGCGATGTGGTGTTGGCGGCGCGTTGGAGCCTGTATGTCTACGGGCAAATGTCGGGTGACAAAGAGCATGCGCTCAAAGACCCCAGCACCGGCGAGTACGTGCAGGCTGTGGCTGAACAACGCTTTGCCCAGGGAATGCGCGAGCGTATCCAGGCGCTTCGCGCGGCGGGGCACAAGGTCTGGCTGGTCAAGGAGGTGCCGCTGCAGGAGATCATCGTGCCTTACCGCCTCAGTCGCCTGGCGATGATGCACAGACCGTTTAACGGCGAAGGTCTCGATGTAGCCAAACATATAAAGCGCCAGGCATTTATCAGCCAGTTGTTCGACGAGCTGGCGGCCGCCGACAGCGGCGTCGCGGTGCTGGACCCGGCGCCTTTGCTGTGCGGCGCCGATGGCTTGTGCCGGGTCGAACTCAACGGGCGCGCGCTTTACACCGACGATAACCACTTGTCTGAAGTGGGCGCGCGGCATATCGAGGCGTTTCTGGAACCGCTGTTCAGTTCGTTGCAGTCACGGGGGCTGACGGCCAATTAAGCTGCCAGCCGCCTCGAGAGCAGGTAGGATGTACGCCTATTTTACGGGTGGCATGGTTAATGAAATTCAAGGATCTTCGGGATTTCGTGCAGCAACTTGAGCAGCGCGGAGAGTTGAAACGTATCCAGATGCCGATTTCACCGGTACTGGAAATGACTGAGATTTGCGACCGTACCTTGCGTAACAAGGGCCCGGCGCTGTTGTTCGAGAACCCGACCGGCTACGACATCCCGGTACTCGGCAACCTGTTCGGTACCCCCGAGCGCGTTGCCTTTGGCATGGGCGCCGAGGCGGTCAGCGAGCTGCGCGAGATCGGCAAGCTGCTGGCCTTCCTCAAGGAGCCCGAGCCGCCCAAAGGCTTGAAGGATGCCTGGTCGAAGCTGCCGATCTTCCGCAAGATCATTGCCATGGCACCCAAGGTGGTCAAGGACGCGGTATGCCAGGAAGTGGTCATCGAGGGCGATGATGTCGACCTGGCCATGCTCCCCGTGCAGACCTGCTGGCCCGGCGATGTCGGCCCGCTGATCACCTGGGGCCTGACCGTCACCAAGGGGCCGAACAAGGATCGCCAGAACCTCGGCATCTATCGCCAGCAAGTGATCGGCCGCAACAAGGTGATCATGCGTTGGCTGAGCCACCGTGGCGGCGCCCTGGATTTTCGCGAGTGGTGTGAAAAGCACCCTGGCCAGCCATTCCCGGTCTCCGTGGCACTTGGCGCCGACCCGGCCACCATCCTCGGCGCTGTCACGCCAGTGCCGGACAGCCTGTCTGAGTACGCCTTCGCTGGTCTGCTGCGCGGTAACCGAACCGAACTGGTGAAGTGCCGCGGCAACGACCTGCAAGTGCCGGCCACTGCCGAAATCATCCTGGAAGGTGTGATTCATCCCGGTGAAATGGCCGATGAAGGGCCTTACGGCGACCACACCGGTTACTACAACGAAGTCGACAGTTTCCCGGTGTTCACCGTCGAGCGCATCACCCATCGGATCAAACCGATCTACCACAGCACCTACACCGGTCGCCCACCGGACGAGCCGGCTATCCTTGGCGTGGCGCTGAACGAAGTGTTCGTGCCGATCCTGCAAAAGCAGTTCCCGGAAATCACCGACTTCTACCTGCCGCCGGAAGGCTGCTCGTACCGCATGGCCATCGTCACCATGAAGAAGTCGTACCCAGGCCATGCCAAGCGGGTAATGCTGGGTGTGTGGTCGTTTTTACGACAGTTCATGTACACCAAGTTCGTTATCGTCACCGACGACGATATCAATGCCCGCGACTGGAACGACGTGATCTGGGCCATTACCACGCGCATGGACCCCAAGCGCGACACGGTAATGATCGACAACACGCCGATCGACTACCTCGACTTCGCTTCGCCGGTGTCGGGCCTGGGTTCGAAAATGGGCCTGGATGCCACCCACAAATGGCCGGGTGAAACCACCCGCGAGTGGGGCCGGGTAATCATCAAGGATGACGCCGTGACTGCTCGCGTCGATGCCATCTGGAAAGACTTGGGAATAGATTGATGCGTGTAACCCTGCAACCTTCCGGCGCGGTACTGGAACTGAACCCTGGCGAACGCATCCTCGACGGCGCACGCCGCCTGGGCTACGAATGCCCCCAGGCCTGCCGCAACGGCGTGTGCCACGTGTGTGCGGCGCTGCTGGTGGAGGGCCGGGTGCAGCAGGGCGGTGAGGTGCGTGATCATGGTGAGTTCTACACCTGCATCGCGGAGCCGTTGGAAGATTGCATCGTGTTGTGGGATGGCGTGCTGGCGCCGGGAGAATTGCCGTTGCGCAAATTGTCATGCCAATTGAGCGAATGCGTGGAAGTCGGCGGCGATGTGTGGCGCGTGCGCCTGCTCGCCCCGGCAGGCAAGGCGGTGCGTTACCACGCCGGGCAATACCTGATGATCGAGCGTGAGAACGGCGAGAAGTCGGCGTTTTCCCTGGCGTCGGCGCCTCACGCCGGGCGCGAGCTGGAACTGCACGTACTGGCCCGTGAAGACAGCGCACGCAACCTGTTGGACCAGCTCCAGCGCAACCGGATGGCGCGTATTGAATTGCCGTTCGGTGACACCCACCTGGCTCAGTTGCCTGATGGGCCGCTGGTGCTGATCGCCGCCGGCACCGGCATGGCCCAGATGCACAGCCTGATCGAGCATTGCCGGGCTTCCGGCTTCAAGCACCCTGTGCACCTGTATTGGGGCGTGCGTCGCCCGGAAGACTTCTACGAGATTGAGCACTGGGATCAGTGGCGGCAACTGCCCAACCTGTTCCTGCACAAAGTCGTCAGTGACCTGTGCGGTTGGGAAGGGCGCTGCGGGTTGCTGCATGAAGCGGTGTGCGAAGACATTACCGACCTCAAGGCCGTGCATGTGTACGCCAGCGGGTCGCCGGCGATGATCTACGGCACGCTCGATGCGTTGGTCGACGCCGGCATGGATGCGCACCAGATGCGCGCCGACGTATTTGCCTACGCCCCCCGGCCCTGAAGTGATCGAAATGTGGGAGGGGGCTTGCCCCCGATAGCAGAGCGTCAGTCAATTCGTCGGTGACTGATCCGCCGCTATCGGGGGCAAGCCCCCTCCCACATGGATTTGTGCCCGCTCAGAATCGTAGACCAGTCGTTACCGTCGCAGCGTTGAACACCAACAATACCCCGAGAAAGTCAATGCCCACGCCGGCAGCGGCGGCAACCTTGCCTACAGCATTTTTCGCCGTACGGTTACAGCGGCGCGTTTTATTACGGTAAAGTCGCTTACAACGGGTAGCACACAGGAGGCGCAACGCTTTTCGCCATGACCGCCATTGAAACCGATCTTTTGCAGTTGGCTTACCCTCCGCGGCTCGATCTTGGGCCGCAACTCACTCACGAACAATTAATGAGCTCCATGCAGGCCACCATGGCCAGGCATAAGGGTGGGCCGGTCTGGCTGTTTGCCTATGGTTCGCTGATCTGGCGTCCTGAATGTTCGTCGAGCGAGCGGGTGCGCGCGCGGGTTCACGGTTATCACCGGGGCCTGTACCTGTGGTCCCACGAGCATCGGGGTACGCCGGAGTTGCCGGGCCTTGTATTCGGGCTGGATCGGGGCGGTTCGTGCAGCGGGTTTGCTTATCGCTTGCCGGAAGATCAGTTGGAGGCTTCGCTGTATGCATTATGGCAACGCGAAATGCCTTACCCCTCCTACAAGCCGCACTGGCTCAGTTGCCGCCTGGAAGATGGCAGTCAGGTGCAGGCGTTGGGATTTGTGCTGGAGCGACACTTGCCCAGCTATGCTGGCAACTTGCCCGATATCGTGCTGAACCACGTGCTGCAAAGCGCTTGCGGACGTTACGGCACCACTCGCGATTATGTCGAGCAGACCGTCAACGCCCTGCGTAGCCACGCCATGCCAGATAAGAACCTGGAGGCGCGGCTCAAGCGTTGTGCAAAGGATTGCTCAGGTAGCTAACGCGCCGAGCTGACGCTGTTGGTGTGCCACAGCGTCGGGATCAGGAAGGCGATCGCCAATACGCACGCGCCAATCAGCAGCACGAAACCACCGTCCCAGCCGAAGTGGTCCACGGTGTAGCCCATCGCCGCGCTCGCCGCTACCGAACCGCCCAGGTAGCCGAACAGGCCGGTGAAGCCCGCGGCGGTACCGGCGGCTTTCTTCGGTGCCAATTCCAGTGCCTGCAGGCCGATCAACATCACCGGGCCGTAGATCAAGAAGCCGATGGAGACCAGCGCGATCATGTCGACCATCGGGTTGCCCGGCGGGTTGAGCCAGTAAACCAGGGTCGCCACGGTCACCAGCGCCATGAACACGATGCCGGTCAGGCCGCGATTGCCACGGAAGATCTTGTCCGACATCCAGCCGCACAGCAGCGTGCCCGGGATACCTGCCCACTCGTAGAAGAAATATGCCCAGGACGACTTGTCGACGGTGAAGTGCTTGGCTTCCTTGAGGTAGGTCGGTGCCCAGTCCAGTACACCGTAGCGCAGCAGGTAGACGAACACGTTGGCAAACGCGATGTACCACAGCATTTTGTTACGCAGCACGTACTTGACGAAGATTTCCTTGGCGCTGAATTCGTCTTCGTGGCTGGCGTCGTAGCCTTCCGGATAGTCGTTCTTGTACTTCTCGATCGGCGGCAGGCCAACCGATTGCGGGGTGTCGCGCATGGTCATGAAGGCAAACGCCGCCACGGCCAGCGCCACCGTGGCCGGTACGTAGAAGGCTGCATGCCAGTCATTGAACCAGGCCATGCCCAGCAGGAACAGCGGACCGATCAGGCCGCCGCCGACGTTGTGCGCCACGTTCCACACCGAGACCACGCCGCCGCGTTCCTTCTGCGACCACCAGTGCACCATGGTCCGCCCACTTGGCGGCCACCCCATGCCCTGGGCCCAGCCGTTGATGAACAGCAAAATGAACATCATGGTCACGCTGGACGTCGCCCAGGGCGCGAAACCGAAAATGAACATCACCCCCGCTGACACCAGCAGGCCGAAGGGCAGGAAGTAGCGCGGGTTGGAGCGGTCGGACACCAGGCCCATGAGGAACTTGGACAGGCCGTAGGCAATCGCGATGGCCGACATTGCCAGGCCCAGTTCACCACGGGTGTAGCCCTCGTCGATCAGGTAGGGCATGGCCAGGGAGAAGTTTTTGCGCAGCAGGTAATAGCCGGCATAACCGAAGAAAATACCGGCGAAGATCTGCCAGCGCAGGCGTCGGTAGGTGCTGTCTATTTTTTCTTCAGGCAGGGGCGCCTGGTGTGCGGCAGGGCGAAAGAAAGCAAACATTCAAGAGCTCCAAATTTCTTGTTTTGACTGCGGATGCGAATGTTACAGTTTCGTTACCGAAAATAGCATCGCCTCTTATCCGCACACACAGGAAATGGGAGCAATTGCATGTTCTCTTATGAACATGTCGCAAATAAGTAAGTGGGGGTCGTTGAGGATCAAATGTGGGAGGGGGCTTGCCCCCGATGGCGGTGTATCAGGTTAGTCATTCCTGGCTGACCCACTGCTATCGGGGGCAAGCCCCCTCCCACATTTGGGCTGCATTCCACTTCGGTCAGCGGATTTGCACCACAACCTTACCCACCGCCTTGCGCTGCCCCAGATCATTGATCGCCTGGGCCGCCTGCTCCAGCGGATACACCTGCGATACCAACGGCTTCAACTTGCCCTCGCCGTACCAGGTGAACAACTGCTGAAAGTTCGCCGCATTGTCCTGCGGCTGACGCTGGGCAAACGAACCCCAGAATACGCCCACCACCGCCGCGCCCTTGAGCAGTGCCAGGTTCACCGGCAATTCAGGAATGCGTCCGCTGGCAAACCCCACCACCAACAGACGGCCGTTCCAGGCGATCGAGCGGATCGCCTGGTCAAACAGGTCGCCACCGACCGGGTCGTAGATCACGTCGGCGCCATTGCCGTCGGTGAGGCGCTTGACCTCATCCTTGAAGTTGGCTTCGCTGTAATTGATCAACTCATCGGCGCCGGCGGCCTTGGCCACCGCGAGTTTGTCGGCGCTGCTGGCGGCGGCGATCACCCGGGCGCCCATGGCCTTGCCGATTTCAACGGCGGCCAGGCCCACGCCACCGGAAGCGCCGAGCACCAGCAGGGTTTCGCCGGGTTGCAGGTTGGCCCGCTGTTTCAGCGCGTGCATCGAGGTGCCGTAGGTCATGCTGAAGGCGGCGGCGGTGGTGAAGTCCATGCTTGGCGGGATCGGCAGCACGTTATAGCCCGGCACCGCTACCTGCTCGGCAAAGCTGCCCCAGCCGGTCAGGGCCATCACGCGATCACCGACCTTCAAGTGGCTGACCTTTTCCCCGACCTCACTCACCACGCCCGCCGCTTCGCCACCCGGCGAAAACGGGAAGGGCGGTTTGAACTGGTATTTGCCCTCGATGATCAGGGTGTCGGGGAAATTCACCCCGGCTGCGTGCACGTCCAGCAGGATTTCGTTCTTCTTGATCGCGGGGCCGGCGATCTCTTCCAGCACCAGGGTTTCGGCGGGGCCGAAGGCTTTGCACAGCACAGCTTTCATCGGACTATTCCTTTTGGCATCGTGGCCGATAAGTGTAGGAGGGTACGCCCGTGGGTCAACGAGCATGCCCGCGCCTGATAAGCCCCCATAAGCTTGTGCTCAGCCTTGCTAGCGTTATGCTACTGGGCAACCGAATTCGAGGAATGAACTGTGAAAGCGTGGATCCTGTTGATGCTGGCCCTGACCTTGCCGATGGCCGCCCAGGCCGAAGAGGCCAAAGAGGGCGAGGCGCCGAAGGTCAGCTATATCAGCCTGACGCCGCCGTTTGTGGGTAACTATGGCCTGGATGGCACGGCAAAACTCAAGGTATTCAAGGCCGACATCGCTCTGCGCGTGACCGGCGAAGAAGCGGCAAAGTTGGTCAAGGCCAACGATCCGTTGATCCGCAACCAACTGGTGGCACTGTTTACCCAGCAGACCAACGAGACCATGAGCAGTGTTGAAGGCAAGGAAAAGCTGCGTCAGGAAGCGTTGAAGCAGACGCAGCAAGTGATGAGCGATGAGACCGGCAAGCCGGTGGTAGAAGACCTGTTGTTCAACAACCTGATCATTCAGTAACGCCCCTCAACGCAAACCCATGACCGCCGTCCACTGTTCGGCAGTGACCGGCATCACCGAAAGCCGGCTGCCTTTTTGCACCAACGGCAGTTCGGCCAGCGCGGCCTGCTGTTTCAGATAACCCAGGCCCAGTACCCTGGGAAATGTCTGCACGTGCGCGACGTCGATTGCGCTCCACGGGTTTTTCTCCGGCGTGGCTTTGGCATCGAAATAGTGGCTTTCTGGCGCCAGCGCGGTCGGGTCAGGATAGGCGGCCTCGACGATTTTGCCGATGCCGGCAATGCCCGGCTCGGGACAGCTGGAATGGTAGAAGAAGAATTCGTCGCCCCCCGCCATGGCCCGCAAAAAGTTGCGCGCCTGGTAATTGCGCACCCCATCCCAGCGGGCTTCACCGAGCTTCTCCAGGCCTTTGATCGAGAGTTCGTCGGGCTCGGATTTCATCAGCCAGTAGGCCATTTTTGCGCTCCTGAAAAAGGCATTGGGCAAGTTGTCGGGCAATCCCGTGACAAACCGACAGTCGGTTGGCGTCAAGGTTTGCGTGTTGGTTCACGTTACCGCAGAATGCCGGGCTTCAAGCTTGGCGCAGTTGCAACGGACTACTTTGGAACGTTGTTGTCATCGTGTACGAGATGCCTGAAGGGGGGCAATCGATGCAACGTAAACCGGATTTACTATGGATATTGGTTATTTTGTTTGGTCTGGGTGTTGTGACCACCGGTTATGCCCAGAGCCTGTGGTCGAACAAGACCGATGCACCGGTTGAACTCTCGCCTGTGCAGCAGCAATTCAAGCGTTGACACGACTTTAAAGCGTCGCTGGTCCCAGCGACGTTTCTGCCACATACCATTGCTTATCGGTGACAGTGCCCGCCAGCGGCACGTCCCAACTCGCCTGCGCCAAGCGATCAACCTGCTGACATGCATGGGCCAGCCCCAGCAGCGTAGGCTTGCGCCAACTTTTACGCCGGGCGAGATAGGCCAGGCTGCGGTCATAGAATCCGCCACCCATGCCCAATCGCCCACCTTCATTATCGAACCCCACCAGCGGCAGCAGCACCAGGTCCAGCGCCCACACTTTGCGTTGGCGGTGGGCATCGGCCCGAGGTTCGAGAATGCGAAAGCGGTTGGGCAACAACTTATCCCCAGGTCGCACGCGCTGGAACACCATCTTGGTACGCGGCCACGCACTCAGTACTGGCAGGTAGGTGGCCTTGCCGCGGCGCTGGGCAGCGCGCAGCAGCAGGCGCGGATCGATTTCACCGTCCGTCGGCAGGTATAAGGAAATATGTCTGGCCCGGCGAAACAGCGGGTGCTGTGCCAGTTGCCGATACAGGCCAATGGCGGCCTGGCGCTGCTCGCGGGGCGTCAGGGCGCGGCGGGCGTTGCGCAACATGCGTCGAAGTTGCGGACGGGAAAGCGGCGCAGGTTCGGTCATGGCTTTTCGGCTCATAAAACAATGCCAGTCCTGGGACTGGCATTGAGTTTGGGAATTCAGGCTCCCCGGCAGAGCCGCTGTCGACTAAGCCCTTGAACCCGAAAGTTCAAGGTGGAAGAAGCAGTAGGCTTTAAGGCTTTCCGTCTAGCGGACATGCACACCAGCCCAACGTGCAACTTCCAGGGTAGTGCGAATCGGCTCCGGGACATCGCCGACTGGCAAACACGCCAGGGAGTGAGGCGAGTATACCTTAAACAGACTCGGCAATCAGCCCTTGGGTGCGTCCGAATCGGTGGAAAGCGCCAGGTCAACGCGTTCAAGCAGGTCACGCACCTGCTCGCGGGTCGAGCCGCTGGCCTGCACGTCAGGGCGCTCCTGCTTGTGCAGCAGGTCGTGGGTAATGTTCAGTGCGGCCATCACGGCGATGCGGTCGGCACCGATCACTTTGCCGCTGCTGCGGATTTCACGCATCTTGCCGTCCAGGTAGCGGGCAGCGCTCACCAGGTTGCTGCGCTCTTCCTGGGGGCAGATGATCGAATACTCTTTGTCGAGGATCTGCACGGTAACGCTATTGCTTGAACTCATGAGTCTTGCTCCAGGGCCTTCAGGCGCGAAATCATCGATTCGACCTTACGCCGGGCGATTTCGTTTTTTTCAATGAGGTGAGCGCGTTCCTCGCGCCAGGTCTTTTCCTGAGCTAATAGGAGTCCGTTTTGACTCTTAAGTTGCTCGACCCGATCAATTAGCAGTTCGAGTCTGGCCATCAGCGCTTGCAGGTCGGTGTCTTCCATTGGGTTCCACTGGATTTTGTCTGATGAATGGCAACTTCAGGATAAACGATCTGACGCCCTCGATAGTCTTGGTACGTCTGCCGGTGCTAGGATACAGCGCTCCATTCTAGACATTGCGCCGTCTGGCGCCTAGCTCACCATGCCCATTCAGAACTCTCCGTACGACGCTTTTTCCAAACTGCTGAGCACCAGCGGTCATCCTTGCTCGCCTGCCGAACTGCACGGCGTGCTGTTGGGCCGCAGTTGCACCGGCGTGGGCTTTGATGCAGACAACTGGCTGGCCGATGTGGCCGAGCTGCTGGAAACCGAACCGACCGACAACGTGCGTAACGCGCTGATCGGCCTGCAAGAGATGGTCAAGGGCGAGCTGACCGGTGATGACGTCACCGTGGTCCTGCTGCTGCCCACCGACGATGCGCCGCTTGCCGAGCGCGCCGCTGCGCTGGGCCAATGGTGCCAGGGTTTCCTCCACGGTTTCGGCGTGAACGCCGGCGGCCTGGAACTGAGCACCGACGCCAAGGAAGTGTTGCAGGACCTGGCAGCCATCTCCCAGGTGCAAGACGCCCTGGAAGAATCTGAAGACGGCGAAGGCGATTACATGGAAGTCATGGAATACCTGCGCGTCGCGCCACTACTGTTGTTCACCGAGACCAGGAAGTCCGCTGAACCTGCGGCGCCCAAGCCGTCGCTGCACTGAAAAAGGAAGCCCGTCTGCCCATGATCCATATCCCCAAAGCGGAATACACCCGTCGCCGCAAGGCGCTCATGGCGCAGATGGAACCCAACAGCATCGCGATCCTGCCGGCCGCCGCCGTGGCGATCCGCAACCGTGATGTGGAACATGTCTACCGCCAGGACAGCGATTTCCAGTACCTGAGCGGCTTCCCTGAACCGCAGGCGGTGATCGTGCTGATGCCCGGTCGCCAGCATGGCGAGTACGTGCTGTTCTGTCGCGAACGCAACGCCGAGCGTGAGTTGTGGGACGGCCTGCGCGCCGGCACCGAAGGCGCGATCCGCGATTTTGGCGCTGACGACGCGTTTCCCATTACCGATATCGATGACATCCTGCCCGGCCTGATTGAAGGCCGCGACCGGGTGTATTCGGCCATGGGCAGCAACGCCGAATTCGACCGGCATGTGATGGAGTGGATCAATGTGATCCGCTCCAAAGCGCACCTGGGCGCCCAGCCGCCGAACGAATTCGTTGCCCTGGATCACCTGCTGCATGATATGCGCCTGTATAAATCGGCAGCGGAAGTCAAGGTGATGCGCGAAGCCGCGCGGATTTCCTGCGCTGCCCATGTGCGCGCGATGCAGGCCAGCCGTGCCGGTCTGCATGAGTTCAGCCTGGAGGCCGAGCTGGATTACGAGTTCCGCAAGGGCGGCGCGAAAATGCCGGCTTATGGCTCCATTGTGGCGGCCGGGCGCAATAGCTGCATCCTGCATTACCAGCAGAATGACGCGCTGCTCAAGGACGGTGACCTGGTATTGATCGACGCCGGTTGCGAGATCGACTGCTACGCCAGTGACATCACCCGCAC
Source organism: Pseudomonas orientalis (assembly GCF_022807995.1). NCBI lineage: Bacteria > Pseudomonadati > Pseudomonadota > Gammaproteobacteria > Pseudomonadales > Pseudomonadaceae > Pseudomonas > Pseudomonas orientalis. Next base: position 5,539,470 of record NZ_CP094351.1, on the reverse strand, counting down.
CTGGCCGGTCAACGGCAAGTTCTCGCCCGAACAAAAAGCGATCTACGAGATTGTGCTGGCTTCCCAGGAAGCCGCCTTCGCGCAGATCGCGCCGAACAAGCACTGGAACCAGGCGCATGAGGCAACCGTGCAGGTCATCACCGCCGGGCTGGTCAAGCTGGGGTTGCTGCAAGGCGACGTTGACGAACTGATCGCCAGCGAAGCCTACCGCGCCTTTTACATGCACCGCGCCGGCCACTGGCTGGGCATGGATGTGCATGATGTGGGCGAATACAAAGTCGGCGGTGAATGGCGCGTGCTGGAAGTCGGCATGGCCTTGACCGTGGAGCCGGGGATCTATATTTCACCGGATAACCAGAACGTAGCGAAGAAGTGGCGTGGCATTGGCGTACGCATCGAGGACGACGTGATAGTGACCAAGCAAGGCTGTGAGATTCTGACCGGTGCGGTGCCCAAGACGGTGGCCGAGATCGAAGCGCTGATGGCGGCTGCCCGATGAGCCGGGTCAACCTGGCGATCATCGGCGGTGGCCTGGTGGGCGCCAGCCTGGCACTGGCGTTGCAGGCCGGGGCCAAGGCGCGAGGCTGGAAAATCGCACTGATCGAACCCTTCGCGCCCGGTGACAGTTATCAGCCGAGCTACGACGCACGTTCTTCGGCGCTGTCGTTTGGTGCCCGGCAGATCTATCAGCGCCTGGGCCTGTGGCAGGACATTTCCCGTCGCGCCGAGCCGATCAAGCAAATCCATGTGTCCGACCGTGGACGTTTCTCCACCGCGCGTCTGTCGGCCATGGAAGAGGGCGTGCCGGCCCTGGGTTACGTGGTGGAAAACGCCTGGCTGGGCCAATGCCTTTGGCAGGGCCTGGATAAAGACGTGGTCAGTTGGCGCTGTCCTGCGGAAGTCATGCGCATGGAGCCGCTGCCTGATGGCTACCGCCTGACCCTCAACGACGAAACGGTGCTGGAGTGCGACCTCGCGGTACTGGCCGACGGCGGCCGCTCGGCCCTGCGCGAACAACTGGGCATCGGCGTCAAGACGCGCCCGTATAACCAGAGCGCGCTGATCGCCAATATCACCCCGAGCGAAGCCCATAACGGCGAAGCGTTCGAGCGCTTCACCGATGAAGGCCCGATGGCCTTGCTGCCGCTGCCCGACAACCGCTGCGCGTTGGTCTGGACCCGCATGGGCATGGACGCTCAGCGTCTGGCCAATCTTGACGAGCGCAGTTTCCTCAGCGAATTGCAGAGCGTGTTCGGCTACCGACTGGGCACCCTGAAGCAAGTAGGCGCGCGGCATCTCTATCCGCTGACCCTGGTGGAAGCGGAAGAACAAGTACGCTCGCACCTGGTGGTCCTCGGCAATGCGGCGCACAGCCTGCACCCGATCGCCGGGCAGGGCTTCAACCTGTCGTTGCGCGATGCCAATGCCCTGGCCGAAGCCTTGCTGGCCGGGCCTGCCGTGCCGGGCGACCTGGCGACACTGCAGCGCTACCGCGAGCGCCAGCGCCTGGACCAGCAACTGACCGTGGGTTTCTCCGACCAGGTCACGCGCCTGTTCGGCAGCGGGCAACCGTTGGTTGCGCTGGGGCGCAACCTGGGCCTGCTCGGCCTGGACCTGCTGCCGCCGGCCAAGCGCTGGTTCGCCCGTCAGGCCATGGGCCTGGGTACACGCTCCGATGCGTAAGTGGCTGATCCAGCGCCTGGGCAAGGCGCGGCTGCTGCGCTGGGTGATGACGCTCTATCCTCCGTACCTGGGCGCCGGGGTCAGCGTGCAACAGATGAGCGCCGACTTTCGTCACGTCAAGGTGCGCATGGGCCTGGGCTGGTATAACCGCAACTATGTGGGCACCCAGTTCGGCGGCAGTCTTTATTCGATGGTCGACCCGTTCTACATGCTGATGCTGATGGAGAACCTGGGCCGCGATTACATTGTGTGGGACAAGGCCGCCAGCATCGACTTCATCTCGCCGGGCAAAGGCCCGGTGTATGCCGAGTTTTCCATCGACGACGCCTTGCTCGATGAGGTGCGTCGACAGACCGCCGATGGCGAGAAATATTTGCCTCGCCTCAAGGTCCAGATTCACGACGGCTCCGGCACCCTGGTGGCGCGGGTCGACAAAACCCTTTACGTGCGGCGCAAGCCGCCAGCGAGACAGGCTTGACTATGGACATGCACGCAGATGTGCTGATTGTCGGGGCCGGAATGGTCGGAAGCGCCCTGGCGCTGGCGTTGCAGGGCAGTGGCCTGCAGGTGTTGCTGCTTGACGGCAGCCCGCTGAGCGTCAAGCCGTTCGAGCCGGCAGCGGCGTTTGAACCGCGAGTGAGTGCGCTGTCCGCCGCCAGCCAGCGCATTCTGGAGCGCCTCGGCGTGTGGGATGGCATCGTCGAGCGCCGCGCCAGCCCCTATGGCCAGATGCAAGTGTGGGACGGCAGCGGCACCGGGCAGATCCACTTCTCGGCGGCCAGCGTGCATGCCGACGTGCTGGGGCATATCGTCGAAAACCGCGTGGTCCAGGACGCCTTGCTGGAGCGCCTGCATGATTGCGACCTGGGGCTGCTGGCCAATGCGCGCCTGGAGCAGATGCGCCGTTCCGGCGATGACTGGCTGCTGACCCTGGCCGATGGGCGCAAGCTGCGCGCGCCGCTGGTGGTCGCCGCCGACGGCGCCAACTCCGCAGTACGCCGCCTGACCGGCACCCCCACCCGTGAATGGGATTACCTGCACAACGCCATCGTGACCAGCGTGCGCAGCAGCCAGCCGCACCAGCGCACGGCGTGGCAACGCTTCACCGACACGGGCCCGCTGGCATTCTTGCCGCTGGTGCGTGATGGGCAGGAGGATTGGTGCTCGATTGTATGGTCGACCACGCCGGCGGAGTCCGAGCGCCTGATGGCCCTGGATGATGAGCGCTTCTGCCGTGAGCTGGAGCGTGCCTTTGAAGGACGCCTCGGCAGCGTGATCAGCGCCGATCCGCGCGTCTGCGTGCCGTTGCGTCAGCGCCACGCCAAGCGCTACGTGGCCGAGGGCCTGGTGTTGATTGGCGATGCGGCCCACGTCATCCATCCCTTGGCGGGACAGGGCGTAAACCTGGGTTTTCTGGACGCTGCGGTGCTGGCCGAAGTGCTGCTGGCGGCCAGCGAACGTGGCGAACGCCTGGCGGATGTGAAGGTGCTGAGCCGCTACGAACGCCGGCGCATGCCGCATAACCTGGCGCTGATGGCGGCCATGGAAGGCTTCGAGCGCCTGTTTCAGGCCGATCAACTGCCGCTGCGCTGGTTGCGCAATGCCGGGCTGAAGATCGTCGACCAGATGCCCGAAGCCAAGGCAGTGTTTATACGCCAGGCCTTGGGCCTGACCGGCGACCTCCCGGACCTCGCCAAACTGTAACCGAGGTGCAACCCCCTGTGGGAGGGGGCTTGCCCCCGATGGCGGCCTCTTGGCTGGCCAGTATCTTGGATCAGACCGAGTACATATCCATTATTTAGGTAACGGCCACTTGGGGTTCCGCCCTGACGGCGGGTCACTTTGGAAAAAGCCCCAAAGTAACCAAAGGGCTCTTGCCCCACCACTCGGCACCTCGCTCAGGCTCGGTGTGCCCGAACGCAGGCTTGAATCCGTGGGCCGCCGCAATGGGCCATCCCTGGCCCAGTGCTGCTAACCCTGCGTCCTGCCGGGTTACCCACGGATTCAAGCCTGCGTTCGGCCAGCGTGGTTTAACGGGGCGCCTAAGATCAAGATCAAGAGCTACTCGCTGCGCATCGTGGTTAGCGTTGGGTGCTACAGCGTTGTGTAGAGATCTATGCCCGGAGGCCATCAGTCCTCACGCCTCTCTCCAACCGTGCAACATCTGGTAACGCCTCCACCAAGCGTTACCAAATGTGAGTCCTTATCATTTGCGCTCTTTTTGCAAATGAGAGACCGCACCCATGTTGGCACCCAAGCGCCTCCTGACTGCCCTGGCACTCACCCTGATCGGCAGCGCCACCGTGCAGGCCGCCGACGAAGTGGTGGTCTACTCCTCGCGCATCGACGAGCTGATCAAGCCCGTGTTCGACGCCTACACCCGCAAGACCGGCGTACAGGTCAAGTTCATCACCGACAAGGAAGCCCCGTTGATGCAGCGCATCAAGGCCGAGGGTGAAAACGCCACCGCCGACCTGCTGCTCACCGTCGACGCCGGCAACCTCTGGCAGGCCGAACAGATGGGCATCCTGCAGCCGTTCACCTCCGAGGTGATCGACAAGAACATTCCGCTGCAATACCGTTCCTCGGCCCACGCCTGGACCGGTTTGAGCCTGCGCGCGCGCACCATCGCCTATTCCACCGACCGGGTAAAACCGGGCGACCTGACCACCTACGAAGCCCTGGCCGACAAACAGTGGGAAGGCCGCCTGTGCCTGCGCACGGCGAAAAAGGTCTACAACCAGTCCCTGACCGCCACGCTGATCGAGACCCACGGCGCGGCCAAGACCGAAGAAATCGTCAAAGGCTGGGTGAATAACCTCTCCACCGATGTGTTCTCCGACGATATCGCGGTGCTGGAGGCGATCAATGCCGGGCAATGCGATGTCGGCATCGTCAACACTTACTACTATGGCCGGCTGCACAAACAGAAGCCGGACCTGGCGGTGAAGCTGTTCTGGCCCAACCAGGGCGACCGTGGCGTGCATGTGAACCTGTCGGGCATCGGCTTGACCAAACACGCGCCACACCCCGCGGCGGCCAAGGCATTGGTGGAATGGATGACTACGCCCGAGGCGCAGAAAATTTTCGCCGACGTGAACCAGGAGTTCCCAGCCAACCCGGCGGTGCCGCCGTCGGCCGAAGTGGCGACCTGGGGCAAGTTCGTCGCCGATACCTTGCCGGTGGAAGTGGCGGGTAAACGTCAGGCCGAAGCGATCCGCTTGATGGATCGCGCCGGCTGGAACTGAGTTTCTAAATCGCCGCCAATCAAAAGGTGGGAGGGGGCTTGCCCCCGATGACGGCGTGTCAGTCTAATCACCGGTGACTGACACTCCCTCATCGGGGGCAAGCCCCCTCCCACACTGTTTTGTGTCTGCCTTCAGATAGTCCACTCCCAGGGAATTTGCTTTTGGCCCACCCCGCCCAACGCCGCTGGTACCTGCCGGTTTTTACCGTCGCCGCCCTGGTGCTGCTGCCGCTGAGCGTGCTGCTGCTGTCCTGGCAAAGCATCGACCAGCAGATCTGGTCGCACCTGTGGGACACCCAGATGCCGCGTTTGCTGGGCAACACCTTGACCCTCGTGCTCGGCGTCGGTATTGGCGTGACGTTGCTGGGGGTGAGCCTGGCCTGGCTGACCAGCCTCTGCGAGTTCCCGGGGCGTCGCTGGCTGGATTGGGCATTGATGCTGCCCTTTGCGATTCCGGCCTATGTGCTGGCCTTCGTGTTTGTAGGCTTGCTGGACTTTGCCGGCCCGGTGCAGACCCTGCTGCGTGAAGGGTTCGGTGCGGGGCTGCGCCTGCCGCGTGTGCGTTCCACCAGCGGTGTGATCATCGTCTTGGTGCTGGTGTTCTACCCCTATGTCTATCTGCTGGCGCGTTCTGCATTCCTGGCCCAGGGCAAGGGCTTGATGGAGGCGGCACGGGTGCTGGGCCAGTCGCCGTGGCAGGCGTTCTGGCGCGTGGCGCTGCCCATGGCGCGGCCGGCGATCGGTGCCGGTGTCGCCTTGGCTTTGATGGAAACCCTGGCGGATTTTGGCGCGGTCTCGGTGTTCAATTTCGATACGTTCACCACCGCCATCTATAAAACCTGGTACGGCTTTTTCAGCCTGTCCAGCGCCGCCCAACTGGCCAGCCTGTTGCTGCTGGTGGTGATGCTGGTGCTGTATGGCGAGCGGCGCGCGCGGGGAGCGAGCCGGCCCGGCAACGAGCGTCCGCGTGGCACGGCGTTGTATCACCTGCATGGGTTCAAGGCGGCCGCGGCCAGTGGCTGGTGTGGCCTGGTGTTCGCCTGCGCCTTTGTTATCCCGATGCTGCAACTGGTGGCCTGGTTCTGGCAGCGCGGCCGGTTCGATCTGGATGAGCGCTACACCGGCCTGATCCTGCACACTCTGTATCTGGGCTGCATCGCGGCGCTGGTGACGGTCAGCGTGGCGCTGATACTGGCGTTCGCCAACCGCCTGGCGCCGACGCGGGCGATTCGTTCCGGCATCAGCCTGGCCAATGTCGGTTATGCCTTGCCCGGCTCGGTGCTGGCGGTGTCGATCATGCTGGCCTTCAGCTATCTTGACCGCGAACTGGTGGTGCCACTGTCGGGCTGGCTGGGCGGCGCGGGCAAGCCGTTGCTGCTGGGCAGTCTGTCGGCGTTGGTGCTGGCGTACCTGGTGCGATTCCTGGCGGTCGCCTACGGGCCTCTGGAAAACAGCCTGGCGCGTATCCGCCCGTCGTTGCCCGAGGCCGCGCGAAGCCTGGGAGTGAGTGGGCCACAACTGTTTTGCAAGGTGTATCTGCCGCTGTTGCTGCCCGGCACCCTGAGCGCGGCGTTGCTGGTGTTTGTCGACGTGCTCAAGGAAATGCCCGCCACCTTGCTGATGCGCCCGTTTGGCTGGGACACCCTGGCGGTGCGCATCTTTGAGATGACCAGTGAAGGGGAATGGGCGCGGGCCTCGCTGCCGGCGCTGACCCTGGTGCTGGTCGGGTTGTTGCCGGTCATCGGCTTGATCCGACGTTCGGCACGCCAAATCGGCTAGGTGCCAGTCCTACAGCTTGCGGCTACAATGCGCGGCATTCGGTGTGCTCCGTCTTTCGGATCGACCTGCTGTATGTGGCTGCGGGCCTTGTCGTTCAAGGCGTTCGGCGCAAGTGGCAGCTCTGCGCACCTTCGCCAAGCCCGGAAGGAGAAACCCATGGGACAGCGTACGCCTCTGTATGACCTGCATCTCGCCCTCGGCGCGAAAATGGTCGATTTTGGCGGTTGGGATATGCCGTTGCATTACGGCTCGCAAGTCGAGGAGCACCATCAGGTGCGGCGCGACTGCGGGGTGTTCGATGTATCGCATATGACCGTAATCGATGTCAGCGGCCCCCAGGCCAAGGAATGGCTCCAGCACCTGCTGGCCAATGATGTCGATCGATTGCACGGCTGCGGCCGCGCGTTGTACAGCGCCATGCTCAACGAGCAGGGCGGGGTGGTGGACGACATGATCGTCTACTGTACCGAAACCGGTTACCGACTGGTGGTCAACGCCGCCACCCGTGACCAGGACATGGCCTGGATGCAGGCGCAACTGGGCAGCTATCAGGTGCAACTGCAGGAGCGCTCCGAGCTGGCCATGCTTGCCATTCAAGGTCCCCATGCACGGCAGAAGATCGCCGAACTGGTGACCCAGTCCCGTGGCACCCTGATCCATCAGCTCAAACCTTTCGAAGGCCAGGCCGACGGCGACTGGTTTATCGCTCGCACCGGCTACACCGGCGAAGACGGCCTGGAGATTGTCCTGCCTGCCGACCAGGCGCCGGGTTTTTTCAACGACCTGGTGGGCGCCGGTATTTCCCCCATCGGCCTCGGTGCCCGCGATACCTTGCGCCTGGAAGCCGGCATGAACCTGTATGGCCAGGATATCCACCAGCAGGTTTCGCCCCTGGCCGCCAACATGGCCTGGAGCATCGCCTGGGAGCCGGCAGGGCGCAACTTCATCGGTCGTGCTGCGCTGGAAGCGGAAAAAGCAGCCGGTGTGCAGTTCAAATTGGTCGGGCTGGTCCTGGAAGAACGTGGGGTTCTACGTGCTCACCAGGTGGTTCGTATCGCCAATGTTGGCGAAGGGGAGATCACCAGTGGTAGTTTCTCACCTACGCTTAGCAAATCCATTGCGCTGGCGCGTGTACCGACGGCGACCGCCGACCGGGCCGAAGTGGAAATCCGCGGCAAGTGGTACCCGGTTCGAGTGGTCAAGCCGACCTTCGTACGCCATGGCAAGACCTTGATCTAACTATTTTCCGGCAGGCCACTGGCCGCTGACATTTCTTCTTGAGGACACAGACTATGAGCAATATCCCTGCCGACCTGCGCTTTGCCGACAGTCATGAGTGGGCCCGTCTGGAAGCTGACGGCACCGTGACCGTCGGGATCTCCGACCATGCACAGGAAGCGTTGGGTGATGTGGTGTTTGTTGAGTTGGCTGAGGTGGGCGCCACGTTTGAAGCCCAGGGCCAGGCGGGTGTGGTGGAGTCGGTGAAGGCGGCTTCGGACATCTATGCCCCGGTTGCAGGGGAAGTGATTGCGGTCAACGAAGAGCTGAGCGGGAGTCCTGAGCTGCTGAACTCTGACCCTTATGGCGCCTGGATTTTCAAGCTCAAGCCAAGCAACGCGGCTGATCTGGACAAGCTGCTCGATGCTGCAGGCTACAAAGCGGCCATCGGCGAGTAAACGCGGAACCCAATGTGGGAGGGGGCTTGCCCCCGATGGCGGAGTGTCAGCCGATTCATCAATGGCTGACCCGGCGCAATCGGGGGCAAGCCCTCTCCCACATTGGATAATCAGCCTGCTTTCAATACCGCCTTGACCGCCCCCACGGCGCGCTCCACATCTGCCTCCGTCATCGCCGTGAACATCGGCAACGACACGATCAATCGCCCCACACGCTCCGCTACCGGGAACATCCCTTCCTTGAATCCCTGTGCCCGATACAGGCTCAGCAGGTGGATGGGCGGGTAGTGATAGCCAATGCCGACGCCCTGGGCCTGCATCTGCTCCATAAAGGTGGCACGGGCGGGCAAGCCATCCTGACGCTCCGGCAATACCAGTTGGAACAGGTGCCAGTTGCTGTTTTCGAAGTCCGCCGGCGGCAGTTGTGCGCCGTACTGTTGTTCAAAATCACTGCCGAAGCATTCGAAGTAGTGCCGCGCCAGGTTCTGACGGTGGGCAGTGATCTTCTCGATATGAGCAAATTGCCCCAGGCCGATGGCGGCGGCGATATCGGTCATGTTGAACTTGCCACCCAGCACGTCCACATCCAGGCCGTCGAAACCATTGCGGGTCACGCCTTGCAGGCGGTATTTCTCGGCCAGGCGGGCTTCTTCTGCGTTGTTCAGCACCAGGCACCCACCCTCGGACGAGGTGATGTTCTTGTTCGCCTGAAAGCTGAACGACACGAAGTCGCCGGTAGCGCCGATGCGTTCCCCGTCCCAACTGGACCCCAGGGCCTGGGCGGCATCCTCGACGATGCGCAGGTTGTACTTGTTGGCCAGCGCGTAAAGCATCGGCATATCCAGGGGCAAACCTGCCAGGTAGACCGGGATGATCGCTTTGGTGCGCGGGGTGATCGCCGCTTCAACCTGGGCCAGATCAATGTTGCGGGTCACCGGGTCGATATCGGCAAAGACCGGGGTGGCGCCCACCTCCAGGATGACGTTGGCCGTGGCGACCCAGGAAATTGGCGTAGTGATCACTTCATCCCCAGGCCCGATGCCGGCGATGCGCAAAGCGATCTCCATGGTGCAGGTGCCGGAGTTGAAGGTTCGCACCGGGCGGCCGCCAAAGTACTCCGACAACTGCGCTTCGAACGCCTGCACCTTCGGCCCACTGGTGATCCAGCCGGAACGCAGAACATCGCCGACCGCCGAGATCGTGGCTTCGTCAATGGTAGGTTTGGAGAACGGCAGGAAAGGCTGTTGGCTCATGACGAAGAAGGCATCCGATAGGCGATGAGTGATGGACGTGCGAGTCCTGCATGGTTGCACGGTGCGACTGAATATAGCCTGTCGCCCGTGAACGATTCGTCATGTTGCAGGCAAAAAAATGCCGCCTCGACGACGGCATTTTTTGCAGGGCGTCAAAAGCCGAAGCGGGCTTCAAGAAACAGATTCTGTTCCTTGAGCTTACCTTTGAGCTGTTCATCACGGGCATTGGCCCTGTTGGCAAACGTGTTGTAGCCAGTTTCAACATCGCCCATGGCGGTATAACGATAGCCGGTGCCCAAGGTGAGTCGCTCACTGAGCCTGGCTTCCAACCCAATGCCCAAGCTGTAGGCAAAGTTGTGCTGCCGGTTGCCGGCAAAACGGCGGGTATCGTTGGTTTGGTAGCCTGCGGCGTCGACTCGCGCGACGCCCATGCCGGCCATCCCGTAAAACGACAGCCAGTCATTGATAGTTATGTCCTTGTAACCATTGAGCATCAGGCGCTGGCTCTGAGTGTGCAGGCTATTGACGTTGGCATTGAAGGGCGCCCAGTAGGACTTGAATGTCGAGGTATTGGGCATGGTGTACTCGCCCTCCAGGCGCCATCCGTTGGCAAAGGCATAACCCACTGCAAAGGAGCCAACCACCGATTTGCTGCTGTCCGGTGCAGCCACACGTTCTGTCACGCGGGGGCTGGTCAGCAGAGCGCTGGAGAGGTTCTGGCGGGTACTGTTGAGCTTCGTCGAACCATACCAGCTTTCTGCCAGGGCACAGGGAGCTGCAGCTGCCGACAGAAGGCAGGCGAATACAAGCTTTTGCATGGAGACTGATTCACTTTGTCGAAAAAGGAATCGGTAGCTTGTTGTCTGCTATCCACGGGCTCGACAGGACTGATCCGACGGTTGCTCAGAAAGCTCAAATCTTGACGTAATCAATCGCGAGTTCTGTTGTAGGGCAAATGCAAAAATGCCGCTTGAAAAAGCGGCATTTTTTTAACGCTGTAGTCGTTACTCGTTACTCGGTAACAGCGTTCTTCGCGAGGATGGCGTTGGCCAGCTCCATGTCCGTGGCCTTCAGGCCAGGGTTATCGGCGCGGACTTTCTGCATGGCCGCTTCCAGGTACGGGCCGCGGATGCCGCCGTCGCTGGCGACAAAGCTGCCGGCGTCGTCCTGGGCAGCGACGACCATCTTGTGGTCCTTGAAGGTCAGGTAGGTCGAGCCGGTGGTGGCACCCGACGAGATGACATTACGCCAGAAGCTGTCGGCCATGGCTGAGCCGACAGGGAGGGAGAGCACAGCGAGGGTTGCGACAGCATATTTAAGACGCATGATGGGTGACTCCGGTGGGTTATCTGTACGTTTTGATTGTAGTTAACCTGATCCAGTTCCATCACTGACTAAACAGTTTCAACCTTTAAAACCACCCCATCCTGCCCAATCACGCGGACTTGAGCGCCTACAGGCGCATCGGCACCGGTGACCATCCATACGCCATCGCCGACCTTGACCTTGCCCCTGCCGTCCACTATCGCCTGATGCACCACAAACGTGCGCCCGACCAGCTCTGAACCGCGCTCGTTCAAGCCGGGCTGATCGCTGGCCTTGGCGCTGCTGCGTTGGCGTTTCCACCAGTACACGGCCGTCAATATCGACAACAGGGCAAACAGCAACAGTTGCCACTCCAGTCCGAGGGACGGGACGATAAACTTGATCACGCCCACGGCCGCTGCGGCAATACCCATCCACAGCAGGTAGCCGCCGGTACCGAACACCTCAAGAATCAACAGCACGGTGCCCAGCGCCAACCAGTCCCAGAACGAAAGATGCTGCAGGAAATCCCACATGGTGGCGACCTCAGCCTTTCTTGTTGTCGAAGGTGGCTTTGACGATCTCGCCGATACCGCCCACGGCACCAATCACCTGGCTGGCTTCCAGCGGCATCAGGATAACCTTGCTGTTGTTGGCCGAGGCCAGCTTGCCCAGGGCATCAATGTATTTCTGCGCGACGAAGTAGTTCACCGCCTGCACGTTGCCGGAGGCGATCGCTTCCGATACCACCTGGGTCGCGCGGGCTTCAGCCTCGGCCTGACGTTCACGCGCTTCGGATTCGAGGAAAGCGGCCTGGCGGCTACCCTCGGCTTCGAGGATCTGCGCCTGCTTCTTGCCCTCGGCCGTGAGGATCGCCGAGGCGCGCAGGCCTTCGGCTTCGAGGATCTGCGCACGCTTGATCCGCTCGGCTTTCATCTGCCCGGACATGGCCGCCATCAGGTCGGCGGGCGGGCTGATGTCCTTGATTTCGATACGGGTGATCTTGATGCCCCACGGCGCCGTGGCTTCGTCGACGGTGCGCAGCAGTTTTTCGTTGATACCGTCGCGCTGGCTCAGCATGGCATCCAGCTCCATGGAGCCGAGCACCGTACGAATATTGGTTTGCAGCAGGTTGCGGATGGCATGTTCGAGGTTGTTCACCTCGTACGCGGCCTGGGCAGTGTTGACCACCTGGAAGAAGCACACGGCGTCAATCTGCACGGTGGCGTTGTCGGCGGTGATCACTTCCTGGGGCGGGATATCCAGCACGCTTTCCATCACGTTGATCTTGCGGCCGATGCGGTCCATGACCGGGATGATGATGTTCAGGCCGGGCTTGAGGGTGTTGGTATAGCGGCCGAAACGTTCAACGGTCCACTGGTAGCCCTGGGGCACCACTTTGAAACCCATGAACAGGATGGCAATGGCCAAACCCACGAAAAGAAGCAGTACGGTTCCGATCTGCATAACGATTCCCTATCTGATGATGTCAGTGACACGACGTTGTGCCGATTGTAACGGTGTCGTCACGGATAAGGACGGTTTCATTGCCCTGCGAACAAAGGATTTGTTTCTGAATCCCCAGGGGTAACCCTGAGGACTTCCGCCAGCGTCGTCAGCCCGGCCTTCACCTTTTGCATGCCGGCCATCCGCAGGCTGTGCATGCCTTGCCCGAGTGCGGCATGGCGCAAGGCCTGAACGTCGGCGCCGGGGGTGATCAGCGCTTTGAGGGTTTCATCCAGGACCATGATCTCGTAAAGCCCGGCCCTGCCCCGATAGCCGCTGTCGCGGCACTCCGCGCAGCCGACGGCCTCGTAGACTTCGGCGACGGCACGCTTGCAATGGGGGCACAGCACGCGCACCAGACGCTGTGCCATCACGCCTATCAGCGTCGCCTTGATCAAATAATGAGCGATGCCCAGTTCCTGCAAACGGCTGATGGCGCTCGGCGCATCGTTGGTGTGCAGCGTCGACAGCACCAGGTGCCCGGTCAGTGCGGCCTGTATCGCCATTTCGGCGGTCTCCTGGTCGCGAATCTCGCCGATCATGATGATGTCCGGGTCCTGGCGCAGCAACGCGCGGATACCGCTGGCGAAGGTCAGGTCGATGTTGTGCTGCACCTGCATCTGGTTGAACGCCGGCTCGACCATTTCGATGGGGTCCTCCACCGTGCACAGGTTGACCTCCCGGGTCGCCAGCTGTTTGAGGGTGGTGTAGAGCGTACTGGTCTTGCCCGAGCCGGTGGGGCCGGTGACCAGAATGATGCCGTTGGCCTGTCGGGTCATGACCTGCCAGCGCTGCTGATCATCGGCGGACAGTCCCAGTTGGTCGAAGTCCTTGAGCAGCACCTGGGGATCAAAAATGCGCATCACCAGCTTCTCGCCGAAGGCGGTGGGCAAGGTCGACAGGCGCAGTTCCACCTCAACGCCTGCCGGCGTTTTCGTTTTGATGCGCCCATCCTGGGCCTTGCGCTTCTCTGCCACATTCATGCGCCCAAGGCTTTTCAGTCGGCTGACCACAGCGGTGGCGACCTGGGGCGGAAATTGGTAGACGTCATGCAACAGCCCGTCAATGCGAAAGCGTACACGCCCCTGTTCGCGGCAGGGCTCGATGTGGATATCGCTGGCCCGTTGGTCAAAGGCGTACTGCAACAGCCAGTCGACGATATTGACGATATGCACGTCATCGGCATGCGGCTCGCTGTCGCTGGCGCCCAGGCTGAGCCGTTCCACAGTACCGGGGGGCGCCATTTGCTGGTCGGCACCGCTGACCGATTTGGCCAGACGGTAAAATTCCTTGATACAGCGCTGGAGGGTTTGAGGGTTGGCCACCACGCGCTTGATCGAGCGCTTGAGTACCTGGGAAAGCCCGGCCTCCCAGCCGCTGACATGGGGCTGAGCGCTGGCAATCGTCACGCTGTGCGCATCCACGGCCACTGCAAGGATGGCGTGGCGCTGAGCGAAGGCGTGGGACATCAGCGGCACCACCGTCGCCACGTCGATCTTCAGCGGGTCGATGCGTAGATAAGGCTGATCGACGTGCCGGGCCAGCCACTGCGTCAAGGTTTCCAGGCATGGACCTTGTGCGGCGATAACTTCCAGGGGGTGTTGGGCGCTGGTGGGCACGGACGACAATTGCCGCGCCGTCTCTGGGGTAATCAGTTGCTGCTCGATCAAGACAGGCAGCAACTGATGCAGTTCCAGAGGGTGATCTTGCAGGACGGCGGACATGAGGGTTTCCTGGTTGGCGTCGGGTTTAATTCCAGGCTAGCCAGTTTTCGAGAATCCTCCTTGGTCGTGTATTGCAGGCTTTGTCCGAAATCAAGCCCACCACTAGCCTGCCAGTATTGCGCTGACAGGGAGGCCTCATCGGGGCAAGCCCCCTCCCACAAGTCAAATGTGGGAGGGGGCTTGCCCCCGATGGCGGTATTACAGACGCAGCAAGGTCTTCCAAGCCCGATGCTGATACACCGCAATCGCCTGATGCATCCGCGCATCCAGCGATTCATCGGTAATCGGCTGGTTGGCCAGGTGCGCCAGCTTGTTCAGCTCGCCGTACAAGCGGTCCAGTTCAGGAATGTCCACCACCTGACGCGCATGGTGCAGCCAGGCCTGGATGCGTTCGATGCGTGGCAGTTGCTCGGCCAGGTCTTCCGGCTGTTGCTGGTAACGCTGCAGTTGCAGGGCAACGGCGTCATCGGCCAGCAGGCGCGGCAGCCAGTTGGTGATCTGCGCGGCGCCCTGACGGTTGCCACGCACGTTGCGCGCTTCGGTCCAGGTGCGGGCCAGCAGCCAGCGCGAGGTGTTCAGGGAGAACAGGCCCCAGCGCACATCCTGCAGCTCTTCGACGAACTGCTCCGGCGCGGCTTTGCGAATGTCTTCATCATCGTCACCGGCCTGGACCAGCGGGCGCCAGTCTTCCAGCAACGCATCCAGGGCACTGCGCAGCTCGCTGGTGGATTGACGCGGCGCGGCCTGGCCGAGGCTGCCGATCAGGGCACGCAATTCGCCAAGGTTCTCGACCCAATCCTGCAGCAGACGCCAGTGGCCATTGAAGCGGTATTGCTCGGCCAGGCGCTGGCTGCTGCCCAGCAGGTGCCACATGATTGCGGCGAAGGCATCGTCCAACGGCATTTCGGCGTGAATCTGCGGTGCCGGCAGGCTCAGGGAATAACTGCTGGCGTCGTACAGGCGATAGCCACGTTCGGCCTTGCTGATGTCACAGGGCATCAGCGCCAGGGTCGCCGCCAGTTCGGCGGCCAGCTCCAGCAGGGCTGCCGGCTCGCCCTCGCGCAGTTCCAGTTCAAGCTCGCAGATTTCTTCCTTCTGCTTGCCGACCACCACATGTCCCAAGTCCAGGGCGGCTTCGATCACCACCTTGGCCTTGCCGCGACCCCAGGCGATTTCGGCACGTTCACGCACGAAGTCGGTGGTGAAGATCGGCTTGAGGGTCTTTTTGTCCAACTCGGCCAGTTGCTCGGGCCAGCACTCGCCGTCGAGCTTCTTCACGTCGAGCTTGGCTTTGGGCAGGTCCCAGTTGTATTCGTTGCGTTCCGACAAGCCTGCAACGCTCTGGCCGCGGGTCTTGAGAGTCTGGATGATGTCGTCACCATCCTTGCGCAGGCGCAGGGCCACCTTGGCCTGGGCCAGGTCGCGCTCGGGGGTGTCGAAGTACTGGTTCATCAACTCACGGCGTTCCCAGCCACTTTTGTTGCGTTTTTTCAGTAGCGGGTGCTCACGCAGCGCTGCGAGTGTCTCGCGGCTGACGCGCAGCTTTATTTCGGTTTCTTTATGCATGGCCGGAAAATCCAGGATCGGGAGCGCAGCCGGGGAAAAGTGTGGCTGCCAAGGTCGTGCAGTGTACAGGACTGAGCCCGGCAACGTGCCGCAACGGTTTATTGTGTCGTGCAGATGGCTCTATAGTGGGGCTCATCCGGGAAGTGGGAGACCGCGCATGCCGTTACCGTCCATGAAAGAGCAGTTCGCCGCGTTGATTGCCGCGCCGTCGGTCAGTTGCACTCAAGCATCCCTGGACCAGACCAACCGCCCGGTGATCGACCTGCTCGCCACCTGGCTGGGCGATTTGGGATTCTCCATCGATATCCAGCAGGTCAGCCCCGGCAAGTACAACCTGCTGGCCAGTTTTGGCACTGGCCCCGGTGGCCTGGTGCTGGCCGGGCACAGCGACACGGTGCCCTACGACGCGGCTTTGTGGAAAACTGATCCGCTCAAACTGACGGAAGTCGACGGCCGCTGGGTAGGATTGGGCAGTTGCGACATGAAGGGCTTCTTTGCCCTGGCCATCGAAGCCGTGTTGCCGCTGCTGGATCAACCGTTCAAGCAACCGCTGCTGATTCTCGCCACGTGCGATGAGGAAAGTTCCATGTCCGGCGCCCGTGCGCTGGCTGAGGCGGGGCGCCCGCTGGGCCGCGCGGCGGTGATCGGCGAACCGACCGGCCTCAAGCCGATCCGCCTGCACAAAGGCGTGATGATGGAACGCATCGACATCCTTGGCCAAAGCGGCCATTCGTCGGACCCGAGCCTGGGCCACAGCGCCCTCGAAGCCATGCACGACGCCATCGGCGAACTGCGCGGCCTGCGTCTGGCCTGGCAACGTGAGTACCGCAACCCGCAATTCAGCGTGCCACAGCCGACCATGAACTTCGGCTGCATTCACGGCGGCGACAACCCCAACCGTATCTGCGGGCAGTGTTCTCTGGAGTTCGACCTGCGACCGTTGCCAGGCATGGACCCGGAGGTCCTGCGCGCCGCGATCCGGCAGAAGCTGCAACCTTTGGCCGAGCGCCATCAGGTCAAGATCGACTACGCGCCGCTGTTCCCCGAAGTGCCGCCGTTCGAACAGCCGGAAGACGCCGAACTGGTGCGGGTCGCAGAGCGTTTGACCGGCCATCGCGCCGAAGCGGTGGCGTTCGGCACCGAAGCGCCTTATCTTCAGCGCCTGGGTTGCGAAACCCTGGTGCTCGGCCCTGGCGATATCGCCTGTGCGCACCAGCCGGGCGAATACCTCGAAATGTCACGCTTGACGCCTACAGTGCGTCTATTGCGGGAACTGATCGAACATTACTGCCTGAAACCTGCATAAATTAACCCCCGCCTGTTCGTACATAGAAAGGAGAGTGAGCGTGTCGCCAAGCCTGTTCCGACGATAACCATCAGCCGCTGTGCGCTTTCACGATTGATCCCTTTTTGGCTGCTTTTTATTACAGGCCCAGGTGTTATGCCCGACTACGTTAATTGGCTTCGTCACGCTTCGCCCTACATCAACGCTCACCGCGACTGCACCTTTGTGGTCATGCTGCCCGGCGATGGTGTGGAACACCCCAACTTCGGCAATATCGTCCACGACCTGGTGCTGCTGCACAGCCTGGGTGTGCGACTGGTGCTGGTGCACGGCTCGCGCCCACAGATCGAAGTGCGCCTTGAAGCGCGTGGCCTGACCCCGACTTACCACGAAGGCATGCGCATCACCGATGCAGCGACGCTGGAGTGTGTGATCGATGCGGTCGGCCACCTGCGGATCGCCATTGAGGCGCGCCTGTCGATGGACATGGCTTCGTCGCCGATGCAGGGCTCGCGCTTGCGCGTGACCAGCGGCAACTTTGTGACCGCCCGTCCTATCGGCGTCTTGGAAGGTGTGGACTATCACCACACCGGCGAAGTACGCCGGGTCGACCGCAAGGGCATCAACCGCCTGCTGGACGAGCGTTCCATCGTGCTGCTGTCGCCGTTGGGGTATTCGCCCACCGGTGAAATCTTCAACCTGGCCTGCGAAGACGTCGCCACCCGCGCCGCCATCGACCTGGGCGCCGATAAATTGCTGCTGTTCGGTGCGGACCTGGGCCTGATCGATGAAAACGGCCGCCTGGTGCGTGAGTTGCGTCCGCAGCAAGTGCCGGCGCACCTGCAACGCCTGGGCAGCAACTACCAGGGCGAGCTGCTCGATGCCGCCGCCGAGGCCTGCCGTGGCGGAGTAGGGCGCAGCCATATTGTCAGCTATGTCGAAGACGGCGCCCTGCTCACCGAACTGTTCACCCGCGATGGCGGCGGTACGCTGGTGGCCCAGGAGCAATTCGAACTGGTGCGCGAAGCGGCGATTGAAGACGTCGGCGGCTTGCTCGACCTGATCAGCCCGCTGGAAGAGCAGGGCATTCTGGTACGTCGTTCGCGGGAGGTGCTGGAGCGGGAGATCGAGCAGTTCAGCGTGGTCGAACGCGAAGGCATGATCATCGCCTGCGCGGCCTTGTATCAGATCGCGGATTCGGATGCAGGTGAATTGGCGTGCCTGGCGGTGAATCCGGAATACCGCCATGGCGCACGGGGCGATGTATTGCTCGAGCGTATCCAGACCCGTGCCCGGGCGCAGGGTTTGAAGACCTTGTTCGTCCTCACCACCCGCACCGCGCACTGGTTCCGTGAGCGCGGTTTTGTACCGAGCAGCGTGGACCGCCTGCCGTCGGCGCGAGCATCGCTGTACAACTACCAGCGCAATTCGAAAATTTTCGAAAAGGCTTTGTAAACCCGATCCAGCACACACTGCCTAACAAAATGTAGGAGGGGGCTTGCCCCCGATAGCGGTGGGTCAGTCAACTGATAAGTCACTGACAGACCGCAATCGGGGGCAAGCCCCCTCCCACATTGAACCGCGTTTATTCTGTGATGAATTTATCGGTCACATAGGCCGAATAGTCCGGCAACACCGTCTCCACCTTGCCCTGCTCCTTCAAGAACTTCGCCGTCTCCCCAATCGCCTTTGCCGTGCCGCCCTTGAGCAGCGCCTCAGTCTGTTGCGCCTGGGCATCCGCGAAGGTGCTGCCAGCCAACAACTCCGGAATGTCGGCGGCATTGGAGCCTGTCAATTTGGCGATTTTCTGCACCGGCTCCGAATCCACCGTCCAACGGTCTTTGTGTGCGGCATAGTCGGCAAACGCGTCCAGCGTGACCTTGGCGAACTTGGCCACGACGTCAGGGTGTTTTTCCGCGAAATCCTTGCGCGCCACCCACACCTCGAAGGTGGGCGCACCCCACTGACCCACCTGCGCCGCGTCTGTCAGGGTTTTGCCGGTCTTGCGGATTTCTCCGAGGGCAGGCGACCACACGAACGCGCCGTCAATATCACCGCGTTTCCACGCGGCTGCGATTTCGGCGGGTTGCAGGTTCACCACTTTGACTTGCCGAGTGTCCAGCCCCCAGTGTTTGAGTGCACCCAGCAGGCTGTAGTGGGAGGTCGATACGAACGGCGTGGCGATGGTTTTGCCGATCAGGTCGACGGGTTTGTCGATACCGCTGCCGTTACGCACTACCAGGGCTTCAGAAGCGTTGATCTGTGCCGATACGATAAACGCCATAATCGGTAAGTTGCGTGAAGCGGCCGCCGCGAGCGGGCTGGAACCCAGGTTGCCGATCTGTACGTCGCCCGATGCGATGGCCGTGACCACCTCCGGGCCACTGTTGAACCGGCGCCAATCGATCTTCTCGCCAATGGCTTTTTCGTAGAGACCGTCGGCCTGGGGGACTTTGCTGGGATCGATGCCGGTCTGGTAGCCGACAGTCAAACCGGCCGCGTTGACACCAAAAGAAACTAATACCGATACAAAAACTGTAACAAATTGACGGGAGGATATGCGTTTGGCCATGATGGCGTCGCCTTTTTGATCGTGAGTGACGTATGCAACGGAACGTCAACACTAATCGATCTAAAAAGGCACTGATAAATACCCTTTAGGAATTAGCTTATGGACGGGTTCGTCTATCCTGACCAGTCCGTTTCACGAATGCGCTTATTCCTGAATCGTATGAAAAAGAATGAAATAATTCTTTTTGGGTGTATGAAAAACTCATTACCCTGCAGGGACCAAATCAACTGCGATTAGACGAAGGTAGTAGACACACAAGGTTACGATTGACTTGGTGGTCACTATCTGGCGCTAATCGCGCATCTGTGGATCGAGGGCGTCAGACCCGAGACCAAAGAAATACAAAAATTAGAAATGAGAGGAGCGGTACATGAAGAAGTCCACCTTGGCTGTGGCTGTAGCGTTGGGCGCAATCGCCCAGCAAGCAGGCGCTGCCGGTTTCATCGAAGACAGCAAGGCCACACTGGGCCTGCGTAACTTCTACATCAACACCGATAACCGCGAAGGCACGGCCAACCCGAGCAAGAACGAAGAGTGGGGCCAAGGCTTCGATCTGCGTTTCATCTCCGGTTATACCCAAGGCACCGTGGGCTTCGGTCTTGATGCTATCGGCCTGTTGGGTGTTCGCCTGGATTCCGGCGGCGGTACCAACGGCGCGACTGCCACGTCCTACGGCGGCACCATCTTCCCGAGCAAGTCCAATGGCGAAGCCGTTGATAACTACTCGAGCCTGGGTCTGACTGCCAAAGCCAAGATCTCCCAGACTGAACTGAAGCTGGGTACCTTGCAGCCCAAGCTGCCGGTTATCGTGACCAACGATGGTCGTCTGCTGCCGCAGACCTTCCAGGGTGGCCAGATCACTTCCAGCGACATCAAGGACCTGACCCTGGTCGCCGGCCAGATCGAAAAGGCCAAGGGCCGTAACTCCAGCAACAACGAAAGCCTGTCGATCTCCGGTGCCAACAGCCGTGGCGTGAACTGGCGCTCGAGCAACAAGTTCTACTATGCCGGTGGCGACTACAAGCTCACCAAGGATCTGACTGCCCAGTACTACTACGGCAACCTGGAAGATTTCTACAAGCAGCACTTCCTGGGCCTGACCCACAACTGGGCTATCGGTCCGGGTGTATTGAAGTCTGACCTGCGTTACTTCAACAGCTCCGACGACGGTAACAACGGCAACCAGTCCGCCTACTTCTCCACAGGCAACTACGGTGGCGTCAACTCCGGTCGCGGCAAAGTCGACAACAATCTGTACAGCGGCCTGTTCCTGTACTCGGTTGCCGGTCACACCTTCGGTGGCGGTTACCAGGTCAGCAATGGCAGCAGCGACTTCCCTTGGCTGAACCAGGGCGACGGTTCGTCGGCCTACATCACCACTGACATGCAGATCCAGAAGTTCGCCCGTGCCGGCGAGCGTACCTGGCAAGCACGCTACTCCTATGACTTTGCCAAAGTCGGCGTACCTGGCCTGACCGCGGGTGTGGTTTACCTCAAAGGCGACCATATCGACACCGTTGCCAGCAACCGTGCCGAGTTCACCGGTCAGTCCGAGTGGGAACGTGACATCACTGTTGCCTACGTCGTACCGGAAGGTCCGCTGAAAAACGTCGGCGTGGCGTGGAAAAACGCTATGTGGCGCAGCGATATCGCCAACGCGCGTAACCAGGACGAAAACCGCTTGATCGTCAGCTACTCGATCCCGCTGTTGTAAGACTGTAAAACCTTGCCCGGCGCAATGCCGGGCAGGGTGTCTTGCCTTTCAAGTCGGGCTCAACCCCCGCAAGCCCTTCCTGAACCCTCTTTGTGCAGCGTCTCAAGGCCTTCTCGAACCTTGGAAACGATGGTGCTCCTCAGTGCTGATCACGTCCAATGAACAGATTTTTAATATTCGTTTATCGTCTAGATAAATCGATATTTATTCTTTTTAAATTATCTCCGTTCCATGCACAGTGGGCTCCATAAGCACTCATCAGGAGCCACACCATGAGCCTAAGACTGGGCGATATCGCCCCCGACTTCGAACAGGATTCCAGCGCCGGCAAGATTCGTTTCCACGAATGGCTGGGCGATAGCTGGGGCGTGCTGTTCTCCCATCCAGCGGACTTCACCCCGGTGTGCACCACTGAGTTGGGCTTCACCGCCAAACTCAAGGATGAATTCGCCCAGCGCGGCGTCAAGGCCATTGCGCTGTCGGTGGACCCGGTGGACTCGCACCACAAGTGGATCGAAGACATCAACGAAACCCAGAACACGGTCGTCAATTTCCCGATCCTGGCCGATGCCGACCGCAAGGTGTCGGACCTCTACGACCTGATCCACCCCAACGCCAGCGACACCCTCACCGTGCGCTCCCTGTTCGTGATCGACCCGAACAAGAAGATCCGCCTGACCATTACCTACCCGGCCAGTACCGGCCGTAACTTCCACGAAATCCTGCGGGTGATCGACTCGCTGCAGTTGACCGACAACCATAAGGTCGCCACCCCGGCCAACTGGCAGGACGGGGACGAAGTGGTGATCGTGCCGTCGCTCAAGGATGAAGAAGAGATCAAGCAACGCTTTCCGAAGGGCTATCGCGCGGTGAAGCCGTACCTGCGCCTTACCCCACAACCCAACCGTTAACGCAGGTCAAATCTGGAAACAGGACCAGTGTGGGAGGGGGCTTGCCCCCGATTACGGTGCCTCAGTTACCAAATATTTAGCTGACCCACCGCTATCGGGGGCAAGCCCCCTCCCACATGTTGAGCGCATTTCAAGCAGGGGTTTTCAGGCCATTTCGATGGCCTTTTTTTTTGCGTGGCGATCTGTTTCGCGCATATGTTTTTATGGAATAAACAAATGAATAAATAAGATTTAAAGATATATAAATCTGCTGCTAAGGTCTGTTCCATCTTGGCGTCATCGCTACACAGCGAACCGCCGACACTTGCTCAAGGAATTCCCTACATGCTGGTTGTAACACTTGGAGGCAGTCCCAGTCAGCGTTCCCGCTCCGGGGTCTTGCTGGAGAAAACCCGTCAATGGCTGCAAGACCAAGGCGTGGAAGTGGTGAGTTACCAGATCCGCGACTTCCCGGCCGAAGACCTGCTGCACGCGCGGTTCGACAGCCCCAAGGTCATCGACCTGTTGCAGCAAGTGGCGAATGCCGATGGCCTGGTGATCGCCACGCCGGTGTACAAGGCGTCGTTCTCCGGCGCATTGAAGACGGTACTCGACTTACTGCCCGAGCGTGCCCTGGCCCACAAGGTGGTGTTGCCGATGGCCACTGGCGGCAGCATCGCGCACATGCTGGCGGTGGATTACGCCCTCAAACCCGTGTTGTCGGCGCTCAAAGCGCAGGAATTGCTCCACGGGATTTTCGCCGAAGACAGCCAGATCGCCTACGGCGAAGGCAGTGCCCAGGCGCAGTTGGTGCCGGTGCTTGAACAGCGTTTGCAGGAAGCCCTGGAGCAGTTTTACAGCGCCATGGCCCGCCGCCCGAAACCGTTGGACCCACATGTGTTGAACGAACGCTTGTTGAGTGCCCGCTGGAGCATTTGAGCCTTACCCCGACATCTGGAAACACTCACCTTACTCAGCCGCCAACGGCCAAGCAGGTGCAGCCAATACCCCACTCGCATATTTGGAGAGAGCGCCATGCGCACTGTCATTTTGCGTCGCGGTCTGGTCGCACTGTTTGCTGCGGCTGTGTCCTTCGGCGCCATCGTTCAAGCCCACGCCGCAGAAACCCTGCGGATCGGTTATCAGAAATACGGCACGCTGGTGCTGCTCAAGGCCAAGGGCTCGCTGGAAAAACGTCTGGCCGCGCAGGGCGTGCAGGTGCAATGGACCGAATTCCCAGGTGGCCCGCAACTGCTTGAGGGCCTGAATGTCGGTTCCATTGACTTTGGCGTCACCGGCGAAACCCCGCCGGTATTCGCCCAGGCCGCCGGTGCGGATCTGCTGTACGTGGCCTACGAGCCGCCGGCGCCGACCAGTGAAGCGATCCTGGTGCCGAAAGATTCAACGATCAAGTCGGTGGCTGAGCTCAAGGGCAAAACCGTTGTCTTGAACAAAGGCTCCAACGTGCATTACCTGCTGGTGCGTGCCCTGGAAGATGCCGGCCTCAAATACACCGACGTGAAAACCGTGTTCCTGCCGCCCGCCGATGCCCGCGCCGCCTTCGAACGCGGCAGCGTGGACGGCTGGGTGATCTGGGACCCGTACCAGGCCGCCGCCGAGAAACAGCTGCAAGCGCGCACCCTGCGCGACGGCACCGGCATTGCCGACAACCACCAGTTCTACCTCGCCACCAAGCCCTACGCCGAACAGCATCCCGAGGTGATCAAGGCGCTGGTGGAAGAAGTGCGCGCCGTGGGCGAATGGTCCAAGGCCAACCCGCAGCAAGTGACTGACCAGGTCGCGCCGCTGCTCGGCCTGCCGGCTGATATCACCCTGACCTCGGTGAAACGCCAGGGCTACGGCGCGCTGTTCCTGACGCCGGAAGTGGTCGCGGCCCAGCAGAAAATCGCCGACGCCTTCTACCAGCTCAAATTGATTCCCAAACCCTTGAGTATCAAGGACGTGATCTGGACCCCACCCGCCGCTGTTGCCAAAGCGCCGTAATCCGACTTCTTCAGGAGACAACTCCATGAGCCTCAATATTTTCTGGTTCCTGCCTACCCATGGCGACGGTCACTACCTTGGCACCGCCGAAGGCGCTCGCGCCGTCGATCACGGTTACCTGCAACAAGTGGCACAGGCCGCTGACCGCCTGGGCTTCGGTGGGGTGTTGATCCCCACCGGGCGTTCCTGCGAAGACTCCTGGCTGGTGGCCGCCTCGCTGATTCCCGTGACCCAGCGGTTGAAATTTCTAGTCGCGCTGCGGCCCGGGATCATTTCCCCGACGGTGGCCGCACGTCAGGCCGCGACACTGGACCGCCTGTCCGGTGGCCGCGCACTGTTCAACCTGGTGACCGGCGGTGACCCGGAAGAGCTGGCCGGCGACGGCTTGTTCCTCAGTCATGAAGAGCGCTATCAGGCCTCGGTGGAGTTCACCCGCATCTGGCGTCGGGTGCTCGAAGGCGAGACCGTGGATTACGACGGCGAGCACATCAGCGTCAAAGGTGCCAAGTTGCTCTACCCGCCGGTCCAGCAGCCACGCCCGCCGCTGTATTTTGGCGGTTCGTCCGAGGCGGCCCAGGACCTGGCGGCCGAGCAAGTGGAAATGGTGCTGACCTGGGGCGAACCACCGGCAGCGGTGGCGGAAAAGATCGCCCAGGTGCGGGCCAAGGCTGAAAAGCTCGGACGCACCCTGCGCTTCGGCATTCGTTTGCACGTGATCGTGCGTGAAACCAACGAGGAGGCCTGGAAAGCCGCCGATAAACTGATCTCCCACCTGGACGACGACACCATCGCCCGCGCCCAGGCGTCCCTGGCGCGCTTCGATTCGGTGGGCCAGCAGCGCATGGCGGCCTTGCACGGCGGCAGTCGCGACAACCTGGAAGTCAGTCCCAATCTGTGGGCCGGGGTCGGGCTGGTGCGCGGCGGCGCGGGCACTGCGCTGGTGGGCGATGGCCCGACGGTTGCGGCGCGGGTCAAGGAGTACGCGGACCTGGGCATCGACACCTTTATATTTTCCGGCTATCCGCACCTGGAAGAGTCGTATCGGGTTGCCGAGTTGCTGTTCCCGCACCTGGATATCGAACGACCCGAACTGCCGAAAAGCGCCGGCTACGTCAGCCCGTTCGGTGAGATGGTGGCCAACGACATCCTTCCCAAAGCTGCATCGCAGAGCTGAGGCGGCGCCATGAACCTTGAGAAACTCAGCCATCGCGTGGCGCCCTGGGTGCTGCCGATTCTATTGCTGGCGGTGTGGCAGTTGTCGGTCACGGCAGGGTGGTTGTCGACGCGTATTCTGCCGGCGCCCAGTGCGGTCATCGAGGCCGGCATCCATCTGGTCCGCAGCGGCGAAATCTGGACGCACCTGGCTATCAGCGGCTGGCGCGCGGGCCTGGGCTTTGTGATCGGTGGCAGCATCGGCCTGGCCCTGGGCTTTATCACCGGCCTGTCTAAGTGGGGCGAACGTTTGCTCGACAGCTCGGTGCAGATGATCCGCAACGTGCCGCACCTGGCCCTGATTCCATTGGTGATCCTGTGGTTCGGGATTGACGAGACCGCGAAGATTTTCCTGGTGGCCCTGGGCACGCTGTTCCCGATCTACCTGAACACCTACCACGGCATCCGCAACGTCGACCCGGCGTTGGTGGAAATGTCGCGCAGCTACGGTTTGTCCGGCTTCAGCCTGTTCTGGCAAGTGATTCTGCCGGGTGCATTGCCGTCGATCCTGGTGGGCGTGCGCTTTGCCCTGGGCTTCATGTGGTTGACGCTGATCGTGGCGGAAACCATCTCGGCCAGTTCCGGCATCGGTTACCTGGCGATGAATGCCCGTGAATTTCTGCAAACCGACGTGGTGGTGCTGGCCATCGTGATGTACGCGATCCTCGGCAAGCTGGCCGACCTGGCGGCGCGTGGCCTGGAGCGGGTATGGCTGCGCTGGCATCCGGCGTATCAAGTGAACAAGGGAGGTGCGGCATGACGGCTCAACAACCCCCGCGCCTGCTCAAGGGTATTCCCCTGGCGGTGCGCAAATTGCGCAAGTCCTTTGGCGCTCGCGAAGTGCTCAAGGAAATCGACCTGCATATTCCCGCCGGCCAGTTCGTGGCCGTGGTCGGCCGCAGCGGTTGCGGTAAAAGTACCTTGCTGCGCCTGCTGGCGGGCCTGGATAAAGCCAGTGGCGGCGAGCTGCTGGCGGGCTCCGCGCCGCTGCACGAGGCGATCGAAGACACGCGGTTGATGTTCCAGGAAGCGCGCCTGTTGCCGTGGAAGAAGATCATCGACAACGTCGGCCTGGGCCTCAAGGGCAACTGGCGCCCCAGGGCGTTGCAAGCGCTGGAGGCGGTGGGCCTGGCCGAGCGTGCCGATGAGTGGCCGGCGGCCTTGTCCGGTGGGCAGAAGCAGCGCGTCGCCCTGGCGCGCGCCTTGATTCACCAGCCGCGCCTGCTGTTGCTCGACGAGCCATTGGGCGCGCTGGATGCCTTGACCCGTATCGAGATGCAGCAACTGATCGAAAACCTCTGGCAGAAGCACGGCTTCACCGTGTTGCTGGTCACCCATGACGTCAGCGAAGCCGTGGCCATTGCCGACCGGGTGATCCTGATCGAAGACGGCGAAATCGGCCTCGACCTGAACGTCGACCTGCCACGCCCGCGTGCCCGGGGCTCACATCGCCTGGCTGCGCTGGAGGCCGAAGTGCTCAATCGCGTGCTGTCACTGCCCGGCTCACCGCCGGAACCCGAACCTGTTTCACCGCTGCCGACGCAATTGCGTTGGGCTCAATAAACTACACAGGAAAACCATCATGACTATCAAAGCCATCAATGTGCGTAACCAGTTCAAGGGCACCATCAAGGAAATCGTAGTGGGCGATGTGTTGTCGGAGATCGATGTGCAGACGGCCTCGGGTATTGTCACCTCGGTGATCACCACGCGCTCGGTGAAAGAGCTTGAGCTGGTGATTGGCAGCGAGGTGATTGCCTTTGTGAAATCGACTGAGGTGTCGATTGCCAAGCTGTGACTGCTTCAGACCGCTATCGGGGGCAAGCCCCCTCCCACTTTGAATGTATTCACAGATCTAAATGTGGGAGGGCGGTGCGACGATTCGACTTGCCCCCGATGAGGCCGGCCCAGCCAACACAAGACTCAGCGCTTGGGCAAATACGCAGGCAGATAAAGCCCCACATACGCATCAAACACCCGCATCCCTTCCTCCGCCATGCGCGACGTAATCAGCCCATGCTGATGCACCGAGCGCGCATACACGCGGTCGCTCAATTCAAGGGCCAGGGCGAACACGTCCACATCGCTCGGTAGCGTCGGCACTTCGAAGTGGCGGTTGAACACCTCCAACATCAAGTCGCCCAATTCCAGATCGTGCTGACGATCGGCCTGCGTCACTTCAGTCAACCCGTGCTGTGCCAGGATCAACTGGCGCGCGGCGGCGTCATGGCTGTAGATCGCGAGCATGCGCTGCTCGACGATGCAGGACAGGTCACGCCAGGTCTTGAGCGAGTCGTGTTCGATGGGCGCCTGAATGGCCGCGCGAAAGGCCGCGTGCACATCGGCGGTCAACGCTTCCAGCAGTGCCGGCACGCTGGCGAAAAAGTGGTACACCGACGATGGCGGGATCTGCGCCCGTTCGGCCACGCTGTAGATCGATAAACCGGCCACGCCGTCGGCTGCCAGCAAGACGCGGGCGGCGTCCAGGATCGCGTCGATCCGGGCCTGGCTGCGGGCGCGGGGTTTGCGAGGGGCGGCGGGGCGGGTTGTCATGGAAGTCTCCTACAAGGCAGCGGGCATTGTATGAGCAGGAATCTTTGTTGTCTGCCAGACCGCCATCGGGGGCAAGCCCCCTCCCACACTTGAATGTATTCACAAATCTAACTGTGGGAGGGGGCTTGCCCCCGATGAGGCCGACTCGGTCTCCCTCGATAACCCCATAAAAAAACGCCACAGACCCTGAAGCCTGTGGCGTTTCTTCAATACTGCAACCGCTTACACGGTATGCAGATACCAGTTGTACTCAAGGTCGGAGATGGAGTGTTCGAACTCCTCCAGCTCACTTTCCTTACAGGCCACAAAGATATCGATGTATTTAGGATCGATGTACTTGGCCATTACCTCGCTGTCGTCCAACTCGCGCAGTGCATCACGCAGGTTGTTCGGCAGGCTTTGTTCGTTCTGCTCGTAGCTGTTGCCTTCCACCGGTGCGCCAGGTTCGATCTTGTTGGTCAGACCGTGGTGCACGCCTGCCAGGACCGAGGCCATCAGCAGGTAAGGGTTGGCATCGGCGCCGGCCACGCGGTGTTCGATACGTACGGCATCGGACGAGCCGGTCGGTACGCGAATCGCCACGGTGCGGTTATCCAGGCCCCAGCACGGTGAGTTCGGTACATAGAACTGAGCACCGAAACGACGGTAGGAGTTCACGTTAGGGCACAGGAACGCCATCTGGGCGGGCAGGGTCTCGAGCACACCGCCGATCGCGTGACGCAATGCGGCGTTCTGCTCGGGATCCTCGCTGGCAAAAATGTTCTTGCCGTCCTTGTCCAGAATGGAGATGTGTACGTGCAAACCATTGCCTGCCTGGCCTGGGTAAGGCTTGGCCATGAAGGTGGTGTCCATCTCATGGTCGTAGGCGATGTTCTTGATCAGGCGCTTGAGCAGTACCGCGTAGTCGCAGGCCTTGATCGGGTCGGCGACGTGGTGCAGGTTCACTTCGAACTGCGCCGGGGCACTTTCCTTGACGATGGCATCGGCCGGGATGCCTTGCTCTTTGGCACCTTCCAGGATGTCCTGGAGGCAGTCGACGTATTCGTCGAGGTCGTCGATCAGGTAGACCTGTGTCGAGTGCGGGCGTTTGCCGGAGATCGGCGAGCGCGGCGGTTGTGGGCGGCCGTTCACGTTCTCCTGGTCGATCAGGTAGAACTCAAGCTCGAAGGCGGCGCAGATGGTCAGGCCCATGTCGTCGAACTTGCTCACGACTTGGCGCAGTACTTCGCGAGGGTCGGCGAAGAAGGGTTCACCCTCCAGTTCGTGCATGGTCATCAGCAGTTGCGCGGTTGGGCGCTTTTGCCAGGGCTCATTGCACAGGGTGTCGGGGATTGGATAACAGATTCGGTCAGCATCACCGATGTCCAGGCCCAGGCCGGTGCTTTCCACCGTAGAGCCGTTGATATCCAGGGCAAATAAAGAGGCAGGCAGGTTAATGCCCTTCTCGTAAACCTTGTGGAGGCTGGTGCGTTCGATGCGCTTGCCGCGCACCACACCATTCATATCCGCAATTAGAAGGTCTACGTACAGAACCTCAGGATGATCCTTAAGGAACGCGTTCGCTTCGTTAAGCTGAACGGCACGCGGGGGTACCGACATGATGCAACACCTTTGTTGTTAAAAATATCAATCATTGATCTTTTCTGGTTTCAGTCAACCCGAACGGCATGCCGAAGTCAAGCAAGGGCTTTTTTGCCCTGAAAAAGCGCCACGGCGCCTTTTTTGGGGCTTTTTGGGGCGGTTTTTTGGGTTTCACAGTCTTGGGACCAGCAGGCTTGAGCGGGCCGTGTTGTATTTTTTACGGGGGTGTTGTGTAAAAAAATGAACAAGGCTAAGCTCGATTCAAACCCATAACAGCAATAATACCGGGGTGCTTCATGTTTCACCTGCCGCCAATCGGCGTCTGCGCCTGCATCAGCCAGGTGTTGTCCGCAGTCCGTTCGTCCCGCGTGAATGCTCACGCAGCGGCCAATATTCTTGACGGCCCGTCCGATCTCCCCTTTACCCATTCCTGCGCCGCTGACCGGCCCTCATTCGCCGTGCCGATCATAATTGTGCACAAGTTTGGCGTGAGGAATGCAACGTTGCAGCAAATGGCAGGTAAGCTCCTACCCTGAATGAACAAACGACGCGGATGCTGCGTCAACCAACGCCTGGTCTTTAACGGATGCCAGGAAACCCAGCCCAGAGGCATTTATGAGTAACAACCTCGACCAGCTCACCGATTGGTTGAAAGACCATAAGATCACAGAAGTCGAATGCATGATTGGCGACCTCACCGGTATCACCCGGGGCAAGATCTCGCCGACCAACAAGTTCATCGCAGAAAAAGGTATGCGCCTGCCCGAGAGCGTTCTGTTGCAGACCGTGACCGGGGACTATGTCGAAGACGACATCTATTACGAATTGCTCGACCCGGCCGACATCGACATGATCTGCCGCCCCGACCAGAACGCGGTATTCCTGGTGCCCTGGGCCATCGAGCCGACCGCCCAGGTGATTCACGACACCTACGACAAGCAAGGCAACCCGATCGAGCTGTCGCCGCGCAACGTACTCAAGAAAGTCCTCAAGCTCTACGCCGACCGCGGCTGGCAGCCCATCGTGGCGCCGGAGATGGAGTTCTACCTGACCAAGCGCTGCGAAGACCCGGACTTCCCGCTGCAGCCGCCGATTGGCCGTTCCGGTCGCCCGGAAACCGGTCGCCAGTCATTTTCCATAGAAGCCGCCAACGAATTCGACCCGCTGTTCGAAGACGTCTACGACTGGTGCGAACTGCAGGAGCTGGACCTCGATACATTGATCCACGAAGACGGCACCGCACAGATGGAAATCAACTTCCGTCACGGCGATGCGCTGTCCCTGGCCGACCAGATCCTGGTGTTCAAGCGCACCATGCGTGAAGCCGCGCTCAAGCACAACGTGGCCGCCACCTTCATGGCCAAGCCCATGACCGGCGAGCCCGGCAGTGCGATGCATCTGCACCAGAGCATCATTGACATCGCCACCGGCAAGAACGTCTTCTCCAACGAAGACGGGAGCATGAGCCAGCTGTTCCTCAACCACATTGGCGGCCTGCAGAAATTCATTCCTGAATTGCTGCCTTTATTCGCCCCCAACGTGAATTCATTCCGCCGCTTCCTGCCCGACACCTCGGCGCCGGTGAACGTGGAATGGGGTGAGGAAAACCGCACCGTGGGCCTGCGCGTACCGGATGCCGGCCCGCAGAACCGCCGCGTGGAAAACCGTTTGCCGGGCGCCGATGCCAACCCGTACCTGGCGATTGCCGCCAGCTTGCTGTGCGGCTATATCGGCATGGTCGAAGGCCATAACCCGAGCGCACCTGTGGTGGGCCGTGGCTACGAGCGGCGCAACCTGCGTCTGCCGTTGACCATCGAAGATGCGCTGGAACGCATGGAAAACAGCAAGACCATCGAAAAATACCTGGGTCAGAAATTCATCACAGGCTACGTCGCGGTCAAGCGGGCCGAGCATGAAAACTTCAAGCGCGTGATCAGTTCGTGGGAGCGGGAATTCCTGCTCTTTGCCGTCTGATGCGCCGGGCGCGCCCTGCACACGGCGCGCCCTTCACCGAAACGTCTAGGAGATCGGTATGTCCAGCAACAACCCGCAAACCCGTGAATGGCAAGCCTTGAGCAATGATCACCACCTCGCGCCGTTCAGCGACTTCAAGCAATTGAAAGAGAAAGGCCCAAGGATCATCACCAAAGCCCACGGCGTTTACCTGTGGGACAGCGAAGGCAACAAGATCCTCGACGGCATGGCCGGCCTGTGGTGCGTGGCGATCGGTTACGGTCGCGATGAACTGGCTGACGCCGCCGCCAGACAGATGAAAGAACTGCCGTACTACAACCTGTTCTTCCAGACCGCTCACCCGCCGGTACTCGAACTGGCCAAAGTCATTTCCGACGTCGCACCGGCCGGCATGAACCACGTGTTCTTCACCGGTTCCGGCTCCGAAGGCAACGACACCATGTTGCGCATGGTCCGCCACTACTGGGCGATCAAGGGCCAGCCCAACAAAAAAACCATCATCAGCCGCAAGAACGGCTACCACGGCTCCACCGTGGCCGGCGCCAGCCTGGGCGGCATGACCTATATGCATGAACAGGGCGACCTGCCGATTCCAGGCATCACCCACATCGCCCAGCCTTACTGGTTTGGCGAAGGCGGCGACATGAGCCCCGACGAGTTCGGCATCTGGGCGGCCAACCAGCTGGAAGAGAAGATCCTGGAACTGGGCGTGGACAACGTCGGTGCCTTTATTGCCGAGCCGATCCAGGGCGCCGGTGGGGTGATCGTGCCGCCTGAGACTTACTGGCCGCGCATCAAGGAAATCCTTGCCAAGTACGACATCCTGTTTGTCGCCGACGAAGTGATCTGCGGCTTCGGCCGTACCGGCCAGTGGTTCGGCAGCGATTTCTACGACCTCAAGCCCCACATGATGACCATCGCCAAGGGCCTGACTTCCGGCTACGTCCCCATGGGCGGCCTGATCGTGCACGACGACGTGGTGGCCGTGCTCAACGAAGGCGGCGATTTCAACCACGGTTTCACCTATTCCGGGCACCCGGTGGCGGCGGCGGTGGCTTTGGAAAACATCCGCATCCTGCGCGATGAAAAAATCGTCAGCCGCGTGCATGAAGAAACGGCACCGTATTTGCAGAAACGTCTGCGGGAACTGGCGGACCATCCACTGGTGGGCGAGGTGCGCGGGGTGGGCATGCTCGGTGCAATCGAGCTGGTGCAGGACAAGGCCACGCGCAAGCGTCATGAAGGGAAGGGCGCCGGCATGATTTGCCGAACCTTCTGCTTCGAGAATGGCCTGATCATGCGCGCCGTGGGCGATACCATGATCATTTCGCCGCCGCTGGTGATCAGCAAGGCGGAAATCGACGAGCTGGTGACCAAGGCCCGCCAGTGCCTGGACCTGACGTTGGCGGCATTGCAGGACTGAGTAGATAAATGTGGGGGCCGGTTGAAAGCGGGCCCCGGAACTTGCCAGACTGTCGTCCTGTTTTGTCGCCCTTTGGCTGGGCCCGAAACATATACAACGTGCGGCCCAAAAAAGAAAAAATCGGAGCATCACCCAATGAAGGCATTAGGTTTGAAAAACGCTGGCAAGACCCTCCTCGCCTTGTCCCTGATGGGCGCAATGGCGGGCGCGGCCCAGGCGGACAATAAAGTGCTGCACGTCTACAACTGGTCCGACTACATCGCACCGGACACCATCGCCAACTTCGAAAAAGAGTCGGGCATCAAGGTGGTGTACGACGTTTTCGACAGCAACGAGACCCTGGAAGCCAAGTTGCTGGCAGGCAAGTCCGGCTATGACATCGTCGTACCGTCGAACAACTTCCTCGCCAAGCAGATCAAGGCCGGCGTCTACCAGGAGCTGGACAGGTCCAAGCTGCCTGAGTACAGCAACCTGAACAAATCCCTGCTCAAGGCCGTGTCGGTCAGTGACCCGGACAACAAGCACGCGTTCCCGTACATGTGGGGCTCCATCGGTATCGGCTACAACCCGGAGAAGGTCAAGGCCGCGCTGGGCGTGGACAAGATCGACTCGTGGGACGTGCTGATGAAGCCGGAAAACATCGCCAAGCTGAAAAGCTGCGGCGTGAGCTTCCTCGACTCGCCGACCGAAATGCTGCCGATCGCGCTGCATTACCTGGGCCTGCCGACCGACACCCAGAAAAAAGCCGATCTCAAGCAAGCCGAAGACCTGTTCCTGAAAATCCGTCCTTCGATTGGCTACTTCCACTCGTCCAAGTACATCTCGGACCTGGCCAACGGCAACATCTGCGTGGCCGTGGGTTACTCGGGGGACATCCAGCAGGCCAAGTCCCGTGCGGCTGAAGCCGGTGGCAAGGTCAAGGTGGCCTACGACATTCCGAAAGAAGGTGCCGGCAGCTTCTTCGACATGGTCGCCATCCCGAAAGATGCTGAAAACGTCGATGCCGCCTACGCGTTCATGAACTACCTGCTCAAGCCGGAAGTGATGGCTTCGATCACCAACAGCGTGCGCTTCCCGAACGGTAACGAGAAAGCCACCGCACTGGTCGACAAAGACATCACCAGCGACCCGGGCATCTACCCACCAGCGGACGTGCAGGCCAAGCTCTACGCCATTGCCGACCTGCCGGCTGCAACCCAGCGTGAAATGACACGCAGCTGGACCAAGATCAAATCCGGCAAGTAACGCAAAAACCCTGTAGGAGCGAGCTTGCTCGCGAAAAATTCAAGAACGCTGCGGGGTGCCTGATACCCCGCATGATCGTTGACGATCTTCGCGAGCAAGCTCGCTCCTACAGTTAAATGACAGAAAGTTTTGCCGGATCGGTTTATCGAGGGTAAGTTGCGCGCCGGTTTTGTTGCCGGGCAACAACTTCAAGGCCCCAACTATTTAAGAGGACCTCCACTTGCCAATTTCTTTATTTCGCAAAGCCTTGCTGGTGGGTGCAGGGATCACGCTGGCTGTCAGCGTGCAGGCCGCACCGACTGTGCATGTTTATAACTGGTCGGATTACATCGGCCCCGACACACTGGCCAATTTCGAAAAGGCCACCGGCATCAAGCCCGTGTATGACGTGTTCGATTCCAACGAAACCCTGGAAGGCAAGCTGCTCGCCGGGCGTACCGGCTACGACGTGGTGGTGCCGTCCAACCACTTCCTGGGCAAGCAGATCAAGGCCGGGGCGTTCCAGAAGCTCGATAAGTCATTGCTGACGAACTACGCCAACCTCGACCCGGCGTTGCTCAAGCGCCTGGAAAAGAACGACCCGGGCAATGCGTACGCCGTGCCGTACCTGTGGGGCACCAATGGCATCGGCTACAACGTCGATAAAGTGAAGGAAGTGCTGGGTGTCGACCATATCGATTCCTGGGCCGTGCTGTTCGAGCCGGAAAACATGAAGAAACTCGCCAGCTGCGGTGTTTCATTCATGGATTCGGCGGATGAAATGCTGCCCGCAGTCCTCAACTACATGGGCCTGGACCCGAACAGTACCAACCCGGCCGACTACAAGAAGGCCGAAGAAAAACTGCTGAAAGTACGTCCCTACGTGACCTACTTCCATTCCTCCAAATACATCTCGGACCTGGCCAACGGCAATATCTGCGTGGCCGCCGGTTTTTCCGGCGATGTGTTCCAGGCCAAGGCCCGCGCGGCCGAGGCGGGCAAAGGCGTGAATATCGCCTACGCGATTCCCAAGGAAGGCGGCAACCTGTGGTTTGACGTGCTGGCGATTCCCAAGGACGCCGCCAACGTCAAGGAAGCCCACGCGTTCATCAACTATTTGCTGCAGCCTGAGGTGATCGCCCAGGTCAGTGATTACGTCGGTTACGCCAACCCCAACCCCGGGTCGGACACGCTGATGGAGCAATCGATACGCACCGACGCAGCGGTTTACCCACCGCAGGCGGTACTCGACCGGACATTCGTCAACTTCGAGTTGCCCCCGAAAGTGCAACGTTTGATGACCCGTAGCTGGACCAAGGTCAAGACGGGCAAGTAAGGCTCAAACTATCCAAGTTCGCTCACCTGGGGCGAACTGCAAATTTGTTGGGAGTTTCGTAAATGGCAGTTGCCTCCGGCGCCTACAAGAAAGCCCTCGAGGGCGACCAGACACCGAAAAAGGTGCTGGTCAAAATCGACCGGGTCACGAAGAAGTTCGACGAGACGATTGCCGTGGACGATGTGTCCCTGGAAATCAAGAAAGGCGAGATTTTCGCCCTGCTCGGCGGTTCGGGTTCGGGCAAGTCCACCCTGCTGCGCATGCTCGCAGGCTTCGAGCGCCCGACTGAAGGCCGCATCTACCTCGACGGAGTGGACATCACCGACATGCCGCCCTACGAGCGGCCGATTAACATGATGTTCCAGTCCTACGCACTGTTCCCGCACATGACCGTGGCGCAGAACATCGCGTTCGGCCTGCAACAGGACAAGATCCCCAAGGCCGAGGTCGACGCCCGCGTGGCCGAGATGCTCAAGCTGGTGCAGATGAGCCAGTACGCCAAGCGCAAGCCGCACCAACTGTCCGGCGGCCAGCGCCAGCGTGTGGCCCTGGCCCGTTCCCTGGCCAAGCGCCCGAAACTGCTGCTGCTCGATGAGCCGATGGGGGCGCTGGACAAGAAGCTGCGTTCGCAGATGCAGCTGGAGCTGGTGGAGATCATCGAACGCGTCGGCGTGACCTGCGTGATGGTGACCCACGACCAGGAAGAGGCCATGACCATGGCCGAGCGCATCGCGATCATGCACCTGGGCTGGATCGCCCAGATCGGCAGCCCGATCGACATCTACGAAACCCCTACCAGCCGCCTGGTGTGCGAGTTCATCGGCAACGTCAACATCTTCGACACTCAGGTGGTGGACGACGCCGAAGGCCACGCCGTGCTCAAGTGCCCGGACCTGGACCGCGATATCTACGTCGGCTACGGCATCGCCACTTCGGTGGAAGACAAGTCGGTGACCTACGCGATTCGCCCGGAAAAACTGCTGGTCACCACCCAAATGCCGACCTGCGAGCACAACTGGTCCAGCGGCAAGGTGCACGACATCGCCTACCTGGGCGGCCACTCGGTGTTCTACGTGGAACTGCCGAGCGGCAAGCTGGTGCAGTCTTTCGTAGCCAATGCCGAGCGTCGTGGCCAGCGCCCCACCTGGGGTGACCAGGTCTACGTATGGTGGGAAGACGACAGCGGCGTGGTACTTCGCTCATGAACATGAAGAAATTCAAGCGGCGCTTGGATCGCATCGTGCCCAGTGGCAAGCAGGTGGTCATCGGGATTCCCTTCCTCTGGCTGTTCCTGTTTTTCGCACTGCCGTTTTTCATCGTATTGAAAATCAGCTTTGCCGAAGCCGACGTGGCGATCCCGCCCTACACCGAGATCTACACCTACGTTGAGCAGAAGCTGCAAGTGGTGCTGAACCTGGCCAACTACAGCTTGCTGGCGGGCGACGAGTTGTACATCGCCGCGTACCTGGGCTCGTTGAAGATGGCATTCTTCAGCACGCTGCTGTGCCTGCTGATCGGCTATCCGATGGCCTACGCCATTGCCACCGCACGCAAAGAAATGCAAACCGTGCTGGTGCTGCTGATCATGATGCCGACCTGGACCGCAATCCTGATCCGCGTCTATGCGTGGATGGGCATCCTCAGCAACAACGGCTTGCTCAACGGCTTTTTGATGTCGATGGGGCTGATCAGCGAACCGCTGCAGATCCTTAACACCAACATCGCGGTGTATATCGGCGTGGTCTATTCCTACCTGCCGTTCATGATCCTGCCGTTGTACGCCAACCTGGTGAAGCATGACCAGAGCCTGCTGGAAGCGGCATCTGACCTGGGTTCGAGCACCTTCAACAGCTTCTGGAAAATCACCGTGCCGTTGTCCAAGAACGGCATCATCGCCGGCTGCATGCTGGTGTTTATCCCGGTGGTGGGCGAGTTCGTGATCCCGGAACTGCTCGGCGGCCCGGAAACTCTGATGATCGGTAAGGTGTTGTGGCAAGAGTTCTTCAACAACCGTGACTGGCCGGTGGCGTCTGCCCTTGCGGTGGTGATGCTGGCGATCCTGATCGTGCCGATCATCCTGTTCAACCGCAGCCAGGCCAAAGAGCTGGAGGGCAAGATATGAAGCGCTTTCGTTTCTCCAGCTTCATGCTGGTCGTGGGCTTGTTGTTCATCTACCTGCCGATGCTGATCCTGGTGATCTACTCGTTCAACGAATCCAAGCTGGTGACGGTGTGGGGCGGTTGGTCGATCAAGTGGTACGTGGGCCTGCTGGACAACACCCAGTTGATGGGCTCGGTGGCGCGTTCGCTGGAAATCGCCTGCTACACGGCGGTGGCGGCGGTGGCGCTGGGTACGCTGGCGGCGTTCGTGCTGACGCGCATCAGTCAGTTCAAGGGCCGTACGCTGTTCGGCGGCCTGGTGACCGCACCGCTGGTGATGCCGGAAGTGATCACTGGTCTGTCGCTGTTGCTGCTGTTCGTGGCCATGGCGCAGATGATCGGCTGGCCCCAGGAACGTGGCATCGTGACCATCTGGATCGCCCACACCACGTTCTGCGCGGCCTATGTGGCGGTGGTGGTGTCGGCGCGCCTGCGTGAGCTGGACCTGTCGATCGAAGAAGCGGCGATGGATCTGGGGGCACGGCCGTGGAAGGTGTTCTTCCTGATCACCATTCCGATGATCGCGCCATCGCTGGCGGCGGGCGGCATGATGTCGTTCGCGCTGTCCCTGGACGACCTGGTACTGGCCAGCTTCGTATCGGGCCCGGGTTCGACCACCTTGCCGATGGAAGTGTTTTCGGCGGTGCGTCTCGGGGTCAAACCCGAGATCAACGCGGTGGCGAGCCTGATCCTGCTGGCGGTGTCGCTGGTGACTTTCCTGGTGTGGTTCTTCAGCCGCCGTGCCGAAGAGCATCGCAAGAAAGCCATCCAGCAAGCCATCGAAGAGGCCGCGGCGGATGGCTGGCAGCAGCCGGACAAGCGCCGCGCCCCAGCCCCGGTCTAACTGCCGGAACTGGGTAAAAATGTGGGAGGGGGCTTGCCCCCGATTGCAGTGTGTCAGCCAGCTAATCTTTGGCTGACACTCCGCTATCGGGGGCAAGCCCCCTCCCACATTTTGATTGCATTTCAGGCTGGTTAAGCTGACCACGGCGACTGGCGAATCACCTCGACAAAGTTCATCGGCCTGAACCCCGGCTCCTGATCCACCAGCACATCGGTCTTCACGTTGCCAAACGTGGTCTGCGGGCGGTGGCGCAAGCCGTCGGCGAACGCGCAGATGATGCATTCCTTGAACCCCTCACCGCGTGGATGCGCATGCACCACCGCTTCGCGCTGCACCGTGGTAAATGCGGCGTAGTCCAGGCCCAGCACGTCCATCTCCACCCCTGCGGTGACCAGCGCCACGGTGGGGCGCAAATGCTGCGGCACGCCTGGCGTGGTGTGCAGGGCGATGGACAGCCACACCTGTTCGATATCGTCGTCGCTCAGACCATACGGCTTGAGAAAGGCGGCCGCTGCGTTGGCGCCGTCCACTTCAAAGCGCTCATTGTCGCTGCGATGGCCTTCCACCAGGCCGAGGTCGTGGAACATCGCGCCGACGTACAGCAGCTCCGGGTTGTAGGCCAGTTGCTTGCGCTCACCGCTCAAGGCGCCGAACAGGAATACTCGACGGGAGTGGTGGTAGAGCAGGTCGGATTCGATGTCGCGGATGTACTCGGTGGTGGCCCTGGCCAGGGCGCTGTCGGGGATTTTGATGCCGGCGATGGTGGTGTTCATGGTGGCGCTCCTCTGGAAAGCGTCCAGTCTCGTTGCGCGTGCGCGATGGAGCCATCGCAACGATGGAACGTTCTCGGCCAATGTGCCACCACATCGTGCCAAGGCAAAATCGGCTAGGGTAAGGCCTGCGACAATCCAAATGTGGGAGGGGGCTTGCCCCCGATGAGGGAGTGCCAGTCGGCATCTGATGAACTGACCCACCGCTATCGGGGGCAAGCCCCCTCCCACAGGGGATTTGTGTTTATCCAGTTGGAAAAAAGGCGTGTCTGACCATGAGCAAAACCGTCGCCATCCTGATCTTCCCCGGTGTCCAGTCACTGGATGTGACCGGGCCGATGGATGTGTTCTGCGAGGCCAACCGCTTCCTGGCGCCCGAAGCGCATTACCGCCTGGAAGTCATTGGCCTCGGCCATGGCACTATGGCGTGCTCGAACGGTTTGTGAGCGTGGCCAAGCGCCTGGTCGTGTTCACCCAGCGTGCGGGCGGCCAGTCGCAGTTCAGCCCGTTCCTCACGCCCCATGCCGATACCACCTCGGCGGTGGCGCTGGTGCAGTTGTACGTGCTGGCGAACCTGACCGGGGATTTGGGGATTGCCGACCTGGCCAGGGCAGCCAATATGAGCGCGCGCAATTTCTCCCGGGTGTTCGCCCGTGAAGCGCGGATCACGCCAGCGGAGTTTGTCGAGAGGGCGCGCGTGGACGCGGCGCGGGTGATGCTCGAAAGCACTCATGCGCCGTTGAAAACCGTGGCCTATCAATGTGGGTTTCGCGACGCCCAGCACATGCGCAGTGTGTTCAATCGCCGGCTGGGCGTGACGCCGCAGCAGTTCAGGCTGAATTTCGCCGTAAATGTGGGAGGGGGCTTGCCCCCGATGAGGGAGTGTCAGTCAGCACCTATGTGACTGACCCACCGCCATCGGGGGCAAGCCCCCTCCCACATTTTGACCGAGTGCAACATAGCTATCTGGCAGGCAACAGCTTCAAGGTGCCACGGGTATTCGCCGTGATCTCTTCCTCGCTGAAATGCGCCTGCTCGTACCCGCCTTCGATATAGGTTTGCGCCTGGTCGCTGTAGTGCGCATCAAACGGCACGCCGCTTTGCCCCACCGGGTTGATGGTGAGGGCATGGGCCGGGTCGGCGAAGTCGATCAGGCGGCGGGTCGAAGGGCCGTAGGTCACCGGCCAGGGTGCCGGGCCGATCAGGGCGGTCTGGTTGTTTGGCACTTCGTGGCTGCCCGGTGCCGCGAAGGGGCCGACGTTGAAGAGCTTGTCCAGCGGTTTCTGCATGCCCAGCGGGTGGCCGTGGGTCAGGGTGTGCGCTTTGCCCCACTGCCACTGGGACGGGTCATCGCCAAAGGTGGCTTTCAGGTGCGCCAGGCTGTTGTCCCAGGCCAGCTTGACGGTGTCGGCCCGCGTGCCGTTCCACCAGGGCGAATCCGGCGTGGCGGCCAGGCGTGGCAGGGCCGCGTCGATCACGCGGGTGCCGAGCAGCGTCTTGAACAGGGCGTCGCCCAGTTTCGGGTGGAAGGTCGCATCAGCGAGGTTGAACAGCAACTGGTTGAACAGGGTCGCGCTGGTGGAGTCCAGCGGGTAATCGCCTTTCCAACTTGCCAGTTGTTCCACCAGCTTCAACTGCGCCGGGTCTGTGACCACCTCGCGCAGCACCGGCAACAGCGGCGCCAGCAGTCGCGGGCCAAAGGCGGTGGTGGTGCCCAGTTGCAGGGCCTGGCTGTTGTCCACATCCCACTTCACGCGATTGTCGCTCAACTGCGCATTCAACTGCTGGCCACGGTCGGCCAGGTTGTAATAGCCGGGGATTTGCATGCCGGTAGGCGAGGCCGGCTGGGCGTTGGCGGAGACCACGTAGCCGCGCGCCGGGTTTTCTTCCTGGGGGTTGGCGCTGAACGGGTAGAAGCCCAGCTTGTCGGCCTGGGCGGTACTGCCGTCGAGGATGAACCCCGGGTTGACGCCGGCCGGGCGTATCGGCAACTGCGCCGCCGCCCACCAGCCGATATCGCCCTTGGCATTGGCCCACACGATATTCAGGCCCGGCGCCGATACCTTGGCCGCCGCAGCGCGTGCCTTGGCCAGGGTGTCGGCGCGGTTGAGCTGGTAGAAGCCCTCGAGAATCGGGTTTTCTGTATCGAGGAACGCCCACCACATGGCAATCGGCGTGGCGCCGGCGTTTTCACCGAGTACGTCATTGACGATCGGCCCGTGGGGTGAGCGGCGCAGGGTCAGCGTGACCGGGGCCTGACCCTTGACCTGGATTTGCTGTTCGCTGCTGCTCATGTCGACCCACTCGCCGTGGTACCAGACCTGGTTGGGGTTGGCCGGGTTGACCTTCTCGGCAATCAGGTCGAGGTCGTCGTTCTGGAACATGGTCAGGCTCCAGCCGAAATCCAGGTTGTGTCCCAGGAATGCCACCGGCACCAGCGCGTTGTGATAGCCATACAACTCAAAGCCGGGCGCCGACAGCTGCGCCTCGTACCACACCGACGGCACCGAAAAACGAATATGCGGATCGCCGGCCAATAACGGCTTGCCGCTTTTGGTACGGTTGCCGCTGATGGCCCAGGCGTTGCTGCCCTCGAACTGCGGCAGGCCGTTATCGGCCAGGGCCTGCTCGCTCAGGCGGGCGAGGGCACCGAGGTTTTTCCAGTCGCCGGCTGCCAGGTTGAGTGCGCCTTTGGGTTGCCAGTCCAGGTCGAACACCTTGAGGTAATCGCTGCCCAACTGGTCGCGCACGTAAGTCAGCACCGGTTCGGTACGAAAGGCTGCGGCAAAGCTGTAGGCCATATACCCGGCGACACTGATGGAGTCCTCGGCAGTGAAGGGCCGCTTGGGAATGCCCAGTACATCGAACTCCATCGGGCTGGCGTGGCTGGCCTGATACTGGTTGACGCCGTCCAGGTAGGCTTGCAGCGCCTTCCAGGCGGCCGAGTCACGGTTCATGTGCTCGACGTAGCTCAGGGCGCGCTCGCGAATGCGCAGGCTGCGAAACAGCTTGTCGGTCTCCAGCAGCTTGGGCCCCAGCACTTCGGCCAGTTCGCCACGGGCCAGGCGGCGCATGATTTCCATCTGGAACAACCGGTCCTGGGCATGCACGTAGCCCAGCGCGCGGTACAGGTCGGCCTCGTTCTCGGCGCGGATATGCGGCACGCCACGGTCGTCGTAGCGCACGGTGACCGAGCCTTGCAGGTGTGCCAGCGTGACCGTGCCCTGGCGGGTGGGTTGCTTGCTGTAGACGTACACGCCGGCGCCAAGGGCGACCAGCACAACCAGCACCACAAGAGCCTGCAAGACACGCTTCATCGACTTTCCTTATCCAGAATGGACAGACTACGGTTGCTCAGGCCACGAACAATAGCAGCCCACCGCGAGGGTGTGAGTGGCGTTGATTTCGCGGCCCGCTTGCAGGGCCTTGAGGATCGGCTCGATAAAGCTGTTGCCGGCATTGCAGGTCAGCCCTTCGCTGTACGGCCCGAAATACGCCAACTTGCCCGTACGATCCCAAATGCCCACGGCCGGGCTGGCCGGTACCTGATCGGCGCCGGGCAGGGCGTCGAGGGTTTTCATCCGGCGCAGGTTGTCCGGCAGGACGCCGTGGCTGCCGGCTTTTTGCAGGGCGTAGAACTCGACGCCTTGCGGCGCGTAGTGCTCGATCAGCTCGCCCAGGTGCTGCTGGTTACCGACATTGCACGGGCAGGCCGGGTCCCAGAAGTGCACCAGGCGAATCGGGCCAGGGCCGCTGAGCGCGGCGGGCAGTTGCAGCGCATCGCCTGAAAACACCGCCGTATGCTCGCTGAAGGCGCGCAGGTAACGGCCCTGGAACCAGTCAAGTGCGGCCCACAGCGCGCCGGCGCAGATGATCAGCACCAGGCTGGCGAACAGGGCAGTGCGGTGGGGTTGTCGCATTCAGAGGTATCCTCGCAGGTCGCGTAGCTTGCCATGCTTGTCCTGACAGATGAATATCGCAGCTCGATCTTCATCTTCACCGCCAGTCTGGAAGCCTTTATGCCCGTCACCTTTGACCCTGATCATCTGCGCGAAAGCTTGCGGCCCCTGGTGGAAGCGCAGCCGCTGTCAGCCGAGGCGCGGGTGTACCAGCGGTTCTACGGGTTGGACCTGCCGTCACGCCAAGCCACGAGCCGCCTGGGGCGTATGGAGGTGGCCGGGTTCGAGGTGGTTGCGCAAGTGTGGTGGCCTTCGGCGCCGGTGGCGACGATGTTCATGTTCCACGGCTTCTACGACCACATGGGGCTGTATCGTCATGCCGTGGATTGGGCGCTGGGGCAGGGTTTTGTCGTGATCGCCTGCGACCTGCCGGGCCATGGCCTGTCCAGCGGCAC
Source organism: Pseudomonas orientalis (assembly GCF_022807995.1). Classification (NCBI taxonomy): domain Bacteria; kingdom Pseudomonadati; phylum Pseudomonadota; class Gammaproteobacteria; order Pseudomonadales; family Pseudomonadaceae; genus Pseudomonas; species Pseudomonas orientalis. The sequence goes on along the minus strand of NZ_CP094351.1, from coordinate 5,495,836 downwards.
ACGGGCCAGCATCGACGAGTTTGCGGTGTATCAGGACGTGGTGCAGGCGCTGTTTGTCGAGGCCAAGGCGCTGCAACTGCCGCAACCCTGGCACCTGTTCGGGCAAAGCACCGGCGGCGCAATCGTGGTTGACCACCTGCTCAACCACGGCAACGAAAGCCCTGCCCAGGGCAAGACGTTTCTACTTTCGCCCCTGGTGCGTCCGCGAGCCTGGGGTTGGTCGCAGCTCAGCTATTACTTGCTGCGCCCGTTTGTCAAAGGCATCGCGCGGCGTTTCAGCGATAACTCCAACGATCCGGCATTCAGACCTTTTCTCGAAGCCGACCCGTTGCAGCCGCGCCAACTGCCCACCGCCTGGGTGGGCGCACTGGCGCGCTGGATCAAACGCATCGAAGCCGCACCGCGCAGCGCTCGGCGCCCAGTGATCGTGCAGGGCGAGGAGGATATGACGGTGGACTGGCAGTACAACTTGCAGGTACTGCGCAGTAAGTTCGATCAGCCCGAGGTGTTGATGCTCAAGCGCGGCCGGCATCATCTGGCCAATGAGATCCCCGAGATTCGCGAAGAATACTTCCGATACTTGACGAACCACCTGACCTGACACAATCCAAATGTGGGAGGGGGCTTGCCCCCGATAGCGGTGTGTCAGTCAACTTATGTGTAGCTGATCCACCGCAATCGGGGGCAAGCCCCCTCCCACATTTTATTACTGCGCCAGGCTTGAGGTGCTCTGGCCGACAGCCAATCCCGCACGGATGGCCGCCAGCGCCGCCTGGTAATACGCCTTCCCCTCCGGCGATTCGGCAAACGTCGCGAACTCTTCCAGCTCCGGATCGGACAAGTCCCGATAGACGTACAGCAGCGTGTTATTCAGATCCTTGTCGATCTGCTGCATCAAGCGCTCACGCTGCCCATTCAACATGCCCTGGGCCTGACCGCCGCCCAACAGGCCGGGGATCATCTGGCTCAGGCTGTCCGCCGCCACGCCGGCAATCGCCAGGCTGACTTCGGCGCCGGCTTCACGCGCGGGCAGGGCCTGGGCCAGGTGGCCGATGATCAGACTGCGGGTGGCGTCGGCCTGGATTTTCGGCAGGCCCTGAGCGTTTTTCGCCAATTGGTCGCGACGCGTGGCGAGCAGCTCGGCGGCGACAATCTTGCGGCCAAGAGGCGATTGGAAAAACGCGAGGGCCGGTTTCGGGTCCGCCAGGTGCTTGCGCAATTGCGCTTCGGCACGCTGGTCCATGGCCTGGGCGGCGAAGCGTTTGCTGCTGTTGTCCACCAGCGCCTGGTACACCGCCGGCGGCAGGCTGTTACGGTAGCGCTGCTGTGCGCCAGTGAGGGCGTCGTTGAAGTGCGCACGTTGTTCGGCCCAGCCGGCGACTTTGTATAACTGGTCATGGCCGTCTGCCCAGGCGGGCAAAACGCAGAACATCAGCAAGGAAAAAAACAAACGACGCATAAGGACTCCTGTCAGTCGGCCACTATTGTCCGTGTCGGGCGTAGGATTTGTCGAGAAGTCCTATCAGTCGCCTGACTAAAGTGTATTCAGACGCTCGACGGCGCTGTCGGATTCACAGGCGTATGGATACTATGCGCGCCATGCAAACACCCCTCGATCACCCACTGCTGCAACGCATTGTCGACGACCTGGCCGAAAAAGGCTGGTCGCAGCAGAATGCCTTCCTGCCCCAGGCTCTGACCCTGGAGTTGGCGGCTGAGTGCCGTAAACGTGCGGCCGAAGGTGAACTGGCCCCGGCGGCGGTGGGGCGCGGGCCGGCCCAGGAAATTCGCGAGGGGATTCGCGGCGATCATATCCAATGGCTGGAAGAGGGCGACGCCGCCGTCTGCGACACCTACATGGCAGTGATGGACAGCCTGCGCCTGGCGATGAACCGTGGTCTGTTCCTCGGCCTGGAGGACTTCGAAAGCCACTTCGCGCTGTATCCGCCCGGGGCGTTCTACCTCAAGCACCTGGACCGCTTTCGCGACGATGACCGGCGCATGGTCTCGGCCGTGATCTATTTGAACGACGCCTGGCTGCCCGAACACGGTGGCCAGTTGCGCATGTACCTCAAGGGCGGCATCGAACATGACGTGGTGCCCACCGGCGGCAGCCTGGTGGTGTTCCTGTCGGGCGAGGTGCCCCATGAAGTGCTGCCTGCTACCCGCGAGCGCCTGTCCCTGACCGGCTGGTTTCGCCGACGGGGCAACGAGCCGTTCTGAGCAGGCAAAAGGCTCTGACCCATCCCTCAAGTCTTGCCTGGAACAAATGTGGGAAGGGGCTTGCCCCCGATAGCAGTGGGTCAGTCAGCTGATTTGTGGCTGACACCCCGCCATCGGGGGCAAGCCCCCTCCCACATGGGTTATCGCGTATTCCCGTCGAGCCACTTCTCTTCCAGCGCCTTTAACCGACCATCGTCCTTCACCCGTTTCAACGCCCCGTCCAGGCTGCTCTTGAACGCAGGGTTGCCCTTCTGAAACGGAATCGCCAGTTCAGGTTTGTCGTTATACGCGGCGCTGAAATCGAAACGATCCTCCAGCTCGGCAGTCATAGCGATATGGTTGATTGCCACATCGTATTTACCGGTCGCCACGCCGTTCAGCAGGTCGGCATCATCGGTGGTGATAAACGAGGAGCGTACGTCCATTTCCTTGGCCAGTTGCTCGCCCAGTTCCACTTCAAAGCCGGTGAGCTTGTCGCCTTCCTTGAAGTTGAAGGGCGGGGTGTTGGCTTCGAGGGCGATGCGCAGTTCACCGCGATCGTTGACGTCGTCGATCAGTTCGGCGTGAGCCCACGGGCTCAGAAGGGGAAGCAACAGTAACAGGCCAGGCGAGAAGCGCATGGTCACTCCTAAGGAATTCGATTGTACGAGGCGCTGTTCAGCATCGTTTTGCTATGGTGTCGAGTGCCTTGGACAGCAATTTGCCGCGAAGTTGTCATAACCCTACAGATTTCACCGAAAAACTGGAGAAGCGAATGAAAGCCCTTTTGTCCCGTGCAACCCTGGCCAGCCTGTTGCTGGGCGCTTCGATGTTGGCGACCGCCGCTGACGGTATCCCGCGTAGCGCTCCGCCTGAAGGTGCCAAGGTATTTATCGTTTCGCCGAAAGATGGCGCCACCGTCGATAAAACCTTTACCGTGAAATTCGGCATGGAAGGCCTGAAATTGGCCCCGGCCACTGACCAGACGCCTGACACCGGCCACCACCATCTGCTGATCGATCAGAAAGAACTGCCGGATGCGAAACTGCCGATCCCGGCCACCGACACCGTGATCCATTACGGCAAAGCCCAGACCGAGACCGAACTGACCCTGACGCCCGGCAAGCACACCTTGCAACTGGTGGCCGGCGACAAGCTGCACATGCAGTTCAACCCGACGGTCGCCTCGAAAGTCATCACGATTAACGTCAAGTAAGCCTTGTTCAGGCAAAAAAAAGGGAGACCCCGGCGGGTCTCCCTTTTTTTGTGCAGCGTTGAAGCGTTAGAACAACACGCGACTACGAATTGTGCCGTTGATGTGCTGCAGCTTTTCCTGCGCCAGGTCCGAATACTCGGCGTCGACGTCGATGACCACGTAGCCGACCTTCTCGTTGGTCTGCAGGAACTGACCGGAGATGTTGATGCCGTTTTCCGCGAACACCTTGTTGATCTCCATCATCACACCCGGAATGTTCTGGTGGATGTGCAGCAGACGGTGCTTGCCAGGGTGAGCCGGCAGGGCCACTTCCGGGAAGTTCACGGACGAGACCGAGGTACCGTTGTCGCTGTACTTGACCAGTTTTTCCGAGACTTCCAGGCCGATGTTGGCCTGGGCTTCAGCGGTGGAGCCGCCGATGTGCGGGGTCAGGATCACGTTGTCCAGGCCGCGCAGAGGGCTTTCGAAGATGTCGTCGTTGGAGCGAGGCTCTACCGGGAACACGTCGATGGCGGCGCCGATCAGGTGCTTGTCCTTGATCGCGTCGGCCAGGGCGTCCAGCTCCACCACGGTGCCGCGCGCGGCGTTGATCAGGATCCCGCCTTTCTTGATGGCGCGGATTTCCTTCTCGCCGATCATCCACTGGGTCTCGGCGGTTTCCGGAACGTGCAGGGTGACGATGTCGGACATGCCCAGCAGTTCGGTCAGGCTCGACACCTGCGTGGCGTTGCCCAGCGGCAGCTTGGTCAGGGTGTCGTAGAAGAACACCTGCATCCCCAGGCCTTCTGCCAGTACCGACAGCTGCGTGCCGATCGAACCGTAACCGACGATACCCAGTTTCTTGCCGCGGATCTCGAAGGAATTGGCCGCGCTCTTGATCCAGCCGCCACGGTGGCAGGAAGCGTTCTTCTCGGGGATACCGCGCAGCAGCAGGATGGCCTCGGCCAGCACCAGTTCCGCAACGGAACGGGTGTTGGAATACGGGGCGTTGAACACCGCGATACCGCGCTCGCGCGCCGCGTTGAGGTCGACCTGGTTGGTGCCGATGCAGAAACAGCCGACGGCCACGAGTTTCTTGGCGTGGTCGAAGATCTCTTCGGTCAGCTGAGTGCGGGAGCGAATGCCGATAAAGTGCGCGTCGGCGATCTTTTCCTTGAGCTGGGCTTCCGGCAGAGAACTGGTGATGTACTCAATGCTGGTGTACCCGGCGGCTTTCAGAACGTCGACAGCCGATGGGTGGACGCCTTCCAGAAGAAGGAACTTGATCTTGCTCTTATCGAGAGAAGTCTTGCTCATCTGCGTAAACCTGTATCCCGGAGAAAAATGGCAGGGAATCGGATCGCTTAAGCTGACCCGGACGGCAGGAAAGCCGTCACCGCAGAAACGCCCTTGGGCTCTGTCCTGCGGGGGCGGTATGCTAGCATACGCGCCCCGCTAAACACCTATTCCTGCGACGTGAAGCGTTCTCAGGATGACCATGAATTGTTCGAGAGTTCTGTCAATGACCCATCCTGCCCTGATTGATGAGCTGAAGACCCTGGTTGAGCCCGGCAAAGTGCTGACCGACGCCGACTCCCTGGAGGCTTACGGCAAGGATTGGACCAAGCACTTCGCGCCCGCGCCATGCGCCATCGTGTTCCCCAAGACCACCGAGCAGGTGCAGGCCATCGTCCGTTGGGCCAATAGCCACAAGGTGGCGCTGGTGCCGTCCGGCGGGCGCACCGGCCTGTCGGCGGCGGCTGTTGCGGCCAATGGTGAAGTGGTGGTGTCGTTCGACTACATGAACCAGATCCTCGACGTGAACCTCACCGACCGCACCGCCGTGTGCCAGCCGGGCGTGGTCACCCAGCAGTTGCAGAACGTCGCTGAAGAAAACGGCCTGTACTACCCGGTGGATTTCGCGTCGTCCGGCTCCAGCCAGATTGGCGGCAATATCGGCACCAATGCCGGCGGGATCAAGGTGATTCGCTACGGCATGACCCGCAACTGGGTGGCCGGGATGAAAGTGGTCACCGGCAAGGGCGATGTGCTGGAACTCAACCGTGATCTGATCAAGAACGCCACCGGCTACGACATGCGTCAGTTGTTCATCGGCGCCGAAGGCACCCTGGGCTTTGTGGTGGAAGCCACCATGCGCCTGGACCGTGCACCGAAAAACCTCACCGCCATGGTGCTGGGCACCACCGACTTCGACTCGATCATGCCGGTGCTGCACGCCTTCCAGAGCAAGCTCGATCTGACCGCGTTCGAATTCTTCTCCGACAAGGCCCTGGCCAAGGTCCTCGGCCGTGGTGATGTGCCGGCGCCGTTCGACACCGAATGCCCGTTCTACGCACTGCTGGAATTCGAAGCCACCACCGAAGAGGTCGCCAATCACGCCCTGGAAACCTTCGAGCACTGCGTCGAGCAGGGCTGGGTGCTGGACGGCGTGATGAGCCAGAGCGAAACCCAGCTGCATAACCTGTGGAAGTTGCGCGAGTACATCTCCGAGACGATTTCCCACTGGACGCCGTACAAAAACGATATCTCGGTCACCGTTTCCAAAGTGCCGGCGTTCCTTAGCGAAATTGACGCAATTGTCGGCGAACATTACCCGGATTTCGAAATCGTGTGGTTCGGTCACATTGGCGACGGTAACCTGCACCTGAACATCCTCAAGCCGGAAAATCTGAGCAAGGACGAGTTCTTCGCCAAGTGCGCCACCGTGAACAAGTGGGTGTTCGAGACCGTCGCCAAGTACAACGGCTCGATCTCCGCCGAGCACGGCGTGGGCATGACCAAGCGCGATTACCTGACCTACAGCCGCTCGCCGGTTGAGATCGAATACATGAAGGCCGTGAAAGCGGTGTTCGACCCGAACGGGATCATGAACCCAGGCAAGATCTTCGCTGTTTAAGGAGTCGTTCAATGAGCTACCAGCACAAGTATATCGACGGCACCAACATCCACTTTCCCGTGGGTAAAGTCGTGTGTATCGGGCGCAACTACGCCGAACACGCCAAGGAACTGGACAACCCGGTACCCACCGAACCGTTGCTGTTCATCAAGCCGGGCAGTTGCGTGGTGCCGCTGGAAGGCGGTTTTGCCATTCCAACCGAGCGCGGTTCGGTGCACTACGAAGCGGAGATCGCCGTGCTGATCGGCAAGCCGTTGTCGAACAAACCAAGCCGCGAAGAAGTGCTCGATGCCATCTCCGGCTTCGCCCCGGCCCTGGACCTGACCCTGCGCGACAAACAGGCGGAGCTCAAGGCCAAGGGCCTGCCGTGGGAGATCGCCAAGTCGTTCGACGGCGCTGCGGTGATCGCGCCTTTCGTGGTGAGCAGCACCTTCGCCGACGTGACCGATATCGGCATTCGCCTGAGCATCAATGGCGAAGTGCGTCAGAACGGCAACAGCGCGCAGATGCTCAACCCGATCGTGCCGATGATCCAGCACATGGCCGGCTGCTTCTCGCTGCAGGCCGGTGATGTGATCCTCACCGGCACACCGGCGGGCGTCGGGCCGCTGAATGTCGGTGACAGGCTGGTGCTGGAGTTGTCGGGCGTCAACCGCTTCGAAAGCGTGGTGCGCTGATTTTTTCCTGACGAAACGCAGTAAAAAATGTGGGAGGGGGCTTGCCCCCGATTGCAGTGTGTCAGTCGGCAAATCTGTGGCTGACACTCCGCTATCGGGGGCAAGCCCCCTCCCACATTTGATTGTGTACATCTGCCAAAACCGGTGTTTTTGCATTTTTTTCACACACCACCCGGATAATCCCGAACTTCTCGCACAGGCCTCTGGATCCTGTGCTATTCCCTACCGCTGACTTTCCGGAAAAAAGCGCCCCATGGCCGTGCCTCTGCCCACTTCCAAACCTACGCTTCGCTCGCGCCTGACCATGCGCTGGTATTCCTGGGTGTTTCTGGCCGGGGCGATCCTGTATGGCATCGCCTGGGCCATGCACTGGGACGATCGGGGTGTGCTGTGGGTGCTGGAGGGTTTTGAAAGCCCGGCCGAACGCCGGGAAAGTGTGTGGCTGCCTGACTATCACGCGATCATCGACGCCAAGCTGCTGCCCGGTATGGAGAAGGATGAGGCTTCGGACCTGTCCTACAACCCCCAGACAAAAACCCTGTTTTCCGTGATGGGCAAGAACCCGTTCCTGGTGGAGCTGAGCCTGCAGGGCGATGTGCTGCGCAAGATGCCGCTCAATGGCTGGAACAACCCGGAAGGCGTGACGGTGATGGAAAATGGCCTGATGGCCGTGGTCGATGAGCGCCAGCACAGCCTGACCCTCATCAAGATCGACGCAGGCACCACGGCATTGAACAAGGCCGATTTTCCCAGCTATGACCTCGGCCCGTCCAAGGATCAGAACAAGGCCTTCGAAGCCATTACCTGGGACAAGCGCAACCAGCAACTGGTGCTGGGCGAAGAGCGCCCACCGGCGCTGTTCACCTGGAAAAGCGATGGCAGCCAGACCCTGGCAGGCGACAAGCAAAAGCTGGCCAGCACCGAACTCGACATGCGCAACCTCTCGGCGCTGGCGGTTGACCCGCGTACCGGGCACTTGCTGGTGCTGTCGGCCGACTCCCACCTGTTGCTGGAGCTGGACGAGAAGGGTGAGCAAGTCAGCTTCATGACGTTGCTGGGCGGCTTCAACGGCCTCAAAGACACTATCCCGCGTGCCGAAGGTGTGACCATGGACGAGAGCGGCACCCTTTACATGGTCAGTGAACCGAACCTGTTCTATCGTTTTGAAAAGCAGAAATAACGTACGTTTACGTCAGACATTTCTCAAATAGCGGCATTCGCCAGGCATCCCGGCGCGTTTAAGTTTAAATTCAGGCGACCTTGATATCTATTCGCCAGTTTTTCTCTCTGAGCCCGCCCCGATGCGCCGACTTGCCCGCCCCAAACCCGCTTTAGTCATCCTGATTCTGATTGCCCTGGTTGCCGCCGGGGTCGTTGCGCAGCAGTTCCGTCTGTTCGAACGTGCCTGGTTCAACTGGCGGGTGTGGCATCAGCCGGCCAATGAACGCAGCATCGGCCTGGCGGATTATCGCGTCTCCCTGGAGGCCCAGGTGATCGAAGGGCTCGACGACGATGTGTCGGCCCTCACTTACGATCCGGTGCGCAAAAGCCTGTTTACCGTCACCAATAAAAACGCCGAGCTGGTCGAACTGTCCCTGCAGGGCAAGATCCTGCGGCGTATTCCCCTGGTGGGTTTTGGCGATGCCGAAGCAGTGGAGTTCATCAGCGACAACATCTATGTGATCAGCGACGAGCGCCAGCAGCGGCTGATCAAAGTGCATGTGGACGATGACACGCAATTTCTCGATGCCGCCGATGCGGAGCAGATGACCCTGGGCGTGCACATCGGCAGCAACAAGGGTTTCGAGGGCCTGGCCTATGACTCGGTGGGCAAGCGCCTGTTTGTCGCCAAGGAACGCGACCCGATGGTGATTTACGAAGTCCACGGCTTTCCCCATTTCAAAGCGGAAAAAACCTACTCGGTGCACGTGATCAATAACCCCAAGCGTGATGCCGGGTTGTTTGTGCGCGACCTCTCCAGCCTGCAATACGACGAGCGCAGCGGCCATTTGCTGGCGCTGTCGGATGAGTCGTTTCTGGTGCTGGAGCTGGACATCGACGGTCGCCCGCTGAGCAGTCTGTCGCTGCTCAACGGGCGCCACGGCCTGAAAAAACGTGTGCCCCAGGCCGAGGGGGTCGCCATGGATGACGAGGGCACGCTGTACCTCGTCAGTGAGCCGAACCTGTTCTATGTGTTCAAAAAGCCCTGATCAGAACATCCACTGCACGCCCAGGGAGTAGCCAGTCTGGCTGCCCTCGGCGTGGCCAAGCCGGCTGTTCACTTCGGCGTACACCCCCAGTTGCGGGGTGATCGCCAGTTGGCTGCCGATCTGCGCGCGGCCGAAGCTTTTGTCGACTGATCCCAGTTTGGCGGTGCGGGCCTGGCCATCGGCGCGGGCGGTCAATTGCAAGTCGTCCAGGCGCCCGTCGGCCAGCTCCTTGACCCACGCGAGATTGCCATAGGGCATCAGAGTCAGGCCGTAAGGCAGGGCGACGGCACCGCGCACGCGCCAACCCAGGCTGGCTTCCAGGGAGTCGAACGACTGTTCTTCGTACTCGAGGGCCGTGCGCAGGTTTTGCTTCTCGTCGAACTGATCGATGCGGTAATGGCTGTAGTCGAGCCCGGCAAAAGGGCCGCTTTTAATTGCGCCGAAGTCGAAGTCGTAGCCGCCCAGCACCCGTGCGCCCAGGGAGAGTGCGTCGGTGTTGCCGGTCAGTTGCTGGTTGAGCAGGACCGGCCCGCCGTTGGCCTGTATCAGCAGGTTGCGCCTGGCGTCGAAGCGCGTATGGCCGACGCTCAGGTCACCGGCCAGCCAGCTCGGCCCGCCGTCATTGAGCAGGGCGTAGACGGCGGCCTGCCAGGTGTCGCTGTCCAGTTTGCCGCGATGCTCCAGCTTATCGCGCCCGTTGAGGTAGCTCAGGCTGGCGCCGATGTTCAGGCTTGAACTGAGTTGATAATCACCCAACGCGTGCACGCCCAGGCGACGGGCCTCAGGGTTGAGCGGGGTGTCGAAGCCATTGTCCGGGTTGTATTCCCCGTCCACGCCGACCTCGCCATCAAAGCTGCCGACCTCGCGACCGGTGGCCTGCAGGGTCAGCCAGCGGCGCTCGTGCAGGCGCGCCAGCGCCTGGTGCTGGCGCTGCAGGTTGTCCTGCATATTGCGCGCAGCGGCGCCGCCGGAGGCGGTCGAGGCCATCAAGTCGGCGTTGGTCAGCTCCAGCACCAGGCGGCTGAGCAGGCGCGAATAATCGCGCAGGCGCTGGTCGATGCGCGCCTGGCCGAAGGCATCGGTGAGCACGGCTTTGTTGTCTTCGCTCGGGTCGTGCCAGGTTGAGCCGCCGGGAATTTTCGGGTTGTCGGTCTGGGTGTAGCCGTCCAGGTCGCCCAGCTCCCAGTTGGTGGCCTCGATATACAGGATCGGTATATTCAGCGGTTCGAACGGTTCGCCATCGCTGCAACAGCCGGTGCCCTTGGGGTATTGCGGGTCCAGGCCGGGGTTGGTGAACAGGGCGATATTCAATTCCCTGGCGATCTGGAACGTGTGTTCGCGCAACGCCGCCAGACTCGGGTTGGCCGTACTGTTCTGACCGGCGTGGGCGTACATCATGTCGCCGGTGATCAGGCTGTCGAGGTTGATCATGGCGAGCATATTGGCGCGCTGGCTTGCGTTCAGGGAATCGACGAAGGCCCTGGAGCCGCGCAGGCCTTCTTCCTCGGCGCCGAAGCCGACCACCTGCAGGCCATTTTCCAGTTGCAGCCCGCCCAGGTTCTTCGCCACCTCGGTCAGCACGCTGGCGCCGGAACCGTTGTCGTCCAGGCCTTGCAGAGTGGGCCGACCGAAGTAGGTGTCGAAGTGCGCGCCGATCACCACGTACTGCGCCTTGGTGCCGGCAGCGTAGGCCACCACATTCTGCGAGGCGCGACTGCCATTGTTCCAGGTGAAGTCCTGGCGACTGATGCTGTAGGCCGTGCCCATCCGGCTCTGCATCCAATCGGCGGCCCCGGCGAAATTGGCGGTGCCGCGATAACGGCCGGGGTAGTCATTGATCAGCTTTTCCAGCGTGGCAGTTGCGTGCTGACCGTATTCGTAGGCCTGGGTTTGTGCCGACAACAGGGCGCCGGCGACGCTGATAGCGAGGGCTAGGGGCTTTATCACAGGGTCTTCCTTGAGGTGTAATTTGTAACGGATTGGATACCAGGAAGGGAGGTGTCTGCCGTGACGGAGCGCACGGTTTTGGCGAGGAGTGCTGCGAAAGGTAGTGTTTTTGTTACATAAATCCAGCGTGGAGCACATACCAAATGTGGGAGGGGGCTTGCCCCCGATTGCAGTGTGTCAGTCAGCCTATCGGGTACTGATATACCGCTGTCGGGGGCAAGCCCCCTCCCACATTAGAGTTTCCACATTGGAACTGCGGTGCTTTTAGGCCTTGAGGGTTTTTACACCTTCCGGGGTGCCCAACAACAACACATCCGCCGGGCGCGCGGCGAACAGGCCGTTGGTGACCACGCCGACGATGGCATTGATCTGCGTCTCCAGCTCAACCGGGTTGGTGATCTGCATGTTGAACACATCAAGGATGATGTTGCCGTTGTCGGTCAACACGCCTTCGCGGTACACCGGGTCGCCGCCCAGTTTCACCAGCTCGCGGGCCACGTGGCTGCGGGCCATCGGGATGACTTCCACCGGCAGCGGGAACGCGCCGAGTACCGGCACCAGCTTGCTGGCGTCGGCGATGCAGATGAAGGTCTTGGCCACCGCCGCGACGATCTTCTCGCGGGTCAGGGCTGCGCCGCCGCCCTTGATCAGGTTCAGGTGTTCATCGCTTTCGTCCGCGCCGTCGATGTAGAACTCCAGGTCGCTCACGGTGTTGAGCTCGTACACCGGAATGCCGTGGCCTTTAAGGCGTGCGGCGGTCGCTTCGGAGCTGGCCACCGCGCCATCGAACGCGCCTTTGTGCAGGGCCAGCGCATCGATAAAGCAGTTGGCGGTGGAGCCGGTGCCCACACCGACGACGCTCTTGTCGTCGAGTTTGGGAAGGATTAAATCGACGGCGGCCTGGGCCACTGCCTGTTTGAGTTGATCCTGGGTCATGCGGGCTCCGGAGCGGGCGGGGAGTTATCGAGGGCGGCGAGTATACCCCAACAAACCTTGGGATTCGTGTGGTCTCCCGGCCAAAAGCCGGGTTAGACTCCGTGGTCCTGCCCAACCCCCGAAGTAGATGCCTGCCGATGCTTGAACACTACGTCAAAAAGATCCTCACCTCGCGCGTTTACGACGTTGCCGTAGAAACACCCTTGCAGACTGCCCGCCAGCTTTCCGAGCGGCTGGGCAATCAGATTTGGCTCAAGCGCGAAGACTTGCAGCCGGTGTTCTCGTTCAAGATTCGCGGCGCCTACAACAAACTGACCCAGCTCAGCGCAGAAGAGCGCGCACGTGGCGTGGTCACTGCCTCGGCGGGCAACCACGCCCAGGGCCTTGCGCTGGCGGCCAAGGTGCTGGGGGTCAAGGCCACTATCGTGATGCCCAAGACCACGCCGGAGATCAAGGTCGAAGGCGTGCGCTCCCGTGGCGGTAAAGTGGTATTGCACGGCGACTCCTTCCCGGAAGCGCTGGCCTACTCGCTCAAGCTGGTCGACGAAAAAGGCTACGTCTACATTCACCCCTACGATGATCCGCACACCATTGCCGGGCAGGGCACCGTGGCGATGGAAATCCTGCGCCAGCACCCCGGGCCGCTGGATGCGATCTTCGTGCCGGTGGGCGGCGGCGGGCTGATCGCCGGTATTGCGGCGTACGTGAAATACCTGCGCCCGGAGATCAAGATCATCGGCGTCGAGCCGGACGACTCCAACTGCCTGCAAGCGGCGATGGCGGCGGGTGAGCGCGTGGTGTTGCCCACCGTGGGCATCTTCGCCGATGGCGTGGCGGTGGCGCAGATCGGCCTGCACACCTTCGACATCTGCAAAGACTATGTGGACGAAGTGATCACCGTCAGCACCGATGAAATCTGTGCGGCGATCAAGGACATCTACGACGACACCCGCTCCATCACCGAACCGGCCGGTGCCTTGGGCGTGGCCGGGATCAAGAAATACGTGGAGACCCGTGGCGTCAGCGGCCAGACCTTCGTCGCCATCGATTCGGGCGCCAACGTCAACTTCGACCGCCTGCGCCATGTAGCCGAACGTGCCGAACTGGGTGAGGGCCGCGAAGCCATCATCGCCGTGACCATTCCCGAGAAGCCGGGCAGCTTCAAGGCCTTCTGCGAAGCGGTGGGCAAGCGCCAGATTACCGAGTTCAACTACCGCTATCACACCGGCAGCGAGGCGCACATCTTCGTCGGCGTGCAGACCCACCCGGAAAACGACCCGCGCAGTGCGTTGATCGCCAGCCTCACGGGCCAGGGTTTCCCGGTGCTGGACCTGACCGAAAACGAATTGGCCAAGTTGCACATTCGCCATATGGTCGGCGGGCATGCGGCCAAGGTCAGCGACGAGTTGGTGTTTCGTTTTGAGTTCCCGGAGCGTCCGGGCGCATTGTTCAACTTCCTGCACAAGTTGGGCGGGCGCTGGAACATCTCGATGTTCCACTACCGCAACCACGGCGCGGCTGATGGCCGTGTGGTCGCCGGCCTGCAAGTGCCGGCGGACGAGCGCCACCTGGTACCGGCCGCCCTTGCCGAGATCGGCTACCCGTACTGGGATGAAAGCGAAAACCCGGCCTACCAGTTGTTCCTCGGTTGAGCGACTAAACTGACTGAGCGGCCTTCAAGGAATCGAGACTATGGAAACGCTGACCACCCTCAAGGTTATCCACATCGCCGCCACCGTGTTGCTGCTGCTCAGCGGCCTCGGCCTGGCGCTCCTGGCCTGGCGCAAGCGCAGCGCCGGGCCTGCGGTGACTGTGCAACGGCCGTGGGCCTTCGTGTGGCTGCTGATGGGTATTTGCCTGGTCAGCATGCCGTTCACCGGTTGGTGGCTGGTGCACCTGACCGGCTGGCCGCTGGGGCAAACCTGGATTCTGGGTTCCAGCATTCTCTATACGGTGGCGGCGTTGGCCTGGTTCTGGCTGGTGGCGCGGCTTAATCGGTTGCGTCGAGGCGAGGGCGGCAGCTTGAATTTCACCTTGGTGCTGGCGGTGGTCAGCCTGGCGGGGTTTGTGGCGATTGCGGGGTTGATGGGGGCCAAGCCGGTTTAGGGCTTGAGACCGAGTTGTCTGCATCGGGGGCAAGCCCCCTCCCACATTTGAAATACATTCCAAGTGTGGGAGGGGTCTTGCCCCCGATAGCTTTATCAGCTGCGCAGGGTAATCACCGGCCAGCCGCGCCGTTCAGCCTCAGCCCGCAAATTGGGATCCGGATCCACCGCCACCGGATGCGTCACCTGCTCCAGCAACGGCAAGTCATTCATCGAGTCGCTATAGAAGTAGCTGTCTTGCAGGCTATACCCGGTCTCTTCCAGCCACCGGTTCAAGCGCGTCACCTTGCCTTCGCGAAAGCACGGCACATCGGTGCTGCGTCCGGTGTAGCGGCCATTTTCCATCTCGCACTCGGTGGCGATCAGGGTGTCAACGCCCAGGCGTGCGGCAATCGGCGCGGTGACGAAACGGTTGGTGGCGGTGATGATCACCAGCTTGTCGCCGGCGGCGCGGTGTTTGGCCAGCAGTTCAACGGCCCTCGGCAGCATGATCGGCTCGATGCAGTCGCGCATATAGTCGTTGTGCCATTCGTCCAGCTGAGCCATCTCGGTGCGACCGAGGATTTCCAGGCAGAAGTTCAGGTAGGCGGCGTTGTCCAGCGTGCCGGCCAGGTAGTCCTGGTAGAACTCGTCGTTACGAGCCTTGTAGGCCAGCGCGTCGAGAATTCCTCGCTCACACAGGTAATCGCCCCAGGCGTGGTCGCTGTCACCGCCCAGAAGGGTATTGTCCAAGTCGAATAAAGCCAGGCGCATTGCGGTTACTCGCTGAAAAGTCTGTAAAAAGGCGTCCAGAATACGGTCTTTTCACAAGAGTGCACATAAGGTAAGAAGCCTCGTTGCCGCTGGAGGAAGCTTTGTGGAACAATGCGACGATATGCGTTTGCGAGGTTGTTGCCGTGATCGACCCCGATGGTTTCCGTCCTAATGTCGGGATTATTCTTACGAATGATGCCGGACAGGTGCTATGGGCTCGCCGAATCAACCAAGATGCCTGGCAGTTTCCTCAAGGTGGGATCAACCCCGACGAAACCCCTGAAGACGCCTTGTACCGTGAGTTGAACGAAGAAGTCGGCCTTGAGCGCGAAGATGTGCAGATTCTGGCCTGTACCCGTGGCTGGTTGCGCTATCGTTTGCCGCAACGCCTGGTGCGTACCCACAGCCAGCCGCTGTGTATCGGCCAGAAGCAGAAATGGTTTCTCCTGCGCCTGATCTCCAATGAGCAGCGGGTGCGGATGGATTTGACCGGTAAACCGGAGTTCGATGGCTGGCGCTGGGTCAGTTATTGGTATCCGTTGGGCCAGGTGGTGACATTCAAGCGCGAGGTTTATCGTCGCGCGCTCAAAGAGCTTGCCCCGCGCCTTTTATCGCGCGACTGACGACGGAGTTCGACCCCGAGCCATGCTCAATACGCTGCGCAAGATCGTCCAGGAAGTTAACTCCGCCAAGGATCTCAAGGCGGCGTTGGGGATTATTGTGTTGCGCGTCAAGGAAGCCATGGGCAGCCAGGTCTGCTCGGTTTACCTGCTGGACCCCGAGACCAACCGTTTTGTGCTGATGGCCACGGAGGGCTTGAACAAGCGCTCCATCGGCAAGGTCAGCATGGCGCCCAATGAAGGTCTCGTGGGCCTGGTGGGGACGCGTGAAGAACCCCTGAACCTTGAACACGCGGCCGACCACCCGCGTTATCGCTACTTTGCCGAAACCGGCGAAGAGCGCTACGCCTCGTTCCTCGGCGCACCGATCATTCACCACCGCCGCGTCGTCGGCGTGCTGGTCATCCAGCAGAAAGAACGCCGTCAGTTCGACGAAGGTGAAGAAGCCTTCCTGGTGACCATGAGCGCGCAGCTCGCCGGAGTGATCGCCCACGCCGAAGCCACCGGCTCGATTCGCGGCCTGGGCCGCCAGGGCAAGGGCATCCAGGAAGCCAAGTTCGTCGGCGTGCCGGGCTCACCGGGTGCCGCCGTCGGTACCGCCGTGGTCATGCTGCCTCCGGCCGACCTCGACGTGGTGCCGGACAAGACCGTCAATGACATCGACGCTGAAATCAAACTGTTCAAGACCGCCCTGGAAGGCGTGCGCGCCGACATGCGCAACCTGTCGACCAAGCTGGCGACCCAGTTGCGCCCCGAAGAGCGTGCGCTGTTCGACGTCTACCAGATGATGCTGGACGACGCGTCCCTGGGTAACGAAGTCAAGACCGTGATCAAGACCGGCCAGTGGGCCCAGGGTGCACTGCGCCAGGTGGTCACCGATCACGTCAACCGTTTCGAAATGATGGACGACGCCTACCTGCGCGAACGTGCCTCGGATGTACGTGACCTCGGTCGCCGTCTGCTCGCTTACCTGCAGGAAGACCGCACCACCAACCTGGTCTACCCCGACAACACCATCCTGATCAGCGAAGAACTGACCGCCACCATGCTTGGCGAAGTGCCTGAGGGCAAACTGGTGGGCCTGGTCTCGGTATTGGGTTCGGGCAACTCCCACGTGGCGATCCTGGCCCGGGCCATGGGTATCCCGACGGTGATGGGCCTGGTGGACCTGCCGTATTCCAAAGTGGATGGTATCGACATGATCGTCGATGGCCATCGCGGCGAAGTCTTTACCAACCCCAGCGAATTGCTGCGCAAGCAATACGCCGAAGTGGTCGAGGAAGAGAAACAGCTGGCGCTGGGCCTGGACTCGCTGCGCGAACTGCCGTGCGTGACCCTCGACGGCCACCGCGTGCCGCTGCTGGTCAATACCGGCCTGCTGGCCGATGTGGCCCGTGCGCAACAGCGCGGCGCCGAAGGGGTAGGGCTGTACCGCACCGAAGTGCCGTTCATGATCAACCAGCGTTTCCCGAGTGAGAAGGAGCAGCTGGCGATTTATCGCGAGCAACTGCAGGCCTTCCACCCGTTGCCGGTGACCATGCGCAGCCTGGATATCGGCGGCGACAAGTCACTGTCGTATTTCCCGATCAAGGAAGACAACCCTTTCCTCGGCTGGCGCGGTATTCGCGTCACCCTCGACCATCCTGAAATCTTCCTGGTGCAGACCCGCGCCATGCTCAAGGCCAGCGAAGGCCTGAACAACCTGCGCATCCTGCTGCCGATGATCTCCGGCACCCACGAGCTGGAAGAAGCCCTGCACCTGATCCACCGCGCCTGGGGCGAAGTGCGCGACGAAGGCGCCGACGTGCCGATGCCGCCGATTGGCGTGATGATCGAAATTCCGGCGGCGGTGTACCAGGCCAAGGAGCTGGCGCGGCAGGTGGACTTCCTGTCCGTGGGCTCCAACGACCTGACGCAATACTTGTTGGCCGTGGACCGCAACAACCCAAGGGTCGCCGACCTGTACGACTACCTGCACCCGGCCGTGCTGCAGGCGCTGCAACACGTGGTGCGCGACGCCCATGCCGAAGGCAAGCCGGTGAGTATCTGCGGGGAAATGGCTGGCGACCCGGCAGCGGCGGTGCTGTTGATGGCGATGGGTTTTGACAGCCTGTCGATGAACGCCACTAACTTGCCGAAAGTGAAGTGGATGCTGCGCCAGGTTGAATTGAGCATGGCCAAGGATTTGCTGGCCGAGTTGATGACTATCGACAACCCGCAAGTTATCCACAGCTCGCTGCAATTGGCGCTGAAGAACTTGGGGCTGACGCGGATGATCAATCCGGCTTCTGCCAAGACTCTCTAGAGACATGCGCTGATCAAAAATGTGGGAGGGGGCTTGCCCCCGATAGCGGAGTGTCAGTCAGAAGGGTTTTAACTGACAGATCGCAATCGGGGGCAAGCCCCCTCCCACATTTGATTTTCAGTGTATTCAGAAATTGAGTTCGACCTCGCCCAACCGGCCACCCTGCGGCCCGAAACTGCGCTCCACCATCCGCCGCGTGCCGTCGGCATTCACAATCAGCGCCGTGCTTGCCCGCGTTCCGTAGCTGGGGCTGGCGATAAATACACTCGACAGCAGGCTCTCGGTCGCCAGGCCGACGCCGGTATCCGGCAGCTCGGCAAACGGTGCGGTCTGCGGGTCGCTCAAAATCTCCAGCAACGCCTGCGGCTGCGGATCGTCGAGGATGTCTGCGAGGGCCGCCCTGGCCTTGAGCAACTTCGGCCAGGGCGTATCCAGTCCTGCATTGGATAATCCATAAACGCCTGCCTTCAAGCGCGTCGGCTCGGTGTCGTTGGCGTTGTAATGCCACAGCTCTTCCGGTGTGCCCACCAGCAGGTTGAATCCGGCATATTCAATTGAACGTCCGTTAACGTCCGCCAGATAATCGCCAACTGGCAGCGAACCGCTGAGAAAGCGTGCCACCAGCTCACCACGGGATTTACGCGACGGTGGCTGGTGCGGGTCGCGAATGTTGGTCAGCGCGGCAAAGCGTCCATCGGCGTTGACCCCCAGCCAGGTGCCGCCGGCTTCCTGGTCGCGGCCGGCGTAGACCTGGGGCGCATCCGGCCATTGCGCCAGGGGCAGGCTGGGCCGGGCGTAGAACTCATCGCGGTTGGCCGCGACGATCAGCGGCTGGGCGTGGCCCGGCCGCCAGGCGAAAACAATCAGGCACATCGGGCGATCCCTTGTGTGTTTTTCTCCACTCTACCCACACAACCGCAGGCGTTCCATCGCAACGAAGTTGGGCCGCGCACCTTCCATCCGTTAACATGCCGGGCTGTTTGGTGTGTATGTGAACTTCTTAATTTGATCTCGCAGCTGTAACGCAGGCTTAATCGCGCATCGGCATGGTCCGGTGCGTCATGACTAAATGTTTAACGAGGAGTCGCAATGCTGCCTTACCCGCAGATCGACCCGGTGGCCCTGGCCATCGGTCCGCTGAAAATCCATTGGTACGGGTTGATGTACCTGATCGGCATCGGCGGTGCCTGGCTGCTGGCTTCCCGGCGCCTGAACCGTTTCGACCCGACCTGGACCAAGGAGAAACTCTCCGACATGGTGTTCTGGATGTCGATGGGGGTAATTGTCGGCGGGCGCCTGGGGTATGTGCTGTTTTACGATTTGTCGGCGTATATCGCCAACCCGACGCTGATCTTCGAAGTGTGGAAGGGCGGAATGGCGTTCCATGGCGGCTTTGTCGGCGTGATGATCGCCGCCTGGTGGTTTGGCCGGCGCAACGGCAAGTCGTTCTTCCAGTTGATGGACTTCGTTGCACCCTTCGTGCCCATCGGTCTGGGCGCCGGGCGCATCGGCAACTTCATCAACGCCGAGCTGTGGGGCAAGCCCACCGACGTGCCGTGGGCCATGGTGTTCCCGCCGTTCAGCGACCCGGCGCAACTGCCGCGCCATCCGTCGCAGCTGTACCAATTCGCCCTGGAAGGTGTGGCACTGTTCCTCATCCTCTACCTCTTCTCGCGCAAACCGCGCCCAACCATGGCGGTTTCCGGGATGTTCGCGCTGTTCTACGGGATCTTCCGCTTTATCGTCGAGTTCGTGCGGGTGCCGGATGCGCAGTTGGGCTACCTGGCGTGGGGCTGGCTGACCATGGGGCAGGTCCTCAGCATTCCGATGATCCTGGCGGGCCTGGGCCTGTTGTGGTGGGCGTACAACCGTCCGCAACCGCTGAAGAACGCCGCGCTTTAAATTCGAATGCCAGGACCAGGAGGTCCTGGCTTCAACGATACGGGTAATCACATGAAGCAATACCTCGAACTCCTGCACGACGTCGTGACCAATGGCCTGACCAAGGGCGATCGTACCGGCACCGGCACCAAGGCTGTGTTCGCCCGCCAGTATCGGCATAACCTGGCCGACGGCTTCCCGCTACTGACCACCAAGAAGCTGCACTTCAAAAGCATCGCCAACGAGCTGATCTGGATGTTGAGCGGCAACACCAACATCAAATGGCTCAACGAAAACGGCGTGCGCATCTGGGATGAATGGGCCACCGAAGATGGCGACCTGGGCCCGGTGTACGGCGAGCAGTGGACCGCCTGGCCGACCAAGGACGGCGGCACGATCAACCAGATCGATTACATGGTGCACACGCTCAAGACCAACCCCAACAGCCGCCGCATCCTGTTCCACGGCTGGAATGTCGAATACCTGCCGGACGAAACCAGGAGCCCCCAGGAAAACGCGCGCAACGGCAAGCAAGCGCTGCCACCGTGTCACCTGCTCTACCAGGCGTTCGTGCACGACGGCCATCTGTCGATGCAGCTGTACATCCGCAGCTCCGATGTCTTCCTCGGCCTGCCCTACAACACCGCCGCGCTGGCGTTGCTCACCCATATGCTGGCGCAGCAGTGCGACCTGATCCCCCACGAGATCATCGTCACCACTGGCGATACTCACGCCTACAGCAACCACATGGAACAGATTCGGACCCAGCTGGCACGCACGCCGAAAAAGCTGCCGGAGCTGGTAATCAAGCGTAAGCCTGAGTCGATTTATGACTACAAGTTCGAAGACTTCGAAATCGTTGGTTATGACGCCGACCCGAGCATCAAGGCTGACGTCGCGATCTAAGGCCTGTCTCGGTCAAAACTGTGGGAGGGGGCTTGCCCCCTCCCACATTTTGGCCTGTGTTCACTTGAGGCTAATGGCCATGGCTGCGGCCCACATGCGAGGGCTCGGCCTCGCTGGCCGCAATCGCGCCGCTGACTTCCAGCTGCTGCAGGATTGCGCACTGCTCCCCACCCCCGCAGCGCTGGCGCAAGTCCAGTAACTGCTCCTGCAATGCCAGCAGCCCATCGATCCGCGCTTTTACATGGTGGATATGTTCATCAATCAACGCATTCACGTTTTCGCACTGATCCTGGGGACTGTCGCGCAGGCTGAGCAAGCTGCGGATTTCTTCCAGTGTCATGTCGAGGCCGCGGCAGTTGCGGATAAAGATCAGCCGCTCGGTATGCGCTTGGGTGTAGACGCGGTAGTTGCCATCCGTGCGGGCGGGAGGCGGCAGCAGGCCTTCCTTCTCGTAATAACGGATGGTTTCCACCGGGCAGTCGGTCAGTTTGGCCAGTTCGCCGATCTTCATCGCAGCAATCTCCAAATGGGTGCTTGACCCTATAGTGGCTACAGGGTCTTTACTTGGCAACAGGCACCTTTCCGGACGCGACACGATGAGCGATTCCATCCACACCCCGAACAAGCATGACCACGATCACGACCACGGCGAGCACACGCTCAAGCCGGTGCATGACCACGGCGGCGCCTGTTGTTCCGGCACCCCGGCACCTGCGCGGGTGCAACTGAGCGACGCCCCCACCGCCGGCTCGCGCCTGAGCACCTTTCGCATCGAAGCGATGGACTGCCCCACCGAACAGACCTTGATCCAGAACAAACTGGGCAAGCTTGCCGGCGTGCAGCAGTTGGAATTCAACCTGATCAACCGCATCCTCGGCGTCACCCACGATCTGCCGAGCACCGCGCCGATCATCGAGGCGATCAAATCCATCGGCATGCAGGCCGACCCGATTGAAGAAGGCAGCCCTGACGCCGCGCCGCCTGCCAAGAAGCACTGGTGGCCGCTGGCAGTGTCGGGCGTGGGGGCGTTAAGCGCCGAGGTCCTGCATTTCAGCGGCGTTGCACCGACCTGGGTGATCGCTCTGGTAGCGCTGGTGTCAATCCTCAGCGGTGGCCTCACCACCTACAAGAAGGGCTGGATTGCCCTGAAAAACCTCAACCTGAACATCAACGCGCTGATGAGTATCGCCGTGACCGGCGCCGTGCTGATTGGCCAGTGGCCGGAAGCGGCGATGGTGATGTTCCTGTTTACCGTGGCGGAGTTGATCGAAGCCAAGTCCCTGGACCGCGCACGCAATGCCATCAGCGGCTTGATGCAGATGACCCCGGAGCAGGCCACGGTGCGGCAGGCTGACGGTTCCTGGATGGAACAGGACGTCAAAAGCATCGATCTTGGCGCCATTGTGCGGGTCAAGCCCGGCGAGCGCATCGGTCTGGACGGTGAGGTCACTGCTGGTCAATCCACCATCGATCAGGCACCGATCACCGGTGAAAGCCTGCCGATTGAAAAGACTGTGGGCGATAAAGTCTTCGCCGGTACGATCAACCAGGCCGGTTCCCTGGAATACACAGTGACCGCAGCGGCCAACAATTCCACCCTGGCGCGGATCATCCATGCGGTCGAGCAGGCTCAGGGCGCCCGGGCACCGACCCAGCGTTTCGTCGACCGCTTCTCGACAATCTACACCCCGGCGGTGTTCCTGTTTGCCCTGGGCGTGGCCGTCATCCCGCCGCTGTTCATGGCGGGCGTCTGGTTCGACTGGATCTACCGCGCCCTGGTGTTGCTGGTAGTCGCGTGCCCGTGCGCCCTGGTGATTTCCACCCCGGTGACCATTGTCAGCGGCCTTGCGGCGGCGGCGCGCAAAGGCATCCTGATCAAGGGCGGCGTATACCTGGAGGGCGGCTACAAACTCGACTACCTGGCCCTGGACAAGACCGGCACCATCACCCACGGCAAGCCGGTGCAAACCGACTATGTGCCGCTGTTCGACACCGTGCAGGACAGCGCGCAGGCCCTGGCCGCGAGTCTGGCGGGGCGTTCCGACCACCCGGTGTCCTTGGCCATTGCCAACGCGGCGGTGGATAAAAACCTGCCGTCCCACGTTGTGGATAACTTCGAGGCATTGCCCGGGCGTGGTGTGCGCGGTGACATCAACGGCGAAACCTACCATCTGGGCAACCACCGTCTGGTGGAAGACCTCGGGCTGTGCTCGCCGGCGCTGGAGGAGAAACTCTTCGCCCTGGAAAAACAGGGCAAGTCCGTGGTGTTGCTGCTCGAAAAGTCCGGCCCGCTGGCCTTGTTCGCGGTGGCCGACACCGTCAAGGACAGCAGCCGCGAAGCCATCCGGCAATTGCACGATCTGGGCGTCAAGACCTTGATGCTGACCGGCGATAACACCCACACCGCCCAGGCGATTGCCGCTCAGGTCGGTATTGATCAGGCCCGGGGCGACTTGTTGCCCACCGATAAACTGCAGGCCATTGAAATGCTCTACGGCCAGGGCCACCGCGTCGGCATGGTCGGCGACGGCATCAACGACGCGCCGGCCCTGGCCCGCGCCGAAATCGGCTTCGCCATGGCGGCGGCGGGCACCGACACCGCGATCGAGACGGCCGACGTGGCATTGATGGACGATGACCTGCGCAAGATTCCCGCATTCATTCGGCTGTCCAGGCAAACGTCGAGTATCCTCAAGCAGAACATTGCCCTGGCGCTGGTGATCAAGGCGATCTTCCTGGCGGTCACCTTCCTGGGCATGGCGACCATGTGGATGGCGGTGTTCGCCGATATGGGCGTCAGCCTGCTGGTGGTATTCAATGGCCTGCGCCTGTTGCGCAAATAACAGTGAGAGGGTGGTGTGCTGAGTGCTGAGCTGAAGGCGTTTTACAAGGTCGCCCGCCTGGGCAGCATCACCCAGGCGGCGAAAAAACTCGGCCTGAGCCAGCCCACGGTCACGACCCAGATTCGCAACCTGGAAAGCCAATACGGCGTTGAACTGTTCTACCGTGGCGGTCGCCGTCTGACGGTGAGCGATGAGGGCGCGCGGCTGTTGCCGATGGTCAAGGCGCTGTTGCAACAGGAAGCGGATATCGAGTTTTTCCTGCGCAACAACGGCCAGGTTCAAGGCGCGCTGAGGGTCGCTGCGACCGCGCCTTACTACATCCTCGATCTGGTCAAAGCCTTTCGCGAACGCCTGCCGCAGGTGGAAGTGTCGGTGGAGATCGGCAATTCCCAACAGGTGCTCGAAGCGCTGGACGACTACCGCGTCGATGTCGCCGCCTCGTCGCAATTGCTGGAAGATTCGCGTCTGGTGCGCCGCGTGCTGGGCACTGATCCTTTGGTGCTGGCGGTGCATCGCAGCCATCCGCTGGCCCGGCTTGATCATGTGCCATTGACGGCGCTGGCCGGGCATACGCTGCTGATGCGCGAAGCGGGCTCCACCACCCGCAGGCTGACGGAAGACCTATTGCAGGGCGCCGGCGTCGGTTATGGGCCGCTGTTGGAAATCGGCAGCCGTGAATCGATCCGCGAGGCGGTGCTGCGCAATATCGGCATCAGCATCATTGCGCGGCAGGAAGTGCCGCATGACCCGCAGTTGAAGGTGCTGACCATCGAGAATGCGCCGCAGATTCCGGAGTATCTGTACTGCCTCAAGGAGCGCAAGGGCGCGCGACTGCCGGCGGCTTTTCTTGGCCTGGCTCAGGAAATGTCGCCAATTTAACCTTTGTGGCTGGCTTGAGGGCCAATCGGGGGCAAGCCCCCTCCCACAGTTGACCGAGTTCCAACATGAGAACGTGGTCAAAATGTGGGAGGGGGCTTGCCCCCGATAGCGGTAGATCATGCACAACCCAAATCCACCAATACCCCTATCACTCCCTTTTGCCCTTCTGCCACATCAGCGACGCATTCCCTCCCTAGCATGGCCTTATCAGTTCGATGAGGCGCCACCATGCACACAGCCCTGACCCACCCCGGCGCACCGATGAAGGTGCGCGGCATCCAGAAACGCTTCGGCGCCTTTACCGCGTTGGACAACGTGTCGCTGGACGTCGCCGCCGGCGAGCTGGTATGCCTGCTGGGCCCCTCCGGCTGCGGCAAGACCACGATGCTGCGCTGCATCGCCGGCCTTGAGCGCCAGGACAGCGGCGAACTTTACTTGGGTGACCGCGATGTTTCCCTGCTGCCGCCCCAGGCGCGGGATTACGGCATCCTGTTTCAGTCCTACGCGCTGTTTCCCAATCTGACCGTTGAAGCGAACATCGGCTACGGCCTTACCGGCAGCGGCCGCGATGAGGTGCGCAAGCGTGTCGCGCAGATGCTCGAACTGGTCGGCCTGCTTGGCAGCGAAAAGAAATACCCCGGCCAACTGTCCGGCGGGCAACAGCAGCGGGTAGCCCTGGCGCGTGCCCTGGCGCCGGCACCGTCGTTATTGCTGCTGGATGAACCGATGTCGGCCCTCGACGCCCAGGTTCGCGAGCATCTGTGCACCGAGCTGCGCCAACTCCAGCGACGCCTGGGCATCACCACGCTGATGGTCACCCACAATCAGGATGAAGCCATGCTGATGGCCGACCGTATCGCCGTGATGAACAACGGCAAGGTCGAGCAATACGCGACGCCCCAGGAAATCTACGACCGCCCGGCCACGCCGTTCGTGGCGGAGTTTGTCGGCCAGGGCAACTGGTTGCCGTTCAGCCGCAACAGCGCCAGCCACGCCCAGGTCGGTGGGCTGAACATGCGCCTGGCCGACGACGCCGGCATGGCCCAATCCGGTCGCCTGTTCTGCCGGCCGGAAGCCATCAGCGTGAACCCGCCGGTGCATGAAGAAAACCTGTTTGCGGCCAAGGTCCGCGAGATCACATTTCTGGGCAACCGCTGCCGCATGAGCTTTGAACTGGCGCAACTGCCGGGCCACCCGTTGCTGGCCGAACTTGCGCCACAGGACATGCCGCGCCTGGGCGCCCAGGATATCTGGGTAGCCTTGCCGCCGCGCAGCCTGCAGGTGTTTGCCTGAGATGGCTGCGGTCATGACCGTGCCGCTGCCGCGTCAAGTGTCCCGCGCCGAGTGGGGCGACCGTGTCTTCGTGGTCGGCGGCAAATGGCTCTGGCTGGGCCTGTTGGTGGTGGCGGTGTTGCTGCCGCTGCTGGCGATCTTCTGGCGCGGCTTGAGCAGCGAAGCCGGGCAGGGCGGTGGCCTGATCGCCGCACGGGAATTACTGACCAGCGCCAACTTTCACTGGTTGCTGGGCAATAGTCTGAAAGTTTCCCTCAGCGTAGCCGCCATCGTCGTACCGCTGGCCTATCTGTTTGCCTACGCCCTGCAGCGCACCTTGATTCCCGGCAAGGTGATCTGGCGTGGCGTGTCGCTGTTGCCCTTGATGGCGCCCTCGATGTTGCCGGGCATCGCGCTGGTGTATCTGTTCGGCAACCAGGGGCTGTTGCGTGGCTTGCTCTCGGACAATATCTACGGCTTCTGGGGCATTGTCCTGGGCGAAGTGATTTACACCTTCCCACACGCCCTGATGATTCTGCTGTCCGCATTGTCGCTGGCGGATGCGCGCTTGTTCGACGCAGCCTCCAGCATGGGCGCCAGCCCCGCCCGGGCGTTTCGCAGTATCACCTGGCCGGCCACGCGCCAGGCGGTGTTCGCGGCGTTTTGCCTGGTGTTCACGTTGACGATCACCGACTTTGGCGTGCCGGTGGTGGTCGGCGGCGACTACCAGGTGCTGGCCCTGGAAGCCTACAAGGCGGTGGTCGGTCAGCAACAATTCGGGCGTGGTGCGTTGATCGGCATGGTGCTGCTGTTGCCGGCGCTGTTCAGCTTTGGCGTGGATGCGTGGTTGCGCCGCCGTCACGCTGATGCCATGAGCGGCCGTGCCCAGGTATTTCAACCGCTGCCGTCGCGTTCAAGGGATGGCTGCTACCTGGCTATCGTGCTGCTGATCTGTGCGGCCCTGCTGCTGGTGTTCGGCATGGCGGTGTATTCCTCGCTGGTCAAATTCTGGCCCTACAACCTGTCGCTGTCGCTCAACCACTACCAGTTCGAAGACACCGCCGGCGGCGGCTGGCTCGCCTATCGCAACAGCCTGACCATGGCACTGTGCACGGCGCTGATCGGCAGTGTGCTGATCTTCACTGGCGCCTACCTGATGGAAAAAACCAACGGTCAGAAGGGCCTGAACCTGGCTCTGCGCCTGCTCAGCTTCGTGCCGATGGCGGTGCCCGGCCTGGTACTGGGTCTGGGCTATGTGTTCTTTTTCAACCTCGGCGGCAACCCGCTGCATGTGTTCTACGGCAGCATGGCGCTGCTGGTGGTGTGCACCATTGCTCACTATCTGACCACCGCACAAATGACCGCCACCACCGCACTGCGCCAGCTGGACGCCGAATTCGAAGCCGCCGCGTTGTCCCTCAAGGCGCCGCTCTACCGCCATTACTTGAAAGTGACGGTGCCGATCTGCCTGCCCGCGCTGCTGGATATTCTGCGTTACCTGTTCGTGTCGGCAATGACCACCGTCTCCGCTGCGATCTTTCTCTACAGCCCCGACACCATCCTCGCCGCCGTTGCCGTATTGAACATGGACGACGCCGGCAATGTGGGCGGCGCGGCGGCCATGTCCACCCTGATTCTGTTCACCTCAGGCAGCGTCTCGCTGCTGCTGGCGTGGGCTTCACATGGCGCCTTGCGCCGCTCCCAAGCCTGGCGCCAGACCGCGCCGGGGCAATGATCCTTCAAAGGAGGTATTTCATGTTCAAGCCCCTGGCGCTGGTCGCTGCCGTACTCACTGCATTCAGCCTGAATGCCTTCGCCAAGACCGAGCTGACCGTCTACACGGCCCTCGAAGCCGAGCAGTTGAAGAGCTATAAAAAAGCGTTTGAGCAGGCCAACCCCGACATCGAAATCAAATGGGTACGTGATTCCACCGGGATCATCACCGCCAAGCTGCTGGCCGAAAAAGACCGTCCGCAAGCCGACGTGGTCTGGGGGCTGGCCGCTTCCAGCCTGGCGATCCTCGACCAGCAAGGCATGCTCGATACCTATGCCCCGAAAGACCTGGACAAGATCGGCAAAAACTACCGCGACGCCGCCAATCCGCCGGCCTGGGTCGGCATGGATGTATGGGCGGCGACCATTTGCTTCAACACGGTGGAGGCCGAAAAACAGGGCCTGAGCAAACCGGTGAGCTGGCAGGACCTGACCAGGCCTGAGTACAAGGGCAAGATCGTGATGCCCAACCCGGCCTCCTCCGGCACAGGTTTTCTGGACGTGAGCGCCTGGTTGCAGACCTTCGGCGAGAAGCAGGGCTGGCAGTACATGGACGACCTGCACCAGAACATCGGCCAGTACGTTCACTCCGGTTCCAAGCCGTGCAAGCTGGCGGCGTCCGGGGAGTTCCCGATCGGGATTTCGTTTGAATACCCGGCCGTGCAGTTGAAGCGCCAGGGCGCACCGCTGGACATCATCCTGCCCAAAGAGGGCCTGGGCTGGGACATCGAAGCCACGGCGGTGATCAAGGGCACGGCCCATGCCGAGGCTGCGAAAAAGCTGGCGGACTTCTCTGCAAGCCCGGCGGCGATGGCGTTGTACAAGGACAATTTCGCCGTGCTCGCCCAACCGGGAATCGCCAAGCCACAGACCGAATTGCCCGCCGATTACGAGCAGCGGTTGATCAAGAACGACTTTGTGTGGGCGTCGAAGCATCGCGACAGCATCCTGGCTGAGTGGCGCAAGCGCTATGACGGGAAGTCGGAGAAACAATAACTTTTACCTCAACCTGTAGGAGCGAGCTTGCTCGCGAAAAACCAACAGGCGACGCGGGTAATCAGACGCACTGCGTCATCGTTGGCGACTTTCGCGAGCAAGCTCGCTCCTACAGAGGGCTGCATACTCCATGACAGATTTACTGATTGTCGGCGCCGGCATCCTCGGCCTGTCCCACGCCTACGCCGCCGCCAGACGCGGCCTCAAGGTCAAGGTCTTCGAACGCAGCGCCACGCCCCAGGGCGCCTCGGTGCGCAACTTCGGCCAGGCGCTGGTCACCGGCCAACCGCCGGGGCCGATGCTCGACCTGGCAAGGGAAAGCCATGATATCTGGGGGCATTGGGCGCAGGTGGCCGGCCTTGCGCTCAAGCGCAATGGTTCCTACCTGTTCGCCCGCACCGAAGCCGAAGAGCACCTGCTCCAAGCCTTCTGCGCCGGGCGCGCCCGCGAGCACGGCTACAACGTCGAGCTGCTGCGAGGCGCGGCATTGAACGACCTGTACGGCGGCCAGTTCCGCCATCACCGCGCCGCGCTGCACGGCAGGGACGATCAGCAACTCTACTCGCGTGAAGCGATCCCGGCGCTGATCAACTACCTGGCTCAAGCGCTGAACGTGGAGTTTCACTTTTCCACCCTGGTGCGTGACGTCGAACCGGGCCAATTGCACAGTACGGCGGGGTGTTTTCGCGGCGAGCAGATCATTGTGTGTTCCGGCCACGACTACCAGACCCTGCTGGCCGAATCGATCGCCGCGCTCAACCCGCAAGTGTGCCGCCTGCAAATGCTGCGGGCGCGGCCGGCGTTGAATCTGAACCTGCAACATGCCTTGCTGACCGGCCTCAGCTGCGTGCATTACGGCGCGTTTGCCGATCTACCCGAGGCCGCAGCGGTACAGGCGCAGATCCTGCGCGAAACGCCGCACCTGCACGCACACGGCATCCATCTGCTGATCAGCCCTACGCCCCATGGCGAGCTGATCATCGGCGATTCCCACGAGTACGGCAGCGATGCATCGCCTTTCAACGCCGAACGGGTCGATGACTGGCTGATCGAACTGGCCGAGCAGACCCTGGGCTGCAAGATCCAGGTGGTGGAGCGTTGGCAGGGCGTGTATGGCTCGCGTGGGCCCGCGCCGTTTTCGTTTGTCCAGGCGGCTGCGGGCATCAGCGTCGCGTTGATGCATACCGGTGTGGGCATGAGCGTGGGGCCGGCGATGGCCGAGCGAAATATCACCACAGTGTGGGGGCCGGCCTGATGAGTCGGGAGCGCTTGATTGCCGAGCTGTTCGGCCTGTACGAACGGCATGGCACGACGGATTATATCGGCGAGCCGGTGTCGCAGATCGAGCACATGTCCCAGGCCGCGCAGTGTGCGATGGTCGAAGGTTTCGACGATGAGGTGGTGCTGGCGGCGTTCTTCCACGATATCGGCCACCTGTGCGGTCAGGGCGGCGAGGGCATGGGCGGTTATGGCGTGCTCGGCCATGAGCGGCTGGGTGCAGATTATCTGCGCCGTGCAGGCTTCAGCGAACGCATGGCGAGGTTGGTGGAGTATCACGTACAAGCCAAGCGTTACCTTACCTTCACCCAGCCGGACTATTACGCACGGTTAAGCGAGGCCAGCCGCCGTACGCTGGCGTACCAGGGCGGCGTGATGACCGCGCAGCAAGCGCTGGCGTTCGAGCAGGACCCGCTCTGTCACATCAGCCTGCGCATGCGCCATTGGGACGAACAGGCCAAGCAGATGCACGTCTCGTTGCTGGACCTTGAAGTGCTCAAGGCCAAGGCTCTGCGACTGCTGGCGGATCAGGATGCGTCCAGCCGCTGAGCCAGCGCCTCGATTTGCTCCTGACGCTCGGCCTGGCTCAGTTTGGGATGCGGGTTGAGGGATGACCACTGCGGATAGGCTCGAGCCCTGTTCAACGCGTCTGGCAGCTTGCCTTCGCGCCAGGTTTTATCCTGGGGCGTGTCGACCTTGATGCTGTGCATCGCCGCATGCCCGCGCAGGTTCAGGGCCTTGAGCAGTTGGCGTTGGCGCAGGGCGAGCAGGCGCAGCACGCTGTCGTCGACGGTCAGCTCGCGCTGGCCCTTGATCTTGCCCAGTAGGCGGCTGCCGTAACTGCGTGCGGTCTGCAGGGCACCGCCGGCGATCGCGCCGGCCAGCGCAGCAGCGCCAAGGGTCAGGCCACCGACCAAGAGATCCACGCCAGCACCGGCAGCGGCGCCCGCGGCGATTCCACCGCCGACCCGCACGCCGAGCTGCTTGAGGGTTTCGGGGTTGAACAAGTCATCGCCCCAGCGTCCATCCAGCAGCGGCAAGTCGCTGGCAGCGGCATCCTGCGGGCGGAAGCCGAACAGTTTGAGCAGGGCTTCAACGCACTTCTGTTCCCGCTGACGCACCGCTTTGCGTAGATCGCCAATGGCTTGCTGCTCATCTTCAGTGACTACACTGCGGCGGCAGGCAGCGCAGTCGATCAGCAGTTCGGCGATCAAGCGTGCGGCGCTTTGCTGGCGGGCCTGGCGCTGGGCCTGCTGATCGAGGATCAGCCGCTCCAACTGTGGCCGCGCAGTTTCCAG
This sequence comes from Pseudomonas orientalis, assembly GCF_022807995.1. Classification (NCBI taxonomy): domain Bacteria; kingdom Pseudomonadati; phylum Pseudomonadota; class Gammaproteobacteria; order Pseudomonadales; family Pseudomonadaceae; genus Pseudomonas; species Pseudomonas orientalis. The sequence continues at coordinate 5,464,843 of NZ_CP094351.1, read as the reverse complement.
CAGCAGGGCCAGGCTTTCATACAATCGGCGTTCGCCATCTTCCGGCGGCGCCACGCTGTCGAAACGCACCAGCGCATGCAGGCCGAGGCGGGCCAGGGCTTCGCGCCAGTCCGGTTCGCGATGGTCGGCGCTGCTGACAAAATTAAGCACCGGCAGCAAGGGTTTGCCGCAACTGGCCAGCACTTGCAGCTCATCGCGATACTTGGCCAGCACCGGTTCGCGGGCATCGATCACATACAGGCCCGCATCCGAGGCCAGCAATTGGCGTAGCACCTTGGCTTCCTGCTCGAAACGCTGGCGCGCCTCGCTGCCCTCCAGGAACCGCGCCAGGCGTGCCGGGCCGTCGAGACGTTCGCCGGGGCGGTCCAGACGTTCCAGGTAGTCGAGCAGGGCGATGGCATCTTCCAGGCCCGGCGTGTCGTACAACTCCAGCAAGGCTTCGCCGTCCACCGACAAGCGTGCGCCTTCCACATGCCGCGTGGTGCTGGGACGATGGGAGACTTCGCCAAAGCCCACGTCGCGGGTCAGGGTGCGCAGCAGCGAGGTCTTGCCCACATTGGTATGGCCGACCACGGCGAGCTTCAGGGGGTTAGTCATGACCGCTCTCCAGCCAGTTCAATGGGGCGCAGTCGGCGAAGGGCAGCTCAAGCTGTTGCAGCGCGCTGTGCCAGTCGCCCAGGCGCTCGGCGTCCAGCGCCTGGCCGGGCGGCGCCTGCAGCAGCCATACACGGGTGGCGGTGGCGCTGCGTGCCAGTTCGGCGATCAGCGCCAGGCTGCCACGGTCGGGCGAGCGGCGCGGGTCGCAGACGATGGCCAGGCGCGCGGGCGGGAATCGGCTGAGTTGTTCCAGCAGCTTGTTTCGCGATTCACGGCTGTCGAGGATACCGGCGTTTTGTACGTTGCCAGGCAGTTTCGGTGGCCACAGGTGCTGATCGTCCAGCTCGATGGCCACCAGCAGGGCGCCGTCGCTTTCCATATTGCTGACGCCGCCGCTGACGTGGTGCAGCTGTTCGGGTGCGGCATCGTTGACTCCAAGGCGTTCGCTGCTAGGCATCAGGCGTTCGCGCAGTTGGGCATAGCCGGGCAGGTTGAGGTCCAGGCGCAACGCCGCACGTCCGATCTTCCAGCGCCACAAACAGAGCAAAGCGAGGACCGCCCGGGGCAGCAGGCCGTAGACCAGCAGCACGCCCACCAGCCAGGCAGCCCAGGCCTGACGGGCGCTTTCGATATTCAGCGCGGAATCGCCGCTGGCGCGGATCATGTCGACCGTCGGTACATTGAAGCCCAGCAGGGCGGGGAGGGTGCCGAGGGCCTGGGTGACGGCGATGAAGGTATCCGCACCGAGAAGGGTGGTTTCCCACACAAAGCCGTAGCGCCGGGTGGCGAGCAGCATCAGCAAAACCAGCATGGCGCTGAGCAACGCCAGCAACCACAGGCTGTTGACCAGAACGCCGATTGCCCAGCGATTGAGCTTCTGGCGCTGTAGCAACAGCAGCAGCGCCGGGGCCAGCTGCGCGGCCTTGGTATCGCGCGCCAGTTTCTCGCTGAGCCACAACCACAGTTGCCCAAGGCTGGCGCTGTGTTCGCCGGCAAACAGCAGGCCCAGGGCCCAACTGAGCAGCAGGATCAGGTTCAGGCCGAGCAGGCTGCCCAGGGCCCAGAACACATTCACCGGGGCTAGACCGTTACCCAGCGCGGCAAATGCCAGGCCGGCGCCGCTGATCACCGCGACGATCGCCAGTAGCACCAGCGCCAGGCGCGCGCCCTGCAGCCAACGACCGAGGGCGGTGGTGAGACCGTCGCGTTCGGCCAGGTGCAGGGCGCGCTGCTGGATGCGCGTCGGCAGGTCGCCACCGGCCGTGCGGGCCAGGCGATTGGCTTCGAGATCTTCCAGAGGCCCGGCGTGTTCTTCGCGCAGGCGCACGGTTTCGGTCAGCCAGAGTTTTTGCAGCGGGTTCAGTGCAGTCACGCGCTGTCCTGTTGTGTTGGTGAGGTTGGAGCATAACCGCTGTGCACCCTGTTGGGGAAAGCTGCGCGGGGCTCTGGTATTCTCGTCGCCATGAAAAAAACTCTCCCTTTAAGCCTGATCGCAGCCCTCGGTGAAAACCGTGTGATCGGCGTCGACAACAGCATGCCCTGGCATTTGCCGGGGGATTTCAAGTATTTCAAGGCCACCACCCTGGGCAAGCCGATCATCATGGGGCGCAAGACCTGGGATTCCCTGGGGCGACCGTTGCCGGGGCGGCTGAACCTTGTGGTCAGCCGTCAGACCGACCTGGTGCTTGAAGGTGCGGAAGTTTTTTCGTCACTGGAAGCGGCGGTAGAGCGTGCCGAGGAGTGGGCCAAGGCCCAGGGCGCGGACGAGCTGATGTTGATCGGCGGCGCGCAGTTGTATGCTCAGGGGCTGGAACAGGCGGATCGCCTGTACCTCACGCGGGTGGCGTTGAGCCCGGAAGGGGATGCGTGGTTTCCGGCGTTTGATGCGAACCAGTGGAAGCTGGTGTCGAATGTGGAGAACCCGGCCGAAGGGGATAAACCGGCTTACAACTTTGAAGTCTGGGAGAAAGCTTAAAAGCATCGGGGGCAAGCCCCCTCCCACACTTGAATGTATTCACACATCAAAATGTGGGAGGGGGCTTGCCCCCGATAGCGCTCTATCAGACCTGAGCTAATTCAGCATGCTCATCGGCATCCAGTAACGCCTTGTCCGTCTGCCCCATGATCTGGCTGGTAATCGCCCCCGCCGTCATCGAGCCATTCACGTTCAGCGCCGTGCGGCCCATGTCGATCAGCGGCTCCACGGAAATCAGCAACGCCACCAATGACACCGGCAAGCCCATGGCCGGCAGCACGATCAACGCCGCGAAGGTCGCGCCGCCGCCCACGCCCGCCACGCCGGCCGAACTCAGGGTCACAATCGCGACCAGCGTCGCGATCCACAGCGGGTCCAGCGGGTTGATGCCGACGGTGGGCGCGACCATTACCGCCAACATCGCGGGATAGAGCCCGGCACAGCCGTTCTGGCCGATGGTCGCGCCAAACGAGGCGGCGAAACCGGCAATGGACTGCGGGATGCCCAGGCGGCGTGTCTGTGCTTCGATGCTCAAGGGGATCGAGGCGGCGCTGGAGCGGCTGGTAAAGGCAAAAGTCAGTACCGGCCAGACCTTGCGGAAGAAGCGCAGCGGGTTGACCCCGGCCAGCGACAGCAACAGGCCGTGCACCACAAACATCAGGCCCAGGGCCAGGTACGACACCACGACAAAACTGCCGAGCTTGATGATGTCCTGCAGGTTGGAGCTGGCGACCACCTTGGTCATCAGCGCCAGAACACCGTACGGGGTCAACTTCATGACCAGGCGCACCAGGCGCATCACCCAGGCTTGCAGGGTGTCGATGGCGTTGAGCACCTTCTGGCCTTTTTCCACGTCATCCTTGAGCAGTTGCAACGCGGCAACGCCCAGGAATGCGGCGAAAATCACCACGCTGATGATAGACGTCGGTTTGGCCCGGGCCAGGTCGGCGAACGGGTTGGCCGGCACGAACGACAGCAACAGCTGCGGGATATTCAGGTCGGCGACCTTGCCCGCGTAATCGTTCTGGATCACTTGCAGGCGCGCCATTTCCTGAGTGCCGGCGACCAGCCCTTCGGCGGTCAGGCCGAACAGGTTGGTCAGGCCGATACCGATCAGCGCTGCGATCGCGGTGGTGAACAGCAGGGTGCCGATGGTCAGGAAGCTGATCTTGCCCAGGGACGAGGCGTTGTGCAGACGCGCCACGGCACTGAGGATCGAGGCGAACACCAGCGGGATCACGATCATTTGCAGCAGTTGCACATAGCCGTTACCGACCAGGTCGAACCAGCCGATGGAGGCCCTGAGCACCGGGTGACCGGCCCCATAGATGGCATGCAGCACCACGCCGAATACCACGCCAAGCACCAGGGCGAACAGAACCTTTTTGGCGAGGCTCCAGTTCGTGCGGCCGGTTTGTGCCAGGCCCAGCAACAGGGCCACGAACACCAGTAAGTTGAGAATCAGGGGAAGATTCATTGAAGCTCCGTTGAGAAGGCAGCCCATCGCATGAGCCTGCGATTGCGAACCGGGAAGCCTAACAGCTTGAAATATATTGATTTAATACCGATATGGAATGGCGACTGTCGTTTTTGGAATAAGCATTTGCCGCTTAGACATACGCCCGTGGCGGAATCAGGATGCAGGCGGTCGTGCTCAACGCGAGAACTGTCACAGGGATTTGTTAGCGTCGATATCTTTCACTCAGGAAGAAAACGCTTATGAAGCTCGCGCCGAAATTGCTTGCCGCCGCTCTCTGCCTCGGGCTCGCCAGCCAGGCGTTCGCCGCCACCGAGTTGAAACACTGGCCGGCGCCTGCCGCCAAACAACTGAACGAGATGATCGCCGCCAACGCCAACAAGGGTAACTTCGCGGTGTTTGACATGGACAACACCAGCTACCGCTACGACCTTGAAGAGTCGCTGCTGCCGTACATGGAAAACAAGGGCCTGATCACCCGCGAGAGTCTTGATCCGTCGCTCAAGCTTATGCCGTTCAAAGACACCGCCGACCATAAGGAAAGTCTGTTCAGTTACTACTATCGCCTCTGCGAAGTGGACGACATGGTGTGCTATCCGTGGGTGGCCCAGGTGTTTTCCGGGTTCACCCTCAAGGAACTCAAGGTCCAGGTCGACGAGCTGATGGCCTCCGGAAAACCCGTTCCGGTCAGCTATTTTGAAGGCGATACGGTGAAAAATTCCGAGGTGCAGCCACCGAAAGTTTTCACCGGCCAGGCCGAGCTGTACAACAAACTGATGGAAAACGGCATCGAGGTGTATGTGATGACGGCCGCTTCCGAGGAACTGGTGCGCATGGTCGCCGCCGATCCGAAGTACGGCTACAACGTCAAACCCGAGAATGTGATCGGCGTGACCACCTTGCTCAAGGACCGCAACACAGGTGAACTGACCACCGCGCGCAAACAGATTGCCGCCGGCAAGTATGACGAGAAGGCCAACCTTGGCCTGGAACTGACACCCTACCTATGGACCCCGGCGACCTGGATGGCCGGCAAGCATGCGGCGATCCTCACCTATATCGACGAATGGAAAAAACCGGTGATCGTTGGCGGCGACACGCCGACCAGTGATGGCTACATGCTGTTCCACGACGTGGATGTGGCCAAGGGCGGCATTCACCTGTGGATCAACCGCAAGGACAAATACATGACCCAGCTTGACGGCATGATCGCCAAGCACGCTGCGGCGCAGGCCAAGGAAGGGTTGCCGGTGACCGCGGACAAGAACTGGGTGATCGTCAAGCCGGAAGACATCCAGTAACAGGCCGGACGCGGTAAAAAATGTGGGAGGGGGCTTGCTCCCGATGGCGGTGGGTCACGCAGCTCATAAATTGCCTGACCCTCTGCTATCGGGAGCAAGCCCCCTCCCACATTTGATCTTCATGGGTCTTGGGGGTGATCTCCAGGCAAAAAAATGCCCCGCCAAGTGCGGGGCATTTTCATGGGTGACGGTTACAAACCGTCAAGCATCGCCTTGTTACGCACAGCACCTTTATCGGCACTGGTCGCCAGCAGCGCATAAGCCTTCAATGCGGTGGTCACTTTACGTGGACGCTTCTCCACCGGTTTCCAGCCTTTCTTGTCCTGCTCAACCCGGCGTGCCGCCAGTTCTTCATCGCTGATCAACAGGTTGATCGAGCGGTTCGGAATGTCGATCAGCACCTTGTCGCCATCCTGCACCAGGCCAATCGCGCCGCCGGCAGCGGCTTCCGGCGACGCGTGGCCGATGGACAGGCCAGAGGTGCCGCCGGAGAAACGGCCATCGGTCAGCAGCGCGCAGGCTTTGCCCAGGCCTTTGGACTTCAGGTACGACGTGGGGTAGAGCATCTCCTGCATACCCGGGCCGCCTTTGGGGCCTTCGTAGCGGATGATCACGATGTCGCCTTCTTTCACTTCGTCGGCGAGGATGCCGCGTACCGAGCTGTCCTGGCTTTCGTAGATCTTGGCGCGGCCTTCGAAGACGTGGATGGACTCGTCCACGCCGGCGGTCTTCACCACGCAGCCGTCGAGGGCGATGTTGCCGTACAGTACGGCCAGGCCGCCTTCCTGGGAGTAGGCGTGCTCGACACTGCGGATGCAACCGTTTTCACGGTCATCGTCCAGGGTGTCCCAACGGGTCGACTGGCTGAACGCGGTCTGGGTCGGGATGCCTGCGGGGCCGGCCTTGAAGAAGGTGTGCACGGCTTCGTCGTCAGTCTGGGTGATGTCCCACTTGGCGATGCCTTCGGCGAGGGACGTGCTGTGCACGGTCGGCAGGTCGGTGTGCAACAGGCCGCCACGGGCCAGGCAGCCGAGGATCGAGAAGATCCCGCCGGCACGGTGCACGTCTTCCATGTGGTACTTCTGGATGTTCGGCGCGACCTTGCACAGTTGCGGCACGTGACGGGACAGGCGGTCGATGTCGCGCAGATCGAAATCGATCTCGGCTTCCTGGGCGGCGGCCAGCAAATGCAGGATGGTGTTGGTGGAACCGCCCATGGCGATGTCCAGGGTCATGGCGTTTTCGAACGCCTTGAAGTTGGCGATATTGCGCGGCAGCACCGACTCATCGTTCTCGGTGTAGTAACGCTTGCACAGCTCGACGATGGTTCGGCCGGCCTGCAGGAACAGTTGCTCGCGGTCGCTGTGGGTGGCCAGTGTGGAACCGTTGCCCGGCAAGGCCAGGCCCAGGGCTTCCACCAGGCAGTTCATCGAGTTGGCGGTGAACATGCCGGAGCACGAACCGCAGGTCGGGCACGCGCTGCGCTCGTATTCCGCGACCTTCTCGTCAGACGCGCTGGAATCGGCGGCGATTACCATGGCGTCGACGAGGTCGAGGCCGTGGGAGGCGAGTTTGGTCTTGCCGGCTTCCATCGGGCCGCCGGAGACGAAGATCACCGGGATGTTCAGGCGCAGGGCGGCCATCAGCATGCCGGGGGTGATCTTGTCGCAGTTGGAGATGCACACGATGGCGTCGGCGCAGTGGGCGTTGACCATGTACTCCACGGAGTCGGCGATGATCTCGCGGCTCGGCAGGGAGTACAGCATACCGTCATGGCCCATGGCGATGCCGTCGTCCACGGCGATGGTGTTGAATTCTTTTGCCACGCCACCGGCGCGTTCGATCTCACGGGCGACCAGTTGGCCCAGGTCCTTGAGGTGGACGTGGCCCGGTACAAACTGAGTGAACGAGTTGGCAATCGCGATGATCGGCTTCTTGAAGTCGTCATCCTTCATCCCCGTGGCACGCCACAATGCGCGCGCGCCGGCCATGTTGCGGCCGTGGGTGGATGTTTTCGAGCGGTAATCAGGCATTGGAGCACTCCGGGCGGCTAATCACTTACTAATCAGGTGCTAAAGGGGAGAGAGCTTCTATTGACGTCTGGAACACTCAGAAAATGGCCGTGTGTCCGGAAGTTGCCACTCGCGTCGCGGGATCGCCGCGTGCTTGGGCCTCGAGCTCATAAACCCGCCGGGGGATGACTGGCGATGAATAGGGCCGATTCTACACCGCTGGCGGCTGGAGGGAATGGCCGTCTACCTGTAGGAGCGAGCTTGCTCGCGAAAATCGTCAACGATGACGCCGTGCTATCAGGTAGCCCATGTCGTCTATGGGTTTTTCGCGAGCGAGCTCGCTCCTACAAGGGCGGATATATCCAGAACAATTGTTTGAAGGCTGGTTGGCGCTTCAGCTCCTACCGTTTCTCTTCCAATCACAGAAGAGGACGAAGGAATGTCCATTCAGCAAAATACTCATCGGCTGCGTAAGGGGCGCTATTCAGAATCGGGCCGTATCTACTTGCTAACGGCTGTCACCCATCAACGGCAACGCATCTTTCAAGACTGGCTTATCGGTCGCTTGCTGGTCCGCGAATTCAGAAAGGCTCAGGAGGATGGAGATGCAACGTCACTAGCCTGGGTGATCATGCCCGACCATTTCCACTGGCTGGTGGAGTTGCACAACGGCGATTTGCCCAGGCTCATGCAGCGAACCAAATCGAGAAGTGCCCGTGCAGTCAATAAGGCAAGACGGTCCTTCGGAGTGCTTTGGCAAAAAGGCTATTTCGACAGGGCGCTGCGTCGTGAGGAGGACTTGAAGGCAATGGCTCGCTACATTGTCGCAAACCCATTGCGTGCAGGTCTTGTTGATCACATTGGCCAATACCCGCTATGGGATGCCATCTGGCTATGAGACACCTTTACCTGTAGGAGCGAGCTTGCTCGCGAAGAACGTCAACGATAACGCAGTGCTATCAGGCAGCCCGTGGCGCCTATTCGTTCTTCGCGAGCAAGCTCGCTCCTACAGATGTTTCGGCTTCAATCAGCTGTTAGGCAAAAGCCGGCACGTAATGCTCTTGATATACCGCGTCTCGACAATCGCCGGGTGCACCGGATGATCCGGGCCCTGGCCGCCGCGTTCGAGCATCTGGATATTGCGGTCCAGGTGGCGGGCGCTGGTCAGCAGGATGTTCTGCAGGTCGTCTTCCGGCAGGTGCATGGAGCACGACGCGCTGACGAGGATGCCGTCCTTGCTGAGCAGGCGCATGGCTTGCTCGTTCAGGCGGCGGTAGGCGCCTTCGCCGTTTTTCATGTCTTTTTTGCGTTTGATGAAGGCCGGTGGGTCGGCGACGATCACGTCGAAGCGTTCTTCGCTGGCTTTCAGTTCTTTCAACGCTTCGAAGACGTCGCCTTCGATGCAGGTCATCTTCTCGGCCACGCCGTTGAGCGCGGCGTTGCGCTCCACGCCGTCGAGGGCGAAGGCGGAGGCGTCGACGCAGAACACTTCACTGGCGCCGAAAGCGGCGGCTTGCACGCCCCAGCCACCGATGTAGCTGTACAGGTCCAGAACGCGCTTGCCTTTTGCATACGGCGCCAGGCGCGCGCGGTTCATGCGGTGGTCGTAGAACCAGCCGGTTTTCTGGCCCTGGATCACCGGGGCTTCGAATTTCACGCCGTTTTCTTCCAGTGCGACCCATGCCGGCACCAGGCCGAATACGGTTTCGACATAGCGGTTGAGGCCTTCGGCGTCGCGCGCGGCGGAGTCGTTCTTGAACAGGATGCCGCTGGGCTTGAGCACTTGGGTCAGCGCGGCGATCACGTCTTCTTTATGGGCTTCCATGGTCGCCGAGGCGATCTGTACCACCAGGATGTCGCCGAAACGGTCGACCACCAGGCCCGGCAACAGGTCGGAATCCCCGTAGACCAGGCGGTAGAACGGCTTGTCGAACAGGCGGTCACGCAGGGACAGGGCGACGTTGAGGCGGTGCACCAGCAGCGACTTGTCCAGCGGCAACTTGATGTCGCGCGACAGCAGGCGGGCGCAGATCAGGTTGTTCGGGCTCATGGCCACGATGCCCAGGGTCTTGCCGCCGGCCGCTTCCAGGATAGCCTGGTCGCCTGCCTGGAAGCCGTGGAGTGGGGTGGCGGCCACGTCGATTTCGTTGCTGTAGACCCACAGGTGGCCGTTGCGCAAACGACGATCGGCGTTGGCTTTGAGACGCAGGCTTGGCAGGGACATGACGTCGCTCCGGAAAAAAGAGCGGGAGTATACCGTGTTGTGCATTGCTTGGCGGCGCCGCCGGACATGTGGGAGGGGGCTTGCCCCCGATAGCGGTGGGTCAGTCAGCTCATCTTTCACTGATATACCGCAATCGGGGGCAAGCCCCCTCCCACATTTGATCGAGTTTCGGTTTGGGTTTTTGGGTGTCGGCCCGGTCTGCATAAGGGGTAGAATCCCCGCCTAGCCCAGAGTGTGTACTTATGTCCCAAGAGCTTTCCGCCGAACAGATCCAGCAGGTCCTGCAAGGCATCAGCGTGCCGCCCCAGCCGCAAATCATGGTGGATTTGCAGATGGAGCAGTACATGCCCGACCCGGACCTGGAAGTGATCGCCCGGCTCATCGCCCAGGACCCGGGCCTGTCCGGCGCGTTGCTGAAAATCGTCAACTCGCCGTATTACGGCCTGAGCAACAAGATCGCCTCGATTCAGCGCGCGGTGAACCTGCTGGGCAGCCGCTCGGTCATCAACCTGATCAATGCGCTGTCGATCAAGGGCGAGATGAGCGACGACACCATCGTCACGCTCAACCGCTTCTGGGACACGGCCCAGGATGTGGCAATGACCTGCCTGACCCTGGCCAAGCGCACCGGCTCCCAGGCGGTTGACGAAGCCTATGCCCTGGGCCTGTTCCACGATTGCGGCGTGCCGCTGATGCTCAAGCGGTTCCCGAACTACATGACGGTGCTGGAGCAGGCCTACGCCAATGCCGGTCCGGATTGCCGTGTGGTTGACACCGAGAACAATGCGTTCAACACCAACCATGCCGTGGTGGGTTACTACACCGCCAAGTCCTGGCGCCTGCCGGAGCATGTGACCGACGCCATCGCCAACCACCACAACGCCCTGGCGATTTTCAGCGATGAGTCGTCGCGTAACCCTGTGCTTAAGAACCTGCTGGCGATCCTGAAAATGGCCGAGCACATCTGTTCGTCCTATCGCGTGCTGGGCAACCAGGCCGTTGACCATGAGTGGGATGCGATCGGCCATTTGGTGCTCGACTATGTGGGCCTGTCGGACTACGACTTCGAAAGCATGAAGTTGTCGATCCGCGAACTGGGCGCGCACTGAGCCTTTCTTCCCGAGGTACACATGCCTGAGTTACCAGAAGTCGAAACCACCCGGCGGGGGATTGCCCCGCACCTGGAGGGGCAGCGCGTCAGCCGTGTGGTGGTGCGTGAGCGCCGCCTGCGCTGGCCGATCCCCGAGGACCTTGATGTGCGCCTGTCCGGGCAGCGCATCGTGCTGGTGGAGCGGCGCGCCAAGTACTTGTTGATCAACGCCGAAGTGGGCACCTTGATCAGCCACCTGGGCATGTCGGGCAACCTGCGCCTGGTGGAAGCCGGCACGCCTGCGGCCAAGCATGAACATGTGGACATCGAGCTGGAATCCGGCCTGGCCCTGCGTTACACCGACCCCCGGCGTTTTGGCGCCATGCTCTGGAGCCAGGACCCGCACAACCACGAGCTGCTGCTGCGTCTGGGCCCCGAGCCATTGACCGCGCTGTTTGATGGCGAACGCTTGTTCCAGCAGTCCCGCGGGCGGTCGATGGCGGTGAAGCCGTTCATCATGGACAACGCCGTGGTGGTGGGCGTGGGCAATATCTATGCGACCGAAGCGCTGTTTGCGGCGGGGATCGATCCGCGTCGCGCGGCGGGCGGTATATCACGGGCGCGCTACCTGAGGCTGGCGATCGAAATCAAGCGCGTGCTGGCTGCGGCAATCGAGCGGGGCGGCACCACCTTGCGCGATTTTATCGGCGGCGACGGGCAGCCGGGGTATTTCCAGCAGGAATTGTTCGTGTATGGCCGGGGCGGCGAGGCGTGCAAGGTCTGCGGGACCGAGTTGCGCAATGTAGTGCTGGGGCAGCGGGCGAGTGTGTTTTGTCCCAAGTGTCAAAGCTGATGGCTGTGTGATGGCTGATATCGCCATCGGGGGCAAGCCCCCTCCCACATTTTGAATGTATTCACAAATCAAAGTGTGGGAGGGGGCTTGCCCCCGATGAGGCCTTTACAGGCGCTAAAGAACCTCAGGCTTTACCGGTAATCTTCCGGTACTTCTCCATCAACTGCTCTTCAGTCTCAGGGCGCGCTTCATCCAGCGGAATGCAATCCACCGGGCACACCTGCTGGCACTGGGGTTCGTCGTAGTGGCCGACACATTGCGTGCACAGGTTGGGATCGATCACATAGATCTCTTCACCCTGGGAAATCGCAGCGTTCGGGCACTCGGGTTCGCAGACGTCGCAATTGATGCAATCGTCGGTGATGATCAGGGACATGAGAACTCCTGCCAGGGCTGTCAGCCAAGGCATCTGAAAACGAATGCGCGCAATTGTGCCGCATTGGCGCCCGCAGTGCGAGCGGGCGCCGAGTGAGCGGTCTTACTTCTTGAAGCGCAGCGTCAGCGCGTCCGCGACCGCCGGGTGCACGAACTTGGTGATATCTCCGCCCAAAGCGGCAATTTCACGCACCAACGTCGAGGAAATGAACGAATAACGTTCCGATGGCGTAAGGAACAGGCTTTCCACGTCCGGCGCCAGTTGGCGGTTCATGTTGGCCAGCTGAAATTCATATTCGAAATCCGACACCGCGCGCAGGCCACGCAGAAACACATTGGCGTTCTGCTCCTTGGCAAAGTGCGCCAGCAGGGTCGAAAAGCCCACCACCTCCACGTTGGGCAGGTGCTTGGTGACCTCTTGCGCCAATTCCACGCGCTGCTCCAGGGGAAACAGCGGGTTTTTCTTGGGGCTGGCGGCAACCGCGATGATCACATGGTCGAACAGGCGAGAGGCGCGTTCGACCAGATCGCCATGGCCTTTGGTAATCGGGTCGAAGGTACCTGGGTACAACACTCGGTTCATCGCGTCGTCCTGGCGGAGTCCGTTGGGGAATCGGATGGTATCGCAGCCATCCCGGTCGGCCAAGTCGACTTACGTAGATAAATGCCGTGAATCGCACGGTTTTTCACGCTGTTTTCAGACGTTCGGACAAGGCTGACGCCAATTGGGCGCTCATTCCATACACCGACAACTGGGGGTTTGCCCCAATGCTGGTGGGAAACAGGGAGCCGTCGTGAATCGACAGGTTACGCAGTTGGTGGTGGCGCCCGAGGCTATCGGCAACCGCGTTTTTCGGGTCTTCGCCCATGGCACAACCGCCCATCACATGGGCGCTGCCCAGCGTGGTTCGATGTAGCTCAAGGCTCAAACCGTCAATCACACTGCGCGCCTCGGCCAAGCTGCTCACGTATCGGGCATCGTGATGCAGGGGCTTGACCGATTTGGCGCCTGCTGCGAACTGTATCTCGGCCATGCTGTGAAAGGCCCGACGCAGGCCGTCCCAGGCATAGGGCGAAACCTGATAGTCGAGCACCGGCGTACCGTCACCGCGCAATTCCACTGCGCCGCCAGGGCTGTCGGGGTGAAAACCGTCGCGCAACAGCGCGAGCATGGCGTGGGTATGGGGCAGTCGGTTCATGTCCAGGGCATTCTGCCCGCCGTAGCCGCCAAACAGCGTGCTTGCCAACCCTGGGTGTAAGGGCGGGGCTTCCAGCTTGTAGGACATTTTACCGGTAGTGCCGTCCTGCCATTGGAAATGGTCGGAATAGATCGACTGCGGCGCCCCGTAGAACGGATTGATCACCTCGTCGAACAACCCGGCGGAGAAGTTCACCAAGTGCAGGAAGGTGCGCTTGCCCAGCCGTGAATGAGGGTCGGGCGCGTCCGAGCGCATCAGCAACGCCGGGCTGTTGATGCCGCCGCCCGAGAGTACGTAATGTTTGGCCTTTACGCTGATCGTGCGTCCGGTAGGCGCCACACAACGCGCATCCATGGCCACGCATTCCAGGCTGCTGATCGTGTCGCCGCTGTATGTGAGGCGCTCGGCACGGGCCAGGTAGAGCAGCTCGCCGCCTTTCTCCAGGGTGGCGGGGATGGTGGTCACCAGCATCGATTGCTTGGCGTTGACCGGGCAGCCCATGCCGCAATAACCCAGGTTGAAGCAGCCGCGCACATTGCGCGGGATCACATGCCAGCTGTAGCCGAGCTTTTCGCAGCCTTTGCGGATCACGTCGTTGTTGGCATTCGGCGGCAGGGCCCAGGGCGCGATGCCCAGGCGCTGTTCCATTGCTTCGAACCACGGCGCCATCTCGGCGCTGCTATGGCCCTTCACCGCGTATTCGCTGGCCCAGTGGGCGAGGGTGGCATCGGGGGTGCGAAAGCTGGAGGTCCAGTTGATCAACGTTGTACCGCCCACTGCCCGGCCCTGCAGTATGGTGATCGCACCGTCCTTGCTCATACGCCCAATCCCTTCCTGGTACAGGCTGGCGTAGGCTTCGTCTTCCAGCAGCTTGAAATCGCTGCTGGTCTTGAGCGGGCCTTCTTCGATCAGCAACACCTTGTAGCCGGCGGCGCTGAGGATTTCCGCTGTAGTACCGCCACCGGCGCCGCTGCCGATGATGGCCACGTCGGCTTCCAGGGTCAGGTCATTGTCGAGGGCGGCGCCGTTGTGGGTTTTCCAGCCTCGGGCCAGGCCGTCGCGGAACAGATCGGGTACGGGCATCAGGGTCGTCTCTTTTTTATTGTGAGGGATGCAGATCAGATCTTCGGCGGGCCGGGGTACCCGCAGTGGGCCCAGGACTCGGGCCGGAAGTACCAGGCCATGATCACCAGCTTGAGCAGCGAGCCCTGGCCCATGCGCAGCAGGTTCAGGTAGCTGTTTTCCCAGCGGTGCAGGAAGTTGCGGATCTGCTCGCTGCTCGCGTTTTCCCAACTGCCCCAGATGCCGGTCAACGGTCCTCGGGTAATGCCCATGCTCAACACGTCGAACAACTGTTGGGTGAGCTTGAACATCTCCGGCGACAGGTGCTGCAGGCTGTAGTCGAGTTTTTTCAGAGTGTCTTCAATCCCGGCGCTCACGGCTTGCGCGCTGGCCGCGCTTTCCAGCAGTACCGGGATTACCGCGCGCAGGAACGGCAAGTCACTGGCGCGCAACATCGCAAAACCGCTGGCCGGCGTGCTGCTCGAGCAACCGCTGAGGCTGGCGCCCAGCCCGGCGGTGGCCAGGAAGGCACTGGCGCACAGGCCGATTTTCAAGACGCCGCGCCGTGACAGCGAAGGTGTTTCAGTCAGGCTGGGGTTCATTGTTTTTATTGTCCCGAAAGTGGCGGTTTCAGCGGATAAACAGCTTCTGAATCAATTTCTGGATGGATTTTCCATAGGGCGGATAGATCAACTTCGCCGCATTCAAGCGCTGTTTGACCAGCACGCCCTTGGCCTTGCTGAAAGTCAGAAAGCCTTCGTGACCGTGGTAGTGGCCCATGCCAGAAGGGCCGATGCCACCAAACGGCAGGTCGTCCTGTGCGACTTGCAGCAGGGTATCGTTCAGGCACACGCCGCCGGAGTGGGTCTCGTGGAGCACACGATTCTGTTCGCGCTTGTTGTAGCCGAAGTAATACAGGGCCAGTGGGCGTGGGCGCTGGTTGATGTAGGCGAAAGCCTCATCAATGCCGCGATAGGGTACGATCGGTAATAGCGGACCGAAGATTTCGTCCTGCATCACCGTCATTTCGTCACTCACATTCAGCAGCAGGCTGTGAGCCATGCGCCGGGCCTGGCTCTGGTCGTACAGCGTAATCAGGGTGGCGCCCTTGTCGGTGGCGTCCTTTACGTAAGCATCAAGCCTGGCCAGTTGCCGCTCATTGATGATGGCGGTGTAGTCCGGGTTGTCGACCAGGGTCGGATAGAACCCACGAATCGCATGGGAGTAAGCCTCGACGAAGTCTTCCACACGATCTTCCGGCACCAGCACATAGTCGGGTGCCACGCAGGTTTGCCCGGCGTTCAAGGCCTTGCCAAAGGCGATACGCTCGGCAGCGTCCTTGAGCGGCACATCGGCGGAGACGATGGCTGGCGATTTGCCGCCCAGCTCCAGCGTGACCGGTGTGAGGTGTTCGGCGGCCGCACGCATCACATGTTTGCCGATGCTGGTGGCCCCGGTGAACAGCAGATGATCGAACCGCAACCTGGAAAACGCCATGCCGACGTCGGCTTCGCCCAGCACCACGCACACCAGGTCCTCGGGGAAGATTTTCGCCAGCAATGCCTTGAGCAGTTCACCGGTGGCCGGTGTGGATTCGCTGAGCTTGAGCATCACCCGGTTGCCGGCGGCCAAGGCCCCGACCAGCGGGCCGATGGCCAGGTACAGCGGGTAATTCCACGGCACGATGACGCCGACCACACCCAGCGGCTGGTAGATGACTCTGGCCGATGCGGGCTGAAAGGCAATGCCTACAGCGCGGCGGGAAGGTTTCATCCAGCCTTTGAGGTGTTTGCTGGCGTAGTGAATGCCATGCAGGCTGGGCATCAACTCGGCGAACAGGGTTTCGTCTGCGCTGCGATGGCTGAAGTCCTGGCTGATCGCGTCTATCAGCGCCTGGCGTTCATAGCTGAGCACATCGCGCAGGGCCTTGAGCCATTGCTGTCGTTGCGCGGCCGGCGGCATCGGGTTGGCGGCGTAGGCGCGACGTTGCGCTTCGAACAGGATCTGGAGGTGATCCAGCGCCTGGGATTCTTGCAGGTAGGCAACGTTGGCAGACATGGCGCGATCCTGATTGTTATAGGTCTGCCTGGATTTTTAGAGTCATTGCTCTAAATTGTCAAATAACATTGCAGTAACATCCGGATTTAACCTGACCGACATACGCCGTAAGATGCCCCATCCCGTGTTTAGAAGCTGAGCCCCTATGGCACCACGAGTAAAGACCAGCGAGCGCATTGTGCAAACCAGCCTGGAGCTTTTTAACCAGCAGGGCGAGCGCAGTGTCAGCACCAACCATATCGCCGCGCATATGGAAATTTCCCCGGGCAACCTGTACTACCACTTCCCCAACAAACAGGCGATTATCGCTGTGCTGTTCCGCGAATACGAAGCCTTGGTGGACAGTTTCCTGCGCCCGCCCCAGGGACGCGCGATGGTGGTGGAAGACAAGCGCTTCTACCTGCAGGCCGTATTGGCCGGCATGTGGCGCTACCGCTTTCTGCACCGCGACCTCGAACATTTATTGGAAAGCGATCCGGAGCTGGCCACCGGCTACCGACGGTTTTCCCAGCGCTGCCTGATCCAGGGCGGGGCGATCTACCAAGGCTTTGTCGACGCCGGCATTCTCTCCATGGACCCGGTGCAAACCGAAGCCCTGACCCTCAATGCCTGGATTATTCTCACCTCCTGGGTGCGTTTCCTGTGCACCACCAATGAAAACTCCACCCATTTGAGCGCCGAGGCGATCAAGCGCGGGGTGTATCAGGTGCTGGTGCTGGAGGCGGGGTTTGTCACGCCCCAGGCCAAAGACGCGGTGGATGCGCTGTTCAAAGAGTTTTACGTGCCGTTGAACCAGGCACTGGAAGAAGTGAAGTAGGACCCTTTCCCTTTGTATTCACAGGAGTCAGTCATGCCGCTTGCCCAACTGATCAGCCCCCAGCAACTGGCCGAGCGCCAGACGTCGGCAGGGCTGGTGATCCTGGATTGTCGCTTTGCCCTGGAAGACCCGGATTACGGGCGGTGCAGCTATGCCGAGGGGCATATCGAAGGGGCGCAGTATGCGGACTTGGACCGCCACCTCAGCGGCCCGGTGATCAAAGGCGTGACCGGTCGCCACCCGCTGCCTGCGGCGGATGCATTCATCCAGCAATTGCAGGCGTGGGGTATCAGCGCTGACACTGATGTGGTGTTGTATGACGATGGGCCAGGGGCCTATGCGGCTCGGGCATGGTGGCTGCTGGTCTGGCTCGGCAAGCGCGATGGCGTGTTTATCCTGGACGGAGGTCTCAAGGCCTGGCATGCGGCGGGCTTCCCATTGAGCCTGGATGCGCCGGTGGTAGAGCCCGGCACGTTTGCCGGTACGCCGGATAATCGGCTACTGCTGGACGCCGAGCAGTTGCAGAAACGCCTGGGCGAACCGGACATGACCTTGATCGACGCCCGCGCCCAGGCGCGCTTTCGCGGCGAAATGGAGCCCATCGACCCGATCGCCGGGCATATTCCTGGCGCGCAATGCGCGGCATTCAGTGAAAACCTGGGTAGCGATGGGCGCTTTTTGCCGGCTGAACAGCTCAGGCAGCGGTTCGCCGCGCAGTTGCAGGGGCGACCGGCGCAGGAGTTGGTGGCGTATTGCGGTTCCGGGGTAACGGCGTGCCATAACCTGTTTGCGCTGAGTTTGGCGGGGTATCCGTTGGGCAGGTTGTATGCGGGGTCGTGGAGTGAGTGGATTACGGATCCTGCTCGTGAAATTGCAACAGGCGACTAGAGGCCGGATCTGCAAACCCAATCAAAATGTGGGAGGGGGCTTGCCCCCTCCCACATGTTTAACCGTGTTGTGCCAGTAGCCACTGGGGGATGCGGCGTTCCAGGTAGTAGCCAGGGCGTTTCAGTGAGCCTTCTACAAACCCCACATGCCCACCCTTGGCCAACAGCTCAAACTCCGTGCATGCCGACAGTTCACTCGCCTCCGGCAGGCTATGAGCAAACACAAACGGATCATCGGCCGCCTGGATAATCAGGGTCGGCGTGCGGATATCACCCAGGTAATACCGGCTCGATGCCTGTCGATAGTAGTCTTCGGCACTCAAGTAACCGTGCAGTGGCGCAGTCACACGCCCGTCGAAGTCCCAGAAGGTGCGCATTTTCTCCAGTGAGCCCAGCGCCTCCAGGGTTTTGAGCCCCTCATCACGGCCATCCTGCAGAAACTGGCGTTGCTTGACGCGGATATACGCCAGCATCTCGCGCATGAAGTGCTTCTGATAGATTCGCGAAAACCCCAGCCCGATGCGGTCCGCGCATTGGTCCAGGCGAAACGGCACCGACACCGCCGCCGCGCCTTGCAGCCCCGAAGCCTCGCCGGTTTCGCCCAAATGCTTGAGCAACACATTGCCGCCCAGGGAATAACCCACCGCATACAGGGGCGCCAAAGGTCGCTTGGCGCGCAGATGAGCAATCGCCGCCGCCAGGTCTTCGCTGGCACCGGAGTGATAGCTGCGAGCCAGCAGGTTAGGCTCGCCGGAGCAGCCGCGCCAGTTCAACGCCACGCTGGCCCAGCGTTGCGCGCCGAGCACCTTTTGCAGGCCGGCCACGTAGGGCGAATTGGACGAGCCGGTCAGCCCGTGCAGCACCAGTACCAGCGGTGCATGCAGGTCATGGGGGCCATGCCAGTCGAGATCGAGAAAGTCGCCGTCTTCCAGCCACAGACGTTCGCGTTGGCGCTCGATATGGGTGGTCGGGCGCCACAGCGGCCCCCACAGTGTTTGCAAGTGGGGGTTGCCGAGGCCGAAGGCGGGTTTGAAGCGGTCCACAGAGGGAATCATGGAAATACTCGCTGCCGGACGAGCTTGCCATGACTCCTGTAGGAGCGAGCTTGCTCGCGAAAAACGTTAACGTGACGCAGCGCTATCAGGCCGCCCGTGTCGCCTGTTCGACCTTCGTGAGCAAGCTCGCTCCTACAGGGTGCGGTGCCACAACGCGTAATACACCCGCCCGGATTTCTGCTCGCGGTGCAGGCGCCAGCTGCCCGGCAGGCCGAGCGTCGACGGCGCGGTCTCGCTCTCAGTGTAGATCCACGCATCGGGCGCCAGCCATTGGCGTTCTTCCAGCAGCGTGCACACGGTCGGCAGCAGGTTCTGGTTGAACGGCGGGTCGAGGAAGACCACGTCGTATTCGCTGGCTGCCTGGGTTTCCAGGTAGCGCAAGGCGTCGGCGGTCTGGACCTGGCCGTTGGTGCAACGCAAGGTGCCCAAGTGTTCCTTGAGGCTGGACACCGCCACATTGCTCGCATCCAGCGCCTGTGCCTGGGCTGCGCCACGGGACAGCGCCTCCAGGAACAGCGCGCCGCTGCCGGCAAACGGGTCGAGGACCTTGGCGCCGCCGATATACGGCGCAAGCCAGTTGAACAAGGTTTCGCGCACGCGATCCGGGGTCGGGCGCAGGCCAACGACATCGGGGAAGCTCAGCTTGCGGCTGCCCCATTCACCACCAATGATGCGCAGTTGGCCCACACCGTTATGCACGTTGTGGACAGGTTTTTTCGGGCGAGATGAACTGGCCATTAATGCTCCGGAACCCCGAGCGGCTGCTCGGCGGGTTTATCAGTGGGGGGCGGTAGTGGCTTTTGCGCAATCGTCGGGCCGGCGGTCACGATGACCATCTTGTCGGCGCTCAAGTGTTTGTTCATTGCAGCCTTGACCTGCTCTACGGTCAGGGCCTGGGATTGTTTCATGAAATCTTCCAGATAGCTCAGTGGCAGGTTATAGAAACCCATGGCACCGAGTTGCCCGACGATATCGGCATTGCTGGCGGTGGACAGCGGAAAGCTGCCGGCCAGTTCGCGCTTGGCGTCATCCAGTTCCTTCTGGGTGGGGCCGTTTTTGAGGTAGTCCGCCACCACGTCTTCAACCAGGCGCAGGGTGCCGCCGCTCATTTCGGCGCGGGTCTGCAGGTTGATCATGAACGGGCCGCGTACCTGCATCGGCGAGAAGCCGGAGTACACGCCGTAGGTCAGGCCGCGTTTTTCGCGCACTTCGCTCATCAAGCGGGTGCCGAAGCCACCGCCGCCGAGAATCTGGTTACCCAGGGACAAGGCTGCGTAATCCGGGTCTGCACGGTCGATGCCCAACTGGGCGAACAGCAGGTGGGTTTGCTTGGAGGGAAATTCGATACGGCTCAGGCCGGCCTTTGGCGCCGTCGGCTGGGCAATCTTCGCCAGCGCCGGGCCCTTGGGCAACGCGGCAGAAACCTTGGCGGTCATCGCTTCGGCTTCAGCGCGGGTCAGGTCGCCGACCACCGCGATCACCGCATTGCCCGCTGCGTAGGCCTTGGCGTGGAAGGCCTGCATCTGTTGCACGGTAATCGCCGGAACGCTTTCAGGCGTGCCTTCGCTGGGGTGGGCGTACGGGTGGTCGCCGTACAGGCGCTTGAACAGCTCGATGCTCGCCAGCTTGGCGGGGTTCTGTTTCTGGTATTCGAAGCCGGCCAGGATCTGGTTCTTGATGCGTGCCAGAGAATCGGCCGGAAACGTCGGCTTGCCGATCACGTCATCGAACAGCGCCAGTGCGGCATCGCGTTTGTCGCTGTCGCTCAAGCTGCGCAGGGACACCAGCGCCATATCGCGGTAGGCGCCATTGCCAAAATCAGCACCCAGACCTTCAAAGCCGCTGGCGATCTGGCTGACGTCCTTGCCCGGCACGCCTTCGTTGAGCATGGCATTGGTCATCAGGGCCAGGCCTGGCACGTTGCCGTCCTGGCTGCTGCCGGCGGCGAACAGGATGCGCACGTCGAACATCGGCAGTTCATGGGCCTCGACGAACAGCACCTTGGCGCCTTCGGCGGTGGTCCAGGTCTGTACATCGAGCTTGCGGTTGGTCGGCGCTTTACCGTCCAGCTCAGCCAGCGATTGCAGCTTGCTGGCCGATTGAGTCTTGTCCAGGGCCGGGCTGGCAACGGATTCGCTCGGGCGCAGGAAATACACGGCACTGGCTGCGATCAGGGTCACCGTGATCAGGCCGGGCAGAATCAGGCGGCTGCTTTTGCGATCATTCATGAGCGGTCTCCTCAGGCAGAACATGGGCGACGCTCAGACGTTCGCGGGTGAAATAGGTGCGCGCCGCCTTCTGGATATCTTCCGGGGTCACGCTTTGCAGGTCGGCAAGCTCAGTGTCCATCAGCTTCCACGACAGGCCGACGGTCTCCAGCGAGCCGATGGCCGTGGCCTGGCTGGTGATGGAGTCGCGCTGGTAGACCACGCCGGCGATTACCTGGGCGCGGATGCGCTCAAGCTCTTCGGCAGTGGGCGGCTTGGCCTTGAGCTCTTCCAACAGGCGCCACAGGCCGGCTTCGGCCTGGGCGACGGTCTTTTTCTTCTGCTGGTTAGGCGTGGCGCTCAGCATGAACAGGGTGTCGCCGCGAGTATAGGCGTCGTAATTGGTGGAGGCGGCGGAGACCAGTTCTTCACCGCGCTCCAACTGCTCGGAGATCCGTGCGCTGTAGCCGCCGTCGAGCAGGGCCGAGATCAGGCGCAGGGCTTGTACCGAGCGCTTGTCTTCGGCAGTCGCCAGGCCCGGCACGTTGAAACCGAGCATGACGCTGGGCAACTGGGTCTGCACGTGCAGGGTCAGCAGGCGCTCGCCGGGCTCGGCCAGCTCCATCGGAATCTTGGCGGGCGGGACGTCGCGCCTGGGAATCGGGCCGAAGTAGCGCTGGGCCAGGGTTTTCACCTCGTCCGGCGTGACATCGCCGACCACCACCAGGGTCGCGTTGTTCGGTACGTACCAGGCCTGGTACCAGTGGCGCAGTTCCTCGACCTTCATGCGTTCCAGGTCGGCCATCCAGCCGATGGTTGGCGTGTGATAGCCGCTGGCCGGGAAGGCCATGGCCTTGAACCGTTCAAAGGCCTTGGACATCGGGTTGTCGTCGGTGCGCAGGCGGCGCTCTTCCTTGATCACTTCGATTTCGCGGCTGAACTCATCGGCCGGCAGGCGCAGGCTGGCCATGCGGTCGGCTTCCAGCTCGAAGGCCACGCCCAGGCGGTCGCGGGCCAGCACCTGATAGTAGGCGGTGTAGTCGTCACTGGTGAACGCGTTTTCTTCGGCGCCCAGGTCACGCAGGATCAGCGAGGCTTCGCCGGGGCCGACCTTGGCGCTGCCCTTGAACATCATGTGTTCCAGGGCGTGGGACAAACCGGTCTGGCCCGGGGTTTCGTAGCTCGAGCCCACCTTGTACCAGACCTGGGAAACCACCACCGGCGCACGATGGTCTTCGCGCACGACGACCTTGAGGCCGTTGTCGAGGGTGAATTCGTGGGTGGGTTGTGGGTCGGCAGCCAAAGCTGAAAGGGGCAGACAAACTGTGCTGAGCAGCAGGCCTGCGGCGCGGCGGGCTAGAGCATTCATTCGTTTTTTAACCTGTTGGACTGCCCGCTTGGTCTTAGCGTCGGCGGGCGAGGAGGTGCTAGGATACCGATCCGACTTAGGGGCGGCCACTACGGCTGTCTTGTTGAGGCCCTATTTTGGCCTTCAAAATGTTGCGCATGAACGAGCTGGCTAAAAAACAGTCTGTTACGCATCGAATTTTATTTACCGAAGCGCCGCTTGGCGCGTCGCTACCTTGAGATAGCCGTCTCCATGTTTGGTTCCAACGACGACAAGAAGACCCCAGCTGCGGCTGGCGAGAAAAAAGGCCTGTTCGGATGGCTGCGCAAAAAGCCGCAGGAAACCGTCGTCGAACAGCCGCAGGTTCAACCCGAACCTACCCCTGAACCTATAGTAGAAGCCGAGCCGGTTGCCGAAACACCGGCACCGGTGGTGTTGCCTATTGCGGAGCCGGTATTGCAGCCGGTAGTCGAGGCAGAACCTGCGCCTGAACCTGAACCCGAGCACAAACCGTGGCCGGAGCTGCCGGTAGCCGAAGAGCCGGTGGCACTGGTTGAGGATGTGCAGGCTGAACACGTGACGCCGCCCATTCCTGTGGCGCCACCGGTAGAGGTCGTTGTCGAGGCGCCCCCTGCCGTCGAAATTCCTGCCCAAGTGCCAGCTGTCGTTGCCGTGCCTGCGGTCATCGAAGAGCCTGCAGTACCCGCCGAAGCCAGCAAGGCCGGCTTCTTTACGCGCCTCAAGCAAGGCCTGAGCAAAACCAGCGCCAGTATCGGCGAAGGCATGGCCAGCCTGTTTCTCGGCAAAAAGACCATCGATGACGAGCTGCTGGAAGACATCGAAACTCGCCTGCTCACCGCAGACGTGGGTGTCGAAGCCACCGCCGTGATCATCCAGAGCCTGACCCAGAAAGTCGCGCGCAAGCAGTTGACCGACGCGGATGCGCTGTACAAGTCCCTGCAGGCTGAACTGGCCGCCATGCTTAAACCCGTTGAAGCACCGCTGGTAATCACCCCGAAGAAACCTTTCGTGATTCTGGTCGTGGGCGTCAACGGCGCCGGCAAGACCACCACCATCGGCAAGCTGGCCAAGAAGCTGCAGGGTGAGGGCAAGAAAGTCATGCTCGCCGCCGGCGACACCTTCCGTGCCGCTGCCGTTGAGCAACTGCAAGTGTGGGGCGAGCGCAACAAGATCCCGGTCATCGCCCAGCACACCGGTGCCGACTCCGCGTCAGTGATCTTCGATGCCGTGCAGGCCGCCAAGGCTCGCAACATCGATGTGTTGATCGCCGACACCGCCGGTCGCCTGCACACCAAAGACAACTTGATGGAAGAGCTGAAGAAGGTCCGCCGCGTGATCGGCAAGCTCGACGCCGATGCCCCCCATGAAGTGCTGCTGGTGCTGGATGCTGGTACTGGGCAGAACGCCATCAGCCAGGCCAAGCAATTCAACCAGACGGTGCAACTGACCGGCCTGGCCTTGACCAAGCTCGACGGCACGGCCAAGGGCGGTGTGATTTTCGCCCTTGCCAAACAGTTCGGGTTGCCGATTCGTTACATCGGCGTCGGTGAAGGCATCGACGACCTGCGCACCTTTGAAGCAGAACCCTTTGTACAGGCACTGTTTGCCGAGCGGGAGCGTTCATGATTCGATTCGAACAGGTCGGTAAACGCTACGCCAACGGGCATGTGGGCTTGCATGAGCTGAGCTTTCGAGTACGGCGGGGCGAGTTTTTGTTTGTCACCGGTCACTCCGGCGCCGGTAAGAGCACCTTGTTGCGCCTGCTGCTGGCCATGGAGCGTCCAACCACCGGCAAGCTGCTGCTGGCGGGCCAGGACCTGGCCACCATCAGTAATGCGCAGATCCCGTTCCTGCGCCGTCAGATCGGCGTGGTGTTTCAGAACCACCAGTTGCTGTTCGATCGCACGGTGTTCAACAACGTCGCCTTGCCCCTGCAGATTCTCGGGCTATCCAAGGCCGAGATCGTCAAGCGGGTGGATTCGGCCCTGGAACGCGTGGCGTTGTCGGACAAGACCGACCTCTACCCCGGCGACCTGTCCACCGGCCAGCAACAGCGCGTCGGTATCGCCCGCGCCATCGTCCACCGCCCGGCCTTGCTGCTGGCGGACGAACCCACCGGTAACCTCGACCCGCGCCTGGCGGCCGAGATCATGGGGGTGTTCGAAGACATCAACCGCCTGGGTACCAGCGTATTGATCGCCAGTCACGACCTGGCCCTGATCGCCCGCATGCGCCATCGCATGCTGACCCTGCAACGTGGTCGCCTGATCGGTGACGGGGAGGCCGGCGTATGAGTGCAACACGCAGTCCAAAAGTATCCGAACGCGTGGCGCCGAAACCGGCCGACCCGCAACCGAAAAAGAAAAAGCGCGACGATGATGACGGTCCGGACTTCGGCACCCTGCTGCGTGCCTGGATCGAAAGCCATCGCGCCAGCCTGCTCGATAGTCTGCGTCGGCTGGGCAAGCAGCCGATCGGCAGTTTTTTCACCTGTCTGGTGATGGCCGTGGCCCTGAGCCTGCCGATGGGCTTGTCGTTGCTGCTCAATAATGTGGAGCGTCTGGGCGGGTCCTGGCAGCGTGCGGCGCAGATTTCGCTGTACCTGAACCTGGATGCCAGTACCCAGCAGGGCGAAGCGCTGCGCGACGATATCAAGAACATGCCGGGCGTGGCGGAGGCCGAGTACATCAGCCGCGACCAGGCACTTGAGGAGTTCCAGCAACAGTCCGGCCTGGGCGAGGCGCTCAAGGAACTGCCGCAGAACCCGTTGCCGGGCGTGGTGCTGGTGACCCCCAATGAGGTGGACAAGCCGGCCCTGGAAGCCCTGCGACAAAAACTCGCAGAGATGCCCAAGGTGCAACAGGCGCAACTTGATCTAGTCTGGGTGGAGCGCCTGGCTGCAATCCTCAAGTTGGGCGACCGCTTCGTGTTCGGTTTGACCGTATTGTTGGTGTCTGCATTACTTTTGGTGATAGGTAATACCATTCGTCTTCATATTGAAAACCGCCGCACCGAGATAGAAGTGATTAAACTGGTCGGCGGCACGGACAGCTATGTGCGTCGTCCTTTTCTGTACATGGGCGCGCTTTATGGCTTGGGTGCCGGGGTTTTGTCCTGGGGTGTGCTGGCTTTTGGCCTGGACTGGCTGAACGATGCGGTTATCGGGCTGGCCGGCTTGTACGGCAGCGATTTTGCCCTGGCCGGCGTGCCGGTAGCTGACGGCCTGAGCCTCTTGCTTGGCGCGGTATTGTTGGGGTATATCGGTGCGTGGATTGCGGTCGCACGGCATTTACGTGAGCTGGCGCCGAAGTAGTTAATGTCAGGGTAATGTAGTTTCGTTTGTATTGATCGTGTCAGCAGTTTAGGGAACTTGTCCTACGGTTCCCCGGTCAATTTTCGCAGTGCTGAACTGCACGAGTTATGTGAGTCGGAGGTTTTTTCGTATGACCACTTCTTTGCAACCTGCTTATGCCTTGGTCCCGGGTGCGAACCTGGAAGCCTATGTGCACACGGTCAACAGCATTCCATTGCTGACGCCCGAGCAGGAGCGTGAACTGGCCGAGAGTCTCTACTATGAGCAGGATTTGGGGGCGGCTCGGCAGATGGTGCTCGCCCACCTGCGTTTTGTCGTACATATCGCACGTAGCTATAGCGGCTACGGCCTGGCCCAGGCTGACCTGATCCAGGAAGGCAACGTCGGCCTGATGAAGGCTGTAAAGCGTTTCAACCCGGAAATGGGCGTGCGCCTGGTGTCGTTCGCTGTGCACTGGATCAAGGCGGAAATCCACGAGTTCATCCTGCGCAACTGGCGCATCGTGAAAGTCGCAACCACCAAGGCCCAGCGCAAGCTGTTCTTCAACCTGCGCAGCCAGAAGAAACGCCTGGCGTGGCTGAATAACGAGGAAGTCCACCGCGTGGCCGAAAGCCTCGGCGTGGAGCCCCGTGAAGTGCGCGAGATGGAAAGTCGCCTGACCGGCCATGACATGGCCTTCGACCCGGCTGCGGAAGCAGACGACGACAGCGCCTTCCAATCGCCGGCCAACTACCTGGAAGACCACCGGTACGACCCGGCGCGTCAGCTGGAAGATGCAGACTGGAGCGACAACTCCAACCACAACCTGCACGAAGCGCTGGAAGTGCTGGACGACCGCAGCCGTGACATTCTCTACCAGCGCTGGCTGGCGGAAGAAAAAGCCACGCTGCACGACCTGGCGCAGAAGTACAACGTGTCGGCCGAGCGGATTCGTCAGCTTGAGAAAAGCGCGATGAACAAACTGAAGTTGTCGATCGCTGCCTAAAGCTACTGGCAGCACTGGGTAAAAAATGTGGGAGGGGGCTTGCCCCCGATTGCAGAGTGTCAGTCATTACATACAGTGACTGGTCCACCGCTATCGGGGGCAAGCCCCCTCCCACAGTTGTTTTGTATTGTGTCAGTTGGACCAGGGGGCCTTGCGGGAACTGCTCAGCTCAAGCAGGTAGCCATCGCCACCGAGTTGACTCATCTGCTGACGAATCCACGCCGCGCGCCGCGCTACATAGGCGGTCGGATGGCTGGCGCTCCAGACGCGCGGGTTCGGCAATACGGCCGCCAGATAGCTGGCTTGCTGACGCGACAGCCCCTTGGCACTCACCCCGAAATGATGCCGCGCCGCCGCCTCTGCGCCAAACACGCCCTCATCCCACTCCACGCTGTTGAGGTACACCTCAAGAATGCGCTGCTTGGGCCACAACACCTCGATCAACCCGGTAAACCACGCCTCCAGGCCCTTGCGCAGATAACTGCGGCCGGCCCACAGGAACAGGTTCTTCGACACCTGCTGGCTCAACGTACTGGCGCCGCGGATCGAACCGCCGCGTTCGTTGTGCTGGATCGCTGCCTGGATGGCGCCAAAATCAAAGCCCCAGTGCTGCGGGAAACGCTGGTCTTCACCGGCCATCACCGCCACTTTGAGGTCATCGGAAATCTCGTTCCACGGCACCCAGCTGCGCTGCAGGTCAATGGGCTCGCCGTCGATCCAGGATTCGACCTTGCGTTCCACCATCAGCGCCGTGAACGGCGGCGGTACGACGCGAAACAGCAGCACCAGCAGCACACTGCCGATGGCGAACCATTTCAGGACGTTGAGAAAGCGTTTGACGAGGACACGCAGCATAGAGATGGCTTGGCCGAACCCGTTGAGCGGGCCATTATACAGACCCTGCCCGATGAGTCTGACTGGAGTTCCTCATGCTGCGTAGCTTTCTGATGCTGGCTGCTTTTTTCGGCTTCACCGGTGTCGCCCTCGGCGCCTTCGCCGCCCACGGCCTGAAGAACCGCCTGAGCGCCGATTACCTGGCGATCTTCCACACAGGGGTGACGTATCAACTGGTGCACGCCCTGGCGTTGTTTGGCGTGGCCCTGCTGGCCGCGCATATTCCCGGCCGACTGGTCACCTGGGCGGGTGTTTCGTTTGTCGTCGGTATTCTGCTGTTCTCCGGCAGCCTGTATGTGTTGACGATGACCGGGATCAGCAAGCTGGGCATCATCACGCCATTTGGCGGCCTGGCGTTCCTGCTCGGCTGGTTCTTCCTGGGCTTGACGGCGTGGCGCCTGCAGCTTTGACCGCTTGACGCCTGGAGCTGACCTTCAGGCCCCAATCGCGTTAGAATGCCGGCCCCTAAAAACGATGGCGGCCCGTGGCATGCGCATTCAGTTGAACGGCGAACCCCTTGAACTGCCCGACGGTGAAACCGTTGCGGCCCTGCTGGCCCGCCTGGATCTGACCGGGCGTCGTGTCGCAGTGGAGCGCAACCTGGATATCGTCCCGCGCAGCCAGCACGAGGTCACCGCGCTCAGCGAGGGTGACCAGGTCGAAGTGGTCCACGCCATTGGCGGCGGCTAGTCGCCCCGGCTGTAACGCATTCTGCAGAACCTCACCCCATTACGAGGATTTCCCATGAGCATCGTTCGTAGCGACAAGCCCTTCGTCCTGGCCGGTCGTACCTACCAGTCCCGTCTGCTGGTCGGCACCGGCAAATACCGCGACATGGAAGAAACCCGTCTGGCCATCGAGGCCTCGGGTGCCGAGATCGTCACCTTCGCCGTACGCCGCACCAACCTCGGCCAGATCGAGGGCGAGCGGAACCTGCTCGAAGTGCTGTCGCCGGACCGCTACACCTTCTTGCCGAACACCGCCGGTTGCTACGACGCCATCGAAGCCGTGCGCACCTGCCGCCTGGCCCGTGAGCTGCTCGACGGCCATAACCTGGTGAAGCTGGAAGTGCTGGCCGACCAGAAAACCCTGTTCCCCAACGTGATCGAAACCCTCAAGGCCGCCGAAACCCTGGTCAAGGAAGGCTTTGACGTGATGGTCTACACCAGCGATGACCCGATCATTGCACGCCAACTGGCAGAAATCGGCTGCATCGCGGTGATGCCGCTGGCCGGTCTGATCGGCTCCGGCCTGGGTATCTGCAATCCGTACAACCTGCAGATCATCCTTGAAGAAGCCAAGATCCCGGTGCTGGTGGATGCGGGCGTGGGCACGGCCTCCGATGCCACCATCGCCATGGAACTGGGCTGCGACGCCGTGCTGATGAACTCCGCCATCGCCCATGCCCAGCAACCAATCATGATGGCCCAGGCCATGCAACATGCAATCGTCGCGGGCCGCCTGGCCTACCTCGCCGGGCGCATGCCGAAAAAACTCTATGCCAGCGCCTCTTCGCCGCTGGATGGTCTGATCAAGTAAGAGCTATTGATGACTGAATCAAACGAAACGCCGAACACCGAGCAAGCAGGCGACGAGTCCAAGCACCGCCGCATCAAAAGCTTCGTGATGCGCGCCGGCCGCATGACCGAAGGCCAGCAAAAGGGCCTGGAGCAGGGCACGCCGCTGTTCGTATTGCCGCTGGCCGACGCGCCGGTGGATTACGACCAGGTGTTCGGCCGTTCGGCCCCGCGCTCCCTGGAAATCGGCTTCGGCATGGGCCATTCCCTGCTGGAAATGGCTGCGGCCGCGCCGGAACAGGATTTCATCGGTGTGGAAGTGCACCGTCCAGGCGTCGGTGCGTTGCTGAACGGCGTGCTGACCCAGGGCCTGACCAATCTGCGCGTCTACGATTGCGACGCGATTGAAGTGCTCAACCGCTGCATTGCCGACAACAGCCTCGACCGTCTCATGCTGTTTTTCCCCGACCCCTGGCACAAGGCGCGTCACCACAAGCGCCGCATCGTCCAGGCTTCCTTCGCGGAACTGGTGCGCAGCAAGCTGAAAGTGGGCGGCATCCTGCACATGGCGACCGACTGGGAACCCTATGCCGACTACATGCTGGAAGTGATGAACGTCGCCCCCGGCTACCGCAACCTGGCCGAAGACGGCAAATGCGTACCGCGCCCGGCGGAGCGGCCGATCACCAAGTTCGAACGCCGTGGCGAGCGATTGGGGCATGGGGTGTGGGATTTGAAGTTCGAGAAGCTGGCTTAACTCGTCCCTGATTTGAAATGCAATCAAATGTGGGAGGGGGCTTGCCCCCGATAGCGGTGGACCAGTCAGTGTATGTAGTGACTGACACTCTGCTATCGGGGGCAAGCCCCCTCCCACATTGGTTTCTGTGTTGGGCTTGAGGTCAGCGGCGGTCTGCGACTACGCCAATCAACACCAGCACCACCACCAACACCGGCGCCAGGCTGTAGTTATTGAACTGGCTCAGCCCCCGCACAATCCACGGCGTGGCATAGATCAGCGCCGCACCGCTGCCGATCAGGCACAGCAGGGCCATCAAGGGGACGCGCAAGGCGCCGGCGATACTGCCCAGGCGGGCTTCGACCCAGCCCTTGATATCGGCGCCGAACAGCACCAGCAGACAGCCGACCAGGGCCAGGGAGATTTCCGACAGGTTGCTACGGCTCCAGCGGGATACGGTGGCGAGCAGGTCGAGTACCAGATCCATTCGATTTCCTTAAAGAGCGTCAGCTCAAAAACGTCTGCAACAGGTCATTGAGAAAGAGTTGCCCGCGGTCGGTCGCCGCCAGGCGTGACGGTTCGACCCGCATTAAGCCACTTTGTTCTGCCTCGCGACGGCCTTCGTCGAGGCTTGCCAGGTCAAGGCCGGTGCGCTCGGCGTAGAGCTTGGCTTCGACCCCTTCGGTGAGGCGCAGGGCGTTCATGAGGAATTCGAACGGCAGCTCTTCGTTGGTCAGCTCTTTGGCGCCGGCCTGGAAGCTTTTGGCCGGGTTGAGGTAGTCCTTCGGTGCGCGGGTTTTCCAGGTGCGTACGATGCGCCCGTCGGGGTGGCTGAGCTTGCCGTGAGCGCCGGCGCCGATGCCGATGAAGTCGCCAAAGCTCCAGTAATTGAGGTTATGCCGCGCCGGCCGTCCCGGTTGGGCGTAGGCCGACACTTCGTATTGTGCGTAACCGTGTTCGGCGAGCAGCGCCTGGCCGGCTTCCTGGATATCCCACAGCGTATCGTCTTCAGGCAGCGCGGGCGGCTGGTTCCAGAACACAGTATTGGGTTCCAGGGTCAGCTGGTACCAGGACAGGTGCGTGGGCTTGAGCGCAATGGCCTGACGCAGGTCACTCAACGCATCGTCCAGGGACTGGTTGGGCAAACCATGCATCAAGTCCAGGTTGAAGTTATCGAACCCGGCCTGGCGTGCCATATCCGCTGCACGTACGGCTTCGTCGCCATTATGAATGCGACCCAGCGCCTCGAGTTTTTCCTGCTGGAAGCTCTGGATGCCGATGGACAGGCGATTGATCCCCAGCTTGCGATAAGCGACGAACTTGTCTTGCTCGAAGGTGCCCGGATTGGCTTCCAGGGTGATTTCGATATCGCCGGCAAACGGGATGCGTGCTTCCACACCCTCAAGCAGGCGGCCCAATGCAACGGCGCTGAACAGGCTCGGCGTACCGCCCCCAAAGAAGATCGAACTCAACTCGCGCCCGTAGACCGCGTGCAGGTCCTGATCGAGATCGGCCAGCAACGCGTCCACATACTCTTCTTCCGGCAGCACCGGGCTTGCGGTGTGGGAGTTGAAGTCGCAATACGGGCATTTGCGTACGCACCACGGGATGTGGATGTACAACGCCAGGGGCGGCAGCACAGGCAAGGTCGCCCGAGGTGTTTGCGCGCCGCCGTGGATCAGCGGCAGCGCCGGGGTGTCGTGGGTCATTTCAGGCCCAGGCGCTGGCGCAGCAACGCCATGGCGCGGGCGCGGTGGCTGATCTGGTTCTTGTCGGCCGGGCTCAGTTCGGCGCTGGAGACACTGCGCTCCGGCACCCAGAACAGTGGGTCATAGCCAAAGCCATGCTCGCCGCTGGCCGCATGCAGGATGCGGCCGTGCCACAAGCCTTCGCACAGGATCGGCAGTGGGTCGTCAGCGTGTCGCACCAAGGCCAGCACGCAGACGAACTGCGCGCCACGTTCTGCATCGGGCACGTCCTTGAGGGCGTCGAGCAGCTTGGCATTGTTGGCGGCGTCACCCTTGCCGTCGGCATAGCGTGCCGAATAAATGCCCGGCGCGCCGCCAAGGAAATCCACCGCCAGGCCCGAATCATCCGCCAAAGCCGGCAGGCCGGAGATACGTGCGGCGTTGCGCGCCTTGAGGATGGCGTTCTCGACGAACGACAAACCGGTTTCTTCCGGCTCTACCTGGCTGAACTCGCCAATGGAGCGCAGTTGCACGGATTCACCGAGCATGGCCTGCAGTTCCTTGAGTTTGCCGGCGTTGTGGCTGGCCAGTACGAGTTGGGTAAGGTTCATCATTCGGCCGGGAACAGTTCTTGGTTGAATTGGAAGCCGTGGGCCTTGCCACCGGTTTCAACGTTGATGGTAAACGTCTTGTATTCCCGCTGCGTCACCGAGTAGGGCGCGAGGTAGCTGATCCCGCCTTTCTCTTCGATTTGCTTGAAGGTCAGGATCTCGCTCTTGCCGCCCAGGTCCTTGATGGTACCGGTTACCTGGGCGGCGACCGGTGTGACGCCCTTGATCACGGTCACGTTGATCAAGCCCTTCTCCTTGCTGCGCACGATGCCGACGTTCTGTGCGGTTTCCGGTGGCAGGAAGCTGGAGGTGAAGGTGTTGTAGTGAACGGTGATGTCACCGAAGTCTTTCTTGCGATTAGCGTCGATAGTGTCCGCAGCCATGGCGCTGGCGCCCAGGCACGCGGTCAGTAGAAAAATAGCCAAGCGACTCATGAACGTCCCTCTTGAAATGATTAGACGGCAACTTTGTGGTCGGTCAGGCCAGGACTGCTGACCCGGTAGATACCGATTTCGCCCAACAGGTTGGGCCACAGCTTACTCGCCCACCCGTGACGATGCTGCTGATCGACGGCAAGGCGGTTGATCACCTTGGCTTCACGCTCGCCACACAGGGCTTCGAAGTCTTCGAAGGTGCAGAAGTGGATGTTCGGCGTGTTGTACCAGGTGTACGGCAGGAAGTCCGACACTGGCATGCGGCCCTTGGTGGCCAGGTACCAGCGGCAGCGCCAGTGACCGAAGTTGGGGAAGGTGATGATGCATTGGCGGCCGACCCGCAGCATTTCATCGAGGATGCGGTCCGGGTAGTGCACCGCTTGCAGGGCCTGGGTCATCACCACGATGTCGAAGCTGTCGCTGGCAAAGTTGCCCAGGCCCTTGTCCAGGTCCTGCTCGATCACGTTGATGCCCTTGGCCACGCACTGGGCGATGTTGTCCGCATCGTTTTCCAGGCCGTAGCCGGTGACTTGCTTGTTGTCGCGCAACCAGCTCAGCAGTTCGCCATCACCGCAACCCAGGTCGAGCACGCGGCTGCCGGCGGGGATCCAGTCTTGGATGATTTCCAGGTCGGCTCTCATGGCGTTCTCCCAAAGCGTAAGCAATTCATATAAGCGCTATTCGGTTCATGTAATTGCTGAACGCCTGCAGATAACGGGGGATCGGAATCAGGAAGGCGTCGTGGCCTTGCGGTGCATCGATCTCCAGGTAACAGACATCTTTGCGTGCAGCCATCAGGGCGTCCACCAGTTCGCGCGAGCGCGCCGGCGAGAAGCGCCAGTCGGTGGTGAACGACATCACGCAAAACTTGGCCGTGGCGTGCTCGAAGGTTTTCGCCAGGTCGTCATCATGGTTCGCAGCCGGGTCGAAGTAGTCCAGCGCTTTGGTCATCAGCAGGTAGGTGTTGGCGTCGAAACGTCCGGAAAACTCCTCGCCCTGATAACGCAGGTAGCTTTCCACCTGGAACTCGACGCTGTGGAAGTCGTAGTTGAGCTTTTCGCTCTTGAGGCCACGGCCGAATTTTTCGCCCATGGAGTCATCGGACAGGTAGGTGATGTGCCCGACCATCCGCGCCAGCATCAGGCCGCGCTTGGGGATCACGCCGGCTTCCTGGAACGAACCACCGTGGAACTCGGGGTCGGTGAGGATGGCCTGGCGCGCCACTTCGTTGAAGGCGATATTCTGCGCCGACAACTTGGGGGCCGAGGCGATCGCGAGGCAGTGGCGCACGCGATCCGGGTAGGTGATGGTCCATTGCAGCGCTTGCATGCCGCCCAGGCTGCCACCGATCACGGCCGCCCATTGGGCGATGCCCAGCAGGTCGGCGAGGCGCGCCTGGCTGTGCACCCAGTCTTCCACGGTGAGCACCGGGAAGTCGGCCCCGAAGGGCTTGCCGGTTTCCGGGTTGAGGCTGCTGGGACCGGTGGACCCGTTGCAGCCGCCGAGGTTGTTCAGGCTGACCACGAAGAACTTGTTGGTGTCGATGGGCTTGCCAGGGCCGATGCAGCTGTCCCACCAGCCGGGCTTGCGCTCGTCGACGCTGTGGAAGCCTGCGGCGTGATGATGGCCGGACAAGGCGTGGCAGATCAGCACGGCGTTGCTCGCCGTGGCGTTCAACTGGCCGTAGGTTTCGTAGATCAGGTCATAGGCTGCCAGCGAACGTCCGCAGGCCAGGGCCAGCGGTTCGCTGAAGTGCGCCACTTGGGGCACGACCAGTCCAACGGAATCGGGGGGGAAGGCAGTTGGCATCGACCCTGCTCTCGTTTAAATGAGGCGTAAGTCTAAAGAGCGGGGCCCCCAGCGGCAAGCAATGGTCTGCACGTATTCAATTCAATACACAGATACAAAATGTGGGAGGGGGCTTGCCCCCGATTGCGGTGGATCAGTCAGCTTATCTGTAGCTGACCCACTGCTATCGGGGGCAAGCCTCCTCCCACATTTTTTACCGTATTTCAGATTAAACCGAACAGTTCCTTAGGCATGAACGCATAGAACGCCAGACGCGGAATCACCCAGCTCTGAATCAGCTGGATCGCGATAAACGCGAAGATCGGCGAAATATCCAGCCCGCCCAGGTTCGGGATCAGGCGACGGAATGGCGCCAACACGGGCTCGGTGATCTGATACACCAGCTCCGCACCCGGACTGCGGCTGCCCGGTGCGACCCACGAGAGGATCACGCTGATGATCATCGACCAGAAGATGATCTTCAAAAACAGCGAGAAAATGCCGATCAGCGCCCATGGCAACAGCAGCACCGTGAAGGCCTGGTAGCCGTTGAGCATCAGGATCACCACAAACAGCAGGATCTGCAGCAGCAGCGCCAGTACCAGCGACGACATGTCGAGCCCGAACAGGCTCGGGATCACGCGGCGCAGCGGCTTGAGCAGCGGTTGGGTGGCCTTGACCACGAACTGGCACAGCGGGTTGTAGAAGTTTGCCCGCACCAGTTGCAGGATAAAGCGCATCAGCACGATCAGCAGGTACAGGCTGCCCAGGGTCTGGATGATGAAGACGGCAGCGTCATTGATTCCGAGCATGTTTGATTACCTTGGTAAGGGACGACTATTTGCCCAGTTGTTCGGCCATCTCGGCTGAACGATGTGCCGCGGCACCCAGTGCTTTTTCCACCAGGGCTTCAAAGCCCCCGGCCTGGAACGATTCGATCGCGGCTTGCGTGGTGCCGCCCGGGGACGTTACGCGACGGCGCAGCTCGGCCGCGTCCACCTCGCTGGACACCGCCATCTTCGCAGCACCCAGGGCGGTCTGCTCGGCCAGTTGCTCGGCAACGTCAGCGGGCAGGCCCAGTTTCACGCCGGCGGCGGTCATGGCTTCGATCAGCAGGAAGAAGTACGCCGGGCCGCTGCCGGAAACGGCGGTGACCGCGTCCAGTTGCTGCTCCTGCTCCAGCCACAGGGCGATGCCCACGGCCGATAGTAGCTCCTGGGCCTGATCACGCTGCGCGGCGCTGACTTCGGCGGTGGCGTACAAGCCGCTCACGCCCTGGCGCAACAACGACGGGGTATTCGGCATGCAGCGTACGATTGGCTGAGAGCCGAGCCAGTTGTTCATGCTGGCGCAGGTGATGCCGGCAGCGATGGACACCACCAGTTGATGGGCCTGCAGGCTCGGGCGCAGGCTTTCGCACACGGCTTTCATGGCCTGGGGCTTGACCGCCAGCAGGATTACGTCGACGCCTTCAATGGCCTCGGCGTTGTCGGCAAAGGTTTCAATGCCGTGTTCGGCGCTGACCCGGGCGCGGGTCTCGGCGCCAGGGTCGCTGGCGCGAATCTGCGCAGCGTCCAGGCCCTTGGCCCGCAGGCCGCCGATCAGGCTGGCTGCCATGTTACCGGCGCCGATAAAGGCAATACGCATGTCTTTCATGACAGGTCCTTAGCTAAATGAACGTCAGCCATTTCACGGCTGGTCGTAGTCACGGGCGCCAAACAGCGCGGTACCGATCCGCACCCAGGTGGCGCCTTGAGCGATGGCCGACTCGAGGTCGTGGCTCATGCCCATGGAAAGTGTGTCGAGCGGCAGGGCCAGGCTGGCTTGCAGCTCGCGTACCGTGGCAAACGCCGCATCTTGCGCAGCACGATCTTCAGTCGGTTCGGGGATCGCCATCAAGCCCCGCAGCTTCAGGCGCGGCAGGGCGCTGATGGCGTTGGCCAGGGCCGGCAGGTCGGCGGGCGTACAGCCGGACTTGCTGGCTTCGCCACTGACGTTGACCTGGATGCAGATATTCAGCGCAGGCAGGTCGGCAGGGCGTTGTTCGGACAGGCGTTGTGCGATTTTCAGGCGGTCCACGGAATGCACCCAGGCGAAATTCTCGGCGATCGCGCGAGTCTTGTTCGATTGAATGGGGCCGATGAAGTGCCAACTCAAGGGCAGGTCGGATAATTGCGCCTGTTTGCCCAAGGCTTCCTGCAGGTAGTTTTCGCCAAAATCATGCATCCCGGCCGCGTAGGCTTCGCGTACGGCTTGCGCCGGTTTGGTCTTGCTCACGGCCAGCAGGTGGATGCCGCTTGCGTCACGCTGCACGGCGTCGGCGGCGGCGCGGATGCGCTGGCTAACCAGGCCGATGTTGTCTGCTATCGTCGACATTCAAGTTGCGCCCGTGGATATGGAGTCCGCGGCATTCTACTGGAAATGGAAAGCCCTATGGATATCACTGAATTACTCACCGCCAGCGTACGCCGTGGCGCTTCCGACCTGCATCTGTCGGCGGGCCTGGCGCCGATGTTGCGCATCGACGGCGAGGTCTGGCCGCTGGATTGCCCGGTGCTGGGCGGGTCGCAGGTAGGGGATTTATTGAGCCCTTTGCTCAACCAGCACCAACAAAAGGATTTCGAAACATCTCTTGAAACAGACTTTGCCTTCGAACTGCCCGGCGTGGCGCGCTTTCGCGTAAATGTGTTCCGGCAGGAGCGGGGCGTGGGCGCGGTGTTTCGCACCATCCCCAGCGACATCCAGAGCCTGGAAAACCTCGGCCTGGGCGAGGTGTTCCAGCGTATCGCGCAGCTGCCGCGCGGCCTGGTGCTGGTGACCGGGCCCACCGGCTCGGGCAAGTCCACCACCCTGGCTGCGATGATTGATTATCTGAACCGGCATCGACGCCAGCACATCCTCACGCTGGAAGACCCCATCGAATTTATCCACAGGCCGAAAATGGCGCTGATCAACCAGCGCCAGGTGCATCGCGATACCCACAGCTTCTCGGCGGCGCTGCGCTCGGCGTTGCGCGAAGACCCGGATGTGATTCTGGTGGGCGAACTACGTGACCTGGAAACCATCCGCCTGGCGCTGACGGCCGCTGAGACCGGGCACCTGGTATTCGGCACTCTGCACACCACCTCGGCGGCAAAGACGGTAGACCGACTGGTGGACGTGTTCCCGGCCGGGGAAAAGGCCATGGTCCGCTCGATGCTGTCGGAGTCGCTGCAGGCGGTGGTCTCCCAGGTGCTGGTCAGGAAAATCGGCGGCGGACGGGTCGCGGCTCACGAAATCATGCTGGGCACGCCCGCTATTCGTAACCTGATCCGCGAAGACAAAGTGGCGCAGATGGTCTCGGCGATGCAGACCGGCGGGGCGTTGGGGATGAAAACGCTGGATATGAGCTTGAAGGCGCTGGTGAACGAGGGGGTGATCAGCGCAGAGGAGGCGCGGGAGAAGGCCAGGGTGCCGGCAGACCTATGAGATTCAGCAAACAATGAAATCCAATGTGGGAGGGGGCTTGCCCCCGATTGCAGTGGGTCAGCCACAAGTAACTGACTGATCCACCGCCATCGGGGGCAAGCCCCCTCCCACATGGGTTACTGCATTTTCAGCCTGGAATCAGCGCTGCACGATCCGCAGGTTGTTGTTCTGCTCTTTAGGCAGTACCCGCTTGGCGATCACGTAGTTCTTGTCCCAGAACGGCTTTTTCAGTGTATCGATGCTCACCGACTTGCCACGACGCGGTGCGTGGATAAAGCGGTCGTTGCCCAGGTAGATGGCAACGTGGTTGACCTGACGGCTCTTGAGCTTGAAGAACAGCAAATCGCCGGGTTTCAGGTCTTTGCGATCAACTTTCAACCCGTGGCCGGCTGCCATGGCGTTGGACGTACGCGGCAGATCCACCGCCTTGACGTCGTTGAACGCATATTTCACCAGGCCGCTGCAGTCGAACCCTTTACTTGGGCTGCTGCCGCCCCAACGATAAGGTGTACCGAGCACGTTTACGGCACGGCTCAAAACGTTGCTGCTCTGTTTGGTATTCACGGCCAACTGCGTGGAAAGCGTTTTGCCGTGTGCCTTGCTCAGTTGAGTCGGGCGGCTGACGGTGGGCTTTGCCGATTTTGCGGTGCTGGGCGTGCTATGAACTTTAGGGGTAAAACCGTTAACGTTTGGAAGACGTTGCTCACGATTGGTGGCGTGGGCGGCCAGTGGCATTAATAGGCAAATGGTTAGCCATGTCTTGATAAATGGTCGCATTAGGCGTGGCTCATATGGGTTTGCGCGCAACTTTATAACAGCTTTTTGTGCTGTTCTCAGGCCGTTTGTCGACTGAACCTTGGGGTCAAATTCGGAAAAAACGCGACGATTCGCCGCAATTGTCCGACACAAGTCAGGTGGCATAAGGGTTTGAGGGCAGAACGATACCACTTACCGTGCGTCGGGTGCCCGTAAAAAAGTCACAAAAAAAATGAACAAATTTATCTATCAAGTGAAAAGAGGTCTTTCATGAACGGCTATCAACAGGTTGCTACGCAACAAGACACCCACAGCAAGGTGATCGGTTACCTGCTGTGGATTTTCGGTTTTACCGGAGCCCATCGCTTTTATTACGGTAAGCCGGTCACCGGGACAATCTGGTTTTTCACCTTCGGCCTGCTGGGTATTGGCTGGCTGATCGACTTGTTCCTGATCCCGGCCATGGACCGTGAAGCCGACCTGCGTTTTACCGCCGGGCCCATCGAATACAACGTGGCCTGGATTCTGTTGGCGTTCCTGGGTGTGTTCGGCGTGCACCGGATGTACCAGGGCAAATGGATCACCGGCCTGATCTACCTGCTGACCGGTGGTTTGTTCCTGATTGGGGTGCTGTATGACTTCTGGACATTGAACAGCCAGATTTCTATCCGCAACGCCGAGCGTAATGGCGGCCGCTGAATCTCCCCTATCCAATATAGAACCAAATGTGGGAGGGGGCTTGCCCCCGATTGCAGTGTGTCAGCCAATAGATTTGGTAGCTGACACTCCGCTATCGGGGGCAAGCCCCCTCCCACTTTTTTTACCGTGCCCGCTTCAAGCCTGGTAGCTGATCCGCCCATCCATCAAGGTGTAGCGCACCGTGGCCGGCAGGCTGTGGCCAACGAACGGGCAGTTTTCGCCTTTGGACAGCCAGTGTTCCCCGGCAACCGTGGAACTGGCCGGATCGAACAGCACCAGATCCGCCGCCGAACCCACCGCCAACTTACCCGCCGGCAGGCGCAAGGCGTCGGCCGGGCCGGTGCTCAGGCGTGCCAGCAGCGTCGGCAGGTCCAGCAAGCCATCCTCCACCAGGGTCATTGCCAACGGCAGCAGCAACTCGACGCTGCTGATGCCTGGCTCGGTGGCACCAAACGGCGCCAGCTTGGCATCGCGTTCGTGGGGCTGGTGGTGGCTGGAGATCGCCGAGACCACGCCCGATTTCACCGCCGCACGCAAACCCTCACGATCGACCAGGGTGCGCAGCGGCGGTTGCACGTGGTACAGGCTGGAGAAGTCGATCAGCGCCTCATCGGTCAGGATCAACTGGTACAGCGCCACGTCCGCCGTCACCGGCAAGCCGCGGGCCTGGGCCTGGGCAATCAGGGCGACGCCGCGGGCGCTGGTCAGCTGGCTGAAATGCGCGCGTACGCCGCTTTGTTCCACCAGCAACAGGTCACGGGCCAGGGCCACGGTTTCTGCGGTTTCCGGGATGCCCGGCAAACCGAGGAAGCTGGCCACCGCACCTTCATGGGCCAGGCCGCCTTCAGCCAGGTCGCGGTCCTGGGAATGAAAGATTACCGTCAGGTCGAAGGTGGCCGCGTATTCCAGGGCCCGGCACAAGGTACGCGTGCTGCGAAAGCTTTCCAGGCCGTTGCTGAACGCTACGCAACCGGCGTCGCGCAAGGCGATCAGTTCAGCCAGTTGCTCGCCCTCCAGGCCTTTGCTCAGCGCGCCCACAGGGAGCACTTTGCAGTTACCCGCTTCACGGGCGCGGTCGAGGATCAGCTCGGTGACCGCTGAAGTGTCCAGCACCGGCTTGGTGTTCGGCGGGCAGCACAGGCTGGTCACGCCACCGGCGGCGGCGGCGCGGGTTTCGCTGGTGATGTTGCCTTTGCGACTGTAGCCGGGCTCACGCAGGGCGACGTTGAGGTCCACCAGCCCGGGCGCGGCGACCAGGCCTTTGGCGTCGATGCTTTCGACTGCGCTGAAGCCTGCGGGCGCGGCACCGATGGCGATAATCTTGCCGGCGTCCAGGTGAAGGTCGGTGACTTGATCCAGGCCGCTGGCCGGATCGATGACTCGGGCGCCGAGAATGCTGAGCTTCACTGGGCGTTCTCCTGCTCGAATTGACGTTGCGCGGTTTGCCCGCTCATGGCCATGGACATTACGGCCATGCGGATGGCGATGCCGTAGGTCACCTGGTTGAGAATCACCGATTGCGGACCGTCGGCCACCGCCGATTCGATTTCCACCCCGCGGTTGATCGGGCCCGGGTGCATCACGATGGCATCCGGCTTGGCGCCGGCCAGGCGCGCGGTGGTCAGGCCGAACAGGCGATAGAACTCGCCCTCGCTCGGCAGCAGGCCGCCGGCCATGCGTTCGCGTTGCAGGCGCAGCATGATCACCACGTCCACATCCTTGAGGCCTTCGGCCATATTGGTATAGACCTTCACGCCGTACTGCTCGATGCCGATGGGCAGCAGCGTTTTCGGGGCGATCACGCGGATGTCCGGACAGCCCAGGGCTTTGAGGGCCAGCATGTTCGAGCGCGCAACCCGCGAGTGCAGGATGTCACCGACGATGGCCACCGAGAGGTTTTCAAAGCCGCCCTTGTGCCGACGGATGGTGAGCATGTCGAGCATGCCCTGGGTCGGATGGGCGTGGCGGCCGTCGCCGCCGTTGATGATTGCCACATTCGGGCACACATGTTCGGCGATGAAGTGCGCGGCGCCGGAGTCGCCGTGGCGCACCACGAACATGTCGGCGGCCATGGCTTCCAGGTTGCGCAGGGTGTCGAGCAGGGTTTCGCCCTTGCTGGCCGACGAGGTGGACACGTTCAACGTGATCACGTCAGCCGACAGCCGCTGGGCCGCCAGTTCAAAGGTGGTGCGGGTGCGCGTGGAGTTCTCGAAGAACACGTTGCAGATGGTCTTGCCGCGCAGCAGCGGAACCTTCTTCACCGCCCGGCCACCGACTTCGAGGAACGAGTCGGCGGTGTCGAGGATTTCGGTGAGCAGCTCGCGGGGCAAACCATCGAGGGACAGGAAATGTTGCAACTGGCCCTGAGCATTGAGCTGCAGCGGGCGCTTGGCATCTAGAGGCGTCATCGCGGGGACTCTGTACAAGGCGGTTTAAAGGGCAAGGTCTTGCAGTTCGAGTTCGAGCGGCGTGGGACCGGACAATTTTACCCGCTGGTGGGCTTCCAGGGACAGCGTTGCGCCGACCACATCCGGGCTGATCGGCAACTCGCCAGCATCCAGGTCCAGCAGGCACACCAGCGTGATACTGGCCGGGCGGCCGTAGTCGAACAGCTCGTTCATGGCCGCACGGATGGTGCGGCCACTCATCAGTACGTCGTCGATCAACACCAGGTGCTGGCCTTCTACCTCGAATGGCAGGGCCGAGGGTTGCACTTGCGGATGCAGGCCGTTCTGGCTGAAGTCGTCACGGTAGAAGGACACATCCAGCGTACCCAGGGGCGAGTCACTGCCCAGTGCTTCCAGCAAGGCCTGGGCCACCCACACACCGCCGGTGCGGATGCCGATGAAGCGCGGCTCGCTGATGGCACGGTGTTGCAGGTGCGCCGTGAGGCGCGTGGCCATCTGGCTGATCAGTTCGGCAGGGTTCGGCAAGCTCATGGTGGCTCCTTCAAGGCAGGCGATGGTGTGTAGGAGCGAGCTTGCTCGCGAAGAACCCACAGGCACCGTGTTTATCCAGGTTCATGCGTTATCGTTGACGTTCTTCGCGAGCAAGCTCGCTCCTACAAACAGCGTTGATGACAGGCAAGCCGCGTCAGTCAGGATTCAAATAAAGCGGTGTTTTCATCCAGCCAGCCCTGCAACAGCAAGGCGGCGGCGATGGCGTCCACGGGGTTGTCGCGGTAGCTGCCCTTCTGCCCGCCACGGTCGCGTCGCTCGCCCTTGGCTTCAAAGGTGGTCAGGCGTTCATCGTGGGTATAGAAGGGAATGTTGTAGCGACCGTTGAGGCGGCGGGCGAATTTTTCGGCGCGCAGGCACATGTCGCTGGGCGTGCCGTCCATGTTCAGGGGCAGGCCGACCACCACTGCATCGGGCTTCCATTCCTTGATCAGCGCTTCGACCTGGTTCCAGTCCGGCACGCCGTTCTGAGCCTTCAATGTGCACAGCTCGCGGGCCTGGCCGGTAATCACCTGGCCGACCGCAACGCCGATCTGTTTGGTGCCGTAGTCAAACCCCAGGATCAGACGCAAGGCCATCAGGCGTGCCCCGCCTGGCTGGTCAACAGGCTGAGGTTGACTCGCAGCTTGGCGGCGGCCGCTTCCAGGCGCAGTTCGCTGGCAGTGTTGAACAGGATGTCGGCGTCGAAGGGGCAGGTCAGCCAGGCATTGCTGGCCAGTTCGGCCTCCAGTTGCCCGGCTTCCCAACCGGCGTATCCCAGGGTAATCACACTTTGTTCAGGGCCGACACCGTCGGCGATCGCGAACAACACATCCTGGGACGTGGACAGGGACACGCCCTCAAGGTCAACCGTGGCCTGGAACTTCGGTCCGGTGGGGTGCAACACGAAACCGCGATCGGTCTGCACCGGCCCGCCGAA
Source organism: Pseudomonas orientalis (assembly GCF_022807995.1). Classification (NCBI taxonomy): domain Bacteria; kingdom Pseudomonadati; phylum Pseudomonadota; class Gammaproteobacteria; order Pseudomonadales; family Pseudomonadaceae; genus Pseudomonas; species Pseudomonas orientalis. Next base: position 5,421,520 of record NZ_CP094351.1, on the reverse strand, counting down.
GTAGATCGGCACGCCCTGGCAACTGGCGGGAGGATCGATTTCCGGGCGCAGTTGCTCGAGGATGTCGGCCAGGTTCAGCTCCTGCGGGCGGTTCACCACCAACCCCATGGCACCATTGGCCGTGTGCTCGACGATGTAGGTCAAGGTCTGCGCAAAGTTCGGGTCGGCCATATGGGGCATGGCGATCAGGAAGTGGTGCTTGAGGTAGGTCGGGCTGACATTTTTCATGTCCGCTAGTGTGGCGTCGGAGGGGCAAACTGACAAGCTGAGCGTGACCCGAATAGAGCACCGTCTGCTTTTCTGTAGGAGCGAGGCGGGCGGCTAGCCCTTGCTCGCGAAGGTCGTTAACGATGACGCAGTGCTATCAGGTAGTCCGCGCCGCCTATGCGTTTTTCGCGAGCAAGCTCGCTCCTACAGTGAAGGAAAGTGCCAGAGTCAATTGCTGGACAGCCGATCGCCCCTGGCAAATTTCCAGGTGCGGATGATTTCCAGGCGGTCCACGTCGTTCAAGTCGCCGGTAAAGGGCGCAAAGGGCGCGGCCAGGCGCACGATGCGCTGGGCAGCCTGATCCAGCAGGGGCTGGCCGGAGGATTCCAGCACCTGCACTTCATAGAGCGAACCGTCGCGGTTGATCGACACCAGCAGGCGCAAATTGCCATAGATCTGCTGGCGGCGTGCCTCTTCCGGATAGTTGAGGTTGCCGATGCGCTCGACCTTCTTGCGCCATTCGTCCTTATACCAGGCGCCTTTGTCGCGCATGGTCGAGGCGGCGTTCAAGCGGTAGATGCGCGGGCGTTTGGCGTAGAGCTGTTGTTCGTGGGCCAGTTCGGCTTCCAGGCTGGAGATTTCGTCGGACAGCGTCGAGCTGTCGAATGTCGGCGCAGGCTTGACGGGCTCGGGGTTGGGCTCGGTCCGGGTTTTTTCGCGCTGGGTCGGGGCTTTTTGCGGCTTGGGCGCGACGGTGGTCACGGCAGCCTTGGGCGTCGCCTGTTTGACTTCCGGCCTGGCGGCCGGTGGCGGGGTGACTTTGTTGATCTTATTGTCCTGGAACGGCGCCACTTCGGTGGTCTTGGGCACGGCTTTCTTGTCGAGGGTGCCGCTGCCTTGCTGGTTTTCCTGGGCCAGAAAGTCGGCCTTCTCGGGCTTTTTATCGCTCTCGAAGGTGGCCAGCGTGATTTCCAGGGTCTTGGTGATCTGCTTGGGTTCGACCAAGGTGAAACCCAGCCCGAGAATCAGTGCCAGGTGAACCAGCGCCGCCAGGAACAGGGTAAATCCGAGCCGATCAGCCGGGCGCACGCCGCTGTGGGAGAGTTCGGGGGGCAGATCGGACGGGAGCGTCATGACAAAAAAACCAACATCGCGCGTTTCACAGGTGGCGCATGATAACGCAATGTTGGTGTATGTCCGGCTGTTCTATGTCACTTGGCTTGTAGCTTGCGCTCAATGGCTGCCATGAGCATTTCGCCGATGTTCGTGCCAAATGCGTTATCAATCTCGCGAATACAGGTCGGACTGGTGACGTTGATTTCGGTGAGGTTCTCACCGATTACGTCAAGTCCTACAAACAGCAGGCCTTTTTCGCGAAGGGTCGGGCCGACTTGGGCGGCGATCCAACGGTCCTTGTCCGACAGCGGTCGCGCTTCACCACGGCCACCGGCGGCCAGGTTGCCACGGGTCTCGCCGGCCGCCGGGATCCGCGCCAGGCAGTAATCCACCGGCTCGCCGTCGATCATCAGGATGCGTTTGTCGCCGTCCTTGATCGCCGGCAGGTAGGCCTGGCCCATGATTTGCTGGGTGCCCAGCGCGGTCAGGGTTTCCAGGATCACCGACAGGTTCGGGTCCCCCGCGCGGTGACGGAAGATCGAGGTGCCGCCCATGCCGTCCAGCGGCTTGAGAATCACATCGCCATGCCTGGCGGCGAACTCACGCAGCACGTCGGCACGGCGGCTGACTACGGTTGGCGGCGTGCACTGCGGGAACAGCGTGGCGAACAGTTTTTCATTGCAGTCGCGCAGGCTTTGCGGCTTGTTGACGATCAATACGCCGGCGCGCTCGGCCTGCTCCAGCAGGTAGGTGGAATACACGAATTCCATGTCGAACGGCGGGTCCTTGCGCATCAGGATCACGTCCAGATCGCTCAGGGGGCTGTCGATTTCATCCTGCAGTTCGAACCACTTCTCGGGGTTGGCGAATACCTGCAACGGGCGCATCCGCGCACGGGCTTCGCCGTCACCCTGGTAAAGGTCGCGCTGTTCCATATAGAACAGGCTCCAGCCGCGGGCCTGGGCGGCCAGGAGCATGGCCAGCGAGCTGTCCTTTTTATAGGAGATGCTGGCGATAGGGTCCATGACAATGCCGACGCGAACGCTCATGGGGGATTTCCTCTGGCAAATTGGGGCGCATAAAAGTGGCGTCAGAGTGGCGCTGCGGCTGTTGCGGGTCAAGGAAAAACCACCAGGCGGGCGCCTCGATAGATTGCGCCCGGAGACTGTGCTAAAAAGACTGCCGGAGCGCAGCAGCCCTTGAATTCCAAGGCCTGCGGGGCTCATCCTGTGACACATCAGGCAGTACACACCGAAAACCGATTCGCTGTGGCGATGGTAGAGCAACTATGGAACAGCATTCCAACGCCTTGAGAGTGATGGTGATCGACGATTCGAAAACGATCCGCCGCACCGCCGAGACGCTGTTGAAGAACATGGGGTGTGAGGTCATCACGGCCATCGACGGTTTCGATGCCCTGGCCCGGATCGTGGATCATCACCCGCACATTATCTTTGTCGACATCATGATGCCGCGCCTGGATGGCTACCAGACCTGCGCCCTGGTGAAGAACAACCCGGCGTTCAAGTCGATCCCGGTGATCATGCTGTCCTCCAGGGACGGCCTGTTCGACAAGGCCAAGGGGCGTACCGTGGGGGTCGATCAGTTTTTGACCAAGCCTTTCAGCAAGGAAGAACTGCTGGGTGCGATCAAGGCCTATGTGCCTGCCTTCGCCGCAGTAGAACAAGCACACTGACGCCGCCCCCGAGGGCCGGCGCCGACCAATGTAGTGGGGAAAACCATGGCACGTGTTCTGATCGTCGACGATTCGCCGACCGAAATGTACAAACTGACCGGCATGCTGGAAAAGCATGGCCACCAGGTATTGAAAGCCGAAAACGGCGCGGACGGCGTGGCCCTGGCCCGTCAGGAAAAACCCGATGCGGTGCTGATGGACATCGTGATGCCGGGTCTCAACGGCTTCCAGGCCACGCGCCAGTTGTCCAAGGAGCCGGAAACCAACGGCATCCCGATCATCATCATCACCACCAAGGACCAGGAAACCGACAAGATCTGGGGCGCACGCCAGGGCGCCAAGGACTACCTGACCAAGCCGGTGGACGAAGAAACCCTGATCGCCACGCTGAACAAGGTGCTGGCCGGCTGACGGCACGCCATCATGACCGAGTCGCAAACCGCCTTCGAGTTGCTGCTGGACATCGACCGCCGCTGCCGTCTGCTGGCCGCCGACCTGCCGTCCCAGGAAACCCGCCTGCAACGCTGGAGCGGGATCGGTTTTCGCCTGGGGCAGCACTGGTATGTGGCGCCCATGGGCGAAGTCGCCGAGGTGCTGCATGAGCCGCGCTGCACCCTGATGCCTGGGGTAAAACCCTGGGTCAAGGGCGTGGCCAACCTGCGCGGGCGCTTGCTGCCGGTGATGGACCTGGGCGGTTTTCTCGGCCAGGAGCTGTCCAAAGTGCGCAAGCAGCGGCGGGTGCTGGTGGTGGAATACAACGAGCTGTTTGTCGGGTTGCTGGTGGACGAGGTGGTGGGCATGCAACATTTTGCACTCGAGGCGTGGATGGCGAATGCCGCCTCCGGCGCGCCGTTTATCCAGGGCCAGTTCGATGGCGACCCGCAGTGGCAGGTCTTCAGCCCCTTCGCCCTGGCCCAGGCTCCGGGCTTCATGGATGTGGCCGCATGAGCACCGTGACCACGCCCAAGCCCCAGGCCGCCTCGCGCAGCCGCTCGCAGATCATCGTGCTGTTTATCGCACTGATCGTGTTCATCATGCTGTTGTTCGCCAACTTCGCCTACCTCAATACCCAGTCCACCTACGATAAACAGTACATCGGCCACGCGGGCGAGTTGCGGGTGTTGTCCCAACGTATTGCCAAGAACGCCACCGAAGCCGCCGCCGGCAAGGCGGCCGCGTTCAAGCTGCTGGGCGAGGCGCGCAACGACTTTGCCCAGCGCTGGGGCTACCTGAAAAAAGGCGACCCGCAAACCGGCCTGCCGGCCGCGCCCGGTGCCGTACGCGCCGAGATGCGCGCGGTGCAGACGGACTGGGAGGCCCTGCTGAAAAACACCGACGCCATTTTGGCCAGCGAACAGACCGTACTGTCGTTGCACCAGGTGGCCGCCACCCTCGCCGAAACCGTGCCGCAGTTGCAGATAGAGTCGGAAAAAGTCGTCGACATCCTGCTCCAGCGTGGCGCCCCCGCGAGCCAGGTGGCGCTGGCCCAGCGCCAGTCACTGCTGGCCGAGCGTATTCTGGGGGCGGTCAACACCGTGCTCGCCGGCGACGAAACCGCCGCGCAGGCCGCCGATGCCTTTGGTCGCGACGCCAATCGTTTTGGCGTGGTGCTCAATGGCATGCTCAACGGCAACCCGGGCCTGCGCATCACCCAGGTCGAGGACCCTGACGCCCGCGCGCGGTTAGCGGAAATCGCCGAGCTGTTCGAATTCGTTTCGGGTTCCGTGGATGAGATCCTCGAAACCTCGCCGCAGCTGTTCCAGGTGCGCGCGTCGGCGAGCAATATTTTCAACCTGTCGCAAACCCTGCTCGACGAAGCTTCGCACCTGGCCACCGGGTTTGAGAACCTGGCCGGCGGGCGCAATGTGGATACCCTCGGCGGCTATGTGCTGGGGCTGCTGGCGCTGGCTTCGATCATCCTGATCGGCCTGGTGATGGTGCGCGAGACCAACCGCCAGCTGCGCGAAACCGCCGAGAAGAACGAGCGCAATCAGAACGCGATCATGCGCCTGCTGGATGAAATCGAAGACTTGGCCGACGGCGACCTGACCGTCACGGCCTCGGTCACCGAAGACTTCACCGGCACCATTGCCGATTCGATCAACTATTCGGTGGACCAGTTGCGCGACCTGGTGGCCACCATCAACCTCACCGCCGGGCAAGTCGCCGGCGCGGTGCAGGAGACCCAGGCCACCGCCATGCACCTGGCCCAGGCCTCGGAGCATCAGGCCCAGCAGATCGCCGAAGCCTCCACCGCAATCAACCAGATGGCCCAGTCCATCGACCAGGTATCGGCCAACGCCGCCGAGTCCTCGGCGGTGGCCGAGCGTTCGGTGGAGATTGCCAACAAGGGCAACGAGGTGGTGCACAACACCATCCACGGCATGGACAACATTCGTGAACAGATCCAGGACACCGCCAAGCGCATCAAGCGCCTGGGTGAGTCGTCCCAGGAGATTGGCGACATCGTCAGCCTGATCGACGACATCGCCGACCAGACCAACATCCTCGCCCTGAACGCGGCCATCCAGGCGAGCATGGCCGGCGATGCCGGGCGCGGTTTTGCGGTGGTGGCCGATGAAGTGCAACGCCTGGCCGAGCGCTCGTCGGCCGCCACCCGGCAGATCGAAACCCTGGTGCGGGCGATCCAGGCCGATACCAACGAGGCGGTCATCTCCATGGAACAGACCACCACCGAAGTGGTGCGCGGCGCGCGGTTGGCCCAGGATGCCGGGGTGGCGCTGGAAGAGATCGAAGGCGTGTCGAAAACCCTGGCGGCGCTGATCCAGAGCATTTCCAATGCGGCGCAGCAGCAGACCTCATCGGCGGGGCAGATTTCGCTGACGATGAATGTGATTCAGCAGATCACCACGCAGACTTCGTCGGGTTCCACGGCGACGGCCGAAAGCATTGGTAACCTGGCGAAAATGGCCAGTCAGTTGCGCAGGTCGGTGTCGGGGTTCACGCTCCCGCCGCCCAAACAGGTCGATGAGTGAAATGCGCTCCAAAATCACCACAGTCCAAATGTGGGAGGGGGCTTGCCCCCGATAGCGGTTTGACAGTCAAAAGTGGGTCGCCTGACACACCGCCATCGGGGGCAAGCCCCCTCCCACATTGGATCTTCATTGTTAGTGAGATACCAGCAACCCATGAATTCCAAGCGGAGCAGTTATGGTTGATCGGCACGACTACGTGGCCCTCGAATGGGTCAAGGGCGAGATTGCCGAGACCCTGAGGCAGGCCCGTTCGGCGCTGGACGGCTACGTTGAAACCGGCGACGCCATTGATCAATGCCTGACCGGTATCCACCAGGTGCATGGCGCGTTGCAAATGGTCGAGTTCTACGGCGCGGCGTTGCTGGCCGAAGAGATCGAAGCCCTGGCCCTGGCGTTGCAGGCCGGGCATGTCGGCCAGCGCGACGAAGGCATCCGCCTGCTGCAACAGGCCCTCGGCCAATTGCCGCTGTACCTGGACCGCGTGCACAGCGCCCGTCGCGACCTGCCGCTGGTGGTGTTGCCGCTGCTCAACGACCTGCGCAGCGCCCGCGGGGAAAGCCTGCTGTCGGAGACCAGCCTGTTCAGCCCACAATTGTTGACCATCGCGCCGCTGCCCGATGAGGCACTGACTCAACGCACACCGCCGGACCTTCACCCGCAACTGCGCCAATGGCACGCACTGCTGCAACAGGCCCTGGCCGGGTTGCTGCGCGAGGACCACGGCCCCAGCAACCTGGAGGACATGGCGCGGGTCTTCGCGCGCCTGGAGGCGCTGTGCCAGGGCGCGCCGCTGTTGCCGTTGTGGCAGGTCGCCTCGGCGCTGGTCGAAGGCATGCTGACGGGCGTGATCGCCAACAGCCCGGCACTGCGCAGCCTGCTCAAGGCCAGCGGCAAGCAGCTCAAGCGCCTGCTGGCGCAGGGCATCGACGGGATCAACCAGCCGGCGCCGGATGAGTTGCTCAAGAGCCTGCTGTTCTACGTCGCCAAAGTCACCCGGCCGACGCCGCGCATGCAAAGCCTCAAGGAACGCTACGGTCTGGACGAGGCCCTGCCCGACAGTGCGGTGGTCGATGCCGAGCGCGCGCGCCTGGCCGGGCCGGACCGCAATGCCATGGGCTCGGTCCTCGGCGCATTGTGCGAAGAGCTGGTACGGGTCAAGGAGCGCCTCGATCTGTTCGTGCGCAGCGACCGCCAGCACACTCAGGACCTTGACCCGCTGCTGGCACCGCTGCGCCAGATCGCCGACACCCTGGCGGTGCTCGGCTTCGGTCAGCCGCGCAAAGTCATCATCGACCAGCTCGCCGTGGTATTGAGTCTGGTCCAGGGTCAGCGCGAACCCAGTGACGCCATATTGATGGACGTCGCCGGGGCGTTGCTCTACGTCGAAGCCACATTGGCCGGAATGGTCGGCACGGTCGAACCGCAAAGCCGCGAAGAGAGCCGCCTGCCGACCACCGACCTGACCCAGATCCACCAATTGGTGATCCGCGAATCCTGTCAGTGCCTGCGCCAGGCCAAGGAATTGGTGATCGACTGCATCGAGGCCGACTGGGACCGCCAGCGTCTGGAGTCCCTGCCTGAGCTGTTGAGCCAGGTGCGCGGCGCCCTGGCGATGATTCCACTGCCGCGCGCAGCGAGCCTGATGCGCGGGTGTACCGATTACGTCGATGAGCAGTTGATGGTCAACGACACCGCGCCCGACGAAGCGCTGCTGGCGCACTTTGCCGACGTGATCAGCAGCCTGGAATACTATCTGGAGCGCATGCTCCACGACCCTGACGCAGCAGGGGAAAAAGTGCTTGAACTGGCCACCCAGGCCCTGAGCGCGCTGGGCTACCTGCCGGTGGAAAAACCCTGGCGCCAGGCCTTGGCTGCACCCGAGGGGGCCTTGAGCGGCGACACCGCACCAAGCCAATCCCGATTCGATGCGCTGGCCAGCCCCACCTCGCGCCTCAACCCGCCGGCCCTGCAACGTCCGGGCAGTCTGCTGCCGCCTCCGTTCGATGAAGCGCCGATTGACGACGAGTTGCGCGAAGTCTTCCTCGAAGAGACCGATGAAGTCCTCCAGGTGCTGCACCGTTACTTGCCCGACTGCGCGGACAAAACCGCCCAGGGCGAAATGCGCCGTGCCTTCCACACCTTGAAAGGCAGCGGTCGCATGGTCCGCGCCCTGGTCGTGGCCGAGCTGGCCTGGGCCGTGGAAAACCTGCTCAATCGCGTGCTGGAGCGCAGCGTGGCGATCGGCCCCGAGGTGCAGCAGGTGCTGGATGAAGCGGTGGCGTTGCTGCCGGAGCTGATCGCCGACTTCGCCACCGGCCGACAGCGCCAGCGCGACGAGGTCGACGCTCTCGCTGCGCGCGCCCACGGGTTAGCCAGTGGTGCACAGGTAACGATTACCGAACCCCACGACCCGATGCTGCTGGAGATCTTCCGCAACGAAGCCCAGAGCCATCTGGACAGCCTCAACCAGTTCCTGCAACAGGCCGCCGAACACGTGCCGCTGCAGGTTACCGATGAACTGCAACGCGCCCTGCACACCCTCAAGGGCAGCGCCTATATGGCCGGCGTGTTGCCGATGGCCGAACTGGCCCGTCCGCTAGATCATCTGACCCGCGAATACAAGGCGCACCGTCTGCCGCTGGACCTGGATGAAATCGAGCTGTTGCTGGAAGCCGAAGGCGTTTTCCAGCGCGGGCTACGTGAGCTGGACAGCGATCCCCTGACGCCGATCAAGGGCGCGGCGCAGTTGATCAAGCGCACCCAAAGCCTGCTGGACCAACAGCTTGAAGCGCTGCTCAACGCCCCCGGCACGGGCCTGCGCATCAAGCGCGATCCGCACCTGATCACCGACTTCCTGGCCCAGGGCATGGACATCCTGCTCGACGCCGAAAACCTGCTGCGCCGCTGGCAGCAACACCCCGGCGAGCGCCAGGAACTCACCGCGTTGCTGGACGAACTGACCACCCTGGGCGAGGGCGCGCACCTTGCCGACCTGCACCCTATCGATCAACTGTGCGAAGCCTTGCTCGACCTGTATGGCGCGGTGGAAGAAAGCAGCCTGGCGGTCAGCGAACGGTTTTTCCATGAGGCCGAGCAGGCCCATGAAGCGCTGATCACCATGCTCGACCAACTGGCCGCCGGGCAGGAAATCAGCCCGGCGCCGGCGCGGGTCCAGGCCCTGCGCGAGTTGCTCGATGACGCCCTCGATCCGTCCGCCACCGGCCTGATCAAACGTGACGGCAACCGCGCCCCGAGTATCGCCGAGCTGGGCGCCGCGACCGAGCAACTGGGCCGGCACACGGCGCTGGACGACGAAATCGTCGAGATCTTCCTTGAAGAGGCCGTGGATATCCTCGACAGCGCCGGACAGTCGCTCAAGCGCTGGTTGCTGGAGCCCGATGGCATGGCGCCGTTGTCCTCGTTGCAGCGCGACTTGCACACCCTCAAGGGCGGCGCGCGCATGGCCGAAATCGACGCGGTGGGCGATCTGGCCCAGGAGCTGGAATGCGTCTATGAAGGCCTGGTGGACCGTCGCTACAGCTACTCCACCGAGCTGTCCCAGTTGCTGATGGCCAGCCATGAACACCTGGCCTTGCAGCTTGAAGAATTACAACGCCAGCAGCCTTTGAGCGATGGTGTCGAATGGCTCGCCCGGTTGCGTGAATGGCGCCAGAGCAGCCTGCCGACGGCCCCGGTTGCAGCGCCGCAGCCCTGGGGCGCCGACCCCGAACTGCTGGATATTTTCCTCGAGGAAGCCGCCGATATTCTCGACAGTTCAGGCAGTGCATTGCTGCGCTGGCAGGCCGAGCCCGGCAACCGCCAGGAAGTCGAAACCCTGCTGCGTGACCTGCACACCCTCAAGGGGGGCGCACGCATGGTCGAGATCGGCCCGATCGGTGACCTGGCCCACGAGCTGGAGTTTCTCTACGAGGGGCTGTCCGCCGGGCTGCTGGCGCCGTCGCCCGAACTGTTCGCGCTGTTGCAGGGTTGCCATGACCGCCTGGCGCAGATGATCGATGCAGTGGCGGACGGCTTGCCGGTGGGCTCGGTGGACAAGCTGATCGAGCGCATCAAGAGCCTGGTGCACCCGGGCGATGAGCCGGTGGTGCCGGTGGCGTTGCCGGCGGGCAAGGCGGAGGCGGTGGTTGATCCGGCCGCCGACATGGTGAAGATATCCGCCGAACTGCTCGACGACCTGGTCAACCTGGCCGGCGAAACCTCGATCTTTCGTGGCCGTATCGAGCAGCAGGTCAACGATGCACGTACTGCGCTCACGGAAGTGGAAACCACCATCGAGCGCATGCGTGACCAACTGCGTCGCCTCGACAGCGAAACCCAGAGCCGTCTTTTCAGTCGCCAGCAGGCCGAGGCCGAACGCCTGGGCTACGAGGAATTCGACCCGCTGGAAATGGATCGCCATTCGCAATTGCAGCAATTGTCCCGCGCGCTGTCCGAATCCGCCTCCGACTTGCTCGACCTCAAGGAAACCCTCGAGCGCCGCAACCAGGACGCCCACGACCTGTTGCAGCAACAGGCGCGCATCAACACCCAATTGCAGGAAGGCCTGATGCGCACGCGCATGGTGCCGTTCGAGCGCATGCTGCCGCGCCTCAAGCGCATCGTGCGCCAGGTGGCCGATGAGCTGGGCAAGGATGTGGAATTCGTGATCGGCAATGCCGAGGGCGAGATGGACCGCAACGTGCTGGAGCGTATGGCGGCGCCGTTGGAACACATGCTGCGCAACGCCGTCGACCATGGTCTTGAGTCCCGCGAGGTGCGCCTGCAGGCGGGCAAGCCAGAGAAGGGCCGCATCACTTTGGACCTGACTCACGAAGGCGGCGATATCGTCTTCGACATGCGCGACGACGGCGCCGGTGTGCCCCTTGAAGCCGTGCGCCGCAAGGCGATCAAGCGCGGCCTGCTCGATCCCGATCAAGCCATCAGCGACCGCGACGTGCTGCAGTTCATCCTGCAGCCGGGGTTTTCCACGGCGGAAAAGATCACCCAGATTTCCGGACGCGGCGTGGGCATGGACGTGGTGCATGAGGAAGTGCGCCAGCTCGGCGGTTCGATGGTGATCGACTCGATCCCGGGCGTGGGCGTGCATTTCAGGATTCGCCTGCCGTTTACCGTGTCGGTCAATCGGGCCCTGATGGTGCAATGCGCGGACGATCAATACGCGATTGCGCTCAATACCATTGAGGGCCTGGTGCGTGTGCTGCCCCATGAATTGGCGGGGCACTACCAGCAGGACCCGCCGTGCTATGAATACGCCGGCCGGCGCTACGAACTGTTTTACCTCGGCGACCTGCTGCATACCGTCAGTCGCCCCAAGCTGCTCGGCCAGTACCAGCCGGTGCCGGTGTTGCTGATGCAGTGCAACGAGCGGCATGTGGCGGTGCATGTGGACGCCATGGCGGGGACGCGCGAAATCGTGGTCAAGGGGCTGGGACCGCAATTTGCCGGGGTGCAGGGCTTGTCCGGCGCGACGATTCTGGGCGATGGCCGCGTGGTGCTGATTATCGACCTGTTGGCGCACATCCGTACGCGGCCACCGGCGTTGCCGGCGCAGTCGGTGGACACGCCACTGACCCTCAACGACCCGCTGAAAAAGCGCCCGCTGCTGGTGCTGGTGGTGGACGATTCGGTCACCGTGCGCAAAGTCACCAGTCGCCTGCTGGAGCGCAACGGCATGAACGTGCTGACCGCCAAGGACGGCATTGACGCCCTCGCCCTGCTCGAAGAACACACCCCGGACCTGATGCTGCTCGACATCGAAATGCCGCGCATGGACGGTTTTGAAGTGGCGATCCAGGTGCGCAACGACCCGCGCCTGATGCGCCTGCCGATCATCATGATCACCTCGCGCACCGGCCAGAAACACCGCGACCGCGCCATGGCCATCGGCGTCAACGACTACCTCGGCAAGCCCTACCAGGAGTCGGTACTGCTGGAAAGCATCGCTTACTGGAGCAAGCCCCATGCTTGACCACCGCGCGAGCCAACTCACCGGGCTGTTGCTGCCGTTGGCTGACCGTCATCTGATCCTGCCGAATGTCGCGGTGGCCGAACTGATCGACTTCCAGCGCGGCGAACCGGCCAGCGACGCACCGCCATGGTACCTGCGGCAAGTGACTTGGCGGGATCGGCAAATACCCTTGATCAGCTTTGAAGCGGTGTGCGGCGAAGCCAGCGTGACCGGCGAACGCTCGCGGATCGTGGTGGTGAATGCACTGGGCGGGCGACCGACGCTGAAGTTCATCGCGCTGGTGATCCAGGGGATTCCGCGCTCGTACAAACTCGACAGCGAATTGAGCTACGTGGACGTACCGCTGTGCCCGCTGGAACTGGCGGCGGTACAGGTGGGAGAGCATGTGGCGAAGGTGCCGGACCTGATGGGGCTTGAAGCCCTGCTGGCCGAGTCCGGCCTGGCCTGAGCTTGAGCCCTATGAAGATCCACTGTGGGAGGGTGCTTGCCCCCGATGACAGAGTGTCAGTTGATAAATCTCTGGCTGGCCCACTGCCATCGGGGGCAAGCCCCCTCCCACATTAAAGTATCGGTGTTTGACAGACTGCGGGTGGCTTCGGATTTTTCCTGCAAGATTTTGGGCCGTGCATTAACTTCTCAAGCGCTACTGAGCAAATGTGGGAGGGGACTTGCCCCCGATAGCGGTGTATCAGCCAGAAATTTGTTAGCTGACCCACTGCTATCGGGGTAAGCCCCCCATTCTCAATCAATCCGCGCAAACCGCTCAATCACCGGCTGCTCCCGATGTTCGGCCTGCCACAGGTCGTAAGTACTTTGCATCGACAACCCTCAATGGGCGGTATGTCGGAATAGGATGGAGTTGCTGTAGGCGAGTTCTGATTTGGATTAGGCGGGTGTTCAGGCCGGAGTGGAGTGGTTAGTTTCTCCGTTCCTCACTGCCAGCAAGGATCCGCAAATGGCCGTTCCATTAATGCCGCCGGGTGTTTCAATTCTTGAAAACATGGCGATATCCAACTGCAAGCGCATTCATCTCAAGCCCGGCTCGGCTTTCGCCTATTCCTGGTTTTACTCCCAGGTCCGTGCTGCCGGCCCTTGGAACTACAAGAAGCGGGGGCGTCAGTACGAAGCTTTTGGTAACTTCAATTACGGTGCTACGGGCACGGTGCTGGGCATTCCCGAAAATGTGTTGCTGCGAGCCGCCGGTGTCGCTCAAACCGTCGCGAAAACGACCCGTCCGGATTTTGGATCATGGTGGGGCGGTGAGCCTTTTGGTGATGACCCACGGGACCAATATTGGATAAGAAGAGGTATTGAATATGCCATTTCGCAAGGCCACTGAGCGCCTCATGCCTGTTCTGCGTAATTGCCTGCTTGTGGTCTGCCTGATCTATATCGGCGGCAGTTGGATCCTGTCGCCCGGAACACCGGACCTGGATGAAGTGGTGTTGAAGCATTCCCTGGGCAACGGTATGTCGATCTATGGTGCACGAGATAGCCAAGGTGGTGCGACGGTAGGGTTTTCCTACAGGTACTACGTGCATAAGGATTTGGGAAGTGATCAGGAAATCCTCAGCGCATTAGTGTCTGCACCTTCTTTTCTCAAAACAAAAGAGCCGGATGTTCAAGTCAATAATGAAGGGGGTGCTCTGCAGCTGGTTATTCAGGGAGAAGTGTACGAGTACCACAGTTATGCACTGGAAGGCCTGGGGAAGGTCAAGGTAATGATGGTGTTGTGATGGGCCAGCCTTCGGATCTTTCCTTCAAGATTTTGGGCCATGCATGAACTTGTGGTGAGAAGTCCGCACGCCTAGTCTTCGTCCCGTCATCGCAAAAAACGGTGACACGGACGTGCAAGTCCGACGAAACTGTTTAGGCGTACGAACGCCCAGCCAACCACGGGCGTTTTTTGTGCTCGCTGCTTTATGGCGGCTGCGCGCAGGAGGTCTTCGGACCTGCTGGGTGTCCTAAACAGGCCCGGTCTTGCACACCTGCGCACGGTCGCCACCCTCATTCGCGTGCAAGCGAACGGTGGCGCTCCTTACTGACTGTTTAGGAGTTTCATCATGATCAAACCTACCCCCAATCCGCCGCTCTTCACCGTAAACCCTCATCAAAACACCGAAACCCTGCTGGTCAACGCCAGCGAAACCCTGTCCTCTCTCAACGCGCTCACCTGCAACTTGGCCTTCGATCTGGACACTTCCCAGCGCGCCATCATGCTTGGTATTCAGCAGATGGCAGAGTTGGGGCAGTTGCTGGTCGATAGAGCGCTGGAGCAAGTCAGTCCTTCGCCGGAATTTTAAAGCGGTCCCAAATAGGGACTGATCGGTCTTTGATTGGGACCGCTATCTAACAGACGCTACTGAGCAAATGTGAGAGGGGGCTTGCCCCCGATAGCGGTGTATCAGCCACATATCTATTAGCTGACCCACCGCAATCGGGGGCAAGCTGATCTGGCCTAATGAAATTGGACACATCAATAGGGCGCTATGATGGCGCCCAAACCTGAGGTGTACAGATGATGCGAAAGTCCTATTCCAGTGAGGTCAAACTCAACGCTGCAAGCATGGTGCTTGATCAAAACATGCCTGTTCCCGAAGTTTGCGCCAGTTTGGATATTGGCCCTACGGCTTTGCGTCGCTGGGTCGAGCAGGTGCGTAAAGAGCGCGCCGGATCCACGATGACGGGCACAAAAGCAATTACTACCGATCAGAAGAAAATTCAGGAACTCCAAGCCCTGCTCAGGCAGAAAGATCGAGATATCGAAATCCTAAAAAAGGCCAGTGTTCTCCTGCTTTTGGACTCCAAAGATCATTCCCTCTGATCAGCGAGCTAGGCGAACAGTACGGCATTACAGATTGCTGTCGTGTTTTTGAAGTCAACCGCAGCAGCTACTACGCCTGGCGCCAGCGCCAGGGAAAAATCAACCTGGAGCGCGAAGCGCTCAAGGTTGTTCTCGTTAAGTACCACAAGGCCTCAAGAGGATCGGCTGGAGCGCGAACCCTTTCTGAAGACCTGCGAGGTGCAGGCCATCAGGTGGGGCGTTACATGGCTCGCAGCTTGATGAAGGAAGCCGGGATTGCCAGCCGCCAACGCAGGCCCCACAAATACAAATCGTCAGGCGTGGAGTCTCTGGTGGCTGAGCATGAACTGGAGCGCGAGTTCTACGTAGCGGACATCAACAAGGTCTGGTGCGCGGACATCACCTATATCCAGCTCGGTAAGCGCTGGCTCTACTTCTCGGTAGTTTTGGACCTGTTTGCCCGCCGAGTGGTGGGGTGGTCGTATTCACTGGTCGCCGATGCGACGTTGGCTACTGAGTCACTGCGCATGGCTGTTGAATTGAGAGGGAGGCCTAAAGGTGTGCTGTTTCATTCCGACCAAGGCTGCCAGTACACCAGTCATAAATTCAGGGCTGAATTGCAGGCCCATGAGCTCAAGCAGAGCATGAGTCGAAAAGGGCAGTGCTGGGATAATGCCCCGATGGAGCGTTTCTTTGGCAGCTTGAAGTCCGAGTGGGTGCCCGAGAAAGGTTACAGCTCGGAGTACGAAGCTCGGGCAGATATCAACCGATATGTGGCGCGCTACAACAGTGTAAGGCGCCACAGTTACAACGGTTACCACTCACCGATAGCGGCGGAAAAGCTAGCGGCGTGAAAACCGATAAGAATGTCCAAAATTACTGGACCAGATCAAGCCCCCTCCCACATTTTGATCTTCGTTACTCCAGGCGTAACGGTTCGCCCTCCAGCTTGATTGATGCTCTTCAGCTTCACTCCTAAGGTAAGCCCCACGACAGCAACCCCCCCGTGGAGCAACCATGACAACAACCATCACCCCCGACTCGCGCTGGACGCGGCGGCGCGACGAGAAGCAGCGGCGGCTCGGGCTGGTCAAGCAGTATGCAGACGGGGCGGTGTTGCCCAGTGACAAGATCGTCGAGGCGCTTGAAGCCTTGATCCTTCCCGGCGACCGCGTGGTGCTGGAGGGCAACAACCAGAAGCAGGCCGACTTCCTCTCGCGCTCCCTGGCCAAGGCCGACCCGGCCAAGCTCCACGATTTGCACATGATCATGCCCAGTGTCGGGCGTGCCGAGCACCTGGACCTGTTTGAAAAAGGCATCGCCCGCAAGCTGGATTTCTCCTTTGCCGGCACTCAATCCCTGCGCATCAGCCAGTTGCTGGAAGACGGCCTGCTGGAAATCGGCGCGATCCACACCTACATCGAACTCTATGCGCGCCTGGTGGTGGACCTGATTCCCAACGTGGTGCTTTCAGCCGGCTTCATGGCCGACCGCGCCGGCAATATTTACACCGGCGCCAGCACCGAAGACACCCCGGCGCTGATCGAACCCGCTGCCTTCAGCGATGGCATCGTGATCGTGCAGGTCAACCAATTGGTCGACGACGTCACCGACTTGCCGCGCGTGGACATCCCCGCCAGCTGGGTGGATTTCGTGGTGGTGGCCGACAAGCCGTTCTATATCGAGCCGCTGTTCACCCGTGATCCGCGTCACATCAAGCCGGTACACGTGCTGATGGCGATGATGGCGATCCGTGGCATCTACGAAAAACACAATGTGCAGTCGCTCAACCATGGCATCGGCTTCAACACCGCCGCCATCGAATTGATCCTGCCCACCTACGGCGAATCCCTGGGCCTGAAGGGCAAGATCTGCCGCAACTGGACCCTCAATCCGCACCCCACGCTGATCCCGGCGATTGAAAGCGGCTGGGTGCAAAGCGTGCATTGCTTTGGCACCGAACTTGGCATGGAAAACTACATCGCCGCACGCCCGGATGTGTTCTTCACCGGCCGCGACGGTTCCATGCGCTCCAACCGCATGTTCTGCCAACTGGCCGGCCAGTACGCGGTGGACCTGTTTATCGGCGCCACCCTGCAGGTCGATGGCGACGGGCATTCCAGCACCGTGACCCGTGGCCGCCTCGCCGGTTTCGGTGGCGCGCCGAACATGGGTCATGACCCACGCGGTCGTCGCCACGGCACACCGGCCTGGTTGGACATGCGCCACGATGATGCGCCTGAAGCCTTGCTCGAACGCGGCAAAAAACTCGTGGTGCAAATGGTCGAGACCTTCCAGGAAGGCGGCAAACCGACCTTTGTCGACACCCTCGACGCGGTGGAAGTGGCGCGCAAAAGCGGCATGCCCCTGGCGCCGATCATGATCTATGGCGACGACGTCACTCACCTGCTCACCGAAGAAGGCATCGCCTACCTCTACAAGGCGCGCTCCCTGGAAGAACGCCAGGCGATGATCGCTGCCGTCGCCGGGGTCACCGCCATCGGTATGCGCCACAACCCCAAGGACACCGCCCGTATGCGCCGCGAAGGCTTGATTGCGCTGCCTGAAGACTTAGGCATTCGTCGCACCGACGCTACCCGCGAGCTGTTGGCCGCCAAGAGCGTGGCCGATCTGGTGGACTGGTCCGGCGGCCTGTACAACCCGCCCGCCAAATTCAGGAGTTGGTAAATGCGCGCTCTCAAACTGCATGAAGTGAGCCTGGCCGATCGCCTGGCGGATAGGGCGGTCGATGCGCTTATTGATGAAGCCGACCTTTCACCCAAACCCGCATTGGTGGACCGGCGCGGCAACGGCGCTCACAGCGATTTGCACCTGGGCCTGATGCACGCTTCGGCGCTGTCGTTGTGGCCGATGTTCAAGCAAATGGCTGAAGTCGCGATTGAAATGGGCGAAGTCAGCTTGTCTCTGCGCGAAGCCCTCGGGCGTATCGGGCGTGAAGGTGAACAGGCAATGCTCGCCACTACCGGCGGCGTGAACACCCATCGCGGCGCGATCTGGGCACTTGGTTTGCTCACCGCAGCAGCGGCCCTGGACCCTGGCAGCGTCACGCTGAACGCAGCCAGATTGGCCTTGCTCAACGACCGCTACGCGCCACAACCCCTGAGCCACGGCGCCCAGGTCGCCCAACGCTACGGCGCACGCGGTGCCCGTGAAGAAGCGCAGTTGGGTTTCCCCTCGGTGACGCAACGCGGCCTGCCGCAACTGCACAAGAGCCGCCAGCAAAACGCCGGAGAACAGAACGCGCGCCTGGACGCCTTGCTCGCGATCATGACCGAACTGGCCGACACCTGCGTGCTCTATCGCGCCGGCTACGACGGCCTGACCGCCATGCAGCAGGGCGCCCAGGCCGTGCTGGACGCCGGCGGCAGCGCAACCCTCGCCGGCCGCCGCCAACTGCACGCGCTGGACGAGCAATTGCTGGCCCTGAATGCCTCTCCCGGCGGCGCCGCTGACCTGTTGGCCGCCTGCCTGTTTATCGACCGCCTCGACGGAGCGTTGTGATGCAAACCCTATCCTTTGAATTCCCCGCCGGGCAGCCGCCAAAAGGCCGTGCGCTGGTGGGGTGCGTCGGCTCCGGCGACCTTGAAGTGCTGCTGGAGCCGGGCACTGCCGGCACGCTGACGATCCAGGTGCAAACCTCGGTCAATGGCGCCGAGCAACGTTGGCGGCACCTGTTCGAACGCATCTTCCAGGAGCAGACACCGCCTGCCTTGAAGATCGATATCCACGACTTCGGCGCCACGCCCGGTGTGGTGCGTTTGCGCCTGGAGCAAGGCTTCGAGGAGATCGGCCATGACTGATTTGCTCACCAAACACAGCTTTGTCGAACTCGGAGCACGACAACGTGCCAAGGCGCTGCTGGATGCTGGCACCTTTCGCGAGCTGATCGACCCGTTTCAACGCGTCATGTCGCCGTGGCTCAGCCGACAGGGCGTGGTGCCCCAGGCGGATGACGGGGTGGTCATCGCCAAAGGCAGCGTTGCCGGTCTGCCGGTGGTGATTGCCGCCATCGAAGGTAACTTTCAAGGCGGCAGCCTCGGTGAAGTCGGCGGCGCGAAAATCGCCGGAGCACTGGAACTGGCCGCCGAGGATAACCGCAACGGCATCCCGACCCGCGCCGTGCTGCTGCTGGAAACCGGTGGCGTGCGTCTGCAGGAGGCCAACCTCGGCCTGGCGGCGATTGCCGATATCCACGCGGCGATTGTCGATCTGCGCCAGTACCAGCCGGTGGTCGGCGTGGTGGCGGGGAGCGTGGGGTGCTTCGGCGGCATGTCCATCGCCGCAGGGTTGTGCAGCTATCTGGTAGTCACCCGTGAAGCGCGCCTGGGCTTGAACGGCCCGCAGGTGATCGAGCAGGAAGCCGGGTTGGATGAATACGACTCCCGCGACCGGCCCTTTATCTGGAGCCTCACCGGCGGCGAGCAACGCTTCAACAGCGGCCTGGCCGATCGGTATGTGGCCGACGATGTGGCGCAGATTCAACAGACCGTCAGCGAGCTGCTGCAACACGGCGCGCCCGAACAACCACGCAGCCGCCGTGCTGATTTCTACCTGGCGCGCCTGGCCGAACTCGACGCCACGGCGCAAATCGACCCGGCGACGGTGCGTGCGCTGTATCAGGGAGAACGCTCATGAGAGGTTTGCAGTGGTTTAACGCGCTAAGCGCCGGCGCGACGCGGGTGCAAGGGTTGCCTGACTCGCTCAGGATCGCCGATGGCCAGTTGAACGGCCAGAGCGTGCGCTTTCTCGCCGTGGTCACCGACCCGAACAACCGCTTCCCCCGCGCGCGCAATGGCGAAGTCGGCCTGCTCGAAGGCTGGGGCCTGGCCAAAGCGGTGGATGAGGCCATCGCCCTGGGCGATAAGCGCCCGCTGATCGCCATTGTTGATGTGCCCAGCCAGGCCTACGGCCGCCGCGAAGAAGCCCTGGGCATTCATCAGGCGTTGGCCGCGGCCGCGGACAGTTACG
The DNA here is from genome assembly GCF_022807995.1 of Pseudomonas orientalis. NCBI lineage: Bacteria > Pseudomonadati > Pseudomonadota > Gammaproteobacteria > Pseudomonadales > Pseudomonadaceae > Pseudomonas > Pseudomonas orientalis. The sequence continues at coordinate 5,401,724 of NZ_CP094351.1, read as the reverse complement.
CCCGTGCACGCCTGGCAGGTCATCCGGTGATTGCGCTGCTGGTAGGCAAGGCCATGTCCGGTGCCTTCCTCGCTCACGGTTATCAAGCCAATCGCCTGATCGCCCTGCGCGATCCCGGTGTGATGGTGCATGCCATGGGCAAGGCTTCGGCGGCGCGGGTCACCCTGCGCAGCGTCGAAGAACTCGAAGCCCTGGCCGCCAGCGTGCCGCCGATGGCGTATGACATCGACAGCTATGCCAGCCTTGGGCTGCTCTGGGAGACGCTGACGGTCAGCCAGATTGAACAGCCCACGGCGGACGATGTGGCGCGGGTCAGCGATTGCCTGGCGAGTGCGATCAAGGATATCAATGCCCCCGATCTGAGCGGGCGCCTCGGGGCGTCCAATCGTGCGGCGTCCAGCCACGTACGCCAACTGCTGCGGGAGCAATGGTGAACGCCCACGACTTGCTCTGGGGCATGACCCCGGGCCATCTGCCCGCCGATGCGCCCGGCTGGGCGGTGGAGGCGCTCAGCGCGGGGCATCCGGTGGTGGTGCGCCGAGCCATCGCCAAGCCGGGCCAGGTGGCGGTCGGTGTGCGCGGACGTTTGCGTGAGCAGCGGTTTGCCGCGCTGATGCCCATTGCCGCCGTACAACGGCGTGTGGCCCCCGAAGCCTTGCGCGGCGTGACCTCGCCACGGGATTTACCGGCGCTGCGGGCATTGGATCAACTGCGGCCACTGTTGGCGCACCAAGACTGGGGCGTCAGCGGCAGTGCCGGATTCGAATTGGCCAGCGGCATCGAAGCGTTGCATGCCGCGAGCGATCTGGATTTGATCCTGCGCACGCCCGAGCCGCTTGAGCGTCACCAGGCGCACGCCTTATTGGCGATGCTCGATAGCGCACCGTGCAGCGTCGACCTGCAACTGCAAACCCCCGTCGGCGCTGTCGCCTTGCGTGAATGGGCGGGCGCCTCACGCCGGGTGCTGCTGAAAACCGCCAACGGGGCGCACCTTGTCGTCGACCCCTGGCAGGCGGTGGCATGAGCAGCCTGCTGGTATTTCCGGGGCAGGGCGCCCAGCGAGTCGGCATGCTCCAGTCGCTGTCCGTCGACGTCCTTGACGAGGCCAGCGCAGCCCTGGGTGAAGACGTGCGCCGGCTCGATTCGGCGCAAGCCCTTGAATCGACGCGCGCCGTTCAGCTCTGCCTGTTGATCGCCGGGGTGGCGCACGCGCGTTTGTTGCAGCACGCGCCGGACTACGTGGCGGGCCTGTCCATCGGCGCCTATCCCGCCGCTGTCATCGCCGGCGCACTGGATTTTGCCGATGCAGTCAAACTCGTCAGCCTGCGCGGCGAACTGATGCAAAGCGCTTATCCACAGGGCTATGGGATGACCGTGATCGTCGGCCCGCAGTTATCCACAGTGGAAGCCTTGCTCGCTGAAATCCACAGCCCGCAAACCCCGGTGTACCTGGCCAATATCAATGCCGATAACCAGACGGTCATTGCCGGCAGTGACGCTGCGATGAAGCGTGTCGCAGAACGCATCAAGGGCAACGGCATCGCCAGGCGCCTGGCGGTCAGCGTGCCGTCTCATTGCGCCTTGCTGGACGCACCGGCCAAGGTCCTCGCCCAGGCCTTCGTCCCACTCAAGACGCCGCGCATCACCTACCTGAGCAGCACCCGCGCGCGGCCTATCCACAACCCCGAGCAACTGCACGATGACCTGGCCTTCAACATGTGCCGCATCGTCGACTGGCGCGGCACCGTGCAAAGCGCCTACGAGCGCGGCGTGCGCCTGCAGATCGAACTGCCGCCGGGCGCGGTGCTCACTGGCCTGTCACGTCGCGTTTTCGAACAGGGCACGGTGATCGCCTGCGAAGGCGCGCGCCTGGACACCTTGCAGGCCCTGCTGCAAGAGGAGGAACGCCGCCACCGATAAAGCACGACCCAAGGCATTCGAAGCACAACAACAACAATTTCGAACGAGCACTTTGAGGACAATAACAATGATTATCTACGGTGTGGCTTTTCTGGCGTTCTGCACGTTGGCAGGGTTGTTTGTGGGTGAGTTGCTGGGCAAGTTGCTGGGTATCCCAGCCAACGTCGGTGGGGTGGGTATCGCCATGTTGTTGCTGATCGGCCTGGGCAGTTACCTGAGCAAGCGCGGCTGGCTTACCAGCAAGTCGGAAGCTGGCGTGAGCTTCTGGGCGGCGATTTATATCCCGATTGTGGTGGCGATGGCCGCCCAGCAAAACGTGTATGGCGCCATCAGTGGCGGGCCCATGGCGATCCTGGCCGGGACCCTCGCCGTGGTGCTGGGCTTTGCCCTGGTGCCGGTGCTGGTGCGTATCGGTAATCACGAGCCGGTTGCGGCTGTTCCGACCAAAGAAGCCGGGTGATCGCCATGTACGAATCGATGATGAAAGTGATCACCGGCTACGGCTTGATCAGTGGTTTTGCCGTGATCGGCCTGACCATGTGGGTCTCCTACTGGATTTCCGATACCTTTACCAAAGGCCGCCTGCACGGTTCGGCCATCGCCATCCTGCTGGGCTTGGGGTTGTCGTATGTGGGCGGGGCCTTCACCGGCGGCTCGAAGGGGGTGGTGGATATTCCGCTGCTGTCAGGTATCGGCCTGTTGGGTGGCGCGATGTTGCGGGACTTCGCCATTGTCGCCACGGCATTTGGCGTGAGTGTCGATGAGCTTAAGCGCGCCGGATACGTTGGTGTGCTGGCGCTGTTTGTCGGTGTGGGTTCGTCGTTTATTGCCGGGGTCGGGGTGGCAATGGCGTTCGGTTATACCGATGCGGTGAGCCTTACCACCATTGGTGCCGGAGCCGTGACCTATATCGTCGGCCCGGTGACCGGCGCGGCGATCGGGGCCAGTTCCGAGGTGATGGCGTTGTCCATTGCCGCGGGGTTGATCAAGGCGATTCTGGTGATGGTGATGACCCCGTTCGTGGCGCCGCTGATCGGGCTGAATAACCCGCGCAGCGCGGTGATCTTTGGCGGTTTGATGGGAACTTCCAGCGGTGTGGCGGGCGGGCTGGCGGCGACTGATCCGAAGTTGGTGCCGTACGGTTGCCTGACGGCGGCGTTTTATACGGCACTGGGGTGCTTATTGGGGCCGTCGCTATTGTTTCTGGTGATGCGCGGGTTGGTGGGCTGACCGAGAGATTTTCAGTGTTTGATCGGGCGCTATCGGGGGTAAGCCCCATCCCACAGTTGACCGCGTTCCAACATGAGAATGCGATCAAAATGTGGGAGGGGGCTTGCCCCCGAGAGCAATCTCAAGCCTGGCGATTGGCATACATCCGACACTCCGCCAACAACGCCAGCAAGTTCGGATCGCGCTCCTTGGCCTTCAGGAACACCACGCCGATATGCTGCTGCAACCGATACCTGGGCTGCAGCGGTATCAGCTTCACGCGGTTCTCGTACACCGCCGCGATCCGCCCCGGCAACAGCGCATAACCCACCCCCGAGCTGACCATGCTCAGCAGCGTGAAGATGTCGTTCACCTGCATCGCCACCTTTGGCTCAAAGCCCGCCTGCTTGAACACCCGGTTGCCGTCCTGATGGGTGGCGAAGCCCTGGGTGAGGGTGATGAAGGTGGCGTCGCGCACATCCGCCAGGTCGATTTGCTGTTCGCGGTCAAAGGGCGAGTCGGCCGGGGTGGCAAGGAAGATGTCGTCGCTGAACAGTGCGATCTGTTCGCAGTCGGGATCATTGGCGTGTTCATCCAGAGAGATGAGAATCGCGTCCACCTCCATGTTCTTGAGCTTGTAGCGCAGGTCGAAATTGGAGCCCAGGATCAGGTCGATATTCAGTTCGCTGCGGCGGATTTTCAGGCCCATGATCAGCTGCGGCACGGTCTTGACCGTCAGCGAATACAGCGAGCCGAGCTTGAAACGTTCGGCGGAGAAACCGGCGGCTTCGCGGGTCAGGCGCACGCTGTCGACCACGTCGGCCACCAGCTTTTGCGCGCGCTCTTCAAGGACATAGGCGCTTTCCAGCGGCGTCAGGTTGCGGCCCTCGTGTTTGAACAGCGGGCAGCGCAGGGCATTTTCCAGCGAGTGAATGGCGCGGTGCACGCTGACGTTGCTGGTCTGCAATTCGGCGGCGGCGCGGGCCAGGTTGCCGGTGCGCATGAATGCCAGGAAGATTTCCAGCTTTTTGAGGGTGAATTCTTCGTCGATCAACATGGCCGTGGCTCTTGTTCGAATGCCCTCGATTGTGCCCGCAAAATGGCGCGGCGTCGTCGGAACGTCATAACCCGCTTGCACTCTGATGCGCAAGGTTGGACGCTTGTCCGCTTGTGCTTGGGGTTACAGGAGGTCGGTGACAGATGTACCACGGAGAACGATTCAACGCCTGGAGCCATTTGCTCGGTGCCGTCGCGGCGTGCATGGGCGCTGTGTGGATGCTGGTGGTGGCGAGCCTGGATGGCAGTCCCTGGAAGATCGTCAGCGTGGCGATTTACGGCTTTACGCTGATCGTGCTGTACAGCGCCTCGACGGTGTATCACAGCGTGCAGGGGCGCCGAAAAGAGATCATGCAGAAGGTCGATCACTTTTCGATCTACCTGTTGATCGCCGGCAGCTACACCCCGTTTTGCCTGGTGACGCTGCACGGGCCGTGGGGCTGGACGTTGTTCGGGATTGTGTGGGGGCTGGCGGTGATCGGCATTTTGCAGGAGATCAAGCCGCGTTCCGAGGCGCGGATTTTATCCATCGTGATTTATGCGGTGATGGGCTGGATCGTGCTGGTGGCGGTCAAGCCGCTGCTCGCCGCGTTGGGTACCGCAGGGTTTATCTGGCTGGCGTCGGGCGGGGTGTTGTACACCGTGGGCATTATCTTTTTTGCCCTGGAGGACCGCCTGCGCCATTCCCATGGGATCTGGCATTTGTTTGTGATTGGCGGCAGCCTGCTGCATTTTGTGGCGATCATGCATTACGTGCTTTGAGTGTAAGAGGGGGCAAGCCTTAATGTCATTCAGTGTTCAAAGCAGCGAAGATCGAATGTGGGAGGGGGCTTGCCCCCGATAGCTTTCTGTCAGATATAAATTATCTGGCTGACACACCGCTATCGGGGGCAAGCCCCCTCCCACATTGGACCCAGGGTGCTTTTAGAGGCGTGCCAATAGCTCACAGGCGCGGTTGCCAAAGATCTCCAGCAGCCTGGCCAGCATATGCGGTGGTGGCTCGTTGGCGCGGGTCAGGGCGTAGAGGGTGATGGGCAGCGGTGGGGTGAGCGTGCGGATCCGGGTGGTGGCCGTTGAGGCACCCAGCGCGGTGAACGGGTCGATCACGGTCAGGCCGGCGCCGGATTCGACCATCGCACGCGCCAGGGAATAGGTTTGCACCGAGATCGTCACCCGTGGCGGCGGGTCGATATTTTCCAGGTAGCTGCCCAGCTTCGCCGCCAGCGGGTCGGCACTGGACAAGCCGATCAACGGCGCGCCAGCCAGCTCGGCCAACGGTAAAGGCTGATGCCGTTCGGCATCCGGCCAATAGCCTTTGGACGCCAACGCCACCAGCACACCGTTGGCCAGCACTTGGGCCGTGAGCCCCGGATGGCCGGAGAAATTGAGCGTCAACGCCAGGTCGATCTCGCGCATCAACAGCTTTTGCACCAACTCGCGGCTATGGTCGCTGGACAGTTCGCAGGCCATGTCCGGGTAATCGCGCGTCCATTCCAGGATTGCCGGTGGCAGCAGGGACAGGGCCAGCGCGGGGATTGCGCCAATCCGTATGCTTTGTCCCGGCATGTGGCGCAAACTCTTGGCCAGGCGACGCACGCCTTGCAGGCTTGCGGTGACTTTCTCGACTTCGCTTTCCAGCGCCAGCGCTTCCGGCGTGGGCTGCAACTTGCCGCGTACGCGCAGGAACAGCGCAAAGCCCAGCTGCAATTCGGCGTGCTGCAACACCTTGGTCACCGCCGGTTGCGAGACGTGCAGCAGCTGCGCGGCGGCGCTGATGGAGCCCGTCTGGCGGATGGCCTGGAAGATTTCGATATGACGCAAGCGCATGATGAGTCCATAACCTTTGTTTATAGGTGACCCATCTTTATTCATTGTCGGTGAGCTGTCACCTGCCTCTAGGCTTGAGCCTTCTTGAACCAACGGCGGGAGGCTGGCATGGCTGCACAGGTTTGCATCATCGGCGGTGGAGTGATCGGCTTGGCGAGTGCGTATGCGCTGGTGCGTGCCGGCCATGCGGTGACGGTGATCGACGCGCGCGACAGCCTGGGCAGCGAAACCAGTTTCGCCAACGGCGGGCAGTTGTCCTATCGCTATGTGGCGCCGTTGGCGGATGCCGGTGTGCCGCTGCAGGCGATTGGCTGGTTGCTGCGCGGTGACTCACCGTTGAAATTGCGCCCACGGCTCGACCCCCGGCAATGGCGCTGGATGGCAGCCTTTATGGCCGCCTGTCGGGGTTCGGTGAATAAGCGCAATGCCGCGCACTTGTTGCGCCTGGCATCCTTGAGCCAGGCCACCTTGCAGCAATGGCGCATCGATGACCGCCTGGAAGGTTTCGATTGGCGGCGCAACGGCAAGCTGGTGACGTTTCGTACTGCCAATAGCTTCGAGCATGCGCGCAGCAAAGTCACCGACATGTTGCAGCAGCAGGTCTTGTCCATGGGCGATTGCGCGCGGCTGGAGCCGGCATTGGCGGCGGGTGATTTTGTTGGCGGTATCTACACGCCGAACGAGGAGGTCGCCGATTGCCATGCCTTCTGCCAACGGCTGGCGGCCCGGCTCGAGGCCTCGGGGCGCTGCACGTTTATGCTCGGGCGCAAGGTCACCGGGATTCGCCACGCCGACGGTGCAGTGCAGGCCATCGAGTTGGGCGGCGAAGTGATGCCGGTGGAACAACTGGTGCTGGCGGCCGGGCATCGCAGCGCCGAATTGGGCTTGCCGGGGTTGGCGCTGGCGCTGTATCCGCTCAAGGGCTATAGCTTGAGCGTGCCGATTGGCGCGCAGCACCGGGCGCCGAACCTGAGCATTACCGACTATGACCGCAAGATCGTCTACGCGCGTATCGGTGAGCAGCTGCGGGTCGCCGCCATGGTGGATATCGTTGGTTTCGATACCGGACTTGAACCCAAACGCCTGGCCCTGATGAAGCGTCAGGCCCTGGAGACGTTTCCGCTGGCCGGTGACTACACCCACGCAGTCGAATGGGCCGGCATGCGCCCGGCCACGCCGACGGGGGTGCCGCTGATCGGTGCAAGTCGTTATCGCAACCTGTGGCTGAACCTTGGCCACGGCGCCCTTGGCTTTACCTTGGCCTGCGGCAGCGGCCAACTGCTGGCCGAACTGATCGATCAGCGCACGCCGTCCATTGATATGCAGGGCCTTGCGCCCTGCGCCGCCTGAATCTCTGGCCTGCGAAACATCAAGATCGTTCAGAGCGTGGGAACGTCACTGGGAGGGTTAGAAGTCGCCCCACAATTGCTGAGCCACGGCCAGCGCGACCACCGGGGCGGTTTCAGTGCGCAGAACCCGAGGGCCGAGGCGGGCGGCGTGGAAGCCGGCGCGTTGGGCGGTTTCCACTTCGCCGTCGGTCAATCCGCCTTCAGGGCCGATCAGGAAGGCCAGGCTCGAAGGTTTGGCATGGCTGATCATTGGCTCGGCTACCGGATGCAGTACCAGCTTCAGGTCGGCCTCGGTCTGTTTCAGCCAGTCTGCCAGCAACAGCGGCGGGTGAATCACCGGCACCGTTGAACGCCCGCATTGCTCACAGGCGCTGATTGCCACCTGGCGCCAGTGCAGCAGGCGTTTGTCGGCGCGTTCGTCCTTGAGGCGCACTTCGCAGCGCTCGCTGAAAATCGGGGTGATGGCGTTGACGCCCAGTTCGGTGGCTTTCTGGATCGCCCAATCCATGCGTTCGCCCCGGGAAAGGCCTTGGCCGAGGTGGTTGTGCAGCGGCGATTCGGCCTGGCCGTTGAAGTGTTGCGTCAGTTGCACGGTGACGCGTTTTTTACCGACTTCCAACAGGCTGCCGAGAAACTCCTGGCCGGAGCCGTCGAACAGTTGCACGGCGTCGCCCTCGACCATGCGCAACACGCGGCTGATGTAATGCGCCTGGGCTTCGGGCAACTCGTGGTCGCCGAGGCTCAGCGGGGTGTCGGTGAAAAAACGGGACAGTCTCATTTCTGTTCTCTGGAAAAATTATGCAATACACACGTTCTGTCTTTCTGTAGGAGCGAGCTTGCTCGCGAAAAACGTATACCCGACGCCGTAATGTGCCTGGAATACCTTCGCGAGCAAGCTCGCTCCTACAGGGATTCTGGACACTATCCCGGATCACGGAAACCTGGGTGAAAATCCTTCGGCACGGCAACGCTGACCTTGCTGTTGGTGGCGATATCGATGCCTTCACTCGCAACCTCGGCAAGGAAATCGATCTGCTCCGGGGTAATCACATACGGCGGCAGGAAATACACCACGCTGCCCAACGGCCGCAACAACGCGCCGCGCTCCAGGGCATGCTCGAACACCTTCAGACCACGGCGCTCCTGCCAGGGGTAGGCGGCCTTGGTGGCTTTGTCCTGCACCATCTCGATGGCCAGCACCATGCCGGTCTGGCGCACTTCCGACACGTGCGAGTGGTCCACCAGATGCGCCGTGGCGCTGGCCATGCGCTGGGCCAGGGCCTTGTTGTTTTCGATGACGTTGTCTTCTTCGAAGATATCCAGGGTCGCCAGCGCCGCAGCGCACGCCAGCGGATTGCCGGTGTAGCTGTGGGAATGCAGGAAGGCGCGCAGGGTCGGGTAGTCGTCGTAGAAGGCGTCGTACACGTCATCGGTGGTGACCACGGCGGCCAGCGGCAGGTAGCCGCCGGTGAGGGCCTTGGACAGACACAGGAAGTCCGGGCGGATGCCGGCCTGTTCGCAGGCGAACATGCTGCCGGTGCGACCAAAGCCCACGGCGATTTCGTCGTGGATCAGGTGCACACCATAACGATCGCAGGCTTCGCGCAGCAGCTTGAGGTACACCGGGTGATACATGCGCATGCCACCGGCGCCCTGGATCAACGGCTCGATGATGACCGCCGCGACGGTGTCATGGTTGTCGGCCAGGGTCTGTTCCATCGCCAGGAACATGTTGCGCGAGTGTTCCTCCCAGCTCATGCCCTCGGGACGCTGATAGCAGTCGGGGCTTGGCACTTTAAGGGTGTCGAGCAGCAGTGCCTTGTAGGTTTCGGTGAACAGCGGCACGTCGCCCACCGACATCGCCGCGATGGTTTCGCCGTGGTAGCTGTTGGTCAGGGTGACGAAGCGCTTCTTGTCCGGCAGGCCACGGTTGAGCCAGTAGTGAAAGCTCATCTTCAACGCGACTTCGATGCACGACGAACCGTTATCGGCGTAGAAGCAGCGAGTCAGGCCGTCGGGGGTCATCGCCACCAGGCGTTCGGACAGTTCGATCACCGGCTGGTGGCTGAAACCGGCGAGGATCACATGCTCCAGCTGGTCCACCTGATCCTTGATGCGCTGATTGATGCGCGGGTTGGCGTGGCCGAACACGTTGACCCACCAGGAACTCACGGCATCGAGGTAGCGCTTGCCTTCGAAGTCCTCCAGCCATACGCCTTCACCGCGCTTGATCGGCACAAGGGGCAGTTGCTGGTGGTCTTTCATCTGGGTGCAGGGATGCCACAGCACCGCGAGGTCGCGTTGCATCCACTGGTTATTCAAGCCCATCGGTGATCTCCTCGAAGCGGTCCTGCAACCTGCGCAGGTGAAACAATCGCGCAAGCCTATGCAATGGTGACGTGGGTCACAAGCCATTGTGGGGAAATTCGCGGTAAATGCAGGACGGTCTGTCACGTTTCCAGGGAATAGTCTTAATCCCTTGTTAATTTATTATGCATAGGCTTCAGATCGCATTTCTCGATATTTCAAAGCGAAATTTTTCGCTTTAATTCGATAGGTAAAGCGCTAGTCTTGGGCACAGTTCTTACGGGATTAAGTACATGCAGCTACGCAACTCACCGGCCCGCTATGGTTGGGTCAGCATGGTTCTGCACTGGGGCGTGGCCCTGGTGGTATTCGGATTGTTCGCCCTGGGTCTGTGGATGGTCGGCCTCGATTACTACAGCGCCTGGCGCAAAGACGCGCCGGACCTGCACAAGAGCATTGGCATTACGCTGTTCGCCATCATGCTGGTACGCATTGTCTGGCGCCTGATCAGCCCGCCGCCACCGCCGTTGACCAGCTACAGTCGGTTGACCCGTATTGGCGCCGCGTTTGGTCACGCGTTCCTGTATCTCGGGTTGTTTGCCGTGATGATTGCCGGTTACCTGATTTCCACCGCAGACGGTGTCGGTATCCCGGTGTTTGGCCTGTTTGAAATTCCTGCCGTGGTTTCCGGTCTTCCGGACCAGGCAGATACCGCCGGTTGGGTGCACTTGTACCTGGCCTGGGTGTTGGTGGTGTTCGCCGGCTTGCACGGCGTGGCGGCGCTGAAACACCATTTTATCGATCGTGATGTGACCCTGACGCGAATGCTGGGGCGCAAAGCCTGATGTTCAACCTCGACTCACAAGGAATAGAAAACATGTTGAAGAAGACACTCGCCGCTCTGGCAATCGGTACCGCTCTGCTGTCCGCCGGGCAGGTAATGGCTGCTGACTACAAGATCGACAAGGAAGGCCAGCACGCCTTCATCGATTGGAAAATCAGCCACCTGGGCTACAGCTACATCCACGGTACCTTCAAGGACTGGGATGGTACCTTCAGCTGGGACGCAGCCAAGCCTGAAGCCAGCAAAATCGCTGTCGACGTGAAAACCGCCAGCCTGTGGTCCAACCACGCAGAACGTGACAAGCACATCGCCAGCAAAGACTTCATCGATGTGGCCAAGTTTGCCGACGCCAAGTTCGTGTCCACCGCGGTTAAATCCACCGGCGAAAAGACGGCTGATGTGACCGGCGACCTGACCTTCCACGGCGTGACCAAGCCAGTCACCTTCAAGGCCACCTTCAACGGTGAAGGCAAGGATCCATGGGGCGGCGAACGTGCCGGCTTCAACGCCAAGACCACGATCGACCTGAACGACTTCGGCGTGAAAGGCCCAGGCCCGACTTCGCAGACTGTCGAACTGGACATCTCGCTGGAAGGCGTGAAGACGAAGTAATGCTTCGTATGTAGGAGCGAGCTTGCTCGCGAAAAACGTCAACGATGACGCGTGAAACCTGGATGTACGCGGTGTCTGTGAGTTCTTCGCGAGCAAGCTCGCTCCTACAGTTTAAAAGCAAAAAAAATGCCCCGTCTCGAAAGAGGCGGGGCATTTTTTATGGCACTTTGAAACTCAGCGGTTGCGGGTCAGCAGCGCTGGTTTCTCACCACGAGGACGGCCAGGCAGTTGATCCAACTGCTCGGGTGTCGGGAAGCGATCCGCTTTCGACTCCTTGTGGATAATCTTCGGCGCGGGGCCACCGCGCGGATTTTGCACCGCTGGCTCGGACGAACGTGGCTGCTCGTCACGGGCCGGGCGGCGATTGTTGCTGCGCGAGTCTTCGCGACGGGCCTGGCCGTCACGCGGGGCGCCATTACGTGGGCCGCTGCGCTTGGCTGGCGGCGTACCGGTGGTGCCGCCGCTGCTGTTGCGCGGACCGTTCTGGCGCGCGCCTTGTGGCTGACCAGCACGTGGAGCGGCTGCGCCTGGTGCCGGGGCACCCGGGCGACGGCCACGGCCTTGTGCGGGCTTGGCCTGTGGCACGTAGTCGACGCGGTTACCGAAGTTATCCACATCGTCGTCGAGGAACTCGTCCGGGGCGCGATCGGCTGCGGCGCGTGGCGGCTGGCTCGGCTGGCGCTGTTCGCGGGCCGGGGTGCCTTCACGTGGCTTCTGCTCGCGGGCAGGGCGTTCGCCACGGCTGCTGGTCGCGGTTTTTTCCTTGCCCTTGTCCTTGCCCTTGTCGCGACGGCCACCGCCACCACCGCCGCCGTTCGGGCCATCGCCCTTCGGACCGCGTGGATTGCGTGGGTTACGCACGTCCGGACGCTCGCGCGCTTCAGGCTTCTCGGCCTCCACAGCGCTGGAATCGAAGCCCATCAGGTCGCCGTCGGCGATTTTCTGCTTGGTCATGCGCTCGATGCTTTTGAGCAGTTTTTCTTCGTCCGGCGCGACCAGGGAAATGGCCTCGCCCGAACGACCGGCACGGCCTGTGCGGCCGATACGGTGCACATAGTCTTCATCGACGTTTGGCAGCTCGAAGTTGACCACATGCGGCAGTTGGTCGATATCCAGGCCGCGGGCGGCGATATCGGTGGCGACCAGGATGCGCACGGAACCGGCCTTGAAGTCAGCCAGGGCCTTGGTGCGTGCGTTCTGGCTCTTGTTACCGTGGATGGCAACGGCGGTGAGGCCATGCTTGTCCAGGTACTCGGCCAGGCGGTTGGCGCCGTGCTTGGTGCGGGTGAACACCAGCACCTGTTCCCACGCGCCATGGGTGATCAGGTGCGCCAGCAGCGAGCGCTTGTGGCTGGCGGCCAGGCGGAACACGCGTTGCTCGATACGCTCGACCGTGGTGTTCGGCGGCGTGACTTCGATGCGTTCCGGGTTGTGCAGCAACTTGCCGGCCAGGGCCGTGATGTCCTGGGAGAACGTTGCCGAGAACAGCAGGTTCTGACGCTTGGCCGGCAGGCGGGCGAGCACTTTTTTCACGTCATGGACAAAGCCCATGTCGAGCATGCGGTCGGCTTCGTCCAGCACGAGGATTTCCACGTGGGACAAATCGACGCTGCCCTGGCCGCACAGGTCGAGCAAACGACCCGGGCATGCCACCAGCACGTCGACACCACGGGACATGGCCTGAACCTGAGGGTTCATGCCGACGCCGCCGAAGATGCAGGCGCTGACGAACTTCAAGTCGCGGGCATACAGCTTGAAGCTGTCGTGCACTTGGGCGGCGAGTTCGCGGGTGGGGGTCAGGACCAGTACGCGCGGTTGGCGCGGGCCGTGACGCTGGGATTTGTCCGGGTGACCGTTGGGGAACAACCGCTCCAGAATCGGGAGGGCGAAACCACCGGTTTTACCGGTACCTGTCTGCGCCGCAACCATCAGGTCGCGACCTTGCAACACGGCGGGAATGGCCCGCTGTTGCACCGGAGTAGGCTCGGTATAGCCCGCTGCCTCGATGGCGCGGACTAAAGCCTCGGAGAGACCGAGGGAAGCAAAGGACATGAGTAATCCTGTTTTAGTTAGGGCTTGGCCCAAAGGGATAATCTTGCCGGGCGTGAATGGCGCTTAGGGGAGCGTAATCCCGTCCGGTCCTGCTGCGTCTGGCGGGCACTCCACCGGCTCGCGCGGGCTGCAAAGCTGCGCTGTAGCGGGGTTGGGTGCCTTTTTCAAGACCCGAGCGGCCGGGCGTAAGCCTGGCGGAAAGGCCGGAGTATAACAGAGCAATCACTGCGCGCTGCTTTCCTGCTGCTCAACGGTGTAATCGTCCGCGTTGATCGGGGTCGTTTGCGCCGGGATACCGCCATATTTGGCGCTCAATGCCGCATAGGCCGGCTCTTGCTTGAAGCGCCTGAGCTCGGCGGCGAAGCGCTGGACCAGCAAATCCATGCCCGCGCCACGGCGTACGGCGAGAAACTGCGGCTGGCGGCTGACCACCACCGGCGCCTGGCTGACCTTGTCTTCCAGGCCCAACTGTTTGATCACATGCTGGCCCACGCGTCGATCAGTGACCACCATGTCGACGCGCCCCAGCATGAGCTTGCCGAAGTTGGCCTCGTGGCTGGGAGCGGGCTCACGGGCGAAGGCATCGGACGCACTGAACGTTTCGCCATACAAGTAGCCGGGCGAGACGCCCACGGTCAGGCCGCGCAGATCGTCGAGGGTTTCGGCGGGGTGGGGACGTTCGTTGGCGTAGAACAGCACGAACTCGACTTGCGACAAGGGTTCGCTGGGGTAAAGCAGCAAGGCGTCGCGCTCGTGGCTGTGGAAAATGTCCAGTGCGCCGTCGGCGTGGCCTTGTTCAAGCATGGCCAGGCAGCGCTTCCACGGCAGGAATTGCCATTGCACATCCACACCGAGGCGCTGGAACACGATCACTGTGGTTTCATAGTCCAGGCCACGCATGCTGCCGTTGTCGTCGTAGACGTAGGGCGCCCATGGTTCGGTGACAATGCGCAGTTTCTCGCCATGAGCGGCCAGGCTCAGGCAAGTCAATAGCGCAGCAATCAGCAACTTCAAAATGACAGGCATTGCCTGAGGTTACGTCGCTCCTGGCATAAAGAGAAGCTCTGGCACGCGCTTTGGCAGGCGGCCTTATTTTGCCGGTGCGTCCATCAGGTGGGCATGGATCGCGGCGCGCCGCTCGCCGAGAATCAGGCGCACCACCGGGTTGGCGAACCAGTGTTCCAGCTGGTGCGCGTCAATCGGACGCTTCTGGCGCTCTTCCTGGTTTTGTCGCGCCTTGTCCCACCAAACCGGGCCACAGGCCTGGTCGAACTCGTTTTCGTGTTCGTAGCAACCGTAGAGGATTTCGCGGATGAACTGCTGCAGGTGTTTGGGCAGCAGCAGGGTAATCAGCTTGTACAGCATGCGCTGCAAACGCGGCGGGCGCGGCAGGTGCGCGGAAACCTGGCGCGTGTCGGCCAGTGCCGCCGCGCTGGTAGGCGCCGCAGCGTGCTTGGCGATCCAGGCCTTGACCTTGGCGCGGAACAGCTGCTTGCGGCTCCAGTAATGATGGATCAGGTCCGGGCACTCGCGCACATTGACGGTGCGATAGGCGGCGATGGACAGGCAGAACTCTTCCAGGGTGTAGGCGCCCTGGGCATGGGGAAACAGTTCGTCCATCAACTCGATCGAACGGTCGAGGATGTGCGCGTCCTGCTGAGTCAGGCCCATTACGCCGGAGTTGAGGGTCATCATGTCATCGTCGGCCACGCCCATGTCGAGCAGGCGCTGGTGAAGCGCGGTATAGAGAATGCTTTCGTGGTTGTCGCCGTACTTGGTGTAGAAGGCGTTGCACAGCAGGGTGCCGGGCTGCACGCGCTCGAACAGGGCCAGGGGCGAGTGGTGAAAAAACGTGTCGGTGTCGATCAGCAGCGCGACCGGCGATTCCTGCAGCACCTGGCGCAGCACCACGTGCTTGGTGCGAAAGTGATAACCGTGGGGTTCGCTCCAGCGTTTGCGGGTGGCCTCGTCCAGCGGGCGCACCCGCACCGGCAGCAGGCGATAGGGTTCGGGGTTGTCGCAAAATACCTGGATGTCCACGGCCGCATCGGGGGCGTCCTGCAGGAAGGCCAGCGCACTGGCGATGCTGAATACCGCTTCCTGATGGTAGGTCTCGGCGCCGAAGACCAGGTAGACCAGCTGCGGACGGGAAGTGGAAGACACTGTATTCATGGACTGCGGGGTTCCTTGGGGTACGTAAAGCGACAACGTAGAACGACAAAGGCCCTCGTCTGAACGAGGGCCTTGGCACCACCGGGCAAGCCTTAGCGCGGCAGCTTGAGGTTGTTCCAGACGGCAAGGCTGGGTTCAGCCTGGTTCAGGGTATAGAAGTGCAACCCTGGCGCGCCACCTTGCAACAATTGCTCACACATCTCGGTAATAACCTGCTCACCGAACGCCTGGATGCTTTTGACATCGTCGCCATACGCTTCCAGCTGCTTGCGCACCCAGCGTGGAATCTCGGCGCCGCAGGCGTCGGAGAAGCGCGCCAGCTTGCTGTAGTTGGTGATCGGCATGATGCCCGGCACGATCGGGATGTTCACGCCCATGGCCTGTACACGCTCGACAAAATAGAAGTAGCTGTCGGCGTTGAAGAAGTACTGGGTGATCGCACTGTCGGCGCCGGCATTGGCCTTGCGCACGAAGTTCTGGAGATCGTGTTCGAAATTGCGCGCCTGAGGGTGCATTTCCGGATAAGCCGCCACTTCGATGTGGAAGTGATCGCCGCTTTCTTCGCGGATGAAGCTCACCAGGTCGTTGGCGTAGCGCAGCTCGCCGCTGGCCATGCCCATGCCGGACGGCAGGTCGCCACGCAGGGCAACGATGCGCTGGATGCCGGCGGCCTTGTATTGGGTCAACAGGCCGCGCAGGTCGGCTTTGCTGTCGCCCACGCACGACAAGTGCGGAGCGGCGGGAACTTTGACTTCACTTTCCAGCTGCAGCACGGTATTGATCGTGCGGTCACGGGTCGAACCGCCTGCGCCGTAGGTGCAGGAGAAGAAGTCGGGGTTGTAGCTGGCCAGCACCTTGGCGGTGGCCATCAGTTTTTCATGCCCAGCATCGGTTTTGGTCGGGAAGAACTCGAAGCTGTAGCGACGGTCTTGGGACATGGTCATACCCTTTGAAACTCGGAATTGCGGAGTGTGTACACCGTCGATGTGGGAGGGGGCTTGCCCCCGATAGCGGAGTGTCAGCTAGCAAATATATCGACTGACCCACCGCCATCGGGGGCAAGCCCCCTCCCACATTTAAAGCCCGCTCCCACAGGGGGGAGCAGGCAGCAGGTGTATCAGTAGCGGTAAGCGTGCGGCTTGAACGGACCTTCAACGGTCACGCCGATGTAGTCGGCCTGGGTCTTGGTCAGTTGGGTCACCACGCCGCCGAAGCCGCGGACCATTTCCAGGGCCACTTCTTCGTCGAGTTTCTTGGGCAGTACTTCCACGGTCAGGCGCTCGGCTTTCTGGGCCGGCGACAGGTCGGCGTACTTCTGCTGGAACAGGAAGATCTGCGCCAGCACCTGGTTGGCGAACGAGCCGTCCATGATGCGGCTTGGGTGGCCGGTAGCGTTACCCAGGTTAACCAGGCGGCCTTCGGCCAGCAGGATCAGGTAGTCGTCGTTCTGTGGGTCGAACGCGCCGCTACCGGTACGGTGAACCTTGTGTACCTGTGGCTTCACTTCTTCCCATGCCCAGTGCTTGCGCATGAACGCGGTGTCGATTTCGTTATCGAAGTGACCGATGTTGCAGACCACGGCGCGTTTCTTCAGGGCCTTGAGCATGTTCGCATCGCAGACATTCACGTTACCGGTAGTGGTGACGATCAGGTCGATCTTGCCCAGCAGGGCCTTGTCGATGCTTGCTTCGGTGCCGTCGTTGATGCCGTCGATGAACGGCGACACCACTTCGAAACCGTCCATGCAGGCTTGCATGGCGCAGATCGGGTCAACTTCGGACACCTTGACGATCATGCCTTCCTGGCGCAGGGACTGGGACGAACCCTTGCCCACGTCGCCGTAGCCGATCACCAGGGCTTGCTTGCCCGACAGCAGGTGGTCGGTGCCGCGCTTGATGGCATCGTTCAGGCTGTGACGGCAGCCGTACTTGTTGTCGTTCTTGCTCTTGGTCACCGAGTCGTTGACGTTGATGGCCGGGATTTTCAGCTCGCCCTTGGCCAGCATGTCCAGCAGGCGGTGTACGCCGGTGGTGGTTTCTTCGGTCACGCCGTGGACGCGGTCGAGGATCTGCGGGTATTTCTTGTGCAGCAGCTCGGTCAGGTCGCCGCCGTCGTCGAGGATCATGTTGGCATCCCATGGCGCGCCATCCTTGAGGATGGTTTGCTCCAGGCACCACTCGTACTCTTCTTCGGTCTCGCCTTTCCAGGCGAATACCGGGATACCGGCGGCGGCGATAGCGGCGGCGGCCTGGTCCTGAGTCGAGAAGATGTTGCATGACGACCAACGCACTTCGGCACCCAAGGCAACCAGGGTTTCGATCAGTACGGCGGTCTGGATGGTCATGTGGATGCAGCCGAGAATCTTCGCGCCCTTGAGCGGCTGCTCAGCGGCGTACTTGCGGCGCAGGCCCATCAGGGCTGGCATTTCGGATTCGGCGATAAAGGTTTCGCGACGGCCCCAGGCAGCGAGGGACATATCGGCGACTTTGTAGTCGGTGAAATCTGCAGGCGTAATTACAGCGCTCATGAAGAGCCTCCATTCGTAGTGTGCGAATGGGCGCCGTTGTGCGTTTAGTATCCGGCTGCAAAACCAGGCCGGACAACGCCCCATCCGAGCCTGACAGGCCAAGCCTGCTGCAGCGCCCCTCGGACAGGTGGCGGGAGAACGGTATCAACTGAAGATGACCGTTTTGAAACGGGGGCGATTATAGCCGTGTATGCGGCACTTCCCAAGCCTTTCTGTCGGCGGCATGAAGATCGCTCATGGGGGTGATAGTCAACGGCTCATAGAGCTTGGCCCCGGGCTCTGCCATGATGTTGCCCATCATTTCGCAAGACGCTCTGGAGTGACCATGAACTTCCACACCCGCAAATGGGTAAAACCCGAAGACCTCAACCCCAACGGCACCCTGTTCGGCGGCAGCCTGCTGCGCTGGATCGACGAAGAAGCGGCGATCTACGCGATCGTACAGTTGGGCAATCAGCGCGTGGTGACCAAGTACATTTCCGAAATCAACTTCGTCAGCGCCTCGCGCCAGGGCGACATCATCGAGCTGGGCATCACCGCCACCGAGTTCGGTCGAACCTCCATCACCCTCACCTGTGAAGTGCGCAACAAGATCACTCGCAAGAGCATCCTGACCGTAGAGAAAATGGTCTTCGTCAACCTAGGTGAGGATGGCCTGCCGGCGCCCCATGGCCGCACCGAAATAAAATACGTGAAGGATCAGTTCAAGGACGACAGTCTCAGTGAGTGACAACGTAGCGATGTGATTTGCTTTACCAAATCATTCCGCACGGATCGTCGCGAGGCGCTTTCATCACTACTCAGGCTCACACCCTATGAAGAGCCTGTGTATGAAAGTGTTCGGTTCAAGTGCCCAGATTCAGCACTCATTGGATAAAAAGGTTCGCCCTGCGGACACGTCCGGCGCGAAGACGCCTCTGTTGGAGGGGGTGGGCGAGCGCAACGTGACGCTTCTGCGCGATGACCTGGGGCGAGTGGAAGTGATTTTGTCGGCTCCTCCCGCCACGAGCCTGGTGCTCAGCGGCGGAGGGGCCAAGGGCATCGCTTTTTCGGGGGTGGTGCAGGCCCTTGAGCAGGCGGGAAAGCTGCAAGGTATTCAATTGGCGTGTGGCTCATCCGCCGGCGCGATTTCGGCGGCGTTGATTGCCAGTGGCATGGGGGCGGTAGCATTCGATAAGTTGTCCGATAGCATTGACCTGCCCAGCCTGCTCAATAGCCAGGATGCCGTGAAGGCTTGGATACAGAATGCCACTACCACAGTCGGCAAACTCTTCGGCTACTTACCCAGCCCCGTCGGCAATGTGTCTCAGCTGTTGGTGACATTGTTGCCGCGCCTGCAAACTGAAGCCTGTCCTCTCGAGGAAATGATTCGAAATGAGTCGCGCCGGTCGCTGCTTGCGCATATCGCGCAAAGCCCTCGGGAAACCCGGCCCGCTGAAGTGATGAATATTGCCGATAAACTGAGTGCCGGCAGCGCACCGACGTTCCGTGACCTTGAGGTGTTGAACCGGCACATCCCCGCGATCAAGCAACTGAGCATCACCGGCACCGGTATGTTTGCCGCCCGCCCGCAGTTGGTGGTGTTCAATGCCAGTTTGACCCCGCAGATGGACATTGCGCGGGCGGCCCATATTTCCGGTTCCTTGCCGGTGGTGTTCAAAAGCCCCGTGGAACAGGGTCATGGCTTCCAGGTGTCGGGTGAAATTACCGCGTTCAAGGACGGCGGCTTGTTGCTCAATACCCCGGCACCGGGTGTGGTGCAGAGGTCATATCCTGATAGTCCCTTGAACAAGCCTGAAGCCTTGATCGTCAAGTTTGAGCCCAGCGCCAGCGAGATACCGGCGCGAAGTGGCAGCTTTCTCAGCAGCGTGGCTGATCGCATCATCGGTGTTGCGCATTCGGCCGCTGAAGCTTTCCAGGAGAAAAAGCTCGAAGCGTTTGCCGATCAAATCGTCACCTTGCCCCTCAAGACCGAACAAGGTGATTTTCGCGGCCTGATCAAAGGTACAGTCAACTTCACGATGCAGGACGGGCAAAAACAACACTTGCAGGCCAAGGCGCGTCAGGAGGTGGAAGCGCATTTGGAGCGTCGCGCCACGGCACTTGAGCACCACGCGTTCCAGTCACTGCATGAGGCCGTTCTGGCCATGGATGATCAACTGTTCGCCAGCGTACAGCCGGGGTTGCAAAAAGACCCGGCCGCTGTGGAGGCGCTGGCGTTCAGGAGCACCGCGCAGCAGGTGTTCCAAGCCCTGGATGATGCGATTACCGAAGCGAATCAGTCACAGGACGCGCTGGCACTTACACCTGGTATTTTATCGGGCCTGCGTAACCTGGACGCCTTGGCTCAACGGCCTGAGCAGGTCGACTGGTTGGCGCGGCGTCTCAATGTTGCAAGCCGGCGCAACTTTCAGCAATTGCTGCAAGTGGTGGCCAAGCAGATCGCCAGCGGTACACCTGCGGTGTCCAAGGTCATCGGCAGCGCGGTCGCCGAGATGGGCGTGCGCGATATTGCGATGAAAGCAGATAATTTCACGCGGGAGGTGATCTACCCTTCGTTGTTTCGGCCTGGTCAACCTGAGGCCAATGTCGAACTGCTGCATCGTACGGCGCAAGACTTGGCGTGGGTTGCCACGCCCACCGAGTTCAATCGGGTGCTCGACACCCTCCGCGACCGTTACAAGGCGCGTAATAAACCCTGGGATAAGGCGTCGGGTTCGACCACGATGCAAATGACCAAGGCCTGGAGGATTCCGGTTTAGTTGCCTGGCCACTGAACAGCCACGATGGCCGCGTGTCGTAGCTACACGCCCCCCCTTGGACTCCGGATAATCATGGCCACCGAAGAAGCAGGCAAAACCCCCAACCTGTCGCAGGAAGAGCAGCAGGACGTAGACAAAAACCAGCCGCCCCGCGCCGCGGTGCTGCATGAAATCATTCGTACCCAGGGCGACCAGGAGCTGGAGCGCAGCGTCGCCGCGTTGTGGTGGTCTGCACTGGCTGCCGGGCTGACCATGGGCTTGTCCCTCATGGCCATGGGGCTGCTCAACTCGCGCCTGCCGGACGGCGAAGCATTCAAGGTCATTGCCAGCTTTGGCTATTGCGCCGGTTTCCTCGCGGTAATCCTCGCGCGCCAGCAACTGTTTACCGAAAACACCCTCACCGCCGTGTTGCCTGTGATGAGCAAGCCGACCCTGGCCAATGCCGGGCGCCTGTTGCGACTGTGGACGGTGGTGCTGGTGGGCAACCTGTGTGGCACCTTGCTGGTGGCCTACGTGATGCTGCACCTGCCGATATTCGACAGCAAGACCGACATGGCCTTCCTTGAAATCGGGCGCAAGATCATGGAAAACGATGCGGGCCAGATGTTCGCCAAAGGCATTGTCTCCGGCTGGATGATCGCCACCATGGTGTGGATGATCCCGTCGATGGAGAGCGCCAAGATGTGGATCATCATCCTGATCACCTACCTGATGGCATTGGGCGATTTCACTCACATCGTGGTGGGCTCGGCGGAAGTCTCGTACCTGGTGTTTGCCGGCGAACTATCGTGGCATGACTTCTGGCTGGTGTTTGCCGGCCCGACCCTGGCCGGCAATATCATCGGCGGCAGCTTTATCTTTGCGTTGATCAGCCATGCGCAGATTCGCAGCGAGGGCAGTTTGCCGGGCAAGAAGGCTGCGGATCCGAGGCATCCGCAGCAGGTCAGCAAAGATCAGTGACGTTCTTCGGCCGTGGCCTGGGGTTCACCCTGGGTCACGCGCTTGACCAGTTTGCCAATGCTCAGGCCCTGGAGCAGGATCGACGACAGCACCACGATATAGGTGATGCTCAGCAACAGGTCGCGTTCCGGGCCCAGTGGCAATGCCAGCGCCAGTGCCACCGAGACGCCGCCGCGCAACCCGCCCCAGGTGAGGATGCGGATAGTGCCGCGCGGTACCGTGCGCCAGCGCCGCAGCAGGAGGATCGCCGGGGCCACGGTCAGCAGGCGTGACAGCAGGATCGCCACCGCCAGCAAGCTGGCCGCCAATACGTGCAGCCAGTTGAACGGCAATAGCAGCAGTTCCATGCCAATCAATGCAAACAGCAGGGCGTTGAGCATGTCGTCGAGCAATTCCCAGAAACCGTCCAGATAGCGCCGGGTCATGTCGTTCATCGCCAGCTTGCGCCCCAGGTTGCCGATGATCAGTCCGGCCACCACCATCGCAATCGGCGCGGAGACATGCAGTTCGGTGGCCATCGCCGAGCCGCCGATCACCAGCGCCAGGGTCAGCATGACTTCGATCTGGTGCTGCTCGATGCTCTTGATCATCAGGTACACCAGGTAACCGATCAGCCCGCCGAATACCACGCCGCCAATCGCCTCATGGGCGAACAGCATTGCGGTGGCGCCTACAGTCGGTGTTTCACCCAACTGCGCGATACCCAGCAGGACGGTAAACACCACCACCGCCGTGCCGTCGTTGAACAGCGATTCGCCGACGATAGTGGTTTTCAGCGGTTTCGAAGCGTTGGCGGTACGCAGCACGCCCAGCACCGCAATCGGGTCGGTGGGCGAGATCAGCGCGCCGAACAGCAGGCAATACAGGAAGCTCACGTGCCAGCCGAACAGGGCGAAGATGTAGTACGCCAGGCTGCCGATCACCACGGTGGCGATCAATACGCCAAAGGTCGCCAACAGGCCGATGGGCCAGCGGTAGCTGCGCAGGTCGCTCAAGTTGACGTGCAGCGCGCCGGCGAACAGCAGGAACGAGAGCATCCAGTTCATCAGCAAGTCGCCGAAGTCGATCTGGCCGATCAGCTGCTGGATACGTTCTTCCAGGCCGGGGTAGCCGATAAAACTGAGGCCTTGCAGGATCAGCGAAAACAGCAGCGCGGTGACCATCACGCCGATGGTCGGCGGCAGGCCGATAAAGCGGAAATTCACATAGGTGAGCAGGGTGGTGAGGCAGATGAAGGCGGCAACAAGTTCAAGCATCCGGGGTCCTTGGGGCGGGGAAATAGAAGCGCACAGCGTGCGTCGAGACATCGTTTAGTATAAACAGGTGCAATTACCTGAAAGAACCTTTCGGCCGGCCACGGCTCATAGCTTGTGGACTGGACTGATCGGCAGGTGGGTGATGATGCCCGGACTGCCTTGATAAATTTAAAAAGGGAATGACTGATGACAGTGGCTTTCTGGTGTGTGTTGATTGCAATCTTCCTGCCGTACCTGTGTACCGGAGTGGCCAAGTTCAGCGGAGGCAAGTTCGGGCCGCGGCATAACCATGACCCGCGTGCGTTCCTGGATACAGTCGAAGGCGTTGCCAAGCGTGCCCACAATGCGCAGCTCAACAGCTTTGAAGTCACCCCGGCCTTTGCGGCTGCGGTGATTATCGCCCACTTGGCCGGTACGGCCGAGCTGGTGACCATCAATGTGCTGGCGGTGCTGTTCATCACCAGCCGCCTGCTGTACATCATCTGCTACCTGGCGGACTGGGCGATGTTGCGTTCGCTGGTGTGGGTTGTGGGGATGGCGCTGATTGCGAGTTTCTTCTTTGTCTCGATCTGAAGCCTGACGCATATACCTTGTGGGTGGGGCTTGCCCCAATGCCAGTCGGTTAGCGCAGATCCCCTGTGGGAGGGGGCTTGCCCCCGATGGCGGCCTTGGAGCCGACCAGGATGCTGGACCAGACCGAGTACATATCCGTTTCTGCGGTAACGGCTGCTATTGGTTCCGCTTTTACAGCGGCTCACTTTTGAAAAGCGCAAAAGTAAGCAAAACGCTCTTGCCCCACCACTCGGCACCTCGCTTGGGCTCGGTGTGCCCTCTCTCCGGCTTGAATCCGTGGGCCGCCGCCACGCGCCATCCATGGCGCGGGGCGGCTAACCCGGCGTCCTGCCGGGTTACCCACGGATTCAAGCCTGCGTTCGGCCAGCGTGGTTTAACGGGGCGCCTAAGATCAAGATCAAAAGCCAGATCAAAAGCCAGATCAAGATCAAGATCAAGGGCGACTCGCTTCGCATCGTGGTTACGGTTGGGCTCTGCAGCGTTGTGTCGATACCTATGGCTGTCAGGTGCCAGCGGGTGCATCCGGCACGTGCGGCAGTGGCGTACCTTTGGGCCACAGCATCCAGATCTGTCCTTGCTGCTTCATGTTTCCCGCCAACTCGCCTGCTGCTTCGCCTGTGCCCCAGAACAAATCTGCGCGTACTTCTCCGGTGATGGCGCCGCCGGTGTCCTGGGCGGCGACGGGTCTGGCGATCGGCGAACCGTCGGGTTTTGTGGTCGATAGCCACAACAAACTCCCCAGCGGAATCACCTTGCGGTCCACCGCCACGCTGTATCCTGCGGTCAGCGGCACGTTCAGCGAGCCGCGCGGCCCTTCATTGCTGTCGGGGCGGGTGCTGAAGAACACATAGCTGGGGTTGCTCGCCAGCAGTTCGGGAATGCGCTGGGGGTGTGCCTTGGCCCACGCGCTGATGGCACCCATGCTCACGTCTTCTTTTTTCAGCTCGCCTTGCTCGATCAGCCAGCGGCCGATAGGGCGGTAGGGATAACCGTTCTGGTCGCCATAACCCACCCGCAGTTGACGCCCGCCGGCCAGTTGAATACGCCCGGAGCCCTGGATCTGCAGGAACTGCAGGTCCATCGGATCGGTCAGCCAGGCTATCGGTTTGGCAGTCGAGCCCTGGCCATTGATGGTGCTGGCATCGTCATACGGCTTGAGCACGCGGCCCTCCAGGCGTCCGCGCAGGCGTTTGCCCTTGAGTTCCGGATAAATGCTTTCCAGGTTGACGATAATCAGGTCATCCGGCACGCCGTACACCGGCACGTGGGCGGTGGCGGTTTCGGTCAGGCTGCCGGGGTAGACCGGCTCGTAGTAGCCGGTGATCAGGCCGTTCGGTGTGTCGTCGGCCGAACGCAGGCCGAATACGTCCAGGCGCTCCTTGAGAAACCCGCGAACCGCCACGGCATCGCCCGGTACGCCGGCTGCCGCTGCGCAGGTCGCTCCCCAGACAGGGTCGGCCTTGAGGCGCTGGCAGGCACTGCGCCAGGATTCGAAACCCGCCAGCAGGTCGCTGTCGGAAACGGACGGCAGCGCTTCCCACGGCGCGCTCACATAAGTGGCGACGGCATGGGGTTTGGCCGTTTCTTCTTTGGCAGTCTCTTTGCCAGCATCCTGGCCCATGTCGCAGCCGGCCAGCAGCGCGATCATCGGTAGAGCCCACGCCAGGCGGCTCCAGGGTTTCCAATAGACATTCATGCACGTAGTTCCTGAAACGATTGCCCGGGCTTTATCGCGTTGGGCAATCCTTATTTTTAATAGGGCTATTGGTCTTTGCGGACGAGGCGGGGATACTGGCCGCCGTTTTCCGTGACCCTGAGCCACCATGACTTTTAAACATATGACGGTTGCAGTGCTGGCCTGCCTGGCCTTGTCTGCCTGCGGCGGTGTTGACCCCAACTCGCCCTTGGGCCAGCGCAAGGCGATTTTCAAGCAGATGCTCAAGACCAGCGAAGACCTGGGCGGCATGTTGCGCGGGCGTATCCCGTTCGACGGCGCCCGGTTCGCCGACGGTGCGGTCAAGCTGGACGCGTTGTCCCATCAACCCTGGCAGCACTTCCCGCAGGTGCGTGAAGCGGACCACACCAGTGCCAGGGACGAAGTGTGGCAAAAGCAGGCGCAATTCCAGCAACTGGCCCGCGACCTTGAGGCGGCCACCGGTGAATTGGTGATCGCCAGCCAGGTCCAGCCCTATAAGGCCAGTCGTCTTCAACCTGCGGTGCAGAAAGTCGAAGATGCCTGCAGCGCTTGCCATAAGCAGTTCCGGGATCATTGACCGGTCTTACTGGTCGAGTTCTTCCACCGCTTCCTGCAGCTCCTTGCGCGATTCGGCGAGCTTGTCCTTGCGCTTGTTGATCTTGTCCGCATCGCCTTTTTTCATGGCCTTGTCGAGGTCGGCCTGACGGCGGCTGACTTCGTGCTTGGCATCGAGCACCTTGTTTTCGCGTTCTTTCTTCAGCGATGCGTCAGTGCAATTGGCGGTGACTTCGCTCAAGGCTTTTTCCAGGCCGGCCTGCTGAGCACCGTTGCCATGGGCCTTGGCCTGTTCGATCTGGGTGCTGATGGCTTGGCGCTTGGCGGCGCAGCCTGTCAGTTGGGAGGCTTCATCGGCGGCCAGCAACGGCGTGGTCATGAAGCTTGCGAAGGTGAGTAACGCAAGAGGGGCAAGAAATTTCATGTAAGGGCTCCAAGGTAGCAATCAGGGAAGGGGCGGGCCGGGTTCAAAAACCGTCTATGCCGGCCCCATGTAATATTTCAGCCAATGCCTGCACCTGCGGGTCGCGGAAAAAGGCGCTCAATTGCGCCGCGCGTCCCGGACCGATACCGTCTGAGGCCAGCCAGGCTTGGGTATCTTTGGCGACCAGCGTATGCCAGTCGCCCTCCAGATTGTTGCGCGCCGCAGGCGGCACCCCCAAGGCTTTCAACCATTGTGAAAAAGGCCGTTTTCGGGCGCTGTGAATACTGTCGAGCACCCGCGCACGGGTGCGTTCTCCTAAACCATCAATGTTAGCAAGCTCTGCCGCATCCAGGGTCAACCAATCGAGAAAGCCTGCGATTAGACCCGCTTGGATCAATACGTTCCAGGTTTCACGGCCCATATGGGGCAAGGCCAGGCCCTGGTTGCTGCTCAGCCAGGTGAGGCGCGAGAGCAATTGCTCCTCGCAGCCGGGGTCCAGCTGCCAACAGCTCAAGGCATGAAAATCTCGAGCATCGGGTACTGACACTGGCGCTCGGACCGTGTTGCGCAGGATCACCTCGTCAAGCCTGGGAATGACCTGGCCCGCCAGACTGATGGACACCTGGTCGCCGGGACGGATGTCCAAGGCTTGCCAGTTTTTCAGCGAGCCTGCGCTGACCCGCCTGATTTGCCGATCATCGAGCCACACCGGGTCCAGTTCGAGAATCGGTGTGATACGCCCGGTACGCCCGATCCTGAACTGTACCTTGCGCACCAGCGCCAGCGCCGTGGTCGCCGGGTACTTCCAGGCCACCGCCCAGTAGGGAGCGCTGGCTTTCCAGCGTTTGGCTGGCGCGTGCGTAGCCTGGTGCAACACCACACCGTCACTGGCGAACGGAAGGGGATGGCTGTACCAGTGGTCGCGCCAACGCGTGGCATCGCTGATGCTGTCGATCGACTGACTATACCGTTGGCTGTCGGTGAACCCCCACCGCGCCAGCGTGGCCAGGCGTTCGGTGAAGCTTGCGGGGCCTTCAGGCCAGGCCCAGACGAACAGCCCGATGCCGCCTGCCTCGGTATCGCTCAATTGCCGCCGGTTCATCAGGCCGGCGACTTTGCTGCGCGCGTTGATCCCGCCGCTTGCCGACTGCACGTGCCTGTCGAGGCGCCAGTAGAGCTCGCCTTGCAGCACGGCATCGACGGGCTCCGGCAGTTGCTGGACGATACCTGGGATCCTGCGCGCCGAAGCTGACCAATCGTGACCGAGCAGGCCGTCGCCGCGGCTGATGAGCTGGTGCAACTGGCCTTTGCGATACACCAGGGTCACGGCGACTCCGTCGACCTTGGGTTGAATCCAGACGTCTTGTCGAGTACTGAGCCATTCACCCACCTCGGATGCGTTCAACAACTTCTCCAGGCCCGTATGCGCGACCGGATGGCGGACTGTGCCGCGTGAGCTTGCCAGCGGGTTATCGGTCTTGGGTGTGGGTTGCAGCGCACATTCGCGCCAATGAGCCAGGCGACTTCGAGCCTGGTCGTACAGTTCATCGCTGATGGGGGATTGCCCCTGTCGGTGATAGACGTCATCCCACTGGCTGACCTGCCTGGCCAGCGTGTCGATTTGTGATCGGGCGTCATCAGGACAGTCTTCGGCCCAAGCCCGGCACGGTAGAACGCTTATCAGAAAAACCATCAACAAACGCATCTTGAGCATCCTTGCTCGGAAAGGGCCTCCAGCCTAAGTGATGCGCACGGACACAAAAAAGCCCCGACCGAGCGGGGCTTTTTACCGGATGTTTCTGCTTGCTTGAACCCGCCGTCCAACGCGTCCGGCGCGTCGTGGTTATCAGCCTCGGCCGCCCGATTTTGCTGGCCCGCGGCGACTTCGGCCTCGGTTTCAACGATTTTGTTGCAACCTTTGAAAAACAAAAAGCCCCGCCGGAGGAACCCGGCGGGGCTTTGGCAGCCGCGAGCGATTACAGACCGGCAGCGGTCCGCAGGTCGTTGGCGCGGTCGGTTTTTTCCCAAGTGAAGGTGGTGAAGGTGTCGTCGCCGACCGTCTTCTGCGCAGGGGTGCGACCGAAGTGGCCGTAGGCTGCGGTTTCCTGGTACATCGGGTGCAGCAGGTCGAGCATGGTGGTGATCGCGTAAGGGCGCAGGTCGAAGATCTCGCGCACCAACTTGACGATCTTGTCATCGCTGATCTTGCCGGTACCGAAGGTATTCAGCGAGATCGAAGTAGGCTGGGCCACGCCGATGGCGTAGGACACCTGGATCTCGCAACGTTCGGCCAGGCCGGCGGCGACGATGTTCTTGGCCACATAACGACCGGCGTAGGCGGCGGAGCGGTCCACCTTGGAAGGGTCTTTGCCGGAAAACGCGCCACCGCCGTGACGGGCCATGCCGCCGTAGCTGTCGACGATGATCTTGCGACCGGTCAGGCCGCAGTCGCCCACCGGGCCACCGATGATGAACTGGCCGGTCGGGTTGATGTGGAACTGGGTGTCTTTGGTGAGCAGCTCGGCCGGCAGCACATGCTTGACGATCAGTTCCATGACGCCTTCGCGCAGGTCGGCGTAGGACACGTCCGGATTGTGCTGGGTCGACAGCACGACAGCGTCGATACCGACGACTTTGCCGCCGTCGTAACGGCAGGTTACCTGGGACTTGGCGTCCGGGCGCAGCCACGGCAGCAGGCCGGATTTACGCGCCTCGGCCTGACGCTGGACCAACTGGTGAGAGAAGGTGATCGGTGCGGGCATCAGCACGTCGGTTTCGTTGCTGGCGTAGCCGAACATCAGGCCCTGGTCGCCCGCGCCCTGGTCTTCCGGCTTGGCACGGTCAACACCCTGATTGATGTCGGGGGACTGCTTGCCGATGATGTTCATCACGCCGCAGGTCGCGCCGTCGAAGCCGACATCGGAGCTGTTGTAACCAATGTCGGTGATCACGTCACGGACGATCTGCTCCAGGTCAACCCAGGCGGAAGTGGTCACTTCGCCTGCGATGATCGCTACGCCGGTTTTCACCAGAGTCTCGCACGCCACGCGGGCGAACTTGTCTTGCGCAATGATGGCGTCCAGCACCGCGTCGGAAATCTGGTCGGCGATTTTGTCCGGATGCCCTTCAGACACGGACTCGGAGGTGAAAAGGGAGTATTCGCTCATCTCGATGTTTTCCTGATATTTACCGATGGTGAGTGTCGCCAGCCGGCCGCTGAAAATGGCGGACCTGAATCTGGAAACCATTACGTAAACCTACATAGAGGCTTTCCCCGGGAACGAGTCCCGCAGCAGTGGCCCAGCGGGCCAGATCGTCCTGTTCAAAACCCAGCCAGAGATCACCGCAGGCCTCCTTGGCCCAATTCTGGTTGTGGCTGCATAAATCCGTCACCAGCAGGCTACCGCCGGGGTGCAACAACCCGGCCATTTGCTTGAGCGCATCGGCCGGGGCGGCGAAATGGTGCAAGACCATGTTCAGCACCACGCAATCGGCCTGCAGACGCGTGTCACTCAGGGCGTCGGCCAGTTGCAGCCTGACATTGCCCAGTGCCTCGCGCTCACACAACTGGCGCGCCAGCTCGAGCATTGCCGGGCTGTTGTCCAGTGCCGTCACCTGCCGGAAGCGTCGTGCCAGGTCCGGCAGAAAACCGCCATCGCCAGGGCCCACTTCCAATGCCGTGGCCTTATCACTGAAGCTCAGCTTGTCCAACAGCGCCAGCACGCTATCGCGGTACTGGGGCAAGCCGGCGATCAGGTCCTGCTGGGCGCGAAATTTGTCGGCGACCCGGGAAAAAAAGTCCTGGCTGGCGGCGGCGCGTTGCCCGTGCACTTGGCTGATCCGCGCTTGCACGTTGCCGGGCAGGCCCAGGCTGTCGACTTCCTCGAGCAGCGCCGCGTGCAATTTGCCGCCGAGCAACTCGGTGTGGGGCAGGGCGCGGCGGTAAAAAATCGCATTGCCTTCGCGGCGGGTAGCCACCAGGTCCGCCTGGGCCAGTACTTTCAAATGGTGGCTCATGCCGGATTGGCCGATGGCGAAGATCTGCGCCAGCTCCAGTACGCCGAAGGAATCGTTGGCCAGTGCGCGTAATACGTTCAAGCGCAACGGATCACCGGCGGCCTTGCACAAGGCAGCCAGTTCATCGCCGTCGTCAGGACGCAGGGAGGGCACGGGTAGGTTCATAAGGCCAGCAGTCTAGTGACGGGTGTAGATCCTCGCAAGGCCAATATCAAAAAGTTTTGATATTGATCGATAAGTGGCAGTTATAAGCAGCCGCTACTGTCTTTAAACGAATCGGCATCCGACTTCTCCACGGGATTGGCGTGCAATCGGCAGGAAAAACCTGCTCAAGTGACTATCTGTCATTGCCCGCAGGCGGTGGCTGAGGGAAAATGCCGGTCCTTTTTTCCGTTTCTTTGTTAAAGCCCCCAGGAGATCAGCGATGCCCAGCCGTCGTGAGCGTGCCAACGCCATTCGTGCCCTCAGCATGGATGCCGTGCAAAAAGCCAACAGCGGCCATCCCGGTGCCCCGATGGGCATGGCGGATATCGCCGAGGTACTTTGGCGTGACTACCTGAAGCACAACCCGAGCAACCCGTCGTTCGCCGACCGTGACCGCTTCGTGCTGTCCAACGGCCATGGCTCGATGCTGATCTATTCGCTGCTGCACCTGACCGGCTACGACGTCACCATCGACGATCTGAAGAGCTTCCGTCAGCTGCATAGCCGCACCCCCGGCCACCCGGAATTCGGCTACACCCCAGGCGTCGAGACCACTACCGGTCCCCTGGGTCAGGGCCTGGCCAACGCTGTCGGCTTCGCGCTGGCGGAAAAAGTCCTGGGCGCGCAGTTCAACCGCCCCGGCCACGACATCGTCGATCACCACACCTACGTGTTCCTGGGTGATGGCTGCATGATGGAAGGCATTTCCCATGAAGTCGCTTCCCTGGCCGGTACCCTGGGTCTGGGCAAGCTGATTGCCTTCTACGACGACAACGGCATCTCCATCGACGGCGAAGTCGAAGGCTGGTTCACCGATGACACCCCCAAGCGTTTCGAAGCCTACAACTGGCAGGTGATCCGCAACGTCGACGGCCACGATCCGGAAGAGATCAAGATCGCCATCGACACCGCCCGCAAGAGCGTGCAGCCGACCCTGATCTGCTGCAAGACCACCATCGGCTTCGGCTCGCCGAACAAGCAGGGCAAGGAAGACTGCCACGGCGCCCCACTGGGTGACGCGGAAATCGCCCTGACCCGCGAAGCGCTGAAATGGAACCACGGCCCGTTTGAAATCCCGGCCGACATCTACGCAGAATGGGATGCCAAGGAAAAAGGCCTGGCCGCCGAAGCCGAGTGGGACCAGCGTTTCGCCGCCTACTCCGCCGAATTCCCTGAATTGGCCAATGAATTGGTACGTCGCCTGGCCGGTGACCTGCCTGCCGACTTCTCGGAAAAAGCCTCGGCCTATATCGCCGAAGTCGCGGCCAAGGGCGAGACCATCGCCAGCCGTAAAGCCAGCCAGAACACCCTGAACGCCTTCGGCCCGCTGCTGCCTGAGTTCCTCGGCGGTTCGGCCGACCTGGCCGGTTCCAACCTGACCCTGTGGAAAGGCTGCAAAGGCGTGACCGCGGAAGACGCCAGCGGCAACTACATGTACTACGGCGTGCGTGAGTTCGGCATGAGCGCCATCATGAACGGTGTGTCCCTGCACGGTGGCCTGGTGCCTTACGGCGCGACCTTCCTGATGTTCATGGAATACGCGCGCAACGCCGTACGTATGGCCGCGCTGATGAAAAAACGCGTGATCCACGTCTACACCCACGACTCCATCGGCCTGGGCGAAGACGGCCCGACGCACCAGCCGGTCGAGCAACTGACCAGCCTGCGTACCACGCCGAATCTGGATTGCTGGCGCCCAGCCGACGCGGTGGAATCCGCCGTGGCCTGGAAGCACGCCATCGAGCGCAAGGACGGCCCGTCGGCGCTGATCTTCTCGCGTCAGAACCTGCAGCACCAGGTGCGTACCGACGCGCAGATCGCCGACATCAGCCGTGGCGGCTACGTGCTCAAGGACTGCATCGGCGAGCCGGAGCTGATCCTGATCTCCACCGGTTCCGAAGTGGGCCTGACCGTTCAGGCCTACGACAAGCTGACCGCCCAGGGCCGCAACGTACGCGTTGTGTCCATGCCGTGCACCAGCGTGTTCGAAGCCCAGGACGCCGGCTACAAGCAGGCGGTATTGCCGTTGCAGGTCAGCGCGCGTATCGCCATCGAAGCGGCGCACGCCGACTACTGGTACAAGTATGTGGGCCTGGAAGGTCGCGTGATCGGCATGACCACCTACGGTGAGTCGGCGCCGGCGCCAGCCTTGTTCGAAGAGTTCGGCTTTACCCTGGAGAACATCCTGGGTCAGGCTGAAGAGCTGCTGGAAGACTAAGGCGCTAACGCGGTGGCCCACTGGCCACCGCCTCTACTGTAGGAGCGAGCTTGCTCGCGAAGATCGTCAACGGTAACGCAGCGTTTCTGGTTTAACGCGGCGCTCTCAGGTTCTTCGCGAGCAAGCTCGCTCCTACAGTGGTTTGTGTCGCCTACAATGCGAGAACCCCATGCCCCAACCGCGTCCCTACAAAGTTGCACTCAACGGCTACGGCCGCATTGGTCGTTGCGTCTTGCGTGCGCTGTTCGAGCGAGGGGCGGCGGCCGGGTTTGAAATTGTTGCGATCAACGATTTGGCCGACATGGCCAGCATCGAATACCTGACACGCTTTGACTCCACCCACGGCCGCTTCCCCGGCGAAGTGCGGGTCGAGGGCGATTGTCTCTACATTAATGGCAACTGCGTGCAGGTCTTGCGCAGTGCCACCCCCGAAGGCATCGACTGGCAAGCACTGGGCGTCGACCTGGTGCTGGAGTGTTCCGGTGTTTATAACACCCGTGCCGATGGTCAGCGTTTTCTCGACGCCGGCGCGCCACGTGTGCTGTTTTCCCAGCCGATGGCCAGCGAGGCGGATGTCGACGCCACCATCGTCTACGGCATCAATCAGGATTGCCTGACTGGCGCTGAGCTGCTGGTGTCCAACGCCTCGTGCACCACCAACTGCAGCGTGCCGTTGCTGCGCCTGCTGGATCAGTCGATTGGCATCGATTATGTGTCGATCACCACGATTCACTCGGCGATGAACGACCAGCCGGTAATCGATGCCTATCATCATGAAGATCTGCGTCGCACGCGTTCGGCATTCCAGTCGGTGATTCCGGTGTCCACCGGCCTGGCCCGCGGCATCGAGCGACTGTTGCCGGAACTTGCCGGACGAATCCAGGCCAAAGCCGTACGGGTGCCGACGGTGAATGTGTCTTGCCTGGATATCACCCTGCAAACCGTCAGCGACACCGATGCGACGGAGGTCAACCGGATCCTGCGCGACGCCGCCACCCGCGGCCCGCTCAAAGGCTTGCTGGCCTACACCGAGTTGCCCCACGCCAGTTGTGATTTCAACCACGACCCGCATTCGGCGATTGTCGATGCCAGCCAGACCCGCGTTTCCGGCCCGAGGCTGGTGAACATCCTGGCCTGGTTCGATAACGAATGGGGCTTTGCCAACCGAATGCTCGACGTTGCGGAACATTATCTGCAAGTGGCTTCCAAACAACCTCAACAGTAACTCAGGAACTGCGACCCATGACCGTGTTGAAGATGACCGACCTCGATCTGCAAGGTAAGCGCGTACTGATTCGCGAAGACCTCAACGTCCCAGTCAAGGACGGTGTGGTCACCAGCGATGCGCGAATCCTGGCCTCGCTGCCGACCATCAAGCTGGCCCTGGAAAAAGGCGCGGCCGTGATGGTCTGCTCCCACCTGGGACGCCCGACCGAAGGTGAGTTCTCCGCCGAGAACAGCCTCAAGCCGGTAGCCGATTACCTGAGCAAGGCCCTGGGCCGTGACGTGCCGTTGGTCGCAGATTACCTGGGCGGCGTGGACGTGAAAGCCGGCGACATCGTGCTGTTCGAAAACGTGCGTTTCAACAAGGGCGAGAAAAAGAACAGCGACGAACTGGCCCAGCAATACGCTGCGCTGTGCGACGTGTTCGTGATGGACGCCTTTGGCACCGCCCACCGCGCCGAAGGCTCGACCCACGGCGTGGCCAAGTTCGCCAAGATTGCCGCAGCCGGCCCGCTGCTGGCCGCTGAGCTGGATGCGCTGGGCAAGGCGCTGGGTGCACCGGCCCAACCGATGGCCGCCATCGTCGCCGGCTCCAAAGTCTCGACCAAGCTCGACGTGCTCAACAGCCTCAGCCAGATCTGCAACCAGTTGATTGTCGGCGGCGGCATTGCCAACACCTTCCTGGCCGCGGCCGGCCACCCGGTGGGCAAGTCCCTGTACGAGCCGGACCTGCTCGACACCGCACGCGCCATCGCCGCCAAAGTCAGCGTGCCGCTGCCGGTGGACGTGGTGGTTGCCAAGGAATTTGCCGAAAGCGCTGAAGCGACCGTCAAGCTGATCGCCGATGTGGCCGACGACGACATGATCCTGGATATCGGGCCGCAAACCGCAGCCAACTTCGCTGAGCTGCTGAAGGCCTCCCAGACCATCCTGTGGAATGGCCCGGTCGGCGTCTTCGAATTCGACCAATTCGGCAATGGCACCAAAGTACTGGCCAAAGCCATTGCTGAAAGCTCCGCATTTTCCATCGCCGGCGGCGGTGACACCCTGGCGGCCATCGATAAATATGGCGTTGCTGAGCAGATCTCCTACATTTCTACCGGTGGCGGCGCCTTCCTCGAGTTTGTCGAGGGCAAGGTATTGCCGGCCGTGGAAGTGCTGGAAACCCGGGCCAAGGGTTAAGGCGCGCGTGATCAGGAAAAGGAGCGTTCCCATGATCAAGTCGTTGGCACTGGTGATCGCGGCGGGCCTGTTGGCCGGCTGCGGCAGTACGCCGAGCGCGGCGCCCGAGCCGGAAAAGGCCTCGGCACCGCTTAAAAAAAGCTGCTACCAGGCTGACTGGCAAGCCGAGACCATGCCGGTGATCAACAAGCGCATCGGCAACGAGCGCCTGGAGAAATACGACTCCGCGCCCAACGGTCAGGAACAGGGTTGCCCATAACGGGTCTGATCCACTAACCCACAGCAACGGCGGCCCCAGTCGCCCTGCGAGGAGTGGCAATGAAAGGCGTTTTCGCCCTGGCAACCCTGGCCTTGTTGGCCGGTTGCAGCAGCATGAACCTGTTCGACAAGGCAGAGCCGGCTGACAAGTGGACCACCTGGACCTGCGACAGCAAGGCCGAGGTCAACTGGCGCTTTGCCAATGCGGCCCGCTCCGAAGTGGATGTACGCCTCGGCGGTTCGGATCAGGTCTACCGTCTCAAGCAGGACGTGGCGGCATCCGGCGTGCTGTACAGCGACGGCAAACTGGCGTTTCACACCAAGGGTGAGGAAGGTCTGGTGTATTGGGTGGCCACGGATGATCTGATTGGGCGCGGCTGCAAGGCCCAATAAGATTTCAAATTGATGAAATCCAAATGTGGGAGGGGGCTTGCCCCCGATAGCGGTCATCCTGAAACCCCTGTGCAGGCTGACACACTGCAATCGGGGGCAAGCCCCCTCCCACATTGATTCGCTTTCAACTTGAAATTTGAGTCGGCTCCATAGCAATAACGATTCAGCAGCTCAAGGCTCAACCCCTTGATCTGCAATAACTTGAATAGCAGCCGCCGCTACGGCAGGCTTGCACGATTAACGACCCTCGACCGGGAGAGACAACACAATGGCACTTATCAGCATGCGTCAAATGCTGGACCACGCAGCCGAGTTCGGCTACGGCGTCCCAGCCTTTAACGTCAACAACCTTGAGCAGATGCGCGCCATCATGGAAGCCGCTGACAAGACCGACTCCCCCGTGATCGTCCAGGCTTCGGCCGGAGCGCGCAAATACGCCGGCGCCCCGTTCCTGCGTCACCTGATCCTGGCGGCCATCGAAGAATTCCCGCACATCCCGGTGTGCATGCACCAGGACCACGGCACCAGCCCCGACGTGTGCCAGCGCTCCATCCAACTGGGCTTCAGCTCGGTGATGATGGACGGCTCCCTCGGCGAAGACGGCAAAACCCCGACCGACTACGAGTACAACGTACGCGTGACCCAACAAACCGTGGCCATGGCCCACGCCTGCGGCGTATCGGTTGAAGGCGAGCTGGGTTGCCTGGGTTCGCTTGAAACCGGCATGGCCGGCGAAGAAGACGGCATCGGCGCCGAAGGCGTGCTGGATCACAGCCAGATGCTGACCGACCCGGAAGAAGCCGCCGACTTCGTCAAAAAGACCCAGGTCGACGCCCTGGCCATCGCCATCGGCACCAGCCACGGCGCCTACAAGTTCACCAAGCCGCCTACCGGCGACGTGCTGGCCATCGACCGCATCAAGGAAATCCACAAACGCATCCCCAACACCCACCTGGTGATGCACGGCTCTTCCTCGGTACCGCAAGAGTGGCTGGCGATCATCAACCAGTACGGCGGCGACATCAAAGAGACCTATGGCGTACCGGTTGAAGAGATCGTCGAAGGCATCAAGTACGGCGTACGCAAGGTCAACATCGACACCGACCTGCGCCTGGCCTCCACCGGTGCGATGCGTCGCCTGATGGCAACCAACCCGAGCGAATTCGACCCGCGTAAGTTCTTCGGTGCGACCGTGACCGCAATGCGCGACGTATGCATCGCGCGTTACGAAGCGTTCGGTACTGCCGGTAATGCTTCGAAGATCAAGCCGATCTCGCTGGAAGCAATGTACCAGCGGTATTTGAAAGGTGAGTTGAACGCCAAGGTGAACTGAGCCTTGGGCGTTTAAAGGAAGCCCGCAGCGATGCGGGCTTCTTTTTGCCTCGGATTTGATCAGGCGGCGTGGGGCGTATCGAAACCACGGTGTTCGATCACGCGGAACACATCACTGACATCCTGCACCAGAATGCGCGCGGTATTGGCCACATGGTTCAGGTCGCGCTCGGCGAAGTCCGGCAGGCTGGAGCAGGCGATCAGGTTGAGGTGTTCGAGGGCGGCGTTGAGACGTTCGCGCAGGCAGGCGTGGAGGTCCATCAGCGGGGCGTTGCTGTCGATCAAGAGCACGGGCGAATCGGTCGCGGACTCAGTGCAGGGATAAAAGCGGCGGGGCGGAAGCTGTTGGGTCATGGCAAATATTCCTCGTATCTGAAAAGGACTACCGCCATTCGCTGCGAAACGAAGTGGGTGGTAGCTGTGTGCGGGTTCGCAGACCGAGGATACGAGGAACCCGGCAGACCCGAAGGTCTCCCACACACAGCCACCATAAAAACAGACGACGGGCGCCGAAGCGCTCATCGTTGTATTCATGATGCTTGGTTACACACGTATCTTTAGGGCTGCGAAACCCTATCGCCGATCAATGCCAGCGACGGAGCGAACTATAAGCGGCGATTTGGCTTGTCGCAACGGTGCTGTAGGACGAACACCAGCCTCTCAGGCCAGGCAGGACAACTGTGGGAGGGGGCTTGCCCCCGATTGCGGTGTATCAGCAAACACCGTTGGCGGCTGGCCCGCCGCCATCGGGGGCAAGCCCCCTCCCACAGGTTGACCGTGGTGGGTTCAAGGCTTGGGAACGGTCCCTGGGTTTATCGGACCTTGCCTACTCAAGGTAGGCCGGTCCGTCTATTCGTGATCAATATCCAACTTCGCAAACGTCACCCGCGCGCCTTCCTTGCTATCCCCACTGTTGTCCTGCACATACACCCCCGCCTTGAAGTACAGCGGCTTGTCGCCCCAGGCCGCGCCAATCCGTTCATTCCACTCGCTGTCGGCGGCATACACGCTGAGCAGCCCGGCTTTGTTGAGGTTGATCACATAGGTGAAGGTCTTTTCCAGCGGTACATTGGAGGCGACGAGGATCACGCGGCTTTCGGATTCATCCGGGCGCATGCGGACCTTGGCGACGATGTTGCCGGTCTGGGTTTTTTCCTTGAATTGGTACTCCAGCTTGATCAGCGGTTTCTGGCTGTCATAGGCATGGATCTGGCCGATCACGATCTTGCCGCTGGACGGCACCTGGTTGACGGTGAGCGTGGCGCGCAGGAAATTGTCGGCCTCGGGGTAGGTCCAGTTGCGCAGGCGTCCGTCGGCATAGGTTTCGCGCAGTTCGCTGCGTGGGTAGATGGCGTTTTCGGTGCGGGTGCCGGTGACAGGGGTCCAGAATTGCACATCGCTGCCTTCGGCCTGGAAATACTGGTCATTGAAGCCGCTGAGCAGCTTC
Organism: Pseudomonas orientalis; assembly: GCF_022807995.1. NCBI lineage: Bacteria > Pseudomonadati > Pseudomonadota > Gammaproteobacteria > Pseudomonadales > Pseudomonadaceae > Pseudomonas > Pseudomonas orientalis. Next base: position 5,363,348 of record NZ_CP094351.1, on the reverse strand, counting down.
GGAGTTTCGATGGTCGTAGGCGGGGAGCCGACCGGAATGCTCAGGTTCCAGGTGGAAAGGTCGATCATGGTGTTGGCCTTTTTGACGAGGGGTGAACGCTTTAGCCCGAGGGCTGCACAGGTTCTTTATAGGTGGTGTTAACCAACTTGTTAAACATTGGCTGGCAATTTATTGGCGTCAGAGGAATGCCAAAAAGCCATGTTGCCCACGGTACGCGGGCTGCAGGGCCTTACCGTTAGTCGGCTTCCCGTACTTTGGCGCGATGATGGCATCGAGGTGACTTCTGCTTTTTTATAACCGGGGCTAGAGTGAGGCCTCATTATTTGTCCGGTTTTAAGTACCCGAAGTGACCGGTGCAGTTCCTTAAGGAAGAGACGTAGCATGGATTGCGCTCCAAACCTCGGCGACGGTCATTCAGTTCTTCTGGTGGTCGATGACTACCCGGAAAATCTCGTCAGCATGCGTGCCGTGTTGCAACGCGAAGACTGGCGAGTGATTACCGCGACTTCCGGTTTGCAAGCCTTGGAGTTGCTGCTGGCACATGACGTCGATCTGGTGTTGCTGGACGTGCGCATGCCGGGTATGGATGGCTTCGAGGTGGCACGCCTGATGCGCGGCAGCCAGCGCACGAGCATGACGCCGATCATCTTTCTGACGGCCGATGCCCAGTCGCCCGATGCGGTGCTGCAGGGCTATGCCAGTGGTGCCATCGACTACCTGTTCAAGCCCTTCGACCCGCATATTCTCAAGCCCAAGGTGCAGGCGCTGCTGGACCATCAGCGTAATCGCCGTGCCCTGCAACGCTTGAGCCATGATCTGGAGGCCGCCCGCGCCTTCAATGCCTCGGTATTGGACAACGCCGCCGAAGGGATTCTGGTGGTGGGCGAGGGCAGTGTGATCCAGTACGCCAACCCGGCTATCTCCAGGCTGCTCAATGCCACGATGGCCGAATTGCAGGGCGAGAGTTTCCTCAGTTTCCTGCAAAAACCCCATGTGCCGGCCTGGTTGGGGTTCCCGATGTACGAGGCTTATTGCAAGGGCGAAACGTGGCGCTTGCACGACGCCATCTTGCGCACCAGTCGCGGTCAACAAGTGCCGGTGGCGTTGTCCAGCGCGCCCTTGCCCGCCGAGCAGAAGGCGATGGTGGTGACGGTGCTGGACATGTCCGAGGTGCGCCACCTGCACCAGCAGTTGGAGTTCCAGGCGGTGACTGACCCTTTGACCGGGCTGCTCAATCGTCGAGGCTTTCACCAGGCGGTGGAGAGCATGTTGTCGCGCAGTGAGCGCAACGAGCAGTCGCTGGTGTTGCTGTACCTGGACCTGGACGGCTTCAAGCGAGTCAATGACACCCTGGGTCACGACGCCGGTGATCGGGTGCTGCGCTGGGTGTCCGAGCAGATGCAGGCGTGTTTGCGCTCCTACGACATCCTTGGACGCATGGGCGGGGATGAGTTCACGGCTTTGCTTGAGCTGGAATTCCCGGAGCAGGCGGCGAAGATTGCGGAAAAACTGATCGAGCGCGTGTCGGTTTGCCAGCAAGTCGACGGGTTGGAGGTGATGCTGGGAGCGAGTATCGGTATCGCAACCTTCCCGGACTGTGGCTCGGACCTGAGCGGCCTGTTGCGTGCGGCGGACATCGCGATGTACGAAGCCAAGCGCGCCGGCCGTCAGCAATATCGCTATTACGATCAGGAAATGAACGGCCGCGCCCGCTCACGCCTGATGCTCGAAGACAGTGTGCGCACCGCGATTCAAAACAAGGATTTCACCCTGGTGTACCAGCCTCAGGTGTCGCTGGCGGATGGGCGCTTGCGGGGTGTCGAGGCACTGCTGCGCTGGCAGCACCCGAGTGTCGGTGACGTGCCGCCGGGATTGTTTTTGCCGCTGCTGGAGGAAGCGCGGCTGATCAGCCAGTTGAGCAGCTGGATTTACCAGCAGGTCGCTGCCCAGCGCCAGGTCTGGCAGGCGTCTTTCGATGACGAGCTGGTATTGAGCGTGAGCCTGAGCAGCAGCCAGTTCAATACGCCTAATCTGGTCAGCCAACTGCGGCAGGTCCTGGAACGACACGGTTTACAGGGGCGGCAACTGGAAGTGGAAATCAGTGAAGACTGCCTGATGAGCAATCTCGAGGAGTCGACCAGGCAGCTCAAGCTGTTGCGTGAGCTTGGCGTGCGCATCGCCCTGGATGACTTTGGCGCGGGTCGCTGTTCCCTGGCCCATCTGCGCGACCTGGCGTTCGACACCCTCAAGCTGGACAAGCAGTTGGTGGCCCGTTTGCCGGGCTCCGCGCGAGATGCCGCAATGGCGCGCAGCATCATCGAGCTGTGCGGGCACTTTGACGTGCTGGTGATCGCCGAGGGTGTGGAAACCCTCGAACAGGCGCAGTGGCTCAAGGCCAACGGTTGTTCGTTCATCCAGGGCAGCTGGGCGGCGGCACCGCTGATGGCCGAGGACGTTGTCGGTTGGTCACCCCCTCACGCGCTGTGAATTCGCTACACTGGCGCCCGTCCGAACCACATTGCAGCTTCCATGACCGCATTGAAATACCTTCAGGCCTATCCTGCCGCCCTTCAGGAACAAGTGCGCCAGTTGATCGCCAGGGACCAGTTGGGCGCCTATCTGGAACAGCGTTACCCCGAGCGCCACGCCGTGCAGAGCGACAAGGCCCTGTACAGCTACGCCCTGGCCTTGAAGCAGGAACACCTGCGCAATGCACCGTCGATCGACAAGGTGCTGTTCGATAACCGCCTGGACCTGACCCACCGCGCGCTGGGTCTGCACACCACGATTTCCCGGGTGCAGGGCGGTAATCTCAAGTCCAAGAAAGAGATCCGCATCGCCTCGCTGTTCAAGGAAGCGGCCTCGGAGTTTCTGCGCATGATCGTGGTTCACGAATTGGCGCACTTCAAGGAATCGGACCACAACAAGGCGTTCTATAAACTCTGTGAACACATGATGCCGGGCTACCATCAGGTGGAATTCGACCTGCGGGTGTACCTCACCTGGCGCGATTTGCAGAGCAAGCCCCAATCACAAGGCGATTGACCATGGATGTGAGCAAAACCAAGAGCAGTTTCTACCGTCGCCTGTATGTCGCGTATCTGATCGACAGCGGGCTGGCCAGCAACGTCCCGGCGCTGACTGAAGTGACTGGTATGCCTCGGCGCACGGCGCAGGACACGATTGCGGCGTTGGCCGACCTGGATATTGTGTGTGAGTTCGAGCAGGAAGAAGGGGCGCGCAATCACGCCGGGGGTTATCGGATTCGTGAGTGGGGGGCGATTGATCGGGGGTGGATCGAAAGGAATCTTGCGTCGGTCAAGCAGGTGTTGGGTTATCCCTGAGTGATGTGGCGTCTGGGCTGACGCCATCGGGGGCAAGCCCCCTCCCACATTTTGACTGTGTTCACAAATCCCAAGTGTGGGAGGGGGCTTGCCCCCGATGAGGCCTTCAAACCCGCCGCATACCAATATGTGGAATACCGTCCTCGAGGTACTCCTCACCCGCCGCCACAAACCCATACCGCCCGTAATACCCCTGCAAATGCGCCTGGGCCGACAAAAATATCGGCGTGTCCGGCCACACTTTTTCAACCTGCTCAAGTGCCTCGATCATCATCAAATGCCCCAGCCCGCTGCCCCGCGCCGACGGCGCCACGATCACCCGGCCGATCACCACGTCGCCGCCCTGTGGCTCCGGGTCCAGCAGCCGCAGATAGGCCACCAGCTCATCGTCTTTCCAGGCCATCAGGTGGTGGGTATCACCGGACAGGTCCTGCCCATCAATGTCCTGATAAACACACTGTTGCTCAACGACGAACACTTCGCCGCGCAGGCGCAGGATGGCGTACAGCTGTTCCTTGCCCAGATCGTCGTGATGTTTGCAGACCCAATCAACCGTCATGATGCGTGCTCTTATTCAAGGCTTGGCAGAGATAGTAAGCGCGGCGGGCGCTGCTGTCTAAAACCGGCCATTTTGTGAATGGCGTCAATTTGCCATCATTCGGTGCATGCAAGGCTGACTTCTTTGTGTAATAACCAATGCAGGCTCATTGATGAGCTACTGTTATCAGGCCATCGCCTGCCGCCAAGGATTTTAAGCATGCCGCGATTGTCTCGTGCCGTTGCTTTGATTGCAGTATTGCTGCTGGCTCAACCGGTATTGGCGCAGCGTTTGCGCCTGGTGGCGGACGGTTGGCCTCCGTTCACCGATGTCAGCCTGATCAACGGCGGGCTGGCTACGGATATTGTCAGCACCGCGCTGGCTCGGGCCGGGTATGCCAGTGATTTTGAACAGGTGCCCTGGGCGCGTGCGCTCAAGGGTGTAGGCGATGGGCGCTACGACGTGCTGATCAACGCCTGGTACGACGATGCCCGTACGCAGTTGGGTGAGTTTTCCGCGCAGTATCTGGTCAATCGTGTGCGCTTTATCAAGCGCCGCGACGACCCTATCGATTATCAGGATCTGCAGCAGTTGCACGGCGAAAGCATCGCCGTCGTGCGCGGTTATGCCTATTCGGCGGCGTTCGACCAGGATGTGCTGTTACAGAAAGTGCCGGTGCATAATTTTGCCATGGCCGTGCGGATGCTGGCGGCAAAACGTGTGCGCCTGACCCTCGAAGATGAGTTTGTGGCGCGTTACTACCTGGCGCGCGAATCGCCCAGGGTGCGCAGTGCCGTGGAGTTCGTGGGCGAGCCGCTGAGCGAGAACAGCCTGCATATTCTTGTCAGCCTGAAGAACCCCGAGCATGCGCAGATCGTGGCCGGTTTTGATCGGGAGATCGCCAGGATGAAGGCGGATGGCAGCTATGCGAAGTTGATGAAGGCCCATGGGATGTAGCGCCTGTACGGGCCTCATCGGGGGCGAGCCCCCTCCCACATTTGACTGTATTCACACATCTGAATCTGTGAACACAGTCAGTGTGGGAGGGGCTTGCCCCCGATAGCGGCCTAAGCCGCGCGGGTATCTTTGATCAGATGCGCGGCCAGCGTACGCAACGGCCCCAACTGCCGACAAATCAGCGCCAACTGTGTCTGCACCAGCCGCTGCCCCTCATCGATCTCATCCGGCATCTGCTCAAGCTGCGCCGCCAGTGCTTCCTCGGCATCACTCTGGATCGCAATCGGCTGTTTGTTCGCCAGGCCCGTGGCGATCTCATCGATGCTCGCCGCCAGGCTGTTACCCGCGCCTTCGATCAATTGCTCGCGCACGTCGGCCGGCAGTTGGGTGTCGCGGTGCGCACCAAGGCCCGACAAATAGCTGAGCAGGGTGTGCGACAGCACCAGGAAGCGAAAGCCTACGTCGGCCTCCTTACGAAAGTGCCCCGGCTCCATCAGCATATTCGCCAGGGTGGTGGATAGCGCCGCATCGGCGTTGTGCGCGTTGCGGCGGGCCAGGCGGTAAGCCAGGTCGTCGCTTTTGCCGGCCGCATACTGCTGCATGATCTGGCGCAGGTAAATGCTGTTGCAGGTCAGGGTGTTGGCCAGCACTTTGTTCAGGCGCCGGCCTTGCCAGTCCGGCAGGAACAGGAACACCGCCAGCCCTGCGATCAGGCTGCCGAGCAAGGTATCGAACAGGCGTGGCAGGAACAGTCCGTAGCCATCGCCCACCTGGTTGAAGCAGAACAGCACCATCAGGGTGATCGCCGCCGTGGCCAGGGTGTAGCGTGTGGTGCGGTTGATAAAGAACACCAGGCCGGCGGCGATGGCGAACATCGACTGCACCACCGGGCTTGGGAACAGGTCGAACAGCGCCCAGGCCACGGTCAGGCCGATGGCGGTGCCGATGATCCGCTGGCCGAGCTTGCGTCGCGTCGCACCGTAGTTCGGTTGGCAAACAAACAGCGTGGTAAGGATGATCCAGTAACCCTGGGAAGCATGGATGGCGTGCAGGGTGGCGTAGCCGACGGTCAATGCCAGGGACAGGCGCAAGGCATGGCGAAACAGCAGCGAGGTCGGCGTGAGCTGGGTGCGCAGGCGCGTCCACATTTCCTTGAGGTTGCGTGGGGCCCGGTCCAGCAGGTTGCTGTCCGTGGCGTCGGCCAGGGCGTCGGGGTTGCTCGCGTCGCCGAGCAGGCGGTCGAGGGTGGACAGGTTCGCCGCCAGAGCGCGCAACGAGCGCAGCAGGCCGCGCCAGGCCGGGTTGCTCTGGATGCGCAGGTGCTCCAGAGAAGCGTTCAAATCGCCCAGGGCTTCGGCAAAACTGTCGTCATAAATGAACGGCTGGCGCAGTTGGATCGACTCGGCCAGCGCCTGGCAGGCCTTGCCTTGCTGGCGCAGCAGGCGTTGGCAGCGGAACAGCACGTCGCTGTGAAAGAACGCGTCGGCCAGTGCATTGTAAGGGTAGTGGGAGGAGCTGGCGCGCTCGTGGATGTCCTGGGCCAGGAAGTACAGCTTCAGGTAGCGGCTGACCTTCGAGCCCGGCCGGCCATTACCGACGCGGTGCAGGATGATTTCCTTCGCCGCATTCAACGCCGCGACTACCCGGCCATTCTGCTGGGCCAGTTCCAGGCGGCGTGCCTCCACATCCAGTTGGCGGATCGGCTCGAACAATGACGATTTGAGCTTGAGATAACGCCCCAGCTCGCGGAACAACCGCGCCAGGCTCTGCTGTACCGGCTGGTTGGAAAACAGCGCCTGCCACAGCACCGACAGCACGCCGTACCAGGCCGCGCCCGCCACCAGCAGCAGCGGCTCGTGCCAGAAATCACTGACAGCACCGCCGCGCTGGTCCACGCCGATCATGGTATAGACCGACAGGATCAACGTGGCCGAGGCAATCGCGCCATAGCGTTCGCCGAGCGCGCCGAGCATGGTCAGGCCGAACGTGGCCAGGGCCAGGGAGGCCGCGAAAATCCAGGGGTAGGGAAACAGCAGTTCCACCGACAGTGCGGCGATGCTGAAACACACCAGCGTCACCGCCAGGGCATTGAGACGGCCTTGCCAACTGTCATCGGTCTCGGCCAGGGCGCTGGCGATAATCCCCAGGAATAGCGGGATCAACAACGTCATTTCATCCTGATACCAGCACAGCGCCATGCTGCCGGTCAGGGCGATGAATACCCGAATGCTGTAGCTGAATTTATCCAGTGCCCACAGGCGTCGCAGGGACTGCTTGAACGAGGTCGATGACATGAAGTCTGGAGTCTTCCGGGACGTTGTCGCTAAATTGAGCTATCAAGGACGCCACGGCAAGGGTGGCGAGCACATCGATGTGCAAATATTTCCCTGACACCCTGCAAAACAAAATGTGGGAGGGGGCAAGCCCCCTCCCACATTTGACCGAGTACATCCTTCAGACGTATTGCGCGGCTGCGTAGCCCGAAGCCCAGGCCCACTGGAAGTTGAACCCGCCCAGGTGACCGGTCACGTCCAGTACTTCGCCGATAAAGTACAACCCGGGGCTTTTCAGCGACTCCATGGTCTTGGACGACACTTCCCGCGTATCCACCCCGCCCAGGGTCACCTCGGCCGTGCGATAACCCTCGGTGCCCGCCGGCACCAGTTGCCAGTTGCCGAGCTTCTCGGCGATCTCGGCGATTTCGGCATGGGTGTACTGCTTCATCGGCTTGGACGCGAACCAGGTGTCCGCCAGCAGGTTGGCCATCTTCTTGGTGAAGATCTCGCCCAGCAGGGTTTTGAGCTCGCTGTTGGGGCGTTCGGCCTGCTGCTGTTGCAGCCAGGTGTGGGCGTCGTGGTCGGGCAGCAGGTTGATCTCCACGGTGTCGCCGGATTCCCAGTAGGAGGAAATCTGCAGGATCGCCGGCCCGCTAAGGCCGCGGTGGGTAAACAGGATGTTCTCGCGAAAGCTCTGGCCGTTGCAGCTGACCAGGCAATCGACCGAGGTGCCGGACAACTCGCCGCACAACTCCTTGAGCTGGTCGGTGATGGTAAACGGCACCAGACCCGCGCGGGTGGGCAGCAGTTCGTGGCCGAATTGCTTGGCCACCTGGTAACCGAAGCCGGTGGCGCCCAGCGTGGGGATCGACAAGCCGCCGGTGGCGATTACCAGCGATTCGCAGCGCAGTTCACCCAAGGTGGTCTGCAACTGATAGCCGCTGTCGAGCCTGGCGATTTCCTGGATGGAGGTGTCCAGATGCAGGCTCACGCCGGTCTGGATGCATTCATCGAGGAGCATGCCGAGGATGTCGCTGGACTTGTTATCGCAGAACAGCTGGCCGAGTTTCTTTTCGTGGTACGGCACGCCGTGCTTGGCCACCAGCCCGATGAAATTCCACTGGGTATAGCGCGCCAGGGCCGACTTGCAGAAGTGCGCGTTGTGCGAGAGGAAGTTGGCCGGCTCGGTGTACAGATTGGTGAAGTTGCAGCGGCCACCGCCGGACATCAGGATCTTTTTGCCGGCCTTGTTCGCGTGGTCGATCAGCATCACCTTGCGCCCGCGCCCGGCGGCGGTCAGTGCGCACATCAAACCTGCGGCGCCGGCGCCAATGATCACAACTTCGGTCGAGCGCAAAACGGTGTCCTCATAAAAATCTGAATTTGAATACAGTCCAATGTGGGAGGGGGCTTGCCCCCGATAGCGGTGTCTCAGTAACAGATGTACTGACTGACACACCGCCATCGGGGGCAAGCCCCCTCCCACATTGGATCTTCATTGGATCAACGGTCGTGTTACAGGATGCGCACGCGCAACGAACGGCCCTTGATCTTGCCGTCGTTCAAGCGCTGCAGCGCCTGCTTGGCGATGCCGCGTTCCACGGCCACGAAGGCCTGGAAATCAAAGATCGCGATCTTGCCGACCTGGGCACCCGGGATGCCGGCTTCGCCGGTCAATGCGCCTAGGATGTCACCCGGGCGCACCTTGTCCTTGCGGCCGGCGGCGATGCACAGCGTGCTCATCACCGGCAGCAGCGGGCCACCGCTCTGCGGCTTGAGGTTGTCCAGCTGGTCCCAGTTCAATGGCGACTTCTGCAGTTGCTCGATGGCCTGGGCGCGGTGCGCTTCGGACGGCGCCACCAGGCTGATGGCAATGCCGGTCTCACCCGCGCGACCGGTACGGCCGACGCGGTGAATGTGGATTTCCGAATCGCGGGCCAGCTCGACGTTGATCACCATGTCCAGCGAGTCAATGTCCAGGCCGCGGGCGGCCACGTCGGTGGCCACCAGCACCGAGGTGCTGCGGTTGGCGAACATCGCCAGTACCTGGTCACGGTCGCGTTGCTCCAGGTCACCGTGCAGGCCGACGGCGGAGATGCCCTTGGACGTCAGGTGATCCACGGTTTCCTGCACTTGCTGCTTGGTGAAGCAGAACGCCACGCACGACGCCGGGCGGAAATGCGCCAGCACCTTGGTCACGGCGTCCATGCGTTCTTCCGGCGAGATCTCGTAGAACCGCTGTTCAATCTGATCGTCGGAGTGGAACGCCTCGGCTTTCACCTGTTGCGGCGCGCGCATGAACTTGGAGGCCAACTGCTTGATACTCACCGGGTACGTGGCTGAGAACAGCAGGGTCTGGCGACGTGGCGGGGTCTTGCTGATGATGTCTTCGATGGCGTCGTAGAAACCCATGTCGAGCATGCGGTCGGCTTCGTCGAGGATCAGCGTGTTCAAACCGTCGAGTACCAGCGAACCCTTGCGCAGGTGCTGCTGGATACGGCCCGGGGTGCCGACGATCACGTGGGCGCCGTGCTCCAGGGAAGCGATCTGTGGGCCGAGAGACACGCCGCCGCACAGGGTCAGCACCTTGATGTTGTCTTCAGCGCGGGCCAGGCGACGGATTTCCTTGGCCACCTGGTCGGCCAGCTCGCGGGTCGGGCACATCACCAGGGCCTGGCAACCGAAATAGCGCGGGTTGATCGGATTGAGCAGGCCGATACCGAAGGCGGCGGTCTTGCCGCTGCCGGTCTTGGCCTGGGCGATCAGGTCCAGCCCCTTGAGGATCACCGGCAAGCTCTGCGCCTGGATCTGCGTCATCTCGACATAACCCAGCGAGTCGAGGTTAGCCAGCATGGCGGAGGACAGGGGCAAAGTATTAAAAGCGGTGGCGATGGTGGTCACGGGACTGGCTCTGCAAAACAAAATGTCGCGCAGTGTACCAGTCTCGTGGGAATTTCCCCGCAAGTTCTAGACGAGACGCCGCTCAGTGCTCGATATCATGCTCGCGGCTGACTACGCGTTTGCCGTCTTTTGGCGACAATTGCAGGAAGATCGCCGCCGCCAGCATGGCCATGATGCCCACGGTGAGAAACGTCAGCTGGAACGCGCCGAGCACCGTGTTCACCCCATCGTTGCCGGCTTCGGCTGTGAACCCACCGAGCAGCGCACCGGCGCAGGCCACGCCCAGGCTCAGGGACAGTTGCGCCACCACCGACAGCAAACTGTTGCCGCTGCTGGCCTGGGCGTCGTCGAGGTCGATCAGGGTGACGGTGTTCATCGCCGTGAATTGCAGGGAGTTGATGGCGCCGAGCACCGCCAGCATCCCCAACAGCAGCGGATACGGGGTTTGCTCGCTGACCAGGCCCATGCTCGCCAGCATGGCGCCCAGCGCCAGGGTGTTGCCGGTGAGCACCACGCGATAACCCAGCCGCTCGATCAGCGGCCGGGCGATGGACTTGGCGAACATCGCCGCCGCCGCCAGCGGCAGCATGCTCATGCCGGCCTGAGACGGAGAATAACCCAGCGCCACTTGCAACAGCAGCGGTACCAGGAACGGCAGGGCGCCGCTGCCCAGGCGCGCGAACAGGTTGCCGAGAATGCCCACGGCAAAGGTACGGGTCTTGAACAGCACCGGCGAGAACAGGGCGTTGTCGATATGCCCGGCGCGCAGCCAATACGCCGCCAGGCACGCCAGCCCGCCGAACAGCAGCAACATCACCCGCAGGTGCGGCAGGTGCAGTTCGCCCAGACCCTCCATGGCGATGGTGATCAGCACCATCGCCGCGCCGAACAACAGGAAGCCGAGGCTATCGAAGCGCGTACGCTCGCTGCCGCGCAGGTCGGGGATGAACTTCCAAACGGCATAGCAGCCGAGCATGCCTACCGGCAGGTTGATCAGGAAGATCCAGTGCCAGGTCAGGTATTGCACCATCCAGCCACCCAGGGTCGGACCGAGCAACGGGCCGAGCAGGCCGGGGATGGTAATGAAGCCCATGATCCGCACCAGCTCGGAACGGGGATAGGCGCGCAGTACCACCAGGCGCCCGACCGGCAGCATCAGCGCCCCGCCCAGGCCTTGGATCACCCGCGCCCCCACCAGCATGCTCAAGCTGCTGGACAAGGCGCACAACAATGAGCCGATGCTGAACAGCAGGATCGCGCCAAAGAAGATCTTCCTGGTGCCGAAGCGGTCGGCGATCCAGCCCGACGCGGGGATCAGCAAGGCGACGGTGAGCATGTAGGCAATCACCACGCCCTGCATGCGCAGCGGGTTTTCCGCCAGGTCCCGAGCCATGGCCGGCAGCGCCGTGTTGAGGATCGTCCCGTCCAGCGACTGCATGAAGAAGGCAATCGCGACCACCCAGGGGAGCCAGCGGGCGGTCTTGGCGTCGAGAGGGGCACGATTCGGCATGGGAACCCTTTTTTGTTAGCAGGCTATGTGTCGGCGATTATGCGCCATCCGCCGCTGTTTTTCCCACTGGCGGTTCGTCTAAGTCCGACAATGCAGCGTGCTCGCCCACCAGAAAATCCAGCAAGGCGCGATGCACACTCAGCGCCGCCTCGCGTGATTCCAGGTCGAGCAAATGGCCGGTGTGTTCGGCCACGGCGAAACTGCTGCGCCTCACGTAATCGCCGAACAACCGGGCTTCGGCGGCCGGGGTGTATTCGTCCAGCGTACCGTTGAGGAAGTGCACCGGCGTAGCAATTTGCCGGAGCGCCGGCAAGTAGTTGCCATCGCCCAGCGCCAGGACCTGATGGATATGGAACCGCGCCTGGCGATACTCGGTGGTGGCCATGTTCGACAGGTGGCGGTGGTTGTTGCGCTTGAGGCGCGGCGACAGGTATTTGCCGACTGTCTCGTTGAGCAGATGGCCGACGGCGGATTTGTCATCGGCTTCGATCAATACCCGCACGCGCTCCACATACTCGAGCATCGCCCGGTTGAGGTTGGGCGCCAGGGCCATCACCACCGAGCTTTCGATGGACGGTGGGTTATGGGCCAGCGTCAGCAATGTGGAGATGCCGCCCCATGAGGCCGAGACCAGATGGTTGACGGCAAAACGCTCCACCAGCGCGCGCAGCATCTGTACTTCGTCGTCCTTGGTCACCAGGTCGAGGTCGGTGTTGTGTTCGCGGGAATAGCCGGAGAAAGGCAAGTCGAACAGCAGAACATTGAAATGCTCGGCCAGGCATTTGCTGGTGCGGGCAAAGGAGCGCGTGGTGGACAGCGCGCCGTTGACCATCAATACGGTTTTTCTGCGTGGGTCATTGCCCAGTTGCTCTACGTGGACGTTGTAGTGCTTGTACAGCTTATCTATGACAAAACTTCCCTGGGTCATCGCTGCACTCCCTGTGATGTGGCGGTATGCCATCAACCCTTATAGCGAGGTTTTTTGCGGGCGACAACAGGGCTGGCGCGAAGACCGGGAAGAAGAGAATGGGCCGTAGGAAGAGATGACAAGGCGATGTCTGAGAGAGCAGCAATCCAATGTGGGAGGGGGCTTAGAGGGTGAGGGTCAGGCGTTTGACCAGGGCGCCTGGCAGCAGATTCGACGCGGTGTTGCGCTGCCCATAGGTACTGGCCGACAGCAGCAGCTCTCGCTCGGCCGTCAACGCTTCCAGCTGTGAGCCCAGCAGGCTGTACACACTGTCATCAAAGCGCATGGTGCTGACCGGGGCCTTGATCTCGCCGTCTTGCACCCAGAACGTGGCGAAGCGGGTCATGCCGGTCAGGCGCGCCGCCGGCAGGTCGGAGTAGTTCAGGTACCACAGGTTGCTGATGTACAGCCCGGTGCCCAATTGCCTGAGGATATCGGCCTGGGCCAGGTTGCCGGCGGCCATCTGCAGGGCGCTGGGGGACTCGTCGCTGCCGGCGCCGTTGGCGTTCAGGCCGTATTCGGCGGCGCTGCGCGAGTTGACCAGTTGGCCATCGGCCATGCCGGCATTGATCAACCTGACATCGCTGCGCGGGTAGCCTTCGGTGGAAAAGGCCTGGCTCAGTGAACCGCTGATCTGCTCGGTCACCGTCACCAGCGGGCTCAGCTGTTGTTCGCCGGCATACAGGCGTTGCAGCGAGCTGCCTTTGCTGGCGATGGCCTGCGCGGAAAAACCGCCCCAGGTAATGATGCTGATGAGTTCTTCGAGTGCTGCCGGCGCGAGGTAGGCGCGGTACTGTCCGGGCGCCAGCGGGTGCAGTGGCCGGCCCAAAAATTGGAGCTGATCGCGGGCCTGCTGGACGCGTCGGGCGAACTCGGCGCTGTCCCAGCTGTGCCCGGCATAGCTGGCCTTGACCGCTTCGCCATTGGCGTGGAACAGGCTGAAGTCGAAGTTGAAGCTATTGGCCTGGTGCCAGCCGAACGCCCCATCGGAGCTGGCAAAGCCACGGCTGATGGGGCCGGCGGCATAGAAACCGACCAGGTCCACGCCTTCGGCGGCCTGGCTGATGTCTTGCAGCACCTGGGCCAGCTCCGGCAGGGGCCGCAGTTGTTCATTGTGGCTTTCCCAGGCGTTGTGATTCAGCAACAGATACGGGTCCGGCGGCAGCAACGGCAAGGTTTCACGCAGCTGTTGCAGGCCGCCGGCCAGACGCTGGCGATCCAGATCCGGCGCGCCGGACAGGGTGATGCCCAGGTCGGCGTGGCGGCCATCGTTGATCAGCTTGAGGTTCAGGCTGGCCTGTTGCACCTGGCCGGCCTGGCGTACCTGCGCGTGGTTGAAACGCACGAACTCCGATGATTCATCCGCGTAGCCGAGGTGAAATTGCTCCTTGTCGGTGATGGCCTGCTTGAGCCAGTCCACCAGTGCCTTGAAATTATTCATCAGGCGTCTCCCCCGAATACATCGACGTTACTGAATACGCAGGCCGGCGACGCATGGCCGACGCGGATCACCTGGTTGGGCTCGCCCTTGCCGCAGTTCGGCGTGCCCAATACCTTGAAAGTGCTGGCATCGCCGACCGCGCTGAGCTTGCGCCAGAACTGCGCGGAAATGGCGCGATAGTTGGGGTTCTTCACCACACCCTTGAGTTCGCCGTTTTCGATCAACTGGCCCCACTCACACCCGAACTGGAACTTGTTGCGCGCATCGTCGATGGACCACGAACGATTGGTCGACATCAGGATGCCGTGTTCAATACCGCCCACCAGTTGCGCGAGGTTTTTATCGCCGGGCTCGATATTCAGGTTGGCCATGCGATCGATGGGCGGGCGGTTCCAGCCGCAGGCACGGCTGTTGGCAACGCCTGGCAGGTTGGCGCGAAATTGCGACAACGCGCCGCCCAACGGCTTGAGCAGCAGCCCTTCGCGGATCAGGAACTGCTTGCTGGCGCGGGTGCCGTCATCGTCATGGCTGTAGCTGGCGAGCTGTTCGGGGATGTCCGGGTCGAAGGTCACGTCGAGCAGCGGTGAACCGTATTGCAGGTGACCGAAGTCGCTGGCTTTCACAAAGCTGGTGCCGGCGTAGTTGCGCTCGTCGCCGAGGATGCGGTCCAGCTCCAGCGGGTGGCCGATGGACTCGTGGATCTGCAGGATCATCTGGTCGGGCATCAGCAGCAGGTCACGCGGACCCTGGGGCGTGTTCGGTGCCAGCAGCAATTGCAACGCTTCGTCGGCCACGCGCGGTGCGGCGCCGGTCAGGCCGAAGCGGCTGATCACGTCAAAGCCGCCTTGCTGGCCGAAGTTGCTGCCGCCCAGGGTGCGGGTCTGGCTGTCGTTGCCATCGAAGGCTGTGACGTTGACGCCGGGGAACACAAAGCGCTGAGCCTGGCGCAGTTCGGCGCCGGCCGTATTGAGGTAGATCTGTTCGACGGTAGTCTGGCCCAGACTCACGTCCCAGCTCACCAGGCGCTCGTCCCTGGGCACGGCCGCCGACTCATCGCCGAGCAGCTGATAGCAGTCGCTCAGGGTGGGGAAGGGTTGGTCGAAATCGGGCGACAGATAATCGGCAACGTCACTGGAGACCGATTGCTCGCGCAGGTCGAGCAGGGCATGGGGCGAGATCTGCCGGGCTTGCTGCTCGGCGCGCTCAAGAGCGGCCTGCAGGCCGGCCAGGGAAATGTCGTTGGTCGCGGCGTAGGCTTCCACGCCGTTGAGGCGCACGGTGAGCATGGCGCCTTCGTCATGGCTCAGGTGGGGCGGTTCGGCGACGTTCTTGCGTACCGACAGATAGCGGCCGGATTCGCGGACATAGCGCAGGGAGAAGAATTGGGCGTTGGTGCGCAGGGCACTGAAGTGTTTCTTGAGCGTGGCGTGGTGTTCGAACATGGGGCCTTCCTTGTGGGCGGCTCAGCGCGGGCAGGCCAACAGAGTAGGCCGGGGCTGGGAGCTGATCAAGGAAAGTGTAGGCGGGAGGTTTTGCAGTGTCTGGCAGGGCCTCATCGGGGGCAAGCCCCCTCCCACATTTGAAGGTGTTCACAAATCAAAGTGTGGGAGGGGGCTTGCCCCCGATGGGAGCGCCGCAGTGTGTCAGTTACTGCGCAATTTCACGCATCGGCTTGCCACGCACCGGTGCATCGCCGGCCACGTAGTAGTCGGCGGTGCTGCGCGGCAGTGGCTGGCGGCCACGAATCTTGTCGGCGATTTTCTCGGCGATCATGATCGTGGGAGCGTTCAGGTTGCCGGTGGTGATGATCGGCATGATCGACGCGTCGACCACGCGCAAACCCTGCATGCCGTGCACGCGGCCTTCGCCATCGACCACTGCCATCTCGTCAGCGCCCATCTTGCACGAGCAGGACGGGTGGAACGCGGTCTCGGCGTGCTCGCGGATGAACTTGTCCAGTTGCTCATCGGTTTGCACTTCAATCCCCGGGCTTATTTCGCGGCCACGGTACGGGTCCAGCGCCGGCTGCTGCATGATTTCCCGGGTCAGGCGGATGCCGTCGCGAAATTCCTGCCAGTCCTGTTCGGTGGCCATGTAGTTGAAGAGGATGCTCGGGTAGTCCCGTGGGTTCTTCGACTTCAGTTGCACGCGACCACGGCTTGGCGAACGCATGGAACCCATGTGTGCCTGGAAACCGTGCTCTTTCACACCGTTGCTGCCGTTGTAGTTAATCGCGACCGGCAGGAAGTGGTACTGGATGTTCGGCCATTCGAATTCCGGACGCGAACGGATAAAGCCGCCGGCCTCGAACTGGTTGCTGGCGCCGATGCCGGTGCCATTGAACAGCCATTCGGCACCAATGGCCGGCTGGTTGTACCAGAGCAGCGAAGGGTACAGCGACACCGGCTGGGTGCAGGCGTATTGCAGGTACAGCTCAAGGTGATCCTGCAGGTTTTCGCCGACGCCCGGCAGGTCGTGGACCACCGGGATGTCGAGGCTTTCCAGCAGTTTCGCCGGACCGACGCCGGAACGTTGCAGCAATTGCGGCGAGGCAATGGCGCCGCTGCACACCAGCACTTCTTTACGGGCGCGGGCTTCAACACGCTCTTCGGCGGCGCCGATCAGGTAACGCACGCCAACGGCACGCTTGCCTTCAAACAACACTTTGTCGGTGAGGGCGTGGGTGACGATGGTCAGGGTCGAACGCTTTTTAGCCGTGTCCAGATAACCGCGCGCGGTGCTGGCACGACGGCCGTTCGGCGTGACGGTACGGTCCATCGGGCCGAAGCCTTCCTGCTGGTAACCGTTCAAGTCTTCGGTACGCGGGTAACCGGCCTGCACGCCGGCTTCGACCATGGCGTGGAACAGCGGATTATTGCCCGCTTTCGGCGTGGTCACGCTGACCGGGCCGTCGCCGCCGTGGTAATCGTTGGGGCCGATGTCGCGGGTTTCGGCCTTGCGGAAATACGGCAGGCAGTCCAGGTAGCTCCAGTCTTCCAGACCCGGCAGCTTCGACCAGTTGTCGTAGTCCATGGCGTTGCCGCGGATGTAGCACATGCCGTTGATCAGCGAAGAACCGCCCAGGCCCTTGCCGCGCCCACATTCCATGCGGCGACCGTCCATGTGTGGCTCCGGATCGGTTTCGTAGGCCCAGTTGTAGCGACGGCCCTGCAGCGGGAACGCCAGGGCGGCCGGCATCTGGGTACGGAAGTCGAGGCGGTAGTCCGGGCCACCGGCTTCCAGCAACAGGACGGTGACGCCTTCGTCTTCGGTCAGACGGGTCGCCAGGGTGTTACCGGCGGAGCCGGCACCCACAATGATGTAGTCGTATTCTTGGGACATTGGATGCACCCTCTTTGAAGTGTGGTCAGGTCGGGCCTCATCGGGGGCAAGCCCCCTCCCACATTTGAAGGTATTCACAAATCAAAGTGTGGGAGGGGGCTTGCCCCCGATGGCGGCCTTACAGGCAATACAAGGCTCGGGTGCTTAGAACACCGAGGCGTAATCACCCAACTCAACCTGTACCGATTTGATCCGGGTGAAGTTGTTCAGCGAGCTGATCCCGTTCTCACGACCCACACCCGATTGCTTGTAGCCGCCGACCGGCATCTTGGCGTCGGACTCGCCCCAGGCGTTGATCCAGCAGATCCCCGCTTCCAGCTGATGAATCACGCGGTGGGCGCGGTTCAGGTCGCGGGTTACAAGGCCGGCGGCCAGGCCGAAGTCGGTGTCGTTGGCGCGACGGATCACTTCTTCCTCGGTTTCATAGGTGAGGATGCTCATCACCGGGCCGAAGATTTCTTCACGCACGATGGTCATGTCGTCGGTGCAGTCGGTGAACACCGTCGCAGCCACGTAGGCGCCTTTGGCCAGGTCGCCGTCGGTCAAGCGGTCGCCGCCGCACAGCAGGCGTGCGCCTTGCTCTTTACCTTTGGCGATGTAGCCCAGCACGCTCTCCATGTGGGCGAAACTGACCAGCGGGCCGAAGTTGGTGTTGTCGTCCTGCGGGTCGCCCACACGGATGCGCGCCACACGTTCAAGGATCTTCGCTTCGAACGCCGCCTGCAGGTGCTTGGGCACGAACACGCGGGTGCCGTTGGTGCAGACCTGGCCGGAGCTGTAGAAGTTGGCCATCATCGCGATGTCGGCGGCGCGATCCAGGTCGGCGTCTTCGAACACGATCAGCGGCGACTTGCCGCCCAGTTCCATGGTCACTTCCTTGAGCGAGGAGCTCGAAGCGCTGGCCATGACTTTCTTGCCGGTGTCGGTGCCGCCGGTGAATGAGACTTTCTCGATGCGCGGGTGCTCGGTCAGCCAGGTGCCGACTTCACGGCCGCTGCCGGTCAGGACGTTGAACACACCGGCCGGAACGCCGGCTTCGGTGTAGATCTCGGCCAGTTTCAGGGTGGTCAGCGAGGTGACTTCGCTGGGCTTGAAGATCATCGCGTTACCGGCGGCCAGGGCCGGTGCGGATTTCCACAGGGCGATCTGGATCGGGTAGTTCCACGCGCCGATACCGGCGACCACGCCCAGCGGCTCGCGGCGGGTGTAGACGAAGGAGGTGTCACGCAGCGGAATCTGCTCGCCTTCGATGGCCGGCACCAGGCCCGCGTAGTACTCCAGCACGTCGGCGCCGGTGACGATGTCGACGTATTTGGTTTCGGAGAACGCCTTGCCGGTGTCCAGGGTTTCCAGGGCGGCCAGCTCATCGTTGCGCTCGCGCAGGATGTCGACGGCGCGACGCAGGATGCGCGAACGCTCCATGGCTGTCATGGCGGCCCAGATTTTCTGGCCTTTTTCGGCGCTGACCACGGCGCGCTCAACGTCTTCCTTCGTTGCGCGTTGCACTTGGGCGAGAACTTCACCGTTAGCCGGGTTGATGGCTTCGAAGGTGGCATCGCTGCCAGCGTCGCTGTAGCCGCCGTCAATGTAGAGTTTTTGCAGTTCGAAACGGGCCATAAAGTCCTCGCAAGTGCATAAGTGGTTGGCGCGGTTCGGGAGTTGAGCGGTTATGTGCTCTGACTCACCTGCTTGGCCAATTGGAAATCCATGTATTCGTGAGCAATGCGTTGCGCCTGCTCCGTGTCGAAAGCGTCTCCCGACAGGGCACCGCGCAACCACAAACCGTCGATCAGGGCCGCCAGGCCTCGGGCTGCGCTGCGTGCTTCGGGCAACGGCAGCGCACGGCGGAACTGGCAGCACAGGTTGGAATACAGACGCTGATCGTTGATCCGCTGCAACCTGTGCAAAGACGGGTGGTGCATGCTGGAGGCCCAGAAGGCCAGCCAGGTTTTCATTGCCGGGCCGTTGACCTGGCTGGCGTCGAAGTTGCCGGCGACGATCACCTGGAGGTGGGCGCGCGGGCTGTCATCCTTCAACGCTTGTCGACGTGTGTGGATGTTTTCCATCAGCACACTCATCAAATACTGCATCGTCGCCGCGATCAGGCCGTTCTTGTCCCGAAAGTAGTGACTGATGATGCCGTTCGAGACGCCTGCCAAACGGGCGATCAGCGCAATGCTGGCATCTCCCATTCCGACTTGATCAATGGCCGTCATCGTGGCTTCGATCAACTGCTGGCGGCGTATGGGTTGCATACCGACCTTGGGCATGTAGCACCTCTCCTTGGGCCTGCTGACGGGCGATCACGTCCATCGGCTTGAAGGCCAGTCTATTTTGTTTTGATTGAACGTTCAATCAACAAAGAATAAGCTCTGCGACAAATGGTCGCTGCCTACAGACGTTTCCTACCTGAGAGCCGCGACCGCTGACACCTGCGAAAACCCCTGAAACAGGCCGTATCAGGGCCTGGGTACCGCTTCGGTGGGGTCCGGGATTTTCGGGATGTCTTTATAACACCCGTCCGTCGACTGCCGAAAAATCGATGTCCCGGGATAACCGTTGCCTTGTGTTTCTCTCTCGCACTGCCCGGAGCATCTGCGCCATGAGTTCTGCCTCTCTTATAAAGACCCCGCCGGAAAAGGTTCGGGTCAACGGTTGGGTGTTCTACACCTCCACCGCCTTGATTCTGTTGTTGACCGCCATTCTGATCATCGCCCCGCAGGAGGCCGGGCGCATGCTCGGCGTCGCCCAGGCCTGGCTGTCGAAAAGCTTCGGCTGGTACTACATGGTGGTCATCGCCGCCTACCTGGTGTTTGTGGTCGGCTTGGCGTTTTCGTCCTATGGCAAATTGAAACTGGGCAGCAAGGACGACACCCCGGACTTCAGCTACGGCGCCTGGGCCGGCATGCTGTTCTCGTCGGGTATCGGCATTTCGCTGCTGTACTTCGGCGCCTCCGAGCCGCTGGACCACTACTTCAACCCGCCCGAAGGCGCGGCGGCCAGCAACGGCGCGGCACGTCAGGCGCTGCAATTGACCTTCCTGCACTGGGGACTGCACGGCTGGGCGATCTATGCGCTGGTCGGCCTGGCCGTGGCGTACTTTGCGTACCGCCATAACCAGCCGCTGGCCTTGCGCTCGGCGCTGTACCCGCTGGTGGGCGAGCGCTGGGTAAAAGGCGCGGCCGGCCACGCGGTGGACGGTTTTGGTATGTTCGTGACCCTGCTCGGCCTGGTGACCAACCTGGGGATCGGTTCGATGCAGGTGTCGTCCGGGCTGGAAAACCTGTTCGGCATGGCGCACAGCAACACCAACCTGCTGATCGTGATCATCGTGATGAGCACGGTGGCGACCATCGCGGCGGTGTCGGGCGTGGAGAACGGCATTCGCCGCTTGTCCAACCTCAATATCGTGCTGTTCAGCGGCTTGCTGATCTTTGTGCTGCTGTTCGGTCCCACCCTGCACCTGCTCAACGGCCTGGTGCAGAACACGGGTGACTACCTCAACGGTATCGTGCTCAAGACCTTCGACCTGTACGTGTATGAAGGCGACGGCGCCAAGACCGAACGCTGGATGGGCCTGTGGACCCTGTTCTACTGGGCCTGGTGGATTTCCTGGGCGCCCTTCGTGGGCATGTTCATTGCGCGTATTTCCCGTGGGCGGACCGTGCGCGAACTGGTGGCCGGCGTGCTGCTGATTCCGCTGGGCTTCACCTTGGCGTGGTTGTCGATCTTCGGTAACTCGGCGCTGGACCTGGTGTTGAACCATGGGGCGGTGGAGCTGGGCAAGACCGCGCTGGAACAACCGTCCATGGCGATCTACCAGCTGCTTGAGCATTACCCGGCGTCGAAAGTCGTCATCGGTGTGTCGATCTTTGTGGGCTTCGTGCTGTTCCTGACGCCAGCGGATTCCGGCGCGGTGATGATGGCCAACCTGTCGTGCACAGGCGGCAATGTAGATGAAGACGCGCCGCACTGGTTGCGGATCTTCTGGTCGGCGGTGATCACCCTGGTGACCATCGGCCTGCTGTTCGCCGGCAACTTCGAAGCCATGCAGACCATGGTGGTGCTGGCGGGGTTGCCGTTCTCGGTGGTGCTGATCTGCTTTATGTTCGGCCTGCACAAAGCGATGCGCCAGGACGTGGCCATCGAACAGGAGCAGGCGCAACTGGCTGAACGCGGACGTCGTGGGTTCAGCGAGCGACTGACCGCACTGGACCTGCAACCGAGCCAGGGCACCGTGCAGCGCTTTATGGACAAGCACGTGACGCCGGCGTTGGAAGAAGCGGCGGTTGCGTTGCGTGAGCAGGGGCTGGAAGTGCAGACGCTGCTGGGCAAATCCAGGCGCTGCATCGGTGTGCGGATCGAGATGGAGGAGGGCAACCCGTTTGTCTACGAAGTCAGCCTGGATGCCTACTCGTCGGCGCCCAATGATCTGCCTGAAGAAGAGCGCACGCGTTATTACCGTGCCGAGGTGTACCTGCACAACGGGCCTCAGGAATACGACCTGATGGGCTTCACCCAGGAGCAGATCACCCGGGATGTGCTCGATCAGTTTGAAAGCCATCGGCAGCTCCTCGGCCGGGTCTATAGCTGATAGTTGAGCCTGGTGGTGTCCTCTGACACCACCTGCTCTCTTTTGAAATAGAGATCAAATGTGGGAGGGGGCTTGCCCCGATAGCGGTGTTTCAGTAGCAGATGTACTGCCTGACACACTGCAATCGGGGGCAAGCCCCCTCCCACATTTTGCTTTGCGGTGTTTGCTAACCCAGGTTTTTGCCCAGCAGGGCATGGTAGAGCTCGCTGTCGCCGAGGATTCCCACCACCTTGTTGTTGTCATGCAGCACCAGCTTGTTCCCCGTTTGATACCGGATCTGCAGCGCATCGCGCATGCCGATATTGGAGTCCACCAGGGTCGGCACCCGGCCCAGCCCTTCCACCGCTTGTCCCGGCGCCCAGTTCTGCAGGTTCATCGCCACGCCATTCTGGCGCGCACCCTGGATGGTGTTGCCTTCGGCCAGGTCCAGCCACGAGTCGCCGCCCGGGTCCAGGCAGACCGAACCGTTCACCCGCGTGCAGTTGTCCAGCGTACGCATCAGGCTGCGCCCGCACAGCACGTTCAGCGGATTGGTGTGGGCGACGAAGGTACGCACATAGTCGTCCGCCGGGTTCAGCACGATGTCTTCCGGCACGCTGTACTGGATGATCTTGCCGTCTTTCATGATCGCGATACGACTGCCGAGTTTCAGCGCCTCGTCGAGGTCATGGCTCACAAACACGATGGTCTTGCTCAGCTTGCGCTGCAGTTCCAGCAGTTCATCCTGCAGACCTTGGCGAATCAGCGGGTCGAGGGCGGAGAAGGGTTCGTCCATCAGCAGAATGTCGGCGTCCATCGCCAACGCGCGGGCCAGGCCGACGCGCTGCTGCATGCCGCCGGAGAGTTCGTCCGGCTTCTTGTTGCGCCATTGGGTCAGGCCCACCAGCTCGAGTTTTTCGTCGACCAGCGTGCGCCGTTCCTTTTCCGGGCGGCCCTGCATCTCCAGGCCGAAGCTGATGTTTTCGCGCACCGTCAGCCAGGGCATCAGCGCGAACTTCTGGAACACCATGGCGATGCGTTTGGTGCGCATCATTTTCAGCTCGGCCGGGGTGCAGGACGCGATGTCGATCTGACGACCTTCATGTTCCACAAACAGTTGGCCACGGCTGACCGTGTTGAGGCCGTTGATGCAGCGCAGAAGACTGGATTTGCCCGAGCCCGACAGGCCCATCAGCACGCAGATCTCGCCTTTCTCGACATCCAGGCTGGCTTTTTCCACGCCGACGATCTGGCCGGTCTTTTTCAGGATCTCATTGCGGCTCATGCCCTGGTCCAGCAGCTTGAGCGCTTCGCGTGGGTCTTTGGAGAAGATCACGTCGACATTGTCGAATCGGATAATGCTCATGCATCACCCCCTACTTTGGCGTCGGGTTGTTTGCAGATACGGTCGAGCATGATGGCCAGCAGCACGATCGCAAGGCCGGCTTCAAAGCCCAGGGCGATGTCAGCGGTGTTCAGCGCGTTGACCACCGGCTTGCCGAGGCCATCGGCGCCGACCAGTGCGGCGATCACCACCATCGACAACGACAGCATGATGCATTGGGTAATACCGGCGGCAATGCTCGGCATGGCGTGGGGCAGTTCAATGCGCGAGAGCAACTGACGGCGCGAGCAACCGAAGGCCTTGCCGGCGTCCATCAATTCCTGCGGTACGTCGCGGATACCCAGGTAGGTCAGGCGGATCGGCGCGGCAATCGCGAACACCACCGTGGAAATCAGTCCGGGCACCACACCCAGCCCGAAGAGGGTCAGGGTAGGGATGAGGTAGACGAAGGTCGGTACGGTCTGCATCAGATCGAGTACCGGCCGCATCATGGTGTAGAACATCGGCTTGTGCGCGGCAACGATGCCCAGCGGCACGCCGATGACCACGCAGACCAGGGTAGCGAACAGCACCTGGGCGAGGGTTTCCATGGTTTCCTGCCAGTACCCCAGGTTGAGGATCAGCAGGAAGGAGGCAATGACGAACACCGTCAGGCCCCATTTGCGTTGGATAAAGTGAGCCAGCAGCGCAATCAGACCGATCAATGCCAGCGGATTGAACCAGGTCAGCGCAAACGTCACGCCGTGGATCATCGTTTCCAGTGTCGATGCGATTGCGTCGAAGTAGTTGGCACCGTGTTGGGTCAACCAGTCGACGAAGGCAGCGATGTACTGGCCTAGTGGGATTTTCTGTTCAGTCAGCATGGTAGTGAATGTCCACATGCGAAGGGGAATACATCCCGGGGCAGCGCACCGCCCCGGGGTCAGCGGGGGTTACTGGGCGAGGTAAGCCTTGACGGCGTCGAGTCCGGGCTTGCCATCGACGGTGGTGACACCGGCGAGCCAGGTGTCGAGCACTTGCGGGTTTTTCTTCAGCCAGGCCTTGGCGGCGGCGTCGGCCTTCATCTTGTCGTCCAGGACGTTACCCATCAGGGTGCTTTCCATGTCCAGGGTGAACACCAGGTTTTTCAGCAACTGACCAACGTTGCTGCATTCCTGGGTGTAGCCCTTGCGGGTGTTGGTGTAGATGGTGGCCTGGCCGTAGTTGGGGCCGAACGAATCGTCACCACCGGTCAGGTACTTCATCTTGAAGCGGGTGTTCATCGGGTGCGGTTCCCAGCCGAGGAACACGATGGCCTGGTTGCGCTTGGAGGCGCGTTCGACCTGGGACAGCATCCCGGCTTCGCTGGACTCAACCACCTTGAAACCGGCGGTCTTGAGGCCGAAAGCGTCTTTGTCGATCAGCGTCTGGATGGTGCGGTTGCCGTCGTTGCCCGGCTCGATACCGTAGATCTTGCCACCCAGCTCATCCTTGAATTTGGCGATATCGGCGAAGTCCTTCAGGCCCTTGTCATACAGCGCTTCGGGCACCGCCAGGGTGTATTTGGCGTTCTCCAGGTTGGCACGTACGGTTTCCACGGTGCCGGCTTCGCGGTACTGCTTGATGTCGTTTTCCATGGTCGGCATCCAGTTGCCGAGGAAGATGTCCATGTTCTTGCCGTCGGCCAGGGACTTGTAGGTCACTGGGACCGAAATCATCGTGGTGCGCGGCTTGTAGCCCAGGCCCTTGAGGATTTCGCTGGTGGTCGCGGTGGTGACGGTAATGTCGGTCCAGCCGACATCGGAGAAGTTGACGGTCTTGCACTGTTCCGGTTCTGCGGCGTGCGCCATGACCGGCAGACTCAGCATGGCGGCCAACAACAACGAGGGTGAACCTTTCATCGGGGTAGACTCCTGTGTTTTTTCTGGCGGCATTCGCCGCGCTTTATAAGTGCTGCTATTGGAGTGTGCGTCGGACAGCTCTGGCACGGTGCCTTGCAAACGAGTCGAGACTGATCATGTACCAGTGAAAATCTGACGCCTACAGGGGGCGTCGTATCCAGTACAGGGAGGGTCGCATCCAGTGTCGGTGACGTCGCTTACAGGTTTTTACCACGGTGAAACGGCTGATTTCATGTATCTGCACCGTTAAAAACGGCCAAAACAGGCGACTGCACGTAAGCGACGCTGGTGAGCATGGGTGCGTCGGTGTGAGACGCCGTGACGGCGGGGAAAAGCCGGATGATGCCGCCATCTGGGCGATCTGAGCGTAGCACCTCGTTCAAGCCTGGCCGTGCTTATCGAGGAGTTCTACCGCAATGGCTATCAGTGTTTTCGACCTGTTCAAGATCGGCATCGGGCCTTCGAGTTCTCACACCGTCGGCCCCATGCGCGCCGCGGCGTTGTTCGTTCAAGCCTTGCGTGAACGTGACCTGTTGGAACAGGTCAGGCGCGTCGAAGTTCAGCTGTACGGCTCGTTGTCCGCCACCGGCATCGGCCATGGCAGCGACACTGCCACCATCATGGGCTTGATGGGCGAGTGGCCGGACGCAATCGATCCGTCGCAGATCGGCGTACGCATTCACACCCTGCGCGAAACCGACACCTTGTTGCTCGACGGCCGTCTGCCGGTGCCATTCGTGTGGTCGCGGGACATGCGCCTGCTCGACGAAAACCTGCCGTTCCACCCCAATGCCATGACCCTGGTGGTGTGGGGCGATGACGGCGAATTGCACCGTGACACCTACTACTCAGTGGGCGGCGGTTTTGTGGTGGATGAAGCCCAGGCACAGAGCGGCGTGGCGGACATGGACCGCACCGAGCTGCCCTACGATTTTTCCAGCGCCGCAGAGCTGTTGCAGCTGTGCAAGACCCACAACCTGCGCGTCGCCGAGCTGATGCTGGCCAACGAAAAGACCTGGCGTTCCGAAGAAGAGATACGCAGCGGCCTGATGAAACTCTGGCGCGCCATGCAGGACTGTGTGGAGCAGGGCCTCAAGCACGAAGGCATCCTGCCCGGCGGGCTCAACGTGCGGCGTCGCGCTGCCAGGCTGCACCGCAGCCTGCAGGAACTGGGCAAGCCGAATGTGATCGGCTCGACCTTGAGCGCCATGGAGTGGGTCAACCTGTTCGCCCTGGCGGTCAACGAAGAAAACGCCGCCGGTGGGCGCATGGTCACCGCACCCACCAATGGCGCGGCGGGGATCATTCCGGCCGTGCTGCACTACTTCATGAAATTCAGTGAAGAAGTGACTGAGGCCAACGTGGTCGACTACCTGCTCGGCGCGGCGGCGGTGGGCATTCTGTGCAAGAAGAACGCCTCGATCTCCGGTGCCGAAGTCGGTTGCCAGGGCGAAGTCGGTTCCGCCTGCGCCATGGCCGCCGCGGGCCTGGCCGAAATTCTCGGTGCCACACCGGAGCAACTGTGCAACGCCGCGGAAATCGGCCTGGAACACAACCTGGGCCTGACCTGCGACCCGGTGGGCGGCCTGGTGCAAGTGCCGTGTATCGAGCGCAATGCGATTGCGGCGGTGAAGGCGATCAATGCGGCGCAGATGGCTCTGCGCGGTGACGGCCAGCACTTTATTTCCCTGGACCGGGTGATCCGCACCATGCGCGATACCGGGGCGGATATGCACGACAAGTACAAGGAAACGTCGCGGGGTGGGTTGGCGGTCAGTGCTGTCGAGTGCTGAGACCGCGTCGCCTGCATCGGGGGCAAGCCCCCTCCCACAGGGGAACGCATTTCAACTGTGGGAGGGGGCTTGCCCCCGATAGCGGTAGTCCGCTCAATATTGCTCACAAAGTGAACACCCCGACCAAAACCGCCACCTTTTAGCGCGTCGCAAATAGATAAGTAGCTTCCGAACGATTCCTACACGATCACACGCCTGATGTGCTTTGGGTGACAGACTTTTCCTACGCCCGCAAAGCGCCTTCCCACAAGTGCTACCGATCTGCTCACAGCCCTTGACCCCCCATCCCCGCGCGTTATATCTCGCGTTCAATGCGCGGGCTTATATAGACGCATCGACAGGTCGTTTTCAGGATTTATTGAATGGCCATTCAATTTCAGGCATGGCATTTGCTCTATCAATTCAAAGCCTCTCTCCCTCGCAGGGGATGAGCGCAATAACAAGAGCCTCGCCTGAGGCCATCACCCGCTTTGTGTGAGGAGATACTGTGATGACGTCGACCAACTCCGGGGCCCAACCCCAGAACCGTGCGCCTCAATCCATCGGCTTTTTGCTGCTGGACAATTTCACGCTGATTTCCCTGGCGTCGGCCGTGGAACCCCTGCGCATGGCCAACCAGCTGTCCGGCCGCGAGTTGTATCGCTGGACCACCCTGAGTGTCGACGGCAACCAGGTGTGGGCCAGCGATGGCCTGCAAATCACACCCGATGCCTCCATGCACAAAGCCCCCGTTCTGGACACGGTCATCGTGTGCGGCGGCGTGGGTATCCAGCGCACCGTCACCCGTGAACATGTGTCGTGGCTGCAAAGCCAGGCGCGCCAGTCGCGCCGCCTTGGCGCGGTGTGCACCGGCAGTTGGGCGCTGGCCTGCGCCGGTCTGCTCGATGGCTTCGATTGCAGCGTGCATTGGGAATGCCTGGCGTCGATGCAGGAAGCGTTCCCCCGCGTAGCCATGAGCACACGCCTGTTCACCCTCGACCGCAACCGCTTTACCAGCTCCGGCGGCACTGCGCCGTTGGACATGATGCTGCACCTGATCAGCCGCGACCACGGCCGTGAACTGTCGGCGGCCATCTCCGAGATGTTTGTGTACGAGCGTATCCGCAACGAACAGGATCACCAGCGCGTGCCGCTCAAGCACATGCTCGGCACCAACCAGCCCAAGCTGCAGGAAATCGTTGCGCTGATGGAGGCCAACCTGGAAGAGCCCATCGACCTGGACGAGCTGGCGGTTTACGTCGCTGTGTCGCGTCGTCAGTTGGAGCGGCTGTTCCAGAAGTACC
Organism: Pseudomonas orientalis; assembly: GCF_022807995.1. Classification (NCBI taxonomy): domain Bacteria; kingdom Pseudomonadati; phylum Pseudomonadota; class Gammaproteobacteria; order Pseudomonadales; family Pseudomonadaceae; genus Pseudomonas; species Pseudomonas orientalis. Next base: position 5,335,198 of record NZ_CP094351.1, on the reverse strand, counting down.
TGCACTGTTCGCCGTCGCGCTATTACCTCAAGCTGCGCTTGATCCGTGCGCGGCAGTTGCTCAAGCAAACGCCGATGTCGATCATCGAAGTGGCGTCGGTGTGCGGCTTTGTGTCCACGCCCCACTTCTCCAAATGCTATCGCGAATACTTCGGCATTCCGCCGCGGGATGAACGCGTAGGGTCCAACACCACCCAGCAAGTGGCGATGCTGCCGATCCCGCAGGCGCTAATGTTGTCACCGCTGGCGGGGCCGATGTCGGCGTTGAGCCAGGCGCGCAATGAGTCGACGTTTGCCAGCGTGCGGCTTTAAACCGAGTTGGCTGCATCGGGGGCAAGCCCCCTCCCACATTTGACCGTATTCACAGTTCAAAAGGTGGGAGGGGGCTTGCCCCCGATAGCGGTGTCTCAGGCGCCAGAGTTCTGCTTGAACTGCATCAAAGCCGGCAGCAACTGCTTATCGATCGCCTGGCGCACCGCCGGCAAAATCGTCGCGCTGCCGCTGTACATTTTCTCCACCATACCCTTGAGCGCCTTGGCCCGCGCTTCGCTCAACCCGCGCACCGCACATTCGCAAGCCTGCTCGGCGGTAGCGCCGCTGGACACTTCAAAACCCAGTGAGCGCAGTTGGCCCAGCAGGTCATCCTGGTCAATCAAATCCGCGTGCATCATGACGTTTATCCTGGTGTAGGGAACGGGGATTGACTTGGATTCTGGTAGGCCCCAGGACTGGCGGCAAGGGCAGAATCCACCGATGGCTCGGATGGCTATGAACAGGTCGTTTTCGGGTCACTCGGGCCTGCAAGTAATAGGCACACTGGCCCCAGGCACGCAGCTTGACGGTTTGGTCACCCTCGGGATGCACGGCTCACACAAGGCACCTCTGCCCCGATCCAGTCACGGCTGGTTCGGGGCTTTTTTTGCCGGCAAACCGATGACCCGGCCGAGCAGAGCGGGCCTTGGCAGCTCGGCCTGTTCAGCGCTGATCGCGACAAGCCTTGCCAGCGTAGCCTCACTGAACGGTGTCGCCTGCGGGCCGGCGAGGTCGACATGCAGCAGCATCTGTTCGTTGCCGGCCAGCGCCTTGTCATCACCCACCAGGTGCAGGCTGTGAAAGAGATGCAGGCGCTTGGCATCAAAGGCGATCAGTTGGGTGTGCACCTCGACCTCTGCCCCCAGCTTCACCTCGTGCAGGTAATTCAAATGCAGCTCCAGGGTAAACAGCGAGTGGCCGCTGGCTTCGCGGTTGTCGCTGTCCAGGCCCAGGGTGTCCATCAGTGCGTCGGTGGCGTAGCTGAAGATCAGCAGATAGAACGCGTCGCGCAGGTGGCCGTTGTAGTCGACCCAGTCGGGGAGGATTTTGGTGGTGTAGGTGGTCAGTGCAGGCATGAATCCATACTCGGTCAAAGGTGGGAGGGGGCAAGCCCCCTCCCACAGTGTTATTCGGCGAAGGTCATGCCGTGTTTGGCCTTGGTGGTTTTTACCGCCTCCAGCACTGCCAGCAGGCAATCATCACGATAGCGCTCCAGTGCCGAAATGCTGTGGCTGCCCAATTGATCGCTGGTACCGGCAACCACATCGTCAATCAACTTTTCGGTCAATTCAGGCGCTGGCAGATAAGTCCACGGCAACTGCAACGCCGGGCCGAACTGTGCCATGAAGTGGCGCATGCCCGCGTCGCCTCCCGCCAGTGTGTAGGTGAGGAAAGTGCCCATGAACGACCAGCGCAGGCCGGCGCCAAAACGAATCGCATCGTCGATTTCTCCGGTGGTTGCCACGCCATCGTTGACCAGGTGCAGCGCCTCGCGCCACAGCGCTTCCAGCAGTCGATCCGCAATAAATCCAGGCACTTCCTTGCGCACGTGCAGAGGGCGCATGCCGAGGGACTCATACACCTTGATCGCGGCCTGGATCGCCTCCGGCGCGGTGCGCTTGCCGCCCACCACTTCCACCAGGGGCAACAGGTAGACCGGGTTGAACGGGTGGCCGACCACGCAGCGTTCGGGGTGGGTAGCGCTCTCATAAAACTCGCTGGGTAACAGGCCGGAGGTACTCGACCCAATCAACGCATTCGGCTTGGCTGCCGCACTGATCTGGCTGTGCAATTGCAGCTTCAGCTCCAGGCGTTCCGGGGCGCTTTCCTGGATGAAGTCGGCGTCTTTGACGCACTCCTCGATGGTGCTGACAAAGCGCAGGCGATCCTGGGATGCGCCTGGTGTCAGGCCCTGTCTCTCAAGGGCGCCCCAGGCATTGGCGACACGTTTGCGCAGCGCCGCCTCGGCACCGGGCGCCGGGTCCCAGGCCACGACATCCAGGCCGTGGGCGAGGGCGCGGGATACCCAGCCGCTGCCGATGACACCGCTGCCGAGGGCGGCGAAGGTTTTGATTTCTGTGATAAAGCGCATGGGTGCATTCCTAAAGAGTTTGGTGATCCCCTGTGGGAGGGGGCTTGCCCCCGATGGCGGTGCGTCAGTCGATGCATTCGGTACTGAGCCACCGCTATCGGGGGCAAGCCCCCTCCCACTTTTTTATCCGCGTTTGGTCAGGCCCATCTTGATACGGCCTTCGGCCGGGGTCAGGATCCGTGCGCCCAGGCGGCTGAGGATTTCACCGGCGCGTTCGACCAGTTGGCCATTGGTGGCGAGCACGCCCTTGTCCAGCCACAGGTTGTCTTCCAGGCCGACCCGCACGTTACCGCCCAACAGCACCGCTTGCGCCGCCATCGGCATCTGCATGCGGCCGATGCCGAAGCCGGCCCACACTGCGTCGGCGGGCAGGTTGTCGACCATGGCTTTCATCGTTGTGGTGTCGGCCGGTGCGCCCCACGGGATGCCCAGGCACAGTTGAAACAATGGGTTGTCGAGCAGACCTTCCTTGATCATCTGCTTGGCGAACCACAGGTGGCCGGTGTCGAAAATTTCCAGCTCGGCCTTTACGCCCAGCTCCTGGATACGCTTGGCACCGGTCCGCAGTTGCGCCGGGGTGGACACGTAAATGGTGTCGCCATCGCCGAAGTTCAGGGTGCCGCAGTCCAGGGTGCAGATCTCCGGCAGCAGTTCTTCAACGTGGGCCAGGCGGGTCAGCGGGCCGACGAGGTCGGTATTGGGCCCGAACTCCATGGGATTCTCGCCGCCGCCGATCTCCAGGTCGCCGCCCATGCCGGCGGTGAGGTTGACGATGATGTCGATGTCCGCCTCGCGGATGCGCTCCATCACTTCGCGGTACAGGGCCACATCGCGGCTGAACCTGCCGGTGTGTGGGTCACGCACATGGCAGTGCACCACGGTGGCGCCGGCCTTGGCGGCTTCCACCGCGGCGGCGGCGATTTGTTTGGGCGTGACCGGCACGTGTGGGCTTCGGGCGGTCGTGTCGCCAGCACCGGTGAGTGCGCAGGTGATGATGACGTCGTGGTTCATGAGGCGGTTCCTTACAGGCGTGGTGGTGCCGTTCGCGGCTTTAAATGGCCGCGAAACGGTGATTCGGAGAAGATTATTTGCTGGTCAGTTTCAGGTTGGCGGCAGCAGGTTTGCCATCGAACGTGGTCACGCCTTCCAGCCAACGCGCCTGGTCTTGCGGATGATCCTTGAGCCACTGCCTGGCCGACTCGATGGGGTCCTTGTGATCCAGCAACGGCTGCATCATCCGGCTCTCGTCGGCGGCGGTGAAGGTCAGGTTGCTCAGCAATCTGTGCACATTGGGGCATTGTTCTGCGTAGGTCGGCGCGGTGACGGTCCACACGGTGGCCATGCCTTCGTTCGGGCCCAGGGTGTCCTCGCTGCCGGTGAGGTAAGTCATGGCGAGGTTGACGTTCATCGGGTGCGGTGCCCAGCCGAAGAACACCACGGCTTCCTTGCGACGTACCGCACGGTCGACGGCCGAAAGCATGGCCGCTTCGCTGGATTCAACCAGCTGGAATTTACCCAGGCCGAACTGGTTCTTGGCGATCATCGCCTTGATCTGGGTATTGGCGCCCGAGCCCGGCTCGATCCCGTAGATCTTGCCTCCCAGCTCTTTTTCGAACCTGGCGATATCGGCAAAGGTTTTCAGGCCCTTGTCCGCCAGATAAGTCGGCACCGCCAGGGTGGCGCGGGCGTCTTCCAGGCTCGGTTTGTCGAGCACCTTGACTTGCCTGGCGTCGACGAAGGGCGTGATGGTCTGGGTCATCAGCGGGTTCCAGTAGCCCAGGAACAGATCCAGGCGCTGGTCGCGAATGCCGGCAAAGATGATTTGCTGAGAGGCGCTGGTTTGTTTGGTCTTGTAGCCGAGGCCATCGAGCAGCACCTGGGCCATGGCGCTGGTGGCGATGACGTCGGTCCAGTTCACCACGCCCAGGCGTACGTTCTGGCATGAAGCGGCATCCGCTGCCATGACGTGGGTGCTCAAAATAGCGCTGACGCTGAATGCAAGCACGCTGCGGCTGATCAGTCGGTTCATGGTGGAGCCCTCGGCAGGTCGTTATTGTGGGGTCCGGCGTCTTTGTGCGCCGTGCAGCCAAGTTACGTACCTTCGCCAGCGCCGAAACGCACAGCGGCGACCGGCTCTTGCACTGCAGCGACCTGCGCGCTTGAATCCGCCCTTGAACGGGAGTATCACAGTGCCACGCTGGTCGTCCCACGAGAGCGCCATCATGTCCCAGGATTTCTACTTCTTGCTGATGCCGGGGTTCTCGGCCATCGGCTTTATCTCTGCCCTTGAGCCGTTGCGGGTCGCCAACCGCTTTCGTGGCGAGTTGTACCGCTGGCACATATTGAGCGCCGACGGTGGTGCGGTGCTGGCGAGCAACGGCATGTCGGTCAACGCCGACGCCGCGCTGGAACCGCTGAAAAAAGGCGCGACCTTATTGGTGGTGGCCGGCTTTGAACCCTTGCAGTTCGCTACGCCTGCCCTGGCGCACTGGTTGCGTCGCCTCGACCACGACGGTGCAACCCTCGGCGCCATCGACACAGGTGCCTGCGTACTGGCCGAGGCGGGCCTGCTCGACGGCCACCGGCTGACCCTGCACTGGGAAGCCATCGACGCCTTCAAGGAAGCCTATCCGCACTTGAGCGTGACCCAGGAACTGTTCGAAATCGACCGGCGCCGCATCACCTGCGCCGGCGGCACTGCGTCCATCGACCTGATGCTCGACCTGATCGCCCAGGCCCACGGCCCGGAGCTGGCGATTCAGGTTTCCGAGCAGTTCGTACTCGGCCGCATCCGCCCCCGCAAAGATCACCAGCGCATGCAGATCGCCACGCGCTACGGCATCAACAACAAGAAACTGGTGCACGTGATCGGCGAAATGGAACAGCACACCGAACCGCCCCTGAGCACCTTGGCCCTGGCCGACGCGATTAAGGTGACGCGGCGCCAACTGGAGCGGCTGTTTCGCCTGCACCTGAACGACACGCCAAGCAACTTCTACCTGGGCCTGCGCCTGGAAAAAGCCCGGAAACTGTTGCGCCAGAGCGACATGAGCGTGCTGGAGGTGAGCATTGCCTGCGGGTTTGAGTCACCGTCGTATTTCACTCGCAGCTATCGGGCAAGGTTTGCGAAATGTCCCAGGGAGGATCGGCGACGGGAGGCGGTTTGATCGTTTTTTAGTCAATTATAGGCGCGACTATAATTAGGTATAAAAGCGGCCGGCACCGCGGATTAAATGTGGGAGGGGGCTTGCCCCCGATAGCGGTGGGTCAGCAGCACATAAGTGACTGACACACCGCCATCGAGGGCAAGCCCCCTCCCACAGTAGATTTTGGTGTGGCTTATTTTTTCAGCAGGGCCGAACACGCCGCCTTGTAAGCTTCATGCTGATACTTGTTCAGTGTCGCGGGTAGGTCAAAGTTGTGCTTCTTGTTCTGCGCATTGATGGTTTGCGGTGACAAAAGCGTTACCTCCACCCCCTCCAGCAACTGAAACACCCCTTCAATCTTGAACGTCGTCGGGCCGCCGGCAAACTCGCCTTTCTTGCTGCGCTTCTTGATCGCGATACGGGTGATGGCGTTTGCCTGCACGAACGCTTTCACCTGGGCGGCGAAGGCCTTGACGTTGGCGGCTTCATCGTCGTCTTCCAAGGCGATTTTCTTGGTGGCCAGGGCGACGTGAGTCAGCGCCTGGTTGTCCAGCGAGGCGACGGCGATGATGGCTTCGCTGCCTTTGATTTCAATGCCGCACAGTGTCATAGGGTGGCCTTGCAGAAAGTGAAGAGGCAGGGATGGTATCAGCAGTGAGCCCTCAAGCGTCGCTGACCTTCCGTCCGGAACTGCCTCGGACCTGTTGGTTATGACAGTAGACCGCCGTCCCACGCCACCTTAGATTTTGCGCAAGAACCTATTGTGGTTCCCCAAGGTTTGCCGGCGAGGGAGTGAACACATGAATATCCGCAAGGAAGTCCGTGCACTGAGTGCGACGGAACAATTGGAATTTATCAACACGCTACTGATCATGAAAAGCAGGGGGGTCTACGACAAATACGTTCATTGGCACCACGAAGTGATGGTCCCTACGGTTCATCCCGACGAGCCGCAAGATCCCACCTACCGCAACGGCGCTCACCGTGGGCCCGCTTTCCTGCCGTGGCACCGTGAAATGCTGATGCAGTTTGAAGCGGACCTTCAGGCAATCAAACCGGGCATTACCTTGCCTTATTGGAACTGGACGCTGGATGCGGCGGCCCCTGAGCGCTCTCCGCTATGGGGCGAGGGTTTCCTTGGTGGAAATGGCGACCCCACGGATCAATTTCGCGTGCAGGACGGCGTGTTTGCCCACAAAAACGGCAACTGGCCTGTGCCGTCTTATCCGGAGGAGGACTTGCCGGGCCCTGGGCTAAAGCGTCAGTTCGGACAGTTTGTCAGCTCATTGCCCAGCGTGGAGGATCTGCAAATGGCGATGAATGAAGCCTTGTATGATGAGCCCAACTACAACGCGAGCCCTTTCACCCGGGGGTTAAGAAATCGGCTGGAAGGCTGGATCACCCAACGAGGTGATCCCAACGTCAAGACACCCGGCTCACAGTTGCACAATCGCGTGCACTTGTGGATCGGCGGCAACATGTTGCCCATGACCTCACCTGATGATCCGGCGTTTTTCCTGCATCACTGCTTTGTCGACAAAGTGTGGGCGGATTGGCAAGCACAGAAGCGCGTGGACGAGCCCGACCTGGCTGCGCATTACTGCCCGATGGAAGACGGCCCGCCGGGACACAATTATGAAGATGTGCTCAAGCCCTGGACTCGCCGCATCCGGGATGTCATGGATATTTCCACCCTGGGCTACAGCTACGCACCAAGCCAGCCGCTGATCAAGCGCCCGTTCAGGTCGCCTTTCATGGAATGACGCGGTGCCAATGCACCCGCTGCAGGACGGCGGGTGCGCTTATTCCTGCCCAATCGACTCCAGAAACTCCGACCGCTCGTCACTCATGCGCGCCAGGCAGTCATTGTGCGCAATCGCATAGGCCTTGGTGCCGGTGACTGCCGGGAAGGTGTCCACTGCGCAATCGGCATCTCGCAATTTTTCCCATTTTTGCTGGGCGTCCTTCAGACGGGCGGTAATGTCCGCCAGTTTGGTCTTGTCGCTGCCATAGGTCGAACCCATGCGTTCCAGCAGCCCCTGATAGTTGTCCTTGAGCAATTGCTCGGCGGTGGTTTTGTTGTAGGTTGCGCATTCCAGGGTTTGCTGGTCGTTCTCGATGCCGTCGCACGGTGTGCTATCGGTGTCTTCGGCCGCGTGGACGCCGGTTGCGATGAGTGCCAAAGCCAGGAAAATCGATTTCATTGCGCCGTCTCATATCAGGTGATGCGGAATTCTGGCTCAAGCGTAAGACAAAGAACAGCCGCCAGTCAGACCTCTCTTAACAGCCTTTGTCGCGGATTGACGCTTTCGGCAATTCCCCTGTCGTTTTTGCACCCGGCTCCGTCGGTCCCTGGGCATATGCTGGCTCCAAAGCGCCGGCAGACGATTCGGCGCATGAATTGCCAATAAGGGGACGCCTGATGAGCCCAGCCGAGTTGCACGCCGACAGCATCGTTATCGACGGTCTGATTATTGCCAAGTGGAACCGCGACCTGTTCGAAGACATGCGCAAGGGTGGCCTGACTGCCGCCAACTGCACGGTGTCGGTGTGGGAAGGCTTCCAGGCCACGATCAATAACATCGTCGCCAGCCAGACCCTGATCCGCGAGAACAGCGACCTGGTGATCCCGGTGAAAACCACCGCCGATATTCGCAAGGCCAAGGAGCAGGGCAAGACCGGCATCATTTTCGGCTTCCAGAACGCCCATGCCTTCGAAGACCAGCTCGGCTATGTCGAGATCTTCAAGCAGCTCGGCGTCGGGGTGGTGCAGATGTGCTACAACACCCAGAACCTGGTGGGTACCGGCTGCTACGAGCGCGACGGCGGCCTGTCGGGCTTCGGGCGTGAGGTGGTCGGCGAGATGAATCGCGTCGGCATCATGTGCGACCTGTCCCACGTCGGTTCCAAGACCAGCGAAGAGGTCATCCTCGAATCGAAAAAGCCGGTGTGCTATTCCCACTGCCTGCCATCGGGCCTTAAAGAGCACCCGCGCAACAAGTCCGATGAAGAACTCAAGTTCATCGCCGACCACGGCGGTTTTGTCGGCGTGACCATGTTCGCGCCGTTCCTGGCCAAGGGCATCGATTCGACCATCGACGACTACGCCGAAGCCATCGAATACACCATGAACATTGTCGGCGAAGACGCCATCGGCATCGGCACCGACTTCACCCAGGGCCATGGCCAGGATTTCTTCGAAATGCTGACCCATGACAAGGGCTACGCGCGCCGCCTGACCAGCTTCGGCAAGATCATCAACCCGCTGGGCATCCGCACCGTGGGCGAGTTTCCCAACCTGACCGAGACCCTGCTCAAGCGTGGCCACCCCGAGCGCGTGGTACGCAAGATCATGGGCGAGAACTGGGTCAACGTCTTGAAGGACGTCTGGGGCGAATAAGCCAGACACCTATCGGCAACACCACCACGAATTTTTCTGGAGTTAAGTTTCCATGGCCAAGATCGCCCCGCAATTGCCTATCGAAGTCGACAGCGAAACCGGTGTCTGGACCTCCGACGCCCTGCCCATGCTGTACGTGCCGCGCCATTTCTTCGTCAACAACCACATGGGCATCGAAGAAGTGCTGGGCGCCGACGCCTACGCCGAGATCCTCTACAAGGCCGGCTACAAGTCCGCCTGGCACTGGTGTGAAAAAGAAGCCGAATGCCACGGCCTGGAAGGCGTCGCGGTGTTTGAGCATTACATGAAGCGCCTGTCGCAACGCGGCTGGGGCCTGTTCAAGATCCAGGACATCGACCTGGATAAAGGCACCGCCAGCGTCAAGCTTGAGCACTCGGCGTTCGTCTACGTGTACGGCAAGGTCGGGCGCAAAGTGGACTACATGTTCACCGGCTGGTTTGCCGGCGCCATGGACCAGATTCTCGAGGCCCGTGGCAGCAAGATCCGCACCGTCGCCGAACAAGTCTACGGAGGCTCCGAAGAGGGCCACGATGATGGTTTGTTCACCGTCAAGCCGTTGTAAGCCGAGGACCGTGCCATGGCTTTCGAAGCAATGTTCCAGCCGATTCAGATCGGCAAACTGACCATTCGCAACCGCGTGCTCAGTACTGCCCACGCCGAGGTGTATGCCACCGACGGCGGCATGACCACCGACCGCTATGTGAAGTACTACGAAGAGAAAGCCAAGGGCGGTATCGGCCTGGCGATCTGCGGCGGTTCTTCGGTAGTGGCCATCGACAGCCCCCAGGAATGGTGGAGTTCGGTGAACCTGTCCACCGACCGCATCATCCCGCATTTCCAGAACCTGGCCGACGCCATGCACAAGCATGGCGCCAAGATCATGATCCAGATTACCCACATGGGCCGTCGTTCGCGTTGGGACGGCTTCAACTGGCCGACCCTGATGTCGCCGTCCGGCGTGCGTGAGCCGGTGCACCGTGCCACTTGCAAGACCATCGAGCCGGAAGAAATCTGGCGCGTGATCGGCAACTACGCCAGCGCCGCCAAGCGCGCCAAGGCCGGTGGCCTGGACGGCGTGGAACTGTCCGCCGTGCACCAGCACATGATCGACCAGTTCTGGAGCCCGCGCGTCAACAAGCGTACCGACGAATGGGGCGGCAGCTTCGAGGGCCGCATGAAATTTGGCCTGGAAGTGCTCAAGGCCGTGCGCGCCGAAGTGGGTGACGACTTCTGCGTGGGCATGCGCCTGTGCGGTGACGAGTTCCACCCGGACGGCTTGTCCCACGAGGACATGAAGCAGATCGCCAAGTATTACGACGACACCGGCATGCTCGACTTCATCGGCGTGGTGGGCTCGGGTTGCGACACCCACAACACCCTGGCCAACGTGATCCCGAACATGAGTTACCCGCCGGAGCCGTTCCTGCACCTGGCGGCCGGCATCAAGGAAGTGGTCAAGGTCCCGGTGCTGCACGCGCAGAACATCAAGGACCCGAACCAGGCCACGCGCATTCTGGAAGGCGGCTATGTGGACATGGTCGGCATGACCCGTGCGCACATCGCCGACCCGCACCTGATCGCCAAGATCAAAATGGGCCAGATCGACCAGATCAAGCAATGTGTCGGCGCCAACTACTGCATCGACCGCCAGTACCAGGGCCTGGATGTGCTGTGCATCCAGAACGCTGCGACGTCCCGCGAATACATGGGCGTGCCGCACATTATCGAGAAGTCCACCGGGCCCAAGCGCAAAGTCGTGGTGGTCGGTGCCGGCCCGGCCGGAATGGAAGCGGCGCGCGTCGCTGCCGAACGCGGTCATGACGTGACCCTGTTCGAGAAGAAAGAGTTTATCGGCGGGCAGATCACCACGGCCTCCAAAGCCCCGCAGCGCGACCAGATCGCCGGTATCACGCGCTGGTTCCAGTTGGAACTGGCGCGCTTGAAAGTCGACCTGCGCCTGGGCGTGGCGGCCGACGCCGAGACCATCCTCGACCTGCGCCCGGACGTGGTGGTGCTGGCGGTGGGCGGCCACCCGTTCATCGAGCAGAACGAACACTGGGGCGCTGCCGAAGGCCTGGTGGTGAGCAGTTGGGATGTGCTCGACGGCAAGGTTGCGCCAGGCAAGAACGTACTGGTGTACGACACCATCTGCGAATTCACCGGCATGTCGGTGGCGGATTTCCTGGCCGACAAAGGCTGCCAGGTGGAAATCGTCACCGACGATATCAAGCCGGGCGTGGCCATCGGCGGTACGTCGTTCCCGACTTACTACCGCAGCATGTACCCCAAGGAAGTGATCATGACCGGCGACATGATGCTGGAAAAGGTCTATCGCGAGGGCGACAAGCTGGTAGCGGTGCTGGAAAACGAATACACCGGGGCCAAAGAGGAGCGGGTGGTGGACCAGGTGGTGGTGGAGAACGGCGTACGCCCGGACGAAGCCATTTACTACGGGCTCAAGGAAGGCTCGCGCAACAAGGGCCAGATCGACGTTGAAGCCTTGTTTGCGATCAAGCCGCAGCCGTGCCTGAGCGAAGCGGGTGAAGGGTACTTGCTGTTCCGCATCGGCGACTGTGTGGCCCAGCGCAACACCCACGCCGCCATCTACGACGCCTTGCGCCTGTGCAAAGACTTTTGATGAGGTGAACGCGGTCAAATGTGGGAGGGGGCTTGCCCCCGATAGCGGTGGGTCAGCTACAGCTGTATCAACTGACACTCCGCCATCGGGGCAAGCCCCCTCCCACATTCAAGGCCAGTTTCACAGTAGGCCTGTGTGGTCTTTGGGAGCTTCACCATGTTGAACACCTTGCTGCCTATTCTTTTGTTTGCCGCTTTGGGCCTCGCCGTCCTCGGCGCCCTGCGCCGGGCGAACATGTGGCGCCGTGGCCGTGCCTCCAAAGTCGACCTGCTCGGCGGCCTGCTGGCCATGCCCAAGCGCTACATGGTCGATCTGCACCACGTGGTCGCCCGCGACAAGTACATCGCCAACACCCACGTCGCCACGGCGCTGGGTTTTGTGCTGTCGGCACTGCTGGCGATACTGGTGCACGGCTTCGGCCTGCAGAATCGCATCCTCGGCTATGCCTTGCTGTTGGCTTCGGTGCTGATGTTTGTGGGCGCGATCTTTATGTACCTGCGCCGCCGCAATCCGCCCGCACGCCTATCGAAAGGCCCATGGATGCGCCTGCCGAAAAGCCTGATGGCGTTTTCGGTGAGTTTCTTCCTGGTGACCCTGCCGGTCGCCGGAATTCTGCCCGCCGACTTTGGCGGCTGGCTGCTTGCTGCATTGCTGAGCGTGGGCGTGCTGTGGGGCGTGTCCGAAATGTTCTTCGGCATGACCTGGGGCGGCCCGATGAAACATGCGTTCGCCGGCGCCCTGCACCTGGCCTGGCACCGCCGCGCCGAGCGCTTCGGTGGCGGCCGTTCCACGGGTTTGAAACCGCTGGATCTGAGTGACAAGACCGCGCCACTGGGTGTGGAAAAACCCAAGGATTTCACCTGGAACCAACTGCTCGGCTTCGACGCGTGTGTGCAGTGCGGCAAGTGCGAAGCCGCGTGCCCGGCGTTCGCGGCCGGCCAGCCGTTGAACCCGAAAAAACTCATCCAGGACATGGTGGTCGGCCTCGCCGGTGGCACCGATGCCAGGTTCGCCGGCAGCCCGTATCCAGGCAAGCCGGTGGGCGAACACGGCGGCAACCCGCACCAGCCGATCGTCAACGGCCTGGTGGACGCCGAGACACTGTGGTCGTGCACCACCTGCCGCGCCTGCGTCGAAGAGTGCCCGATGATGATCGAGCACGTTGACGCCATCGTCGACATGCGTCGCCATCTCACCCTGGAGAAGGGCTCCACGCCGAACAAGGGCGCCGAAGTCCTGGAAAACCTGATCGCCACCGACAACCCCGGCGGCTTCGCTCCGGGCGGCCGCCTGAACTGGGCGGCGGATTTGAACCTGCCGCTGCTCAGCGACAAGGGCAGCTGCGACGTGCTGTTCTGGGTCGGTGACGGTGCTTTCGACATGCGTAACCAGCGCACCCTGCGCGCGTTCGTCAAGGTGCTCAAAGCGGCAGGTGTGGACTTCGCCGTACTCGGTCTTGAAGAGCGCGACAGCGGCGACGTGGCCCGACGCCTGGGTGATGAAGCGACTTTCCAACTGCTCGCCTCGCGCAATATCCAGACCCTGGCCAGGTACAGCTTCAAACGCATCGTCACCTGCGACCCGCACAGTTTCCATGTGTTAAAAAACGAGTACGGCGCCTTCAACGGCAATTACTCCGTGCAGCACCACAGCACCTTCATGGCCGAGCTGATCGGCGACGGCGCGCTGAACCTGGGCCAGCACAAAGGCAGCAGCGTGACTTATCACGACCCTTGCTACCTGGGCCGCTACAACGGCGAATACGAGGCGCCGCGCCAAGTGCTGCGCGCGTTGGGCATCGAGGTCAAGGAGATGCAGCGCTCGGGCTTCCGCTCACGCTGCTGCGGCGGCGGCGGTGGTGCACCCATCACTGACATTCCCGGCAAGCAACGGATCCCGGACATGCGCATGGAAGACATCCGCGAAACCGGCGCCGAGCTGGTGGCCGTGGGCTGCCCGCAGTGCACCGCGATGCTAGAAGGCGTGGTCGAGCCGCGACCCTTGATCAAGGACATTGCCGAGCTGGTGGCCGACGCGTTGCTGGAAGACGCCGCGCCAGCCAAAGCCCCGACCAAACGTGAACCTGCGCAGGTGCATATATGAGCGACATTATCCGCCGCGACCCACGGGCCGAATGGATCGCCCGCAACCGCCTTCACCCGCTGCACGCGGCGATGCAGCCGGTGCAACACAGTTGGATGGGGCCTAACGGCGTCATCCGCAAGAACGTGCATGGCATGGGGTTTATCGGCCCCAATGGCATCAAGCGCATCGACCGCAGCGGCGCCCAGCAGGGCGGCGCCGCCAAACGCACGGCGGCTGTGGAGGTGCAACTGCCGCTGCATCAGGTCCCGGCCCCGGCGTTCTACATCAATGTGGTACCCGACATGGTTGGCGGTCGCTTGAGCAGCCACGACCGCGATCTGCTCGGCCTGGCCCGGCAACTCGCCGGCAGCGACGGCGCGGTGCTGGCCGTGGTGTTTGGTGACCACAAGGAAACGGCCTTTGCCACCGCCGGCGTGGATCGCCTGCTGGTGCTGGAAGGCCGCGAATTCGACGGTTATTCACCTGAGCAACGTGTGCAAGGTTTGCGCGCTGTGGATAACCAGTTCAGCCCGCGTCACTGGTTGCTGCCGGACAGCCGCAGTGGCGGCGGCGAACTGGGCCGGCGCTTTGCCGCCAGCCTCAAGGAACGCCCGGCCACGCGGGTCTGGCAAATCAAGGGTGACGAATGCATCGGCCGTGCCGGCGCCGGCCAGGAAGACCTGGCGCGACCGCTGCCACGCCTGATCCTCGCCGCCGTCGAATGCGCCGATCCGGTCAGCGAAACACGGCATGAAGCCTTGCCGGTGGAGTTATCCACAACCCTGGCACGCAGCCTGCCGCGTATCGAAGACCTCGGCGCGGTGGCAGTGGACCCGGCGGCGATTCCGATGGCCGAAGCCGAATTCATTTTCTCCGGCGGTAACGGCGTGAAGGATTGGGCGCTGTTCCACCAGACCGCCGCCGCCCTGGGCGCCACCGAAGGCGCTTCACGGGTCGCGGTGGACGATGGCTTCATGGCACGTGATCGCCAGGTCGGCGCCAGCGGCACCTGGGTCACGGCGCGGGTGTACGTGGCCGTGGGTATTTCCGGGGCGATCCAGCACCTGCAGGGCATCGGTGCCTGCGACAAGGTGGTGGCGATCAACCTCGACCCCGGCTGCGACATGATCAAGCGTGCCGACCTGTCGGTGATCGGCGAAAGCGCCGCGATTCTGCACGCCTTGATCGCTGCGGTCGAGGCCTACCGCAACGGCGCCAAGCGCGATGCAGCCTAGGGACATGACCATGACAACCAATGTAATCAGCCTGGTATCCATCGGCGCTCACCCCACTTCCGGGCGCCCGCGCCGTGCCGAACAGGATGCGCGTGCCGTCGAGCTTGGCCTGCAAATGGCTGGGGATAAGTTGCAGGTGCTGCACGCCGGCGACATCAGCGAGCCGACCCTGCGCAGCTACCTGGGCATGGGGTTGGCCCAGATGCATGTACTGGAACAGCCGGCCGGTGCCGATGCGTTGCCGGTGCTGAGTGACTATTTGCGCGACGCCGGCGCCCAGGTGGTGCTCACTGGCAGCCAGGCGGAAACCGGCGAGGGTTCGGGCATGCTGCCGTTCCTGTTGGCGGAGCAGTTGGGCTGGCCGCTGATTGTAGGGCTGGCGCAGGTCGAGTCCATCGAGTCTGGCGTGGCCCATGTACTGCAGGCGTTGCCACGCGGCCAGCGACGGCGCTTGAAGGTGCGTCTGCCGTTTCTGGCGACGGTGGATAACGCCGCGCCCAAGCCGCGCCAGAGTGCGTACGGCCCGGCGCAACGTGGCGAGCTTGCCGCCCACGACGTCGAGATTGAACCGGATGAGTTATTCACAGGTGCGCTGCTGCAACCGGCCAAGCCCCGGCCCAAGCGTCTCAAGGTGATCAAAGCCAAGAGCGGCGCTGATCGTATGAAGGCTGCGACGGCCAAGGCCAGCGGGGGCGGTGGGCAGGTGCTCAAGGGCGTGAGTGCTGAAGAGGGCGCGCAAGCCATACTCAAATTGCTCATAGAAGAAGGCGTCGTACGCTGATCCCCTGTAGGAGCGAGCTTGCTCGCAAAAAACGTTAACGATAACGCAGCGTGTCCGGTTTTAACGCGGCGCTCTCTGGTTCTTCGCGAGCAAGCTCGCTCCTACAAGGGTTTACCCACAATCGCTGTTGATGCGCCTGTGGATAACCTGTTCGCGGTTGTCTGCATCCCCGGCGCATCATGCCCTGCAGCCCTCTGTACGAAAAATAACCAGTCTAACTGGCGGTTTTTAATGGGGTTTTTCCAGGGTGGGCGTACAGACTTGCCCCCAAAGTCTGTTGGCGCTTCTGTGGATAAGATGTTCGCTGTCGGCTGGGGGCCTTATAGATAAAGGCTTTGCTCAATATGATCAAAATATGATCAATTGTCGTATTTACCCCGCTAGACACCCCTGAATCCCCCGAGATATGCAGCTTTGAGGTGGTTTTCCACAGCTTGGGCAAAGTTGCCCCCAAAGTCTGTTGGTGCTTCTGTGGATAAGGTGTTCGCGTTCCGCTGCAGGGCACGTGATCCGGGGCTTTCAGTGGGCTGATCAAAAAACGATCAGTCACTTGTCAGATCCAGGGTTCTGAATAAGTCACGGATTTTCTTGGTTTAATTTTGGCGGTAGCCGCACTTGCCCACAATTGCTGTGGGTGGCTCTGTGGATAAGTTGTTGGGTAATCGTTGAAGCGCCCAGCTGCGGAGGGTTTCACTATTGCTGGTCAAATTTTGAACAGTTCAGATTTCAATGTGGGAGGGGGCTTGCCCCCGATAGCGGTGCATCAGCCAATAAAGTTGCTGGCTGAACCACTGCAATCGGGGGCAAGCCCCCTCCCACATTTGATCCACAGTGTGTCAGTTACTCGTGTGCGGCCACACCCTTGAGGTAAGGCGCTGGCGCCGCGCCGAGGTTGTTGAGCATGCGCTCGCTGTACCAGTCCACAAAATTCACCACACCGAACTCATAGGTCTTGGAGTACGGCCCCGGCTGGTAAGCGGTGGAGTTGATGCCACGCTGGTTCTCTTCGGCCAGGCGCCGGTCCTGGTCGTTGGTGGCGTCCCACACCTGGCGCATGCGCTCGACGTCGTAGTCCACGCCTTCCACGGCGTCCTTGTGCACGATCCACTTGGTGGTGACCATGGTTTCCTGGGCGCTGATCGGCCACACGGTAAACACGATGATGTGGTCGCCCATGCAGTGGTTCCACGAGTGGGGCAGGTGCAGGATTCGCATCGAGCCCAGGTCCGGGTTCTTGATGCGGCCCATGAGTTTGGCGCAGCCCTGCTTGCCGTCCAGGGTCATCGACACGGTGCCCTTGAGCAGCGGCATGCGCACGATGCGGTTACGCAGGCCGAAGCTGGCGTGGGCGTAAGGAATCTTTTCGGCATCCCAGGCGGCGGCCGAGGCGGCGACGTGATCCTTGAACGCCTGGTCGGCGCGCGGGTCGGTGACGTCGTCCCACTCCAGCAGGGTTTTCAGCAGTTCCGGGTGCGACGCGTTGCAGTGGTAGCACTCGCGGTTGTTTTCCAGTACCAGCTTCCAGTTGGCTTTCTCGAACAAGGTGGTCTGGATCGCCACCTTGGTGTTTTCCATGTCGTAGGGTTCCATGTAATGGTTGAGCGTCGACAGGAAGTCATCAATGGCCGGCGGGTTCTCGGCCAGGCTGATGAAAATGTAGCCGCCGGCGGTCTTCACGTTCACCGGTTTGAGGCCGTACTGCTTCATGTCGAAGTCGGCGCCCATCTCGGTGCCGGCGAACAATAGGCGACCGTCCAGCTCGTACGTCCACTGGTGGTAGTGGCAAACAAGCTTGGCAACCTTGCCCTTGTCGCTGGTGCACAAGCGCGAGCCGCGGTGGCGGCACACGTTGTGA
This sequence comes from Pseudomonas orientalis, assembly GCF_022807995.1. NCBI lineage: Bacteria > Pseudomonadati > Pseudomonadota > Gammaproteobacteria > Pseudomonadales > Pseudomonadaceae > Pseudomonas > Pseudomonas orientalis. The sequence goes on along the minus strand of NZ_CP094351.1, from coordinate 5,317,634 downwards.
AACGCATGCACCACGCCTTCGGCGCCACGGATCACGATGATCGGGTTCTTGCCCACTTGCAGGGTCAGGTAGTTGCCCTTGGTGGGGATCTCGCAGGTCATGCCGGCGATCAACCACTCTTTCTGAAAGATTTCCTGCATGTCGATATCGAACAACCGCTCATCAGAGTAAAACGGCTGCGGCAGCGAATAGGTGCGCTCGCGCTCTTGCAACATCTGCGCGGTGGCCTTGCGTGCGGGTTCCAGCGGATCGCCCAAGCTTAAGGTTGCGGTGACGTCCATCGTGTGTGTCCTCATGGCCATTCGGTGTGGCCGGCGAATAGTGGCTGATCAGGTTTGCAGCAAGGCGTAAAGAACGCGTCTTTGTTGGGAGCGAGTGTGGGCCCGGCGTTGGGTCGAACCTTATCCATGGGCGACATGGCCCAATCTGATCCCGACGCGCAAGCCCCTGTCGTTGGGGGCTGGTCGCGGTAAGTATGTGAATGTCGCAGATAGGTAAATGGGCGATTCGCGCGTTACGCAGAATCGCCACCATAAGGCCGAGCCTCGGCGGTGGAGAACAACATGTCCAACAGTTTCCTGAATCCGGTAACCACCCAGACCTGGGCCAATGGCCGGCACATCGTCCGTTGCGTCAAAGTCATCCAGGAAACCTGGGACGTGCGCACCTTCTGTTTCATGGCCGACCAGCCGATCCTGTTCTTTTTCAAGCCGGGGCAATTCGTCACCCTGGAGCTGGAGATCGAAGGCCAGCCGATCATGCGCTCGTACACCATTTCCAGTTCGCCGTCGGTGCCGTACAGCTTTTCTGTGACCATCAAGCGTGTACCGGGCGGCCGTGTTTCCAACTGGTTGCACGATACGCTGCATGAAGGCCAGGAACTGGCGGTGCACGGGCCGGTCGGGCTGTTCAATGCGATCGACTTCCCAAGCCCCAAAGTGCTGTACCTGAGCGGCGGCGTCGGCATTACGCCGGTCATGTCCATGGCGCGCTGGTTCTACGACACCAACGCCAATGTCGACATGACGTTCGTGCACAGTGCGCGCTCGCCCAAGGACATCATCTACCACCGCGAGCTGGAGCACATGGCGTCGCGGATCGACAACTTCAGCCTGCACCTGATCTGCGAGAAACACGGCTTGGGCGAACCCTGGGCGGGTTATCGCGGCTATCTGAACCACAAGATGCTGGAACTGATGGTGCCGGACTTCCTCGAGCGCGAAGTGTTCTGCTGCGGCCCCACACCGTACATGAGCGCGGTGAAGCGCCTGCTGGAAGCTGCCGGTTTCGATATGGCGCGCTATCACGAAGAATCCTTTGGCGCGACGCCACCGGAAGCCCGGGCCGACGCGGTAGAGCAGGCCGAACAGGCGGCGGATGCGCCGGAAGTCGACCTGGCCGATCTGCACCAAGTGGAATTCATCGCCTCCGGCAAAAGCATTCGCGTGGCGCCGGGTGAAACGGTGCATGCGGCGGCGGCCAAGCTTGGGCTGCTGATCCCCAAGGCGTGCGGCATGGGCATCTGCGGCACGTGCAAGGTGATGAAGCTGGGCGGGGAGGTCGAGATGGAGCACAACGGTGGGATCACCGAAGAGGACGAAGCCGAGGGTTATATCCTGTCGTGCTGCAGCGTGCCGAAGGGCGATGTGCGCATCGAGTTCTGACAGCCGATCGTTCCCACTTCGCGTGGGAACGAACAGAGTGAAGGGTTACTGGGCGTAGATATGAACGACGAAGTGCTGAGCGGAGGCTGTCAGTTCATAGACTTTGTCGTAGACCCTCAGCGTCCTTGATGGCTCGCGGATGGTGTCGCCGACCTTTGCGTATTTCCTGAACTCGTCCCAGTCGATAATGGTGGTGCTGACGGTGTTGTCGCCTTGCACCAGTGTATTGACGTTGCTTTGATATTCCATGATTGAACTCTCCATTGGATGTGCCGCCGACTATTCGACAGGCAATAAACCCGGAAGGTGGCAGATATCGCTGCGTTTTCCTTCCGGGTTCCAAGAGGCTAGACAATGAAATTCAAGTGCGCTGCTGTCAGAAATATCAAAAAACAGACTCGGCAATCGGCCAGCACCGGCCTGTCTGGTTTCTACTTCAAGCGTTCATCACTTCCCTGATGTCGGCGGCCAATTCTCTTACACGCTCTTCTTCGGTATCCCACGCACACATGAAGCGCGCGCCGCCTTTGCCGATGAAGGTATAGAAGCGCCAGCCCTTGGCCGTCAGGACTGCGATAGCCGGCTCGGAGAGTTGCAGGAACACGCCGTTGGCCTGCACCGGAAACATCAATTCCACGCCGGGAATGTCCGCCACCAGGCTGCTGAGCAATTGTGCGCAGTGGTTGGCGTGGCGTGCATGCTTGAGCCAGGCATCGTTTTCCAGCAAGCCCACCCACGGTGCGGACAGGAAGCGCATCTTCGACGCGAGCTGGCCGGCCTGTTTGCAGCGGTAATCGAAGTCTTCGGCCAGCTTGTGGTTGAAGAACAGGATCGCCTCACCCACGGCCATGCCGTTCTTGGTGCCACCAAAGCACAGCACGTCCACACCGGCCTTCCAGGTCAGGTCGGCCGGCGAACAGCCGAGAAACGCACAGGCGTTGGAGAAGCGCGCGCCGTCCATATGCAGGTTCAGGCCCAGCTCTTTGCAGGTGGCGCTGATGGCACGGATTTCTTCCGGGGTGTAGACGCTGCCGACTTCGGTGGCCTGGGTGAGGGTGACCACGCGTGGTTTGGGATAGTGAATGTCCTGGCGCTTGAGGGCGATCTCGCGGATCGACTCAGGGGTCAGCTTACCGTTTTCGGTGCGCGCAGTGAGCAGTTTGGAGCCGTTGGAGAAAAACTCCGGCGCGCCGCATTCGTCGGTCTCGACGTGGGCGGTTTCCGAGCAAATCACGCTATGGTAGCTCTGGCACAGCGAGGACAATGCCAGGGAGTTGGCGGCGGTGCCGTTGAAGGCGAAGAACACTTCACAGTCGGTTTCGAACAGATTGCGGAAACCGTCGGCGGCGCGATGGGTCCACTCATCATCGCCGTAGGCGCGCTGATGGCCCTGGTTGGCTTGTTCCATGGCGGCCCAGGCTTCCGGGCAGATGCCGGAATAGTTGTCGCTGGCGAATTGTTGGCTCTTGTCAGTCATGGCCCATTCCTGTGGTCGATGTTGGTGCGCACTTTAACCAAGATTGGGAGGGGGGCGCACGCACTGTAAATGCAAAGTCGGTGGGGAATTATGCACGGTACTGACACCTTGCCTGTCGGACGTGTCCGAGATGGCGCTTTGGACCTGCTCAAGTGGCTGGCGCTGCTGAGCATGGTGCTCGATCATCTGCGCTACGTGGGCTTGAGCCTCGATGGCTTGTATGTGCCGGGGCGCCTGGCGTTCCCATGGTTTTGCCTGGCGATTGCGGCGAATTTGCACCGGGCTCGAAACGCCCCGGTGACCGGCCACTGGCGCTACTTGGGTTGGTTGTTGCTGTTCAGCGTGATCAGCGAAGTGCCGTATCGGATGTTCATCGAAGACGTCGACACCTTGAACGTGTTGCCGACCTTGGCGCTGGGTTTGCTGGTTGCCCGAGGATGGCAGCAGAACACGTTGGTTGATCGAGGATTGGCGCTGATCGCTGTCACAATAGCGGCCGTGTTTTCAACGCAGCTGATGTTCGGTTTCTTTGGTGCAGTGCTGCCGCTGGCGATGCTGCTGGTGTTTCGCCGGCCCTGGTATTTCAGCGTGCTGCCGGGTCTGGTCTGCGTCGCTGCCAATCAATGGCAGATTCTGCTCAATAGCGGCAGCCTGGTGGCGATGCTTGGGTTGGCGACGTGTCTGGTTGCGCCGTTGGCAGGGTTGGTCTTATTGCGACATGCCAAAAATGTTTCGCCACCGGCCATGCGCCGTTGGGCCTATGCCCTTTATCCAATGCACTTCCTCCTGCTACTCCTCGTCCGCAAGATCATCGCCTGACCCCTGTGGGAGGGGGCTTGCCCCCGATTGCGGAGTGTCAGTCACCGCATGTACGAGATGATCCACCGCCATCGGGGGCAAGCCCCCTCCCACATTTGTTCTGTGTCTCTGAAGGAATGTCGTAAACGCACCTTTGCGTGGCGTGCGCAGGCATTTGGCCCGCACGCGCCAGCCCTACCATCGCATCAAAGGGCCCTGCGAGGGCCTCAACAATACGAAAGGCTGGGAGAGACGCGATGTTCAGCAAACAAGACCAGATTCAGGGATATGACGACGCACTGCTGGCGGCCATGAATGCCGAGGAGCAGCGTCAGGAAGATCATATCGAGCTGATCGCGTCGGAGAACTACACCAGCAAACGTGTGATGCAAGCGCAAGGCAGCGGCCTCACCAACAAATATGCCGAAGGCTACCCGGGCAAGCGCTACTACGGTGGCTGCGAGCACGTGGACAAGGTCGAGGCCCTGGCCATCGAGCGCGCCAAGCAGCTGTTCGGCGCCGATTACGCCAATGTGCAGCCGCACTCCGGCTCGTCTGCCAACAGCGCGGTGTACCTGGCGCTGATCAATGCCGGCGACACCATCCTGGGCATGAGCCTGGCCCACGGCGGCCACCTGACCCACGGCGCCAAGGTGTCGTCCTCGGGCAAGCTGTACAACGCGGTGCAATACGGCATCAACACCGACACCGGCCTGATCGACTATGACGAAGTCGAGCGCCTGGCCGTGGAGCACCAGCCGAAGATGGTCGTGGCCGGTTTTTCCGCCTACTCCAAGACCCTGGATTTCCCACGCTTCCGTGCGATTGCCGACAAGGTGGGCGCGCTGCTGTTCGTCGACATGGCCCACGTCGCCGGCCTGGTCGCCGCCGGCCTGTACCCGAACCCGCTGCCCTACGCCGACGTGGTCACCACCACCACCCACAAGACCCTGCGCGGTCCGCGTGGCGGCCTGATCCTGGCCAAGGCCAACGAAGCCATCGAGAAGAAACTCAACGCCGCCGTGTTCCCCGGCGCCCAGGGCGGCCCGCTGATGCATGTGATCGCCGGCAAGGCGGTGTGCTTCAAGGAAGCGCTGGAGCCAGGCTTCAAGGCCTACCAGCAACAGGTGATCGACAACGCCCAGGCGATGGCCGAGGTGTTCATCAAACGCGGCTATGACGTGGTCTCCGGCGGTACTGATAACCACTTGTTCCTGGTCAGCCTGATCCGTCAGGGCCTCACCGGCAAAGACGCGGACGCCGCCCTAGGTCGGGCCCACATCACCGTCAACAAGAACGCCGTGCCGAATGACCCGCAGTCGCCGTTCGTGACCTCGGGCCTGCGTATCGGCACCCCGGCGGTGACCACCCGTGGCTTCAAGGTGCCGCAGTGCATCGAACTGGCCGGCTGGATCTGCGACATCCTCGACAACCTCGGCGACGCCGACGTCGAGGCCAACGTGGCCAAGCACGTGTCTGCCCTGTGCGCTGATTTCCCGGTTTATCGCTGAGCGCGGTTTTGGAGTAATGACTATGCAACGCTACTCGGGCTTCGGCCTCTTCAAGCACTCCCTCAGCCATCACGAAAACTGGCAGAAGATGTGGCGCACGCCGACCCCGAAAAAGGTCTACGACGTGGTCATCGTCGGCGGCGGCGGGCATGGTCTGGCGACCGCCTACTACCTGGCCAAAGAGCACGGCATCACCAACGTGGCCGTGGTCGAGAAAGGCTGGCTGGGCGGCGGTAACACCGCGCGCAACACCACCATCGTGCGTTCCAACTACCTGTGGGACGAGTCGGCGCACCTGTACGAACACGCGATGAAACTCTGGGAAGGCCTGTCCCAGGACCTGAACTACAACGTGATGTTCTCCCAGCGTGGCGTGTACAACCTGTGCCACACCCTGCAGGACATCCGGGATTCCGAGCGTCGCGTCAGCGCCAACCGCCTCAACGGCGTGGACGGCGAGCTGCTCAACGCCAAGCAGGTGGCCGACGAAATCCCGTACCTCGACTGCTCGAAGAACACCCGCTACCCGGTACTCGGCGCCACCGTGCAACGTCGCGGCGGCGTGGCCCGTCACGATGCCGTGGCCTGGGGCTTCGCCCGCGCTGCCGACGCCCTTGGCGTGGACCTGATCCAGCAGACCGAAGTGATCGGCTTTCGCAAGGAAAACGGCGTGTGCATCGGCGTGGAAACCAACAAGGGCTTTATTGGCGCCAAGCGCGTCGGTGTGGTCACCGCCGGTAACTCCGGGCACATGGCCTCGCTGGCCGGTTTCCGCCTGCCGATCGAATCCCACCCGCTGCAAGCCCTGGTGTCGGAGCCGATCAAGCCGATTATCGACAGCGTGATCATGTCCAACGCGGTGCACGGCTACATCAGCCAGTCCGACAAGGGCGACCTGGTGATCGGCGCCGGTATCGACGGCTACAACGGCTACGGCCAGCGCGGCTCGTACCCGGTGATCGAACACACCATCCAGGCCATCGTCGAGATGTTCCCGGTGCTGTCCCGCGTGCGCATGAACCGCCAGTGGGGCGGCATCGTCGACACCACGCCGGACGCGTGCCCGATCATTTCCAAGACCCCGGTACCGAACATGTTCTTCAACTGCGGGTGGGGCACCGGTGGCTTCAAGGCCACCCCAGGCTCGGGCAACGTGTTTGCCGCGAGCCTGGCCAAGGGTGAAATGCACCCGCTGGCCGCACCTTTCTCCATCGACCGTTTCCACAACGGTGCGCTGATCGACGAACACGGCGCTGCGGCCGTCGCCCACTAACAGGAGAAATTTCCTATGTTGCATATCTTCTGTCCTCACTGTGGCGAACTGCGCTCCGAAGAGGAATTCCACGCGTCCGGCCAAGCGCACATCCCGCGCCCGCTGGACCCGAATGCCTGCACCGACGCGCAGTGGGGCGACTACATGTTCTTTCGCGACAACCCTCGTGGCCTGCATCACGAACTGTGGATTCACGCCGCCGGTTGCCGTCAGTACTTCAACGCCACCCGTGACACCGTCACCTACGAAATTCTTGAAACCTACAAGATCGGTGAGAAGCCTCAGTTCACCGCCAAGGCCTCTGGAGAGAAGGTATGAGCCAGATCAATCGCCTGTCCAACGGTGGCCGGATCGACCGCAATAAAGTCCTGACCTTCACGTTCAACGGCCAGAGCTACAGAGGCTTTGAAGGCGACACCCTGGCCGCCGCCCTGCTGGCCAACGGTGTCGACATCATCGGCCGCAGCTTCAAGTACTCGCGCCCTCGCGGCATCTTTGCTGCGGGCGCCGAAGAGCCGAACGCGGTACTGCAGATCGGCGCCACCGAAGCCACCCAGATTCCCAACGTGCGCGCCACGCAACAGGCGCTGTACCAGGGTTTGGTCGCCACCAGCACCAATGGCTGGCCGAGCGTGAACAACGACATGATGGGCATTCTCGGCAAGGTCGGCGGCAAGCTGATGCCGCCGGGTTTCTACTACAAAACCTTCATGTACCCGCAATCGTTCTGGATGACCTACGAGAAGTACATTCGTAAGGCCGCTGGTTTGGGCCGCTCGCCGACCGAGAACGACCCGGACACCTACGACAACTTCAACCGTCATTGCGACGTGCTGGTGGTTGGCGCAGGCCCGGCTGGTCTCGCCGCTGCCCTGGCGGCTGCGCGCAGCGGTGCCCGCGTGATCCTCGCCGATGAGCAGGAAGAGTTCGGCGGCTCCTTGCTCGATTCGCGCGAAAGCCTCGACGGCAAGCCGGCTACCGAGTGGGTCGCCAGCGTGATCGCTGAATTGAAAGCCCTGCCGGACGTGGTGCTGCTGCCCCGCGCCACCGTCAACGGCTACCACGACCATAACTTCCTGACCATTCACGAACGCCTCACCGACCACCTTGGCGACCGTGCGCCGATCGGTGTGGTGCGCCAGCGTATCCACCGTGTGCGGGCCAAGCGTGTGGTATTGGCCACCGGTGCGTGTGAGCGCCCGCTGGTGTATGGCAACAACGATGTGCCGGGCAACATGCTGGCCGGTGCGGTCTCCACCTACGTGCGCCGCTACGGCGTGGCGCCGGGTAAAAAACTGCTGCTGTCGACCAACAACGATCATGCCTACCGCGTTGCGCTGGATTGGTTCGATGCGGGCCTCACCGTTGTCGCGGTGGCCGATGCGCGTCACAACCCACGCGGTGCACTGGTTGAAGAAGCTCGCGCCAAAGGTATTCGCATCCTCACCGGCAGCGCCGTGATCGAAGCCCGTGGCAGCAAGCATGTGACCGGTGCGCGCGTGGCGGCAATTGATGTCAAGGCCTATAAAGTCACCAGCCCCGGCGAGTGGCTGGACTGCGACCTGGTGGCCAGCTCCGGCGGCTACAGCCCGGTGGTGCACCTGGCTTCGCACTTGGGCGGCAAGCCGACCTGGCGTGAAGATATCCTCGGTTTTGTACCGGGCGAAGCACCGCAGAAACGCGTGTGCGTCGGCGGCATCAACGGCGTCTACGGCCTTGGCGATTCCCTGGCCGATGGTTTTGAAGGCGGCGTGCGCGCGGCCAGCGAAGCGGGTTTCGCCCCGGTTGAAGGCGTGTTGCCTAAGGCCTTGAGCCGTCTGGAAGAACCGACCCTGGCGCTGTTCCAGGTGCCCCACGAAAAAGCCACTGCTCGGGCGCCGAAGCAATTTGTCGACCTGCAGAACGACGTGACCGCCGCCGCCATCGAACTGGCCACCCGCGAAGGCTTCGAGTCGGTCGAACACGTCAAGCGCTACACCGCGCTGGGCTTCGGCACCGACCAGGGCAAGCTGGGTAACGTCAACGGTTTGGCCATCGCGGCGCGCTCGCTGAACGTGACCATCCCGCAGATGGGCACCACCATGTTCCGCCCGAACTACACGCCGGTCACCTTCGGCGCGATTGCCGGCCGTCATTGCGGGCACATCTTCGAACCGGTTCGCTATACGGCGCTGCAAGCCTGGCACGTGAAGAACGGCGCCGAGTTTGAAGACGTCGGCCAGTGGAAACGCCCCTGGTATTTCCCACGCAACGGTGAAGACCTGCACGCTGCGGTAAAACGCGAATGCCTGGCGGTGCGTGACAGTGTCGGCCTCTTGGATGCGTCGACACTCGGCAAGATCGATATCCAGGGCCCGGATGCGCGTGAGTTTCTTAACCGCATTTACAGCAACGCCTGGACCAAGCTCGACGTGGGCAAGGCGCGCTACGGCCTGATGTGCAAGGAAGACGGCATGGTCTTCGACGACGGCGTTACCGCCTGTCTGGCCGACAACCACTTCCTGATGACCACCACCACCGGCGGCGCCGCTCGCGTCCTCCAATGGCTGGAAATCTATCAACAGACCGAATGGCCGAACCTCAAGGTGTATTTCACCTCGGTCACCGACCACTGGGCGACGATGACCTTGTCCGGCCCCAACAGCCGCAAGCTGCTGGCGCAAGTGACTGATATCGACCTGGACAAGGACGGCTTCCCGTTCATGACCTGGAAGGAAGGCCTGGTTGGCGGCGTACCGGCGCGGGTGTTCCGTATCTCGTTTACCGGCGAGCTGTCGTACGAAGTCAACGTGCAGGCCGACTACGCCATGGGCGTGCTGGAACAGATCGTCGAGGCGGGCAAACAGTACAACCTGACTCCGTACGGCACCGAAACCATGCACGTACTGCGCGCCGAGAAGGGCTTCATCATCGTCGGCCAGGACACCGACGGCTCGATGACCCCGGACGACCTGAACATGGGCTGGTGCGTGGGCCGTACCAAACCGTTTTCGTGGATCGGCTGGCGTGGGATGAACCGCGAAGATTGCGTGCGTGAAGAGCGCAAGCAACTGGTGGGCTTGAAGCCGATCGATCCGACTGTGTGGTTGCCGGAAGGCGCGCAGCTGGTGTTCGATGCGAAGCAGACGATTCCGATGAAAATGGTCGGTCATGTGACCTCAAGCTATGCACACAACTCCCTGGGTTATTCGTTTGCCATGGGTGTGGTGAAGGGCGGCTTGAAGCGCATCGGCGAGCGGGTGTTCTCGCCGCAGGCCGATGGCAGCGTGATCGAGGCGGAGATTGTGTCCTCGGTGTTCTTTGACCCGAAGGGCGAGCGGCAGAACATCTGATAGACCGCGGCGCGCCCATCGGGGGCAAGCCCCCTCCCACAGGGGAATGCATTTCAAAATGTGGGAGGGGGCTTGCCCCCGATGAGGCCGGAACAGTCACCACAGAATTCAGAACAGGTGCTTTATGACAGCAGCCAATGTGTACCAACAACGCCCCACCACCGGCGCCAAGGCCGAGTCGTCGCTGCACCATGCCGACCTCGCCAGCCTGGTCGGCAAGGGGCGCAAGAACGCCGGCGTAACCGTGCGTGAAAAGAAACTCCTCGGTCACCTGACCATTCGTGGCGATGGTCACGATGTCGCCTTCGCCGCCGGGGTGCACAAGGCTGTCGGCATCGAACTGCCCGGCCCCCTGAGCGTGATTTTCAAGGGTGAGACGAGTCTGCAATGGCTCGGCCCGGACGAATGGCTGCTCATTGTCCCGAGCGGCGAAGAGTTCGCTGCCGAACAGAACCTGCGCGCGGCGCTGGGCGACCTGCATATCCAGATCGTCAACGTCAGCGGCGGCCAGCAGATCCTCGAGCTCAGCGGCCCGAACGTGCGTGACGTGCTGATGAAGTCCACCAGCTACGACGTGCACCCGGACAACTTCCCGGTGGGCAAGGCGGTGGGCACGGTGTTCGCCAAGTCGCAACTGGTGATCCGCCATACCGCTGAAGACACCTGGGAACTGCTGATTCGTCGCAGCTTCTCGGATTACTGGTGGCTGTGGCTGCAGGATGCCTCGGCCGAGTTCGGCCTGAGCGTTCAAGCCTGACATGGCGCTCGCGCTGTCTCACCCCTTCACTGTAGGAGCGAGCTTGCTCGCGAAAAACTCAAAGACGCCGCGTTCATTCAGCATGCACGCATCATCGTTGGCGTTCTTCGCGAGCAAGCTCGCTCCTACAGTAGATAGCGTTGTTTGAGGAGTTACCCGCTATGAGCCGCGCCCCTGATACATGGATTTTGACCGCCGACTGCCCCAGCGTGCTCGGCACGGTGGACGCGGTTACCCGCTATCTGTTCGAGCAGGGCTGCTACGTCACCGAACACCATTCGTTCGATGACCGCCTTTCGGGCCGGTTTTTCATTCGAGTGGAATTCCGCCAGCCCGATGGCTTTGACGAGCAGGCGTTTCGCGACGGCCTGGCCACGCGCGGCGAAGCCTTTGGGATGATCTTCGAGCTGACCGCGCCGAACTACCGGCCAAAAGTGGTGATCATGGTCTCCAAGGCCGATCACTGCCTGAACGATCTGTTGTACCGCCAGCGCATCGGTCAGCTGTCGATGGACGTGGTCGCGGTGGTATCCAATCACCCCGATCTGAAACCTTTGGCCGACTGGCACCAGATTCCCTACTACCATTTCCCGCTGGACCCCAACGACAAACCGTCCCAGGAGCGTCAAGTGTGGCAAGTGGTGGAAGACACCGGCGCCGAGCTGGTGATTCTTGCGCGCTACATGCAGGTGCTGTCGCCAGAGCTGTGCCGCAAGCTGGACGGCAAGGCCATCAATATTCACCACTCGTTGCTGCCGGGGTTCAAGGGCGCCAAGCCGTATCACCAGGCGTACAACAAAGGCGTGAAACTGGTCGGCGCCACGGCGCATTACATCAACAACGATCTGGATGAAGGGCCGATCATCGCCCAGGGTGTGGAGGTGGTGGACCACAGCCACTATCCCGAGGATCTGATCGCCAAGGGGCGGGATATCGAAGGGCTCACGTTGGCGCGGGCGGTGGGGTATCACATTGAGCGGCGGGTGTTTTTGAATGCCAATCGGACGGTGGTGCTCTGACTGGCGCCAATCGGGGGCAAGTCGAATCGTCGCACCGCCCCTCCCACATTTGAAATGCGTTCCCCTGTGGGAGGGGGCTTGCCCCCGATGAGGCCTCACCAGCAACACAAGAAACAGCATCTGTACCCGAGCACTTAACGCGCTGCCTGCTCAACAGGCAACGCAGTTCCATAAAAACAACAGCGAGGTGAAAGCATGTCTGGTAATCGTGGTGTCGTGTATCTCGGCAACGGCAAGGTCGAAGTACAGAAGATCGACTATCCCAAAATGCAGGACCCCCGTGGCAGGAAGATCGAGCATGGCGTCATCCTGCGCGTGGTTTCCACCAACATCTGCGGCTCCGACCAACACATGGTGCGCGGTCGCACCACGGCCCAGACCGGCCTGGTGCTGGGGCATGAAATCACCGGCGAAGTGATCGAGAAGGGCAGCGACGTCGAAAACCTGAAGATCGGCGATCTGGTGTCGGTGCCCTTCAACGTGGCGTGCGGCCGTTGCCGCTCCTGCAAGGAAATGCACACCGGCGTGTGCCTGAGTGTCAATCCGGCGCGCCCGGGCGGTGCCTACGGTTATGTCGACATGGGCGACTGGACTGGCGGCCAGGCTGAATACGCGCTGGTGCCTTACGCCGACTTCAACCTGCTGAAACTGCCGGACCGCGACAAGGCCATGGAGAAAATCCGTGACCTGACCTGCCTCTCCGACATCCTGCCCACCGGCTACCACGGCGCCGTCACGGCCGGCGTTGGCCCTGGCAGCACGGTCTACATCGCCGGTGCCGGCCCGGTCGGCCTGGCCGCTGCCGCATCAGCGCGTCTATTGGGCGCTGCGGTGGTGATCATCGGTGACGTCAACCCGATCCGCCTGGCCCACGCCAAGGCCCAGGGTTTCGAGATCGCCGACCTGTCCACCGACACGCCATTGCACGAACAGATCGCCGCACTGCTCGGCGAGCCGGAAGTGGACTGCGCCGTCGATGCCGTCGGCTTTGAAGCCCGCGGCCACGGCCACGACGGCGTCAAGGCCGAGGCCCCGGCTACGGTGCTCAACTCGCTGATGGGCGTGGTGCGCGTGGCCGGCAAGATCGGTATTCCGGGCCTGTACGTCACTGAAGACCCAGGTGCGGTCGATGCGGCTGCGAAGATGGGCAGCCTGAGCATTCGCTTCGGCTTGGGCTGGGCCAAATCCCACAGCTTCCACACCGGGCAGACGCCGGTGATGAAGTACAACCGCCAATTGATGCAGGCGATCATGTGGGACCGGATCAACATTGCCGAGATCGTCGGCGTGCAGGTGATCAGCCTGGATGACGCGCCGCGCGGCTATGGCGAGTTCGATGCGGGTGTGCCGAAGAAGTTTGTGATCGATCCGCATAAGCTGTTCAGTGCGGCGTAAAACGTTGAGCAAATGAAAAGGGCGACCCATGAGTCGCCCTTTTTAATGTGGGTTTGTGGTGTCTGGGAGATCAGCGGGTGGCCAGTGCGCCCTGGTAGACGGTCGGGCCTGTGGGTTGTTTGCTGATGGAGCCACCTTTGGTCTCCGAACTCACCATCAACTCCACCGGTTTGCTGATGGTTTCCTGCTGGCGCGGGTTCAGGCCGATGATGCCCTTGCCGTCCTCCGGCAACAGGCCCAGGGACACCGGTGTGCCGTCTTTGGGGATTGCCCACAGCTCCAGGCTCTGGTCCGGCGCCGGTGCGGTGGCGGCAATCGGCTGGACTTCCAGGTAATCCTTGTGGGCCATGATTTGCGCGGCCGGCTGCTGGGTGGTAGTCACCAACGTCGCCGCGGACTTGACGCTGTCCTGGGTGTAGAGCGCGCCACCGATACCGGCAACCACCACGGCGCAGGCGCCGATGAACAGGCGAGGGCGGCTCCAGAACGCAGGCTTGTGCTCAATCGCTTGGGGGTGGATCGCAGTCATAAGTCTCTTCCTGACAAATTTTGTAGTCAGTTCATGGACCCGCGTATCCCCAATGGGTTCCGGAACAACCGACGGGATACCCAGTCCAACGCCTGCTTTGCACCTATCTCCTGAGGTTGTCTTGATGAAGATTTCACGCGGTTTTGCCCTTTCCTGCCTGCTGACCCTGGCCGCCGGCCCGGTGTTCGCCGCAGGTTTCAGCCTTGGCGATGCAGCCAATGCCATTTCCGGCATGCAGGGTGGCAACAACAAAGCCGCCGCCGCCGCGCCAACCTCGGAAACGGCCGACCTGCTGACGGCCCTGACCTCACAACTCAATATCACCCCCGAGCAAGCCGTCGGCGGCACTGGCGCCATGCTGGGCCTGGCGAAGAACAAACTGAGCGGTAACGACTTTTCACAGCTGGGCAACAGCGTGCCAGGCCTCGATAAGCTGTCGGGCGACAACGCTTTGGGCAGCCTCGGCGCCTTGAGCGGGTTGCTCGGCCAGACCGGCGGCAGCAAGACCAGCGGCCTCGACGGTCTGCTGGGTAACGTGAAAAACACCAATGACTTGAACACCGCGTTCAGCGCCCTGGGCATGGACAGCGGCATGATCGGCCAGTTTGCCCCGGTGATCCTGCAATACCTGGGCGGTCAGGGCGCCGACAGCTCGATACTGGGCAAGCTGGCCCAGGCTTGGGGCACCGGCAGCTAAAGACGCTCCTCACGCAACTGTTGGATGCGCGCGTCCTTTTCCATCCAGAGCTGGTTGACCCAGTTCTGGACGGTCTGGCGAAATGCCGGATCATTCTCGTAATCCCCCTGCCACAACGCCGGGTCCAGTTCACGGGTACGGATATCCACGATCACTTCCGGCACCGCGCCGCTGATCAAATCCCAGAAGCCTGGAATCCTGTGTTGCGGGTAGACCACGGTCACGTCGAGGATGGCGTCCAGTTGCTCACCCATTGCCGCCAGTACAAACGCGACGCCGCCTGCCTTGGGCTTGAGCAGCCGGGTGAACGGTGAATCCTGCTGTGTGCGTTTGGCCTCGCTGAACCGCGTGCCTTCCAGATAATTGACCACCGTCACCGGCTGGCGCTTGAACAGCTCGCAGGCCTCCTTGGTGATCTTCAGGTCCTGCCCGGCCAGCTCCGGGTGTTTGGCCAGGAACGCCTTGGTGTAGCGCTTCATGAACGGGTAATCCAGCGCCCACCAGGCCAGGCCGAGGAAGGGCACCCAGATCAGCTCTTTTTTCAGGAAGAATTTGAAGAACGGCGTGCGCCGGTTCAGCGCCTGGATCAATGCGGGAATATCCACCCAGGACTGGTGGTTGCCGATCACCAGGTAAGAGGTGTCACCGCGCAGGTCCTCACCGCCGCGAATATCCCATTGGGTCGGAATACACACGGAAAAAATCAGCTTGTCGATCTCGGCCCAGGTCTCGGCGATCCACATCACCGCCCAGGACGCATAGTCACGCAAGCGGCCCGGTGCCACCAGCTTGAGCAGGGCGAATACCATCAAGGGACCGATCAGGATCAGCGTGTTGAGTAACAGCAGCAGTGTGACCAGACAGCCGGTGAGCAGGCGGCGCATAAATAACTCTTGGAATCTTGTGGGCGGGCCATCATAAGCAAGCTGAGTCCAGAGGCCAAATCGCAGATTGCCGTACGAATGTTTCACAATGTGCCAGTTATGCTCGCTCGTCCAACTAAGTACGGTGTATGCGGTCTAGAATCCGTCCACTTCTTTCGAGGAAATCATGCCGTGAAATTGCTCCTTGCTGCGTTCGCCCTGATTACTGTGCCTGCCATGGCTGCCGAACCGACCCTCTACGGCCGCTACGAATACATCCAATTGCCGGAAATCGGCCAGACCTTCAAGGCCAAAATGGACACCGGCGCACTGACCGCCTCGCTGTCGGCCCGTGACATCGAAACCTTCACCCGTGACGGCGACGATTGGGTGCGCTTCCGTCTCGGCGGCAAGGACGCCGACAACAAAGTCTACGAACACAAGGTCTCGCGCATCAGCAAGATCAAGAGCCGCGCCGACGAAGACGACGACAAGGACGAAGCCAGCGTGGCCAAGCGCCCGGTGATCGACCTGGAAATGTGCCTGGGTGACGTCAAGCGTACCGTGGAGGTCAACCTCACCGACCGCAGCAGCTTCAACTACCCGCTGCTGATCGGCGCCAAGGCCCTGCGCGAATTCGGTGCAGCGGTCAACCCGGCGCGTCGCTACACTGCCGACAAACCGGACTGCTGACGGACCCACATGGCGCATATCCTGATTGTCGAAGACGAAGCGGCGATAGCCGACACGCTGATATTCGCCCTGCAGGGCGAGGGCTTTACCACCACCTGGCTGAGCCTCGGCCAGGCGGCGCTGGAGCATCAGCGTCAGACCCCGGCCGACCTGATCATCCTCGACATCGGCCTGCCCGACATCACCGGTTTTGAAACCTGCAAGCAATTGCGCCGGTTCAGCGAAGTGCCGGTGATGTTTCTCAGCGCCCGCGATGGCGAAATCGACCGGGTGGTAGGGCTGGAAATCGGCGCCGACGATTATGTGGTCAAGCCGTTCAGCCCGCGCGAAGTGGCGGCCAGGGTGCGGGCGATTCTCAAGCGTGTCGGGCCGGGTGTGGCGCCTGCTGTGTTCCAGGTGGACCTGGAGCGCATGCAGATCCACTATCGCGGCCAGCCGCTGAACCTGACGCGTCACGAATTGCGCCTGCTGCAAAGCCTGCTGGAGCAACCCGAACGGGTGTTCAGCCGCGAGCAGTTGCTGGACGCGGTGGGCGTACCGGCCGACGCCGGCTACGCGCGCAATATCGACAGCCATATCAAAAGCCTGCGCAGCAAACTGCGTAGCGTGAAGGCGGACGCCGATCCGATCCAGACCCATCGCGGCCTTGGCTACAGCTACAGCCCGAGCCACAGCTGATGCGCCTGGGGCTGCGGATTTTCCTGGTGTACGCGTTGTTTATCGGCCTGACCGGCTACTTCGTGCTCAACACGGTGATGAAGGAAATCCGCCCCGGCGTGCGCCAGTCCACCGAAGAGACCCTGGTGGACACCGCCAACCTGCTTGCCGAAATCCTGCGCCATGATGTGAAGAACGGCACCCTCGGCCAGAGCCATTGGCCGCAGCTGCTCAAGGCTTATGGCAATCGCCAGCCCGGCGCGGTGATCTGGGGCCTGCCGAAAAACCAGGTCAATCACCGCATCTATGTGACCGACGCCAACGGCACGGTTCTGCTCGACTCCACCGGTGAAGCGGTGGGCCAGGACTATTCGAAATGGAACGACGTGTACCTCACCCTGCGCGGCGAATATGGCGCACGTTCCACCCGCAGCGCGCCGGATGATCCTGCTTCGTCGGTGATGCACGTGGGCGCGCCGATTCGCGATGATGGGCGGATTATCGGCGTGGTCACTGTGGCCAAGCCCAACAGCTCATTGCAGCCCTATGTCGACCGCACCGAGCGTCGCCTGCTGTGGTATGGCGCCGGCCTGGTGATTCTCGGCCTGTTGCTCGGCGCATTGCTGTCGTGGTGGCTGAGCAATGCGCTGCGGCGGTTGACGGCCTATGCCGAGGCCGTCAGCGAAGGCCGTCGCGCCGAGTTGCCCCATTACCGGGGCGGCGAGCTCAAGCAGCTGTCCACGGCTGTCGAGCATATGCGCACCCAGTTGGAAGGCAAAGCCTACGTCGAACACTACGTACACACCCTGACCCACGAACTGAAAAGCCCGTTGGCGGCGATTCGTGGCGCGGCGGAGTTGCTGCACGGCGATATGAGCCGTGAGCAGCAGCAGCGCTTTGTCGGCAATATCGACAGCGAAAGCGCGCGCCTGCAGCAGTTGATCGAGCGGTTGCTGAACCTGGCGCAGGTGGAGCAGCGCCAAGGGCTGGACGAACAATCGAGTATCGCGCTGGCGAGCCTGGTCGATGAGGTCCTCAAGGCGCAATGTGCCCGCATCGAAAGCGCCGGTTTGCATGTCGAGCAGGCGATTGCCGCCGATGTGCATGTGTTTGGCGAACCGTTCCTGCTGCGCCAGGCCTTGGGCAACCTGCTGGACAATGCCCTGGATTTCACCCCGCCCGGCGGTGCGCTGCGGTTCAGCGCGCTGGTGCGGCACAACGACGTTCACGTCAGCCTGTTCAACCAGGCCGAGCCGATCCCCGACTACGCCTTGCCGCGCCTGAGCGAGCGTTTCTATTCGCTGCCACGCCCGGCGAGCGGGCGCAAAAGCACCGGCCTGGGCCTGAACTTTGTCGAAGAGGTGATGAAATTGCACGGTGGCGCGTTGCAGGTTGGCAACGTACCCGGTGGCGTGCAAGCGGTGCTGCATCTCCACACAGTCTCCACATTGCCCACATAAAACCCCCACACGGGCTGCCCAGACTCTTCCCATCAAAACAGGGAGAGACCCATGAACCGCAGCCTGCTTTTCAAACTTGGCGCGATTGCGCTGCTGATCCTGCTGTTGCTGATTCCATTGCTGATGATCAACGGCATCATCAGCGACCGCCAGCAATTGCGCGACGGCGTATTGATGGACATCGCGCGCAGTTCCAGCTTCGCGCAGCGCCTCACCGGGCCAGTGCTGGTGGTGCCTTATCGCAAGACGGTGCGTGAGTGGAAGCTCAATGAAAAGCTCAACAAGCGCTACGAAGAAACCCGTGAAGAGCGCGGCCGCCTGTATTTTCTGCCGGAGCGTTTTGCGCTCGACGGCCAGGTGCAAACCGAACTGCGCGCGCGGGGCATCTATCAGGCGCGGTTGTTCCACGCCGACAACCGCATCAGCGGACGTTTCGAACTGCCTGCACAACTGGGTATCACGGAGAACTTCGCCGATTATCGCTTTGAACCTGGGTTTCTGGCCGTGGGCATCAGCGATATACGCGGCATCGAAAACGCCCTGAAGCTGAAACTGGGCGATCAGCGCCTGGAGTTTTCGCCGGGCTCTCAAGTCGACTGGTTGGGCGAGGGCGTGCATGTGATGCTGCCGGAGCAGGACAGCAAGAAGCCCGCCGCCGTGGAGTTCGCCTTCGACCTGCGCCTGCAGGGCACCGAACAACTGCAAGTGGTGCCGGTGGGCAAGACCAGTCAGGTATCGCTTGCCTCCAACTGGCCGCACCCGAGTTTTATCGGCAACTTCCTGCCGACCCAGCGGGCGGTCAGCGACAAAGGCTTCACTGCCAATTGGCAGACCTCGTTTTTCGCCACCAACCTCGAACAGGCCCTGCAAACCTGCCTGGACCGCCAAGGCTGTGACGATTTCAACAACCGCAGCTTTGGTGTGAACTTCATCGACCCGGTGGACCAATACCTCAAGAGCGACCGCGCGATCAAATACGCGCTGCTGTTCATCGCCCTGACCTTTGCCGGCTTCTTCCTGTTCGAAGTGCTCAAGAACCTGGCGGTGCACCCCGTCCAGTACGCGTTGGTGGGCGTGGCGCTGGCATTCTTCTACCTGCTGTTGCTGTCGCTGTCCGAGCATGTGGGGTTTGCCCTGGCTTACCTGATATCGGCCAGTGCCTGCGTGGTGTTGATTGGTTTCTACGTGTGCCATGTGCTGCGCAGCGTGGCCCACGGCCTGGGCTTTTCGGCGGGGCTGGCGGCGTTGTATGGCTTGTTGTACGGGTTGCTCAGTGCCGAGGATTACGCGTTGCTGATGGGCTCGCTGTTGCTGTTCGGCCTGCTGGGCACGGTGATGGTGCTGACGCGCAAGCTGGATTGGTATGGGGTGGGCAAGCGCAAGGTGGAGGAGGTGCAATGATCGGGCTGCGCGAAGATCAGCAAATGAAGGCCAGGATGGTTACCTTCCTCACCAACGCCACCGTCCACTGTAGGAGCGAGCTTGCTCGCGAAGAATGCAAGGACGCCGCGTTTAACCAAGTGCCCCGCGTTATCGTTGACGATTTTCGCGAGCAAGCTCGCTCCTACAGGGGGGCCGTTAAATCGGCGGCTGGGTCTGCTGCATCGAAGGCCGCTGGCTGACCTCGGCGTACCAGGCGGCCAGCTTGGGATTGTCGGTGCGCCATTGCAGGTCCGGGTGGCGAAAGTCGAGGTAGCCCAGGGCGCAGGCCACGCTGATGGCGGCGACGTCGAAGTGGCTGGCCAATTCGGCGATGGCGTCCTGTTCCAGCTCGGCCAGCGCACGGCGCATCTTGTTGCGCTGCTCGTTCAGCCACTGGTCCCAGTGCTTCTCCACCGGGCGCATGGCGGTTTCGTAGCGCACCAGCACGGCGGCGTCCATGATCCCGTCGGCCATCGACGCCAGGGTCAGGCGCCGCCAGCGGGCCGAGCCGTCGCGGGGGATCAGCGGGTTGCCGACGTGCTGGTGGTCGAAGTAATCGAGGATCACCCGGCTGTCGTGCAGCACCGAACCGTCGGCCAGGCGCAGGGCCGGGATCTTGCCCACCGGATTGCCTTGCACCACCTCGGCGTCCGGGTTGACGGGGGTGGGCATGCAGGCGTGCAGGGTCACACGGTCCTGCTGGCCGGTCTCGATCAACAGCACGCGGACTTTGCGTACGAAGGGCGAAGCGGGGTTGTGGAACAAGGTCATGCTGGGGGCGGACATGGGCATTCCTCGAAATGGGCTGGGGTTAGCCTAGAGGGTTGTGGGGTGGCTGGCGAGGAGATTCTGGATGCTTCTGAGGGCCTCATCGGGGGCAAGCCCCCTCCCACATTTTGACTGTATTCACACATCCAAGTGTGGGAGGGGGCTTGCCCCCGATAGCGCCCTCAGGCGCGCCGCCCGAACAACGCCCAGGCACCAATGCCAGCCGGTATACCCAACCCCACCCAGCTCAACGAATCCCACCACCCATCCCCCAGCAACGCCGCAAACAACCCGGCGGCGCTGAGCAGGCCAATCCCCAGCGGAATGCCGAACACCTTCCAGAAACTCGACTGCCGCGGCTTCATGCCTTGCCCGCCTTGCGCCGCACAATCCATAGGTAAATCCCGCTGACCAACACGATGATGGTCAGCACATCCAGCAGCGCCCAGAGGATCTTCATCGGCATGCCGCCGTAGTCACCGAAGTGCAGCGGCTGGGACATGCCCATGGCGTCCATGTACCACGGACGTTCGGCGATGGCGGTGACGGCCAGGGTGCCGGCGTCGATCAATACCGGGGTGAGCAGATGGGAGGTGAGGTGGGTACTGCCTTTCATGAACACGGCATAGTGATGCTCGCTGGAGAAGCGCGTGCCGGGGAAGGCGATGAAGTCCGGTTGCATGCCGGGCGCAGCCTTGGCGGCGATGCTCAGCAGTTCGCTGGCCGGCGCGCGCCGGGTCAGCGGCGGGGCGTCTTTGTAGGGTTCGACCAGTGCGCTGAGGCTGTCCTGGCGCCAGGCGGCGATGAGCAGGTCGGCGCAGGCGCTGATCACACCGGTCACGCCCACCACCAGCGCCCAGGTCAGGGTGACCACGCCGATCAGGTTATGCAGGTCGAGCCAGCGCAGGCGGGTGGATTTGTCCTGGCGCACGGTGGCGAACTCCAAGCGGCGCATGAACGGCAGGTACAGCACCGTGCCCGAGACAAGCGCCAGCACGAACAGCACGCCCATGAACGCGAGCAACAGCTTGCCGGGCAGCCCGGCGAACATGTCCACATGCAGGCGCAGCAGGAACAGGGTGAGCCCGCCGTTGGCTGACGGCATCTCCACGGTTTCGCCGGTACGCGCATCAAGCATGAAGGTATGCGACGCATTCGGCTCGGTACCGGCTGTGGCGGCCATGATCGCGATCACGCCGTTCTTGTCGTCCTCGTCCCAGGCCATGTACTGCATGGCCTCGCCGGGGCGATGGGCCTGCGCTTTGGCCACCAGTTGCTCCAGGTTGAGCTGCGGCGTATCGGCGGGCATCTGCTTGAGCTCGGGTTCGTTGCCCAGCAGATGATCGATCTCGTGGTGAAACACCAGCGGCAGCCCAGTGAGGGCGAGCAGCAGCAAGAATACGGTGCAGATCAGGCTGGTCCAGGTGTGGATGAAGGACCAGCGGCGGATGGTTTTGCTTTTCATTTTCTTGCCTTCAGACGCACCAAAGCCGTCCTGGTGGACGGCCCGGTTGTTAACTCAGCCGATTACCACTGGTAGGTGGCGCTGGCGACGACGCTGCGTTGGTCGCCGAAGTAGCAGTAGGAACCGTCACAGGTGGAAATGTAGTCCTTGTTGAACAGGTTGGTCGCGTTCACTTTCACCGACGCGCCCTTGAGGCTGTTGTCCAGGCGGCCGAGGTCGTAGTGCGCGGCGCCGTCGAATACGGTGTAGGCGTTGGCTTTTCCGGACCAGGTGTTGGCCTGGTCGCCGTAGGTATTGCCGGTGTAGCGGGCGCCAAAACCGATGCCGAAGCCGTCGAGGGCGCCGGTGTGCCAGGTGTAGTCCGTCCACAGGGAGGCTTGCTGGTTAGGCATCAGTTGCAGACGGTTGCCTTTGAAGTCGCCTTTTTGCACTTCGGATTTGGCCAGGGTATACGCCGCGATCACCTTGAGGTTTTCGGTGACGTCAGAGATGGCTTCCAGCTCCAGGCCCTTGACCTTCACTTCGCCGGTCTGGTCGGTGAGTGACACGCCACCGGACTGGAAGCTGGTGACCAGCACGTTTTTCTGGGTGAGGTCATACACCGCCGCGCTCAGCAGAGTGTTCGAGCCCGGCGGCTGGTACTTGACCCCCAGCTCCCACTGCTTGCCCTCGGTGGGTTTATACGACTCGGTCGGGGAGACGCTGGCGTTGCTCGCCGGTTGGAACGATTCGGCGTAGGAGATATAGGGCACGAAGCCTGAGTCGAATACATAACTCAGCGCCGCGTTGCCACTGAAGTTTTTGCTGCGGTCGGTGTTGGTCGCATCGTTTTTATTGAAGTACGTGGTGCCCTGATGAACCCAGTCTTCACGACCGCCCAGGGTCAGGCGCCAGTTGTCCAGCGCCATCTGGTCCTGCACGTAGAGGCCGGTCTGGATGGTTTTCTGGTTGTAGTCATAGAACGCTGTGGAACGCGCTGGCCGCACGACCGGCTGGGTATTGACCGGGTTGAAGATGTTGACCGTTCCGGCGAGGCCGAAAATCGACGTGTATGAAGTATCGGTGCGCTGATGGTCCAGGCCCAACAGCAGGGTATGGGTGATATCGCCAGTGGCGAAATCCGCCTGGAAGTTGTTATCCACCGCGAACTGGCCAATGTCCTCGTCCACGTTGGTCGACGAGCGGCTGATATTGCCGGCCGCGTCTGCTGGCGAGAAGGCGAACGAGCCCACGGTCAGTTGCTGGAAAGCCAGTTCCGATTTGGTGTAGCGCAGGTTCTGCTTGAACTGCCAGGTGTCGTTGAAACGGTGTTCGAAGGCGTAGCCCAGTGCGTAATAAGTGCGGTCGTAATACTCGTAATCCGGATCGCCGAGGTTCTTGTGATGCGAGATGTCGCCCAGGGGCGATTTGATCTTGGTGCCCTGGATCGGCAGGAACTGGCTGGTAGCGCCGGTATCGTCACGGGTGAACTGCGACAGGAGCGTGAGCTTGGTATCGGTATCGATATTCCAGGTCAGGCTTGGCGCGATGTTGTAGCGCTTGTTGTCGATGTGATCGACCTGGGTGCCGGCATCACGCACCACGCCGCTGAGGCCGTACAGAAACTGGCCTTCGTCATCGATCTTGCCGGTGCTGGCAAAGTTGATCTGACGATAGTTGTCACTCCCGTATTGCACCTGGATGGCGCTGCTCTGTTCGGCGCTGGGATGGCGGCTGACCATGTCAAGGAGACCGCCCGGCGGGGTCTGGCCGTAAACCGACGAGGCCGGGCCGCGCAGCAGGGCGAGGCGGTCGAGGTTCCAGGTTTCCGCTTTCGGGTTGGCGTACACGCCACGCGGCAGGGGCAGGCCGTCGAGGAACTGGGTGGGTTCGAAGCCACGCACGCGCATCCAGTCGTAGCGGGTGTCGCTGCCGTAGCTGGCGGACACGATGCCGGGCATGTATTTGACCGCGTCGTCGAGGTTCTGCACGTTGCGATCCTGCATCTGCTCGCGGGTCGCCACCGAGATGGAGCGCGGCGCCTCGACCAGGGCCGTGTCGGTCTTGGTGCCGGCGGCAGTGCGCTTGGCCAGGTAGCCCTCCACCGGCCCCCAGGCGCTCTCGTAATTGCTTTGACCAATAATGCTGGTCTGCGGCAACGCCACGACACCGTCCGCAATCGCCACCAAGGTAAAGGTCCCGGCGCTGCTCTGCTCCAGCTGCAGGCCTGTCCCGCGCAAGGCTTCACGCATTGCGTCCTGCGCATCGAACTGGCCCTTGACCGGTGCCGAGGTCTTGCCGGCGGCGAGCGTCGGGTTGAGGGTCAGCGCGAGGCCGGCCTGGCTGGCGATCTGGTTCAGGGTGGCGGCCAGTGGCGCGGCCGGCAGGTTGTAGGCGCGCACGCTGGTGGACTGTTCGGCGGCGATCAACGTGGGGCTGAGCAGCGGGGCGCCGAGGGCGATGGCCACGGCTAACAGGCTGGGGCGCAACAAAGTGTCTAGCGTGCGGGACATGGGAGGCTCCTGAATGGAAATATTTCTCAATTGCCTAGGTGCCGGACGAGAATCGGAAAGTGATAGGGCGGGGTGAAAATATTTTTTGGGTGGTGTTTTTGAGGGCCTCATCGGGGGCAAGTCGAATCGTCGCACCGCCCCTCCCACATTTGACTGTGTTCACAAATCAAAAAGTGTGGGAGGGGGCTTGCCCCCGATAGCGATCTTCAGATGCCGCAGAACCTAAGGCCTACCCTTGACAGTCACCCACCACGGCGTGTGCTGTTCAATCTGCACCGGCAAGGTCGGCAACAGCGCATTGAGCGCCAGGGTGGTGTCGTGCAGCGGGAAGCTGCCGGTGATGCGCAGGTCGGCCACGCTGTCATCCACGCCCAGATAACCGTTGCGATACCGGCCCAGTTCAGCCACCACATCGCCCAGGCGGGCGTTGTCGACCACCAGCATGCCGCGGGTCCAGGCGTCGCTGGCCGGTGAGACGGCAAGCGCAGGACCAAGGCTATCGCTGCGCATCAGCACTTGCTCGCCCGCCTTGAAAATCCGCTCCTGAGACAGTGCCTCAGGCTGGGCGGCCACCGCCGATTGCAGCACGCTCAGACGCGTGGCGTCGTCTTCGCGTTTCACGATGAACCGCGTACCCAGCGCCCGCAGGTTGCCGTCGCGGGTCTGTACAGAGAACGGGCGCGCATCGTTGTGGCCGGTTTCGACGAGGATTTCGCCCGCCTGCAACACTATCAAGCGGCGTTTATCGTCGAAGCGCACATCGATGGCGCTGTGGGTGTTGAGATTGATCCGGGTGCCGTCATCCAACTCCAGAGTGCGCTGCTCGCCGGTGGCGGTGCGTTGATCGGCCAGCCAATAGTGGATGGGCACATAGCGCTCACCGGCAAATAACGCCAGGCCGCAGACCAGCGCGATGCTCGCCAGGCCACGGCCCAGTTTGCGCATGCGCTGGCGCACGCCTTCGCGAGACTGCAACAACGCCGCCCGCGCGGGACCGGAGGCTGCACTGAAACGCTGGTCGAGCATGCCCAACTGGCGCCAGGCGCGGGCGTGTTCTTCGTCGCTGGCCAGCCACTTGGCGAATTCTTCCTGCTCCACCACGCTGCCGTCGCCGGAATCGAGGGATAGTTGCCAGGCAATCGCGGCGTCCAGCACACGGGCCGACACCGGCTTGGCGCTGATCATACTCATGACGGCTCGCCGTACAACGCGATGTAGCACTGGCGGATGCCCTGGGCCAGGTACTGGCGCACGCGTGGCACCGACACACCCAGGCGCTGGGCGATGTCTGCGTGGCCCAGGCCGTCGAGGCGGTTATAGAGGAAGGCGGCGCGGGCTTTGCTCGACAGTTTGCCGAGCAGACGGTCGATGGCCTTGAGGTCTTCGAGGATCAGTTGCTGTGCCTCGGGCGATGGGTGCTCGCTTTCCGGGATCAGCATCAATTCGGTGAGATAGGCCTGTTCCAGGGCGGCGCGGCGGAAGTAGTCGAACAGCAAGCCCTTGGCAATCGCTACCAGAAAGGCGCGTGGCTCGCGGGGTTCAGGCAGCCCTTCACGGCCCAGCAGGCGCATGAAAGTGTCCTGGCTCAGATCTTCGGCGCGGCTCGGGCAGGCCACGTTACGCCGCAGCCAGGCCAACAGCCAGCCACGATGGTCGCGATACAACGCGCCAACAAGCTCACTGTGTGGGGTCTGGGCCGACGACAAGGCATCACCGAATAAAGTTTAAACTAACGAGAATTATTCGCGATTGTCTCAGAGGCGTGTGGTGGGCGCAATTGGCGTCTGTCGGGCCGCGCCACTAAAACGATGGCGCCTGTTTACGCCGCCGCCATTGGCTCAAGCGCTCTTGCAGCGCCTGTGGCGTGTCGATGTGTTGCTGGCGAGGATCAGCATCAGCTCCGCGGTGGCCAGTGCATCGGCACTGGCGTGATGGCGCTCGCCCACCTGCAAGTTGAAATGGTTGATCCATTCATCCAGGCCGGCCTCACGGATGTTCGCCTCGGGGCACAGCAGCGGGGCGATATCGGCCACATCGAGAAAGGGATGGGCCAGGCGATAACCCAGGCTCTCCTTGAGCGCCCGGCACAGCATGTGTTGATCGAACGGCGCATGGAAGGCCAGCAGCGGGCTGTCGCCGACGAACGCCATGAAATCCAGCAGCGCTTCCACCGGGTCGCTGCCGGCCGCGATGGCGCTGGGGCCGAGGCCGTGGATCAGCACGCTGGGGCTGAGTTTGCCAGCAGTGCGTTGCAGGGTGCGTTCGAACATCTGCGAGAAATCCACCGCACCGTCCTCGATCACCACGGCACCGATGGACAGCACCTGGTCACGGTTGAGGTGCAGGCCGCTGGTTTCCAGGTCGACCACTACCCAGCGCTGGCTGCGCAAGGGCTCATTGCCCAGTGCCGCAGGCGCGGGCAGTTGGCCCAGGCGTTGCTGCTGCGCCGCATTGAGACCGGGTTTTTTCGCGCGCAGCCAGCTGAACAGGCTCACAGCTGATACCGCAAGGTCAGGCTGCTTTGCAGGCGCTGGGCCTGGCGCAGGGATTCGCGCAGGATGCGCCGGTCCAGGTGATTGAGGCTGTCGGGATCGACACGGTTGGAATACGGCAGGTTTTCCCGGGTTTGCATCTGATGCTGCTGCATGCGGGTTTGCTGGATGAAGTGGTAGGCCTCTTCATAGGCCGCACCGTCCAGCCGCTCGATCACTTGTCTGGCGACCAACTGGCGCAGCCGCTCCAGGGTGTTATTGGCGTGCACGCCATGGGCCAGGGCCAACAGGCGCGCGCCGTCCACGAACGGCGTAAGGCCTTGTACCTTGAGATCCAGGGTGGCCTTTTCCCCGCTTTTGCGCGTCAGCACAAACTCGCGAAAGCGCCCTACGGGCGGGCGCTGGCGCAGGGCGTTCTCGGCCAGCATGCGCTGGAACAGCCGGTTATCCGCTACCTGGTCCAGAATGCCCTGGCGCAGTTGCTCACAACCCTGCTCGTCGCCCCACACCACCCGCAGGTCGAAATAGATGCTTGAACCCAGCAGGTTTTCCGGCGTGGCTTCGCGAATGAACGCGGCAAAACGCCGGGCCCATTCGGCCCGTGACAGGCACAGCTCCGGGTTGCCGGCCATGATATTGCCCTTGCACAGGCTGAAGCCGCACAGCGCCAGGCTCTGGTTGATCTGTTGCGCCAGGGGCAGCAGGCGCTCGCGAATCTCGGCGGCTTGCACGGCGTCCCGAGCCTCGAACAGGATGCCGTTGTCCTGATCGGTGTACAGCGTCTGTTCGCGGCGGCCTTCGCTGCCAAAGCACAGCCAGCTGAAGGGCACGCCGGGATCGCCTTTTTCCGCCAGAGTCAGTTCGATGACCCGGCACACGGTGTGATCGTTAAGCAGGGTAATAATGTGGGTGATCTGGGCGGACGACGCGCCGTGGGCCAGCATGCGCTCGACCAGTTGACCGATCTCGCCGCGAATCGCCACCAGTTGCTCCACACGGGACGCGTTGCGGATGGTCCGCGCCAGGTGCACCAGGTCAACGCGTTGGAGGGAAAACAGGTCGCGCTCCGAGACCACGCCGCACAGGCGCTGGTCCTGCACGAGGCACACATGGGCGATATGCCGCTCGGTCATGGCGATTGCCGCGTCGAACGCGCTGTGGTCCGGGCTCAGGGAGAACGGCGCCTGGGTCATATGGCCGGCGATGCCTTGACCGAAATCACTGGTGCCGTCGGCCACCACCTGGCGCAGGTCACGCAGGGTGAAGATGCCCAGCGGCGCCTTGTGTTCGTCGACAATCACAATGCTGCCCACCTGCTGCTCGTGCATCAGCGTCACCGCTTCGCGCAGCGCAGTGTCCGGGCTGCAGGTGACCGGGTGGCGCATCGCCAGTTCACCCAGGCGAGTGTTCAACGAGTATTGGGTACCGAGGGTTTCCACGGCTTTTTGCTGCACCTGCTGGTTGACCTGGTCGAGCAGGCTGCTGACGCCGCGCAAGGCGAAATCACGAAATGGGCTGGAAAGGGCGAACAGCTTGATGAACGCCATCTTGTTCAGTTGCAGGCAAAAGGTGTCTTCAGCCGCTTTGTGCTCGGTGCGGGTGGCGCGTTCACCGAGCAAGGCGGCGAGGGGGAAACACTCGCCTGTGGTGATTTCGAAGGTGGGGTCTGCCGAGTCCGGCCGCTCGCCGACCACGCGCCCCTGCTTGACGATATAAAAATGCTCGACCGGCCCGCCCGACGGCTTGAGGATACTGTCGCCGGGGCCATAGAAACGCAGCTGGCACTGTTCCACCAGAAACGCCAGGTGCGCATTTTCCATCTGGTTGAACGGCGGGAAGCGTTGCAGGAATTGCAGGGTGCCGTGGATGTTCTGCAACACGGCGGTTTTACCCGCCTGCGTGAAAGCATCAGCTTTACTCATAACAGTGACCGCAGTTTTTTTGTCGTTATCGTGCTGCATGGTCGACTTCTGCACGGCGGGTGCCCATTGGACGTAAGTCTAGGTCGGTGTCACTCGCGCAAAACTAAGGAAAAACCTTACATGACTATCGTCCAAGGCCCGTAGAACGCCCACTAGGCAAACTTTCCGACGAAGTGCACATTGTTCGCCCTTCCGCAGATGTCTGACGAGTGCTGGGAGATTTGATAAGAATTGCTGAGAAACGTATGTCCGACCACGATATTTTGAGTGATGCCGAGCGCGAGGCGCTGAGCGCCGTGATGCTGGAGCCTGATTTACCGCCACAACGCGTGTTGATCGTGGACGACGACAAGGATGCGCGTGAACTGCTGGCGGAAATCCTGGGGCTGGACGGCATTCGCTGCATGACGGCGGACAGCGGGGAGAAGGCGTGGGAGTTGTTGAAGTCGCACAGCTCTATCGGTTTGCTGATCACCGATTTGCGCATGGCACCGAGCAACGGTTTGCAGTTGATCCGCCAGGTGCGCGAATCCACCCGTGCGGCGTTGCCGATCATCATCATGTCAGGGGATGCCGAAGCGCCGGATGTGATTGATGCGATGCATTTGAGCGTGGTGGACTTTTTGCTCAAGCCGATTGATAGCGTGAAGTTGGCGAAGCTGGTGAAGCGGGAGTTGGGGATGGATGCCTGATTCCTTATTGAATGTTCCGGCCTCATCGGGGGCAAGCCCCCTCCCACATTTGAATGTGTTCACAAATCAAAGTGTGGGAGGGGGCTTGCCCCCGATAGCGCCAGTCCAGCCAGCACAACCGCAAATAAAAAGCCCTGATCTCACGAATCAGGGCTTTTTTCATTTACAGGCCGTTCTTAGCCTTGAACTCCCGACGCCGGCGATGCAACACCGGCTCGGTATAGCCATTAGGCTGCTTGGTCCCTTCAATCACCAACTCCACCGCCGCCTGGAACGCGATGTTGCTGTCGAAATCCGGCGCCAGCGGGCGGTACAACGCATCACCGGCATTCTGGCGGTCCACCACCGGCGCCATGCGCTTGAGGCTTTCCATCACTTGGGCTTCGTTGACGATGCCATGGCGCAACCAGTTGGCGATGTGCTGGCTGGAGATGCGCAGGGTGGCGCGGTCTTCCATCAGGCCCACATCGTTGATGTCCGGCACTTTCGAACAACCGACGCCCTGGTCGATCCAGCGCACCACATAGCCAAGAATGCCCTGGGCGTTGTTGTCCAGTTCGTTGCGGATTTCTTCTTCGGACCAGTCGGTGTTGCCGGCCAGAGGAATTGTCAGGATGTCATCCACCGAAGCGCGTTCGCGCTGGGCCAACTCGGCCTGGCGGGCGAACACGTCGACCTTGTGGTAGTGCAACGCATGCAGTGCAGCCGCCGTTGGCGACGGTACCCAGGCGGTGTTGGCGCCGGCCAGCGGATGGGCGATTTTCTGTTCGAGCATTGCGGCCATCAGGTCGGGCATCGCCCACATGCCTTTGCCGATTTGCGCACGTCCTTGCAGGCCGGTGCTCAAGCCGATATCGACGTTCCAGTTTTCATAGGCGCCGATCCACTTCTCGGATTTCATGGCGGCTTTGCGCACCATCGCGCCGGCTTCCATGGAGGTATGGATTTCGTCGCCGGTGCGGTCGAGGAAGCCGGTGTTGATAAACACCACGCGCTCGCTGGCCGCCTTGATACAGGCCTTGAGGTTGACCGTGGTACGGCGCTCCTCGTCCATGATCCCGACTTTCAATGTGTTACGCGGCAGGTTCAACACGTCTTCGATGCGGCCGAACAGCTCGTTGGTGAATGCCGCTTCTTCGGGGCCATGCATCTTCGGCTTGACGATGTACACCGAGCCGGTACGGCTGTTCTTGCGCGTGCTGTTGCCGTTGAGGCTGTGGATCGCCGCCAGGCTGGTGAGCAGGCCGTCGAGGATGCCTTCCGGCACGTCGTTACCGTGTTTATCGAGGATCGCGTCGATGGTCATCAAGTGACCAACGTTGCGCACGAATAACAGCGAGCGGCCGTGCAGGGTGACGTCGTTACCGTCGATGCCGGTGTAGACGCGATCAGGGTTCATGGTGCGGGTAAAGGTCTTGCCGCCCTTGGCCACTTCTTCGGCCAGGTCACCCTTCATCAGGCCGAGCCAGTTGCGGTAGATCACCACTTTGTCGTCGGCATCCACGGCGGCGACGGAGTCTTCGCAGTCCATGATGGTGGTCAGCGCAGCTTCCACCAGCACGTCTTTGACGCCGGCGGCGTCAGTCTGGCCGACCGGGGTGCCGGCGTCGATCTGCAGTTCGAAGTGCAGGCCGTTGTGCTTGAACAGGATCGCAATCGGCTCGGCCGCGGGGCCCTGGAAGCCGATCAACTGAGCGTCGTCACGCAGGCCGCTGTTGCTGCCGCCCTTGAGGCTGACGATCAGCTTGCCGTCGACAATCTTGTAACCGGTGGAGTCGACGTGGCTGCCGGCGCTGAGCGGCGCGGCTTCATCGAGGAAGGCGCGGGCGAAGGCAATGACCTTGTCGCCGCGCACTTTGTTGTAGCCCTTGCCCTTTTCCGCGCCGTCGGCCTCGCTGATGGCGTCGGTGCCATACAGCGCGTCATACAGCGAACCCCAGCGCGCATTCGAAGCGTTGAGAGCGAAGCGGGCGTTCATCACCGGCACCACCAGCTGAGGGCCGGCCATGCGTGCGATTTCGTCGTCGACGTTTTGGGTCGAGGCCTGGAAGTCTGCGGCTTCTGGCAGCAGGTATCCGATGTCTTGCAGGAAGGCTTTGTAGGCCACCGGGTCATGGGCCTGGCCGGCGTGGGTCTGGTGCCAGGTATCGATGCGCGCCTGGAAATCGTCGCGTTTGGCGAGCAGGGCTTTGTTCTTCGGTGCCAGATCGTGAATGACCTGATCAACGCCGGCCCAGAACTGGTCGGCCGTGATGCCGGTACCGGGAATGGCTTCGTTGTTCACGAAGTCGAACAGGACTTTGGCGACCTGCAGGCCACCGACTTGAACGTGTTCAGTCATCTCTTGCCTCACTCTGCGGAGCTTATGCGCTGTTTCAGATTTTCATTATGTAGTGCACGGTTTGGCATACTACATGATGACTTGCGGTTGTGAAAATTAGACTAAATACGTCGTTTAGCGACCCACTTTGGTCGACCGGTCACAGCGGAGAACCGGATGTTCTCAAAAAACTATTGGATTGTTCCAGATAAATATAAAAATGGTACACGATTTGTTTTCGAGCCACCGTGCGTCCACCTTGTAGAAGCAAGCTTGCTCGCGAAAAACCTGAGATCACCGCTGGTGTCAGTTTTTTCGCGTTATCGTTGACGACCTTCGCGAGCAAGCTCGCTCCTACAGGAATCGCACCCGAGGTATTTCGCCATGGACCATCTTGTACTCACAATTATCGCCGCCGACAAACCCGGCCTGGTTGAGCGCATCGCGCACAACATTGCCGCCCACGGTGGCAACTGGCTGGAAAGCCGCATGGCCCATATGGCCGGACAGTTTGCCGGCATCCTGCGCGTCAGCGTTCCTGCAGAAAACCGTCAGGAACTGGTGGGGGCGCTGGAGGATTTATCCACGCACGGCATTCGTGTGCTGGTGGGCGAGGGCAGTTCCGGCCAGGCATTGGCTTGCAAATCAATTGTGATGACCCTGGTGGGCAATGACCGCTCGGGCATTGTGCGCGAGATCACTGCGCTGCTGAGCAAGCAAGGCGTCAACCTGGAGCGCTTGAGCACCGACGTGCGCCCGGCCCCGATGAGCGGCGATCCGCTGTTCAACGCCGAGGCCTTGTTGCAGGTGCCGTCAACCTTGTCCCTGGAGACGTTGCAGGCGTCCCTGGAAACCCTGGCGGATGATCTGATGGTGGAACTGCGCAACGAAGAGTGACCACGCCTGAGGGTTATGCATGGAAATCTTGCATGGGCCTGTGGATAACCTTGGGGCGGATGCCCGCAAGCCAGGCCGATTATGGCTTGCAGGGGTTTGAGCGTTTTTTGATCAGCGTTTGCGCACGCTCAGCCAGATGTCCACGCTGTACACCACCAGGCCTGCCCAGATAAAGGCGAAGGCGGTCAGCGTGCTGGGCGCCAGATGCTCGCCGAACAGCAGCACGGCCTCCAACAGCACCAATGTGGGCGCTACGTACTGCAAAAAGCCCAGGGCTGTGTAAGGCAGATGCCGCGCGGCGGCGTTGAAACAGACCAGCGGGATCAGCGTCACCGGGCCAGCGGCCACCAGCCACCAGGCCTCGGAGGTGCCCCAGAATTCCATCTGTGCGCTGTGGGCTGTCGGGTTGAACAGCAACCACGCGATGGCAATCGGGACCAGCATCCAGGTTTCCACCACCAGCCCCGGCAGGGCTTTGACCGGCGCCTGTTTACGGATCAGCCCGTAGAAGCCAAAGGTCAGCGCCAGTACCAGCGATACCCACGGCAAACTGCCGACTTGCCACACCTGTTGCGCCACACCGACCGCCGCCAGGACGACCGCAACCCATTGCAGGCGGCGCAGGCGCTCGCCGAGCAGCAACATCCCCAGCAGTACGTTGACCAGCGGGTTGATGTAGTAACCCAGGCTCGCTTCCAGCATGCGCCCGGTGTTGACCGACCATACATACGTCAGCCAGTTGGCCGCGATCAACGAACCGCTGAGGGCCAGGATCGCCAGGCGCCTGGGATTGTCGCGAAGCTCGCGAAACCAGCCAGGGTGTTTCCACACCATCAACAGCAAGCCACCAAACAACGCCGACCACAGCACGCGATGCACGATGATCTCAGCGGCGGGCACACTGGCAATGGCTTTGAAGTAGAGCGGAAAAAGGCCCCAGATGACATAGGCGCTCAGGCCCAGAATGTACCCCTTGCGGGGGTTGGCGGCGTGCATGCGGAATCCTTGCTCAGGCAGCTTACAAAGCGCGATTGTAAGGATATTTGTCCATGCGTGGGGCCCCGCTTTGCTTTTATGTGGGAGGGGGCTTGCCCCCGATAGCGGAGTATCAGTCGCCCCTATGTATCAGCTGACAGGCCGCCTTCGGGGGCAAGCCCCCTCCCACATACAGCACAACAGTCAGAAGAGTTTCAGCGGTTCTTCGTTGAGGGCCGACAGCTGTTCACGCAACGCCAGCACCTGATCGCCCCAATAGCGCTCGCTGCCAAACCACGGGAAGCTGTGGGGAAATGCCGGGTCGTCCCAGCGCCGTGCCAGCCAGGCGCTGTAGTGCATCAGGCGCAGGGCGCGCAAGGGTTCGATCAGGGCCAGTTCCCGTGGGTCGAAGTCGTGGAATTCCTGATAACCGTCCATCAACTCCGACAACTGGCCCAGGCATTCCTGGCGATCGCCGGCCAGCATCATCCATAGGTCCTGCACCGCCGGGCCCATGCGGCAGTCATCCAGGTCGACGATGTGGAACATCTCGTCGCGGCACATCATGTTGCCGGGGTGGCAGTCGCCGTGCATGCGGATGTTCGTGTGCGGGGTGGCCTTGTAGACCTCTTCCACGCGCTTGAGCAGGTCGCGGGCCACGGACTCGTAGGCCGGCAGCAGGCTTTTGGGTATGAAGTTGCCTTCAAGCAGGGTGGTCAGGGAATCGTGACCGAAGTTCTTCACGCCGAGGGCTTCGCGGTGTTCGAACGGGCGGGTGGAACCCACGGCGTGCAAACGGCCGAGCAGTTGTCCGAGGCGATAGAGCTGGTCGAGGTTGCCCGGCTCCGGCGCGCGGCCGCCACGGCGTGGAAACAGGGTAAAGCGAAAGCCCTGGTGCTCGAACAGGCTTTCGCCGTTGTGGATCAACGGGGCAACCACCGGCACGTCGCATTCAGCTAGTTCGAAGGTGAAGCGGTGTTCTTCCAGGATCGCTTCGTTGGTCCAGCGCTGGGGCCGGTAGAACTTGGCGATCAGGGGTTCGGAATCTTCGATGCCCACCTGATACACGCGGTTTTCGTAGCTGTTGAGCGCCAAAATGCGCGCATCGCTGAGAAAACCAATGCTTTCGACGGCGTCGAGGACCAGGTCAGGGGTGAGTGTTTCAAACGGGTGGGCCATGCGAACTCCTGCGCGCAGCAGGTCGCCGCGTCCGGCCGGGTATGGTAACCCAGCAGGCTTGAGATAGGGGGCGACTGTGGGATCGCTATCGGGGGCAAGCCCCCTCCCACAGGGGAATGCATTCCAAATGTGGGAGGGGGCTTGCCCCCGATGAGGCCCTGTCAGGCGCCGACGATCCCACCATCATCGCGCCGAATCGCCATCACCGATGAACGCGGCTTGCCATTGGGCAGATGCTCCGGCCAGGTCGAACCGCCAGTTTCACCCGGATGCTGAATACCCACAAACAGGGTTTTCTGATCCGGCGAAAAGCTGATCCCGGTGACTTCGCACGCCACCGGCCCGACCATGAAGCGGCGGATTTCACCGGTGCTCGGGTCGGCGCACAGCATCTGGTTATTGCCCATGCCGGCGAAGTCGCCCGCGTTGCTGTAGTCGCCGTCGGTGAGGATCCACAGGCGGCCGGCCTTGTCGAAACCCAGGCCGTCCGGGCTGTTGAACATGTTCTGCGGGTTGATGTTGGACGAGCCGCCCTTCGGCGAGCCTGCGTGTACACCGGGGTTGCCGGCGACGACGAACAGGTCCCAGGTGAAGTCCGTGGCGCCGTGGTTATCGGCGTCGGCTTTCCAGCGCAGGATCTGGCCATAGACGTTCTTCTCACGCGGGTTGGGCCCGCCCACCGGCTGGCCGTCTTCGCCGCGCTTGGCGTTGTTTGTCAGGGTGCAATAGACCTGGCCGTCGATGGGGCTGACCACGATCCATTCCGGGCGGTCCATGCGCGTGGCTTTCACCACGCTGGCGGCCAGGCGCGCATGAATCAGCACTTCGGCCTGGCTGGCGAACCCGCTGCTGGCGTCGATGCCGTTCTTGCCGTGGGTGAGTTCGACCCATTGGCCTTTGCCCTTGGGATGATCGGCATCGCCATTGCCCGCGTCGAAGATCGCCACGTACAAGGTGCCGTGATCGAGCAAGTCCTTGTTGGCCTTCGGGTTGTCGTGGTTGATCGGATCGCGGCTGACGAACTTGTAGATGAATTCGCCACGTTCATCATCGCCCATGTACACCACCGCGCGCCCGTCGCGGGTCTCGGCCAGGGCCGCGTTTTCGTGCTTGAAACGGCCCAGGGCGGTGCGCTTGACCGGGGTGGATTGCGGGTCGAACGGGTCGATTTCCACTACCCAGCCGTGACGGTTGAGTTCGTTGGGGTTCCTGGCCAGGTCAAAGCGCGGGTCGTGCGGGTGCCAGTTGATGTCTTTGCTGGCCGCGACCGCGCCGTAGCGTTTCTGCCCGGCATCGAAGACCTGCTGGGGGTTGCTGCTGCCGAAGCAGTCGGTGAAGTTCTCTTCGCAGGTCAGATAAGTGCCCCACGGGGTCTTGCCGTTGGCGCAGTTCTGAAAGGTGCCCAAGGCGTTTTTGCCGGTGTTGTCGGCGCTGGTTTTCAGCCAGTCGTGGCCGGCGGCGGGGCCGCTCAGGCGGATCGGCGTGTTGCCGTGGATACGCCGGTTGTAGCGCGAGTCCTGGACGAACTGCCAGTTGTCGCCCTTGCGTTGTATCTCGATCACCGACACGCCTTCGCTGGCCAGGGCCTTGCGCACATCTTCGGCCGATTGCGGCGCGCCGCCGTGGGCGTAGAGGTAGCGGTAGTTGGTGTATTCGTTGTTGATGGCCATCAAGGCGCGGTTGTCGTCGCCGGGGAAGGGAAACAGGCTCATGCCGTCATTGTTGTCGCCGAACTGCTGTTCCTGGGCCTTGGCCGTGCCGTTGCCGGAGGGGTCGAAGGCCGGTGCCTGTTTGCTCAATGGCTGGCCCCAGCTGATCAGCACCGAGGCGCTGTAGCCGGGCGGCAGGGTGATGGTGTCACTGGTGGCGGCGGCGATGCCGGTAAAGCCGAGCAACGGGCTGGCGGAGGCGGCGTTCACGGCCAGGGCGCTGCGGCTGAGCAGGTTGCCGCCCAGAAACATCGCCGCGCCGCACAGGGCGCCGGCACCGATAAAGCGCCGGCGGGTAAGGCCGACCATCTGTTCGAGGTCGGTGGCTTGGTTTTCTTCTAATAAGCTCATGTCAGGCTCCCTACGGTTTTTGCAGATACCTTAAGGAGCGCGCGTGACGAAATTGTTGCAGTTTGATGGCGGGTGCCGGCTACACCGGCGTGCCAAGCAATACCTGGCCGGGGGCGAATTGCACCTGGATCGGCTGGCCAGGCGCGGCGTTGAGTGCGCTCAGCACGGCGGGCTGCGCCAGGGCGCACAGCACCTGACCGTTGGGCAGGCCGATACGGACTTCGCTGGGGCCGTCTTCGGCGTCTAGGACCGTCTCGATCACACCGCTCAGGCAATTGTGTCCAAGTGTTGCGGCTTGCCCGATGGCCACCAATTCCAGCCAGCCGGCCTTGATCAGCGCAACCACTTCCACGCCGGGCTCCAGCTCCAGGCGTTGCGTGCTGTCGTGCGTGATATGTGCATCCAGACACAGGCCGCCCGCCAGTTCCAGGCGCACCCGGTCATTGCGCCCCTGGCGCTCAATGATGCTGACCTGGCCGTGCAGTTGATTGCGCGCACTCGTGCGCAGCATCAGGCGGCCCAGCAGATTGAAGTCGCGGGCCGCTTCGTCGGTGGCGAGCACTTCGGCCTGCAAGGCTTGCAGGCGCTGATAAAGGCGCAGCACGCGTTCACCTTCGCGGGTCAGCCTGGCGCCGCCACCGCCTTTGCCGCCGACGCTGCGCTCCACCAGCGGCGTTTGCGCCAGGTTGTTCAGTTCATCAATGGCGTCCCATGTGGCTTTGTAGCTCAACCCGGCACTTTTGGCGGCGCGGGTGATGGAACCCTGCTCGGCGATATGCGCCAGCAACGCGATACGCTGAGGGCGGCGGATGATGTGCTGGCTGAGCGGAGAGGGCAGGGACATGGGGATACGCCTGGCTGGAATGAGCGGACGTTGCCGCCCGGCGGCCCGGGAGTCAAGTCATGTGCCGGGTTTGGGCGTGCGGGCCAGGCAATACACATCGACCTGACGCGCACCGGCCTTCATCAACAGCCGCGCCAGGCTGTGGACGGTGGCACCGGTGGTCAGCACGTCGTCCACCAGCGCCAGATGCCGACCCTGCACCCGGGCACCGGGTGCCAGGGCGAAGGCATTGAGCAGGTTGCGCTTGCGCGTTTTGGCGTCGAGGTCTTGTTGTGCGATGGTTTCCCGGGGACGTAATAACAGATCCTCATCGCAGGGGATGCCCAGGTCAGTGCTGAGCCAACGCGCCAGCATCACGGCCTGGTTATAGCCACGCTGGCGCAGACGCTTGGGGGGCATCGGCACCGGTAGCAGGCAATCGGGTCGCGTGAGTTCGGCGTTCTCGAAGCGATGTTGCAGCAGTCGCCCGAGCAAGCGTCCCAGCAGGTGCCCCAGTGGCCAGCGCGCCTGATGCTTGAACCGGCTGATCAGGCTGTCCACCGGGAAGCTATAGGTCCAGGGCACAATCACTTGTTGATATGCGGGCGGATGCTTCTGGCATTGGCCGCAGACCAATCCGTCCATGGGCAAGGGCAGGGCGCAGACTTCACAGTGCTCCATCAGCCACGGCAGCTCGGTTTCGCAGGCGTTGCACACACAATCGATACTTTCAGCGCGTTCATCGCATATCAAACAGGTTTGTATGTTTTTTAACCAGATGTAAACCTGATGGTTGTGGCTTGGTTGACAGTGCATGAATCTTCCTTAAATATGCCGAGCATCCGTGTCGTGCCTGTGGGTATTGCCCTTCCCGCAGCGTTAGCCAAAGCATAATCAAGGAATCGCCCATGAGCGCCAGCACCTCTGCCACCCTGCGTCACGATTGGTCTTTGGCCGAAGTCAAAGCCCTGTTCGTGCAGCCGTTCAATGACCTGTTGTTTCAGGCGCAGACCGTGCACCGCGCGCATTTCGACGCCAACCGTGTGCAGGTGTCCACGCTGCTGTCGATCAAAACCGGCGCCTGCCCGGAAGATTGCAAATATTGTCCGCAGTCGGGTCACTACAACACCGGTCTGGAAAAAGAAAAGCTGATGGAAGTGCAGAAGGTCCTCGAAGAGGCCGCCCGCGCCAAGGCCATCGGCTCGACGCGTTTCTGCATGGGCGCCGCCTGGAAACATCCATCGGCCAAAGACATGCCCTACGTGCTGGAGATGGTCAAGGGCGTGAAAGCCATGGGCCTGGAAACCTGCATGACCCTGGGCCGCCTCGACCAGGACCAGACCGAAGCCCTGGCCCAGGCCGGCCTCGACTACTACAACCACAACCTCGATACCTCGCCGGAGTTCTACGGCAGCATCATCACCACGCGCACCTACAGCGAACGCCTGCAAACCCTGGCCTATGTGCGTGAGTCGGGGATGAAGATCTGCTCCGGCGGCATCCTCGGCATGGGCGAGTCCCTGGATGACCGCGCCAACCTGCTGATCCAATTGGCCAACCTGCCGGAGCATCCGGAGTCGGTGCCGATCAACATGCTGGTCAAGGTGGCCGGCACGCCGTTGGAAAACGCCGAGGACATCGACCCGTTCGACTTTATCCGCATGCTGGCGGTGGCGCGCATCCTGATGCCGCAATCCCACGTGCGCCTGTCGGCTGGCCGTGAGGCGATGAATGAGCAGATGCAGGCCCTGGCGTTCTTTGCCGGCGCGAACTCGATCTTCTATGGCGACAAGCTGCTGACCACCGCCAACCCGCAGGCGGACAAGGACATGCAATTGTTCTCGCGCCTCGGGATTCTGCCGGAGGCGCGGGAAGAGCACGCCGACGAAGTGCATCAGGCAGCGATCGAGCAAGCGTTGGTAGAACAGAAGAGCAGCGAACAGTTCTACAACGCCGCCACCGTTTGATTGAAATGCAATCCAAATGTGGGAGGGGGCTTGCCCCCGATGAGGGCAGTTCAGCCAGTATCTGTATGACTGAACCACCGCCATCGGGGGCAAGCCCCCTCCCACCTTTTGAACCGCGAACACCCTGCTGAATCGAGGCCTGCATGTCTTTCGATCTCGCCGCGCGCCTCGCTGCCCGCCGTGCCGAACACCTTTACCGTCAACGCCCCTTGCTGGAAAGCCCCCAGGGCCCGGAAGTGGTGGTGGACGGCAAGCCGCTGCTCGCGTTTTGCAACAATGACTACCTGGGCCTTGCCAACCACCCGCAGGTGATCGAGGCCTGGCGCACAGGTGCGTCCCGCTGGGGCGTGGGTGGTGGCGCGTCGCACCTGGTGGTGGGTCACGCCACGCCGCACCATGAACTGGAAGAAGCCCTGGCCGACCTGACCGGGCGCCCGCGCGCTTTGCTGTTCACCACCGGCTACATGGCCAACCTCGGCGCGGTCACTGCGTTGGTGGGACAGGGCGACACCGTGCTGGAAGATCGTCTCAACCACGCGTCATTGCTGGATGCCGGTTTGTTGTCCGGGGCACGTTTTACCCGCTACCTGCATAACGACGCCGCGAGCCTGGCCAAGCGCCTGGAGAAAGCCACGGGTAACGCGCTGGTTGTGACCGACGGCGTATTCAGCATGGACGGCGACCTCGCCGATCTACCCGCGCTGGTCCGTGAAGCCAAGGCCAGGGGCGCCTGGTTGATGGTGGACGACGCCCACGGCTTCGGCCCGCTGGGGGCCAACGGCGCGGGAATCGTCGAGCATTTTGGCTTGAGCCAGGCAGACGTGCCGGTATTGGTCGGCACGCTCGGTAAAGCGTTCGGCACCGCCGGTGCCTTTGTGGCGGGCAGTGAAGAACTGATCGAAAGCCTGATTCAATTTGCCCGACCGTACATCTACACCACCAGCCAGCCGCCGGCGCTGGCCTGCGCCACCCTCAAAAGCCTGGAGCTGCTGCGCACCGAGCATTGGCGACGCGAGCACCTCAACGGGTTGATCCGCCAATTCCGCCAGGGCGCCGAGCAGATCGGCCTGACGTTGATGGACAGCTTTACACCGATCCAGCCGATCCTGATGGGCGACACTGCGCGCGTCTTGCGCCTGTCGCAGATGCTGCGCGAGCGCGGGTTGATGGTGACCGCGATCCGCCCGCCCACCGTGCCCGCCGGCAGCGCCCGTTTGCGCGTCACGTTGACAGCGGCCCACAGCGCAGCGCAGGTGCAGCTATTGTTAGACGCGTTGGAAGCGTGTTTCCGGTTGTTAAACAGCACGGAGCCCGAGCATGCGTGATCGACTGGTATTGCTGCCCGGCTGGGGCCTGGGTGTATCACCGCTGGAACCGCTGGCTGCGGCGTTGCGCGGTTTGAATGAGCACCTGCACGTGCAGATCGAACCGCTGCCGGCCCTGGATTCCAGCGACTTGACCGAATGGCTCGACGAACTGGATGCCACGCTGCCGGACAATGTCTGGCTCGGCGGCTGGTCCCTGGGCGGCATGCTCGCCTCAGCGCTGGCGGCACGACGCGCGGAGCGTTGCTGCGGTTTGCTCACCCTGGCAAGCAATCCGTGTTTCGTCGCCCATGACGGTTGGCCGCAGGCCATGCCTGCTGAAACATTCGACGCGTTCCTCGCCGGCTGCCATGCCGACTCCCAGGTCACCCTTAAACGCTTTGGCCTGTTGTGCGCCAAGGGCGCGGCTGACCCGCGCGGGCTGTCGCGCCTGTTGGTCAGTGGGGCGCCGAATACCTCGCCCAGCGTGTTGATGCCCGGCCTGGAAGTGCTTGCCCAATTGGACACCCGCGCCGCCTTGCAGGCCTTTCGCGGGCCGCAACTGCACCTGTTTGCCGGTCAGGATGGGCTGGTGCCCGCCGAAGCCGCCAGTGACTTGCTGGCACTGCTGCCCGATGTGGAAATCGGCCTGATCGAACAGGCCGGTCACGCTTTTCTTCTGGAGGACCCCCACGGTATAGCGGGGGCTATCCAGGCTTTTTTGCATGAGTACGTCGATGACTGATCTGTCCCATCCTCACCTGCCGGGCGCGTTGCCCGACAAGCGCCAGGTGGCCGCTTCGTTCTCCCGGGCCGCGTCCAGTTACGACAGCGTGGCCGAGCTGCAGCGCGCGGTGGGGCATGCCCTGCTCACGCGATTACCGGCGGGCCTTTCGCCACAACACTGGCTCGACCTGGGCTGCGGCACGGGCTATTTCAGCCGTGCACTGGCAGAGCGGCTGCCTGCCAGCCAAGGCACCGCGCTGGATATCGCCGAGGGCATGCTCGGTCATGCGCGGCCTTCAGGCGGCGCGCAGCACTTCATCGCGGGGGATGCGGAACGCCTGCCGCTGAAGGCCGGCAGCTTTGAGCTGATCTTCTCCAGCCTGGCGGTGCAGTGGTGTGCGAACTTCGATGCGGTCCTCAGTGAAGCCTTTCGCGTGCTGCAACCGGGCGGTGTGCTGGCCTTTGCCAGCCTGTGCGTGGGCACGCTGGATGAGCTGCGCGAGAGCTGGCGCGCGGCGGATGGCCTGGTTCACGTCAACCGTTTCCGCACTTTCGAGGCCTATCAGCAGCTGTGTGCAGTCAGTGGTTTTCGGGTGACCAGCCTGGAACGGCGCCCCCATGTCCTGCATTACCCGGACGTGCGCAGTCTGACCCATGAGCTTAAAGCCTTGGGCGCACATAACCTCAATCCCGGTCGCCCGGGCGGGTTGACCGGCCGCGCGCGAATTGCGGCATTGGTCCAGGCCTACGAGCAGTTCCGTCAGGCCCAGGGCCTGCCGGCCACATATCAGGTGGTGTACGCCGTACTGGAGAAACCGCTGTGAGCGCCGCTTATTTCATCACCGGTACCGACACCGATGTGGGCAAGACCACCATCGCCGCCGGCCTGCTGCATGCCGCGCGCCAAGCGGGTAAAAGTACGGCGGCGGGAAAGCCGGTGGCCTCGGGCTGCCAGATCACGCCCAAGGGCTTGCACAACGCCGATGCCCTGGCGCTGCTCGCCGAGTGTTCATTGCCGCTGAGCTATGCCGAGGTCAACCCGGTGGCATTGGAACCGGCGATTGCGCCGCATCTGGCGGCACGTGAGGCGGGCGTCGCGCTGACGGTGCAATCGCTGCTCCAGCCGATGCAGCGGATTCTTGCGCACAAGGCCGACTTCACCTTGATCGAAGGCGCGGGCGGATGGCGCGTGCCCCTGGCCGATCAAGCCAACCTGTCGGACCTGGCCATTGCGCTCAAGCTACCGGTGATTCTGGTGGTAGGCGTGCGCCTGGGGTGTATCAGCCATGCGTTGCTCACCGCCGAAGCAATCGCACGCGATGGATTGCCGCTGGCCGGTTGGGTGGCCAATATCATCGACCCGAAGACCTCTCGTCTGGAAGAGAACCTCGCCACCCTGGCCGAGCGTTTGCCGGCGCCCTGCCTTGGGCGGGTACCGAAGCTCAAGCATGCCGGGGCAGCTGCGGTGGCCGCGTACCTGGAGATGGACCTGCTTGACTGATTTTGGCTATCGCTTAGGCAATGTGCCATTAGTGTTTTTGACGGGCGTTTCACCAGAATGTCTGATTCAATTGGCACTCACGATTCTCTAAAGGCAGGCTTACGCCATGGAAATCTCTGGAAGCAGCGCGTTTTATTCGGGCCTGAGTACTATTCAGGCCGGGCAGAACCGTGTCGACCAGGCCGCCGGCAGGATTGCCAGCGCCGCGACGACCCAGCCATCGGCCGCGCAAAGCGACCGTCTGCAAGCCACCGATCGCGCTCAGGCGTCCAACTCGGCGAGCAATATGGTCGAAATGGCCCAAGGCAAGTTTCAAGTGGAGCTGGGGGTAAAAGTCGCCAAGGCTTCGGACGAAATGCTCGGCACGTTGATTGATACCTACGCCTGATTCTCCTGAGGCATGACAGTTAAAATGTGGGAGGGGGCTTGCTCCCGATAGCGGTTTATCGGTCAGCTTATTCATGGCTGACCTGCCGCCATCGGGGGCAAGCCCCCTCCCACATTTGCTCTGTGCCCGCCCGCTGAACTCCTACACTTCTTCATGTGGCAACGCGCCACAGGCTTCGCCGTGCGCGTCATTGATCCGCATCAAGACAAACGGCATCGGGCCGACGCTTGACAACCCCAGGTGGTAAACGTATGTTTCAAACACCTGTTTGACCGCCATCATCCTTCCACGCGGTTGTTCATCCCAGCTACATCAGCAGAGGTTTATCGCTATGCCTGACTACAAGGCCCCCTTGCGTGATATTCGCTTCGTTCGTGACGAACTGCTCGGTTATGAAGCGCACTATCAGAGCCTGCCGGCTTGCCAGGACGCTACTCCGGACATGGTTGACGCCATTCTCGAAGAAGGCGCCAAGTTCTGTGAGCAAGTGCTGGCGCCGCTGAACCGCGTGGGTGACATCGAAGGGTGTACTTGGAGCGAGTCAGGCGTTAAAACCCCTGCCGGTTTCAAGGAAGCCTACAAACAGTTCGTCGAAGGCGGCTGGCCAAGCCTGGCCCATGACGTGGAGCACGGTGGCCAAGGCCTGCCGGAATCCCTGGGCCTTGCCGTAAGTGAAATGGTTGGCGAAGCCAACTGGTCGTGGGGCATGTACCCAGGCCTGTCCCACGGTGCGATGAACACTATTTCCGAGCACGGCACGCCTGAGCAGCAAGAGGCCTACCTGACCAAGCTGGTGTCG
Source organism: Pseudomonas orientalis (assembly GCF_022807995.1). Lineage (NCBI taxonomy): Bacteria > Pseudomonadati > Pseudomonadota > Gammaproteobacteria > Pseudomonadales > Pseudomonadaceae > Pseudomonas > Pseudomonas orientalis. Next base: position 5,273,317 of record NZ_CP094351.1, on the reverse strand, counting down.
GGCGAGTGGACCGGCACCATGTGCCTGACCGAGCCGCACTGCGGAACCGACCTGGGCATGCTGCGCACCAAGGCCGAGCCTCAGGCCGACGGTTCCTACAAAGTCTCCGGCACCAAGATCTTCATCTCGGCCGGTGAACACGACATGGCCGATAACATCGTCCACATCGTACTGGCGCGCCTGCCGGATGCTCCGGCCGGTACCAAGGGCATTTCGCTGTTCATCGTGCCCAAGTTCCTGCCCAACGCCGATGGCTCGGTGGGCGAGCGCAACGCGGTGACCTGTGGCTCCCTGGAGCACAAGATGGGCATCCACGGTAACGCCACCTGCGTGATGAACTTCGACGCGGCCACCGGTTACCTGATCGGCCCGGCGAACAAAGGCCTGAACTGCATGTTCACCTTCATGAACACCGCTCGCCTGGGCACCGCGCTGCAAGGCCTGGCCCACGCCGAGATCGGTTTCCAGGGCGGCCTGAAATACGCACGCGACCGCCTGCAAATGCGTTCCCTGACCGGCCCGAAAGCGCCGGACAAGGCCGCCGACCCAATCATTGTGCACCCTGATGTGCGCCGCATGCTGCTGACCATGAAAGCCTTCGCCGAGGGCAACCGTGCGATGGTGTACTTCACCGCCAAGCAAGTGGACATCGTCAAGTACGGCACCGACGACGAAGCCAAGAAACAGGCCGATGGCCTGCTGGCCTTCATGACTCCGATCGCCAAGGCGTTCATGACCGAAGTCGGTTTCGAGTCCGCCAACCACGGCGTACAGATCTACGGCGGTCATGGTTTCATCGCTGAGTGGGGCATGGAACAGAACGTTCGCGACAGCCGCATTTCGATGTTGTACGAAGGCACCACCGGTATCCAGGCGCTGGACCTGCTCGGCCGTAAAGTGCTGATGACCCAGGGCGAAGCGCTCAAGGGCTTCACCAAGATCGTGCACAAGTTCTGCCAGGCCAACGAAGGCAACGAAGCCGTCAAGGAATTCGTTGCACCGCTGGCGGCGCTGAACAAAGAGTGGGGCGAGTTGACCATGAAGGTCGGCATGGCCGCGATGAAAGACCGTGAAGAAGTCGGCGCCGCCTCGGTGGACTACCTGATGTACTCCGGTTATGCGTGCCTGGCTTACTTCTGGGCCGACATGGCACGCCTGGCCGCCGAGAAACTGGCTGCCGGCACCGGCGAAGAGGCGTTCTACACCGCCAAGCTGCAGACTGCGCGCTTCTACTTCCAGCGCATCCTGCCGCGTACCCGCACCCACGTGGCAACCATGCTGTCGGGCGCGAGCAACCTGATGGACATGAAAGAAGAGGACTTCGGCCTGGCTTACTAAGCCTTACCGGGTTCAGAAAAGCCGCTTCCTTTCGGGGAAGCGGTTTTTTTTGTGCGTGCGAAGGCCGCTGTCCAAGCATTGAAATGCGCTCAATGTGGGAGAGGGCTTGCTCCCGATTGCGGTATGTCAGCTAGCCGATTTGGCGGCTGTCACAATGCCATCGGGGGCAAGCCCCCTCCCACATGCGTTTTGTGCCGATGCGAAAAATGCGCGCTGACGCTAAGGGTTTGATGAAGCGTGCCGTTACAGTGATGGCAAAGTGATACATGGCCGGTCAGTTGTGCTTAACTGGCCGCTTCGAGGCACAGTGCCATTATTCTTGCGGGTCGGAGTTTTACCCTTGTCACGCGTGTCCGCTGTACGCTTCAGTCATTTCCTTCCCTCGTTGCTGCTATTGCTGGCCGGGCTCTCGGCTGCCTATCTCAAGGACCTTAACGTTTTCTTCACTTCGCTGTTCAACGTGCTGCCGACCCTGGTGCTGTTGCTCGGCGGAGCGTACTGCGCGGTGTATCGGCGCCAGCGTGAGCTGTTCCTGATGATCACGGTGTACGTCACGTATTTCCTGCTGGACACCCAGACCGATTTCTACCGCGACCATGGCCGCGTGCGCGAAGACGCCGCCGTAGTGTTTCACCTCTGCTGTCTGTTGCTGCCCTTGCTGTTCAGCGTGTATGCGCTGTGGCAGGAAAAAACCCACCTGTTCCGTGACTTCGTCGCACGCTGCGCGGTGTTATTGGCCGTCGGCAGCGTGGCGCTGGCGCTGGAGCAAAGTTACCCACAGGGCGTGCTGGACTGGTTGGCCGAAATTCGCTGGCCGGCGCTGCATGGCGCCTGGATGAGCCTGATCCAGCTTTCATACCCGATGTTCCTGATTGGTTTCCTCACGCTGGCCGCCCAGTACTGGTATCAGCCGCGCCCGCTGCACGCCGCGCAACTGGTGGGGTTGCTGGGGATGTTCTGGATGCTGCCGCAAACCTTCATCCTGCCGTTTACCCTCAACATCATGTGCAGCCAGGTGATGCTGATGATCGCCGCCGGTGTGGCGCATGAGGCGTATCAAATGGCCTTTCGCGATGAGCTGACCGGCTTGCCGGGCCGCCGCGCCCTTAATGAACGCATGCAGCGGCTTGGGCGCAACTACGTGTTGGCGATGGGCGATGTGGACCACTTCAAGCGGTTCAACGACACCCACGGCCATGATGTAGGTGACCAGGTGTTGCGCCTGGTGGCGAGCAAACTGTCCAAGGTCAGCGGCGGCGGGCGCGCCTATCGCTACGGCGGTGAAGAATTTGCCGTGGTGTTTGCCGGCAAGAGCCTGGATGAATGCCTGCCGCACCTGGAGGAGATCCGCGAGATCATCGCCAACTATGCGATCAAATTGCGTAACCCGGACCGCCCCAATGACGACCATCAGGGGCGCCAGCGCCGGGCTGCCAACGGTGCGTCCAGTGTGTCGGTGACCGTTAGCATCGGCGTGGCCGAGCGCCAGGCCGAGCAGCGTAGCCCTGAAGAGGTGCTCAAATGCGCCGATCAGGCGCTCTACGCCGCCAAGGGGGCCGGGCGCAACTGCGTGATCGCGGCCGGGCAGAACCGTCGCGGTGCGGTGCGCATGCAAAGCGCTGCCGGTTGAGTAATGGTGCTGTATTCAGCAGCGCTACAGTGATTGTTTGCGACGTTGGCCGGCAGTAGGTTGAAACCACTTGCTGCCGGAGACATTGCCATGCCTGAGTACAAAGCTCCCCTGCGCGACATGCGCTTTCTGATCGACACCGTGTTCGATTTCCATGGCCACTACGCGGCCCTCGGCGCGACCGACGCCAGCCCCGACATGGTCAGCGCGATTCTCGAAGAAGGCGCGAAGTTTTGCGAAAACGTGCTCGCGCCGCTCAATCGCAGCGGCGATGAAGAGGGCTGCCATTTCGACAATGGCGTCGTGACCACGCCCAAGGGCTTCAAGCAAGCCTTCGCCCAGTACGTGGAAGGCGGCTGGCATGGCGTGGCGGCGGACCCGGCCTTCGGCGGCCAGGGCTTGCCGCAGTCCCTGGGGCTGGTGCTGAGCGAGATGATCGGTTCCAGCAATACGTCCTGGGGCATGTACCCGGGCCTGACCCACGGTGCAATGTCGGCGATCCACGCCCACGGCACCGACGAACAGAAAGCCACCTACCTGCACAAACTCACCGTCGGCGAGTGGACCGGCACCATGTGCCTGACCGAAGCCCACTGCGGCACCGACCTGGGTTTGATAAAGACCCGCGCCGTTCCACAGGCCGATGGCAGTTACGCACTCACCGGCAGCAAGATCTTCATCTCGGCCGGTGAGCACGACATGAGTGCCAATATCATCCATCTGGTGCTGGCCAAACTGCCGGATGCACCGGCGGGGACCAAAGGCATTTCGTTGTTCATCGTGCCCAAGTTTCATACCGATTCCGGTAAACGCAACGCCGTGCACTGCGGCTCCATCGAGCACAAGATGGGCATCAAGGCCTCGGCCACCTGCGTGCTGAACTTCGACGGCGCCAAGGGCTTTTTGATTGGCGAGGCGAACAAAGGCCTCAACTGCATGTTCACCATGATGAACCACGCGCGCCTGGGCACGGGCATGCAGGGCTTGTGCAATGGCGAGGCAAGCTTCCAGGGCGCGATCAAATACGCCGGCGAGCGCCTGCAGATGCGCTCGTTGACCGGGGCCAAGGCCCCGGACAAACCCGCCGACCCGATTATCGTGCATGCCGACGTGCGCCGCATGCTGCTGACCATGAAAGCCTTCAACGAAGGCAATCGCGCGCTGACCTACTTCACCGCCCAATTGCTCGACACCGCGCACTTGAGCCGCGACGCCGGCCAGCGCCAGGAGGCTGAGGACCTGTTGGCCTTCCTCACGCCGATCTGCAAGGCCTTCATGACCGAAACCGGGCTGGAGGTGACCAACCACGGTATGCAGGTGTTCGGTGGCCATGGCTATATCCGCGAGTGGGGCATGGAACAACTGGCCCGTGATGCGCGGATTGCGCCGATCTACGAGGGCACCAACGGTATCCAGGCCCTTGATCTGCTGGGGCGCAAGGTGCTGGGCAGCCAGGGCAAGTTGCTGCGCGGCTTTACCAGAATCGTGCATAAGTTCTGTGCCGCCAATGCCGAACATCCGCAACTCAAGGCCCATGTCGAGCAGCTCAACCAGTTGAACCAGCAATGGGGCGAGCTGACGTTGAAGGTCGGTACGGCAGCGATGAGCAATCCCGACGAAGTGGGAGCGGCGGCCATGGACTATCTGATGTACAGCGGTTACATCATCCTCGCCTACCTGTGGTTGCGCATGGCGATGGCGGCGCAGGCCCACGACGACCCGGGGTTCGCCCAGGCCAAACGGGCGACGTGCGACTTCTATTTCAAGCGCCTGTTGCCGCGCACCACGATGCATCGAGCTGCGGTGGAGGCGGGCAGCGAGTGCCTGATGAGCTTGCCGGCGCAAGCCTTTGCACTGTAGATGGCCGGCAACAGCCTGCTTCGTGACTTATAAATACTTATAGGTCACGAACGGACCCTATGTGTCTGAAAAGTTGTTCGGGTACACTCGGAGCCTGTAAAACCGATCCCATCGAATCACTTTTCACGTTCTCACGAGGTTTGCCATGGCTGATTACAAAGCGCCGTTGCGTGATATGCGCTTCGTCCTCAACGAAGTGTTTGACGTCGCCACCACCTGGGCGCAGTTGCCTGCCTTGGCAGACACGGTTGACGCCGAAACCGTTGAAGCCATCCTCGAAGAGGCCGGCAAGGTCACCGCCAAATCCATCGCGCCGTTGAGCCGTGGCGGCGATGAGCAAGGCTGCCGCTGGGCGGACGGTACCGTCAGCACGCCGGACGGTTACCCCCAGGCTTACGCAACCTACGCCGAAGGCGGCTGGGTAGGTGTTGGCGGCGACCCGGTGTACGGCGGCATGGGCATGCCCAAGGCGGTGTCGGCGCAGGTCGAAGAGATGATCAATTCGTCCAGCCTGGCCTTTGGCCTGTACCCGATGTTGACCTCGGGCGCTTGTGTGTCGATCAATACCCACGCCAGCGACGAGCTCAAGGCCACCTACCTGCCGAAGATGTACTCGGGCGAATGGGCCGGGTCCATGTGCCTGACCGAAGCCCATGCCGGTACCGACCTGGGCATGATTCGCACCAAGGCCGAGCCGCAGGCGGACGGTTCCTACAAAGTCAGCGGCACCAAGATTTTCATTACCGGCGGCGAACACGACCTGACTGAAAATATTATCCATTTGGTGCTGGCCAAGCTGCCGGACGCACCGGCGGGGCCCAAGGGCATCTCGCTGTTTCTGGTTCCCAAGTTCATGGTTAACGCCGACGGCAGCCTGGGCGCACGCAACCCGGTGACCTGCGGCTCGATCGAACACAAAATGGGCATCCAGGCCTCCGCAACATGCGTGATGAACTTCGACGAAGCCGTGGGTTATCTGGTGGGTGAGCCCAACCGTGGCCTGGCGGCGATGTTCACCATGATGAACTACGAACGTCTGGGAGTGGGCATCCAGGGCCTGGCTTCCGGCGAGCGCTCCTATCAGAACGCGATTGAATATGCCCGCGACCGGTTGCAGAGCCGTTCGCCGCTGGGTGCAAAAGCCAAGGACAAACCGGCCGACCCGATCATCGTGCACCCGGATGTGCGCCGCATGCTGCTGACCATGAAGGCGGCGAACGAAGGCGGCCGTGCGTTCTCCACTTACGTGGCGACGCAGTTGGACATCGCCAAGTTCAGCGAAGACGCAGCTGCCCGTGAGCGCGCCGACAACCTGGTGGCGCTGCTGACGCCTGTCGCCAAAGCATTTCTCAGCGACTTGGGTCTGGAAACCACCGTGCTCGGCCAGCAAGTGTTTGGTGGTCACGGCTACATTCGCGAGTGGGGCCAGGAGCAATTGGTGCGTGATGTGCGCATCACCCAGATCTACGAAGGTACCAATGGTATCCAGGCCCTGGACTTGGTGGGGCGCAAGATTGTCGGCAGCGGTGGCGCGTTCTACACCTTGTTTGCCGACGAGGTCCGCCAGTTCATCGCGGGTGCCGGCGCGCACTTGGGTGAGTTCACCCGGCCGCTCGGCGCGGCGGTGGACAATCTGGATGAATTGACTGCCTGGGTGCTGGACCGTGCCAAGGGTAACCCGAATGAAATCGGCGCGGCCTCGGTGGAGTACCTGCACGCGTTTGGTTACATGGCGTATGCCTATATGTGGGCACGCATGGCCAAGGCCGCCTGGGGCAAAGAGACCGAGGACGATTTCTATGCCAGCAAGCTGGGCACCGCGCGCTTTTACTTTGCGCGCCTGTTGCCGCGAATTCACTCGTTGAGTGCGTCGGTGAAAGCCGGAAGCGAGTCGCTGTTCCTGATGGATGAAGCACTGTTTTAAGGGCGAGGTATGCGTGTAAGCATTCTCTTACATGACGTGCTGCTAATCGTCCTCTATCGCCAAATTGGATCCACGGATAATCTACTTCACATGGACGTCGCGCAGGAAGCGCAAAGCAATAACAGGGACACGTAGGATTCTGCCAGGATGGCGGAGTGAAATGGATGTCAGGGAAACAGTCTGCAAAGCCCCGCTTCGGCGGGGTTTTCTTTTGCCCGCGAAAAAGTCAGGCGCCCGCCTGCGGGGCATTCATCACGTCTTCCAGCAACGTGCGCAGCAACGCCACCGTCGCTTGCTGGCGCTGCACGTCACGGCACACCAGACCGACTTTCAACGCCACCCTGGGTTCGCTCAAGGGTTTCCACAGCAACGACTGGCTGTTGTGTTCATCCTGGGAACGCCCCGGCAGCACGGTGGCCAACTGGGTATGAGGCAGGCTGTCGAGAATCCCCACCATGGTATTGAGTTCGGCCTGCACCTGCGGGCGGCGGCCCAGGTTGGCTAACTGGCCTTGCCAGATCTGCCGTACCTGGAATTCTTCCCCCAGCAGCAACATCGGCAACTCGGCGGCCTGTTTCAGCGAGACCTTCTTGAATTCCCGCAAGGGATGTTGCTCAGGGATGACCACCTTCAACTCATCCTCATACAACAACACGCCATGCAGGCCCGGCTGGCGCGGTGGCAGGTAGCTGATACCGATATCCAGCGAGCCATTGAGCAGCCGCCGCTCGATCTCCAGCCCGGTCAATTCGTAGATCTGCACGACCAGGTGCGGTTGGGCCTTGCGCACCCGCTCCAGCATCTGCGGCACCAGGCCGGTGTGCACGGTTTGCAGCACACCGATGGCCAAGGTGCGCATCGCCTGGCCCTTGAAGTTACGCAATGCCTCCACGGCTTGCTGCATGCCGTCGATCAGGGGCAGGGCATGGTTGTACAGCGTGTGCGCTGCCAGCGTGGGGAGCAGGCGCTTGCTGCTGCGCTCGAACAGGCTCACGTCGAGGTTCTGCTCCAGTTGGCGAACCTGCTGCGACAGGGCGGGTTGGGAGATCGACAGACGCTCCGCGGCACGGCCTACATGGCCTTCCTCATACACCGCGACGAAATAACGCAGTTGCTTGAAATCCATAAGGTTTGCTTATCGAAAAAGCTGGAAAATCGAAATGGCCGTTGGCCTGCGAGCGGCCTAGTCTAGCGCCTATTCGCAGGGGTTACAGGGCCGAATCGGGCAATGAATAACGTTTTTGGTAACGGCGTTTACATAGGCAAGGCAAAACACTTCGGCGCACTGTTGGTATCGGGTCCCCACCCGGCTGCGGTTGCTATCGGGGGCGAACTGTGAACCTGTTCCGGCGCCCCGCGCCGAGCCTCGACGACCTCGTACTTCATGATCCGCATCATGATTTTTCCAGCCATTGCCTGATGTCTACTGTCGCGCGCCCCTGCGCGGTGTTCGTCCAGGGTCACGGCGCCTGGCTCTCGGACAGCGACGACCGTGCCTACCTGGATTTCAGCCAGGGCAGCGGTGCCAACAGCCTGGGTCATAGTCCACAAGCGGTGCGCGACGCCGTTGCCGAACAGATGCAAACCGTGATCAACCCTGGCATGGGGTTGTATAACCGGGCGCAGCTCGACCTGGTTGAGCGCCTGTGCCATCACACCGGCAGCGATCAGGCCTATCTGCTCAATAGCGGTGGGGAGGCTTGTGAAGCTGCGATCAGGCTGGCGCGCAAGTGGGGCCAACTGCATCGCGGCGGCGCTTATCACATCATCACGGCGGGCAACGGCTGCCATGGCCATGGTTTCGCAGCGATGTCGGCTTCAGCCATTGCCAGCGAAAACCGTTTCGAACCGCAATTGCCGGGTTTCAGTCATGTGCCCTTCAACGATCTGCCGGCGCTGCATGCAGCCGTCGATGCACACACCGTGGCCATCATGCTGGAGCCTATCCAAAGCGCCGCCGGTGTCATCCCAGCGACCGAACACTACCTCAAAGGCGTCGAACGCCTGTGCCGCGAACTGGGCATTCTGCTGATTCTTGACGAAGTGCAAACTGGAATCGGCCGCTGCGGCAGTCTGCTCGCCGAGCAGCAATACGGCGTTCGTGCTGACATCATCACCCTCGGAAAAGGCCTGGGCGGTGGCGTGCCCCTGGCGGCGCTGCTGGCGCGCGGCACAGCCTGCTGCTTCGAAACGGGCGAGCTGGACGGTACCCATCATGGCAATGCACTGATGGCGTCAGCGGGAATTGCGGTACTCGATGCCGTATTGACTGGAGGCTTTCTCGACCACGTACGCGAATCAGGCCTTTATCTGGCAGAAGGCCTTGCCCGCCTGGCCCACCGTTACGAGCATGGGCAGTTGCGCGGCAACGGACTGATCTGGGGCCTGACACTGTCGGACGACTCCGCGTCTGCCGTGGTAAAGGCCGCACTGCACGAAGGCCTGATCCTCAGCGCTGCGCAGCCGGATTGTTTGCGTTTCACGCCGGCCTTGAACGTCAGCAAAAACCACATTGATGAAATGCTCCTGCGCCTGGCCCGTGCCTTCTCTCGGGTACGCACTGCCCAACTGCAATGCCGTAAAGGCATTGCCGTCTGACCCTATTTTCTGAACCGTCTCGCGGAATACGCGGCGCCTCCAGCCTGATTCTTTTGGCTGGGGGCGTTTTTTTATCTGCGTAATTTTTGGACTGAAAACGTGGCTTGTGCGTCAACGTAAACAATGGCTTTTTAGCGGACCTCGGCGAGGATTGTCGATGGGGGCACCCGATGCCCTGTTTTAATCTATACCACTGAGTGGTATGTTTTCGTAAAGGATTTCCATGAAGATCAGGTTGTTCAAAATGACCAGCAAATATAAGAGTGAGGCGCTTGAGTCCATTCACCAATCTGCCGAAGCGCTTTATACAATTGGCGCCATCAGCAAAACCACGCTTCGTGAGTTCGACGAAACGTGCCTGGCAACGGTGCCTGCACATATGCCGGCCGAGCAGATCAAACACTTGCGTGAAAGCAGTCGCGTCAGCCAACCCGTGTTCGCTCGCTACCTGAACACCAGCGCATCGACTGTGAAGCAGTGGGAATCCGGCGAAAAAAAGCCCAGCGGCATGGCGCTCAAGTTGTTGAGCATCGTTCAAAAGCATGGCCTGCAGATTCTGACGTGAGATGGCCCACTGCCAGAAACCACTGAACCCTCACGAAGCGCCAATGTCGATTAGCTACACGGCTCACACGAGCCGATTTTCCGGAGCTGACCCATGGACATCATTCGTATCATCATCGCCATTCTGCTGCCGCCACTGGGTGTGTTCCTGCAAGTGGGATTCGGCGGCGCATTCTGGCTGAACATTCTGCTGACCCTGTGCGGCTACTTTCCCGGCATCATTCACGCCGTATACATCATCGCCAAACGCTGAGGCCCTCAGCCTTTTGCGATGAGACGTGAATTGCGCTCATTGCGAAACGCCAGCTGTTCAATGGTCTGAGTGGCATGTTCGGCTTCTTCCCGCGCTTGCAGGATGATGCCGTGCTGCTCGGACTTGCTGCACACCGGGTCCGCGTTGCTCGCATCCCCGGTGAGCATAAAAGCTTGGCAACGGCAGCCGCCGAAATCCTTTTCTTTCTCATCGCATGAACGGCACGGCTCCGGCATCCAGTCGTAGCCGCGAAAGCGGTTGAAACCGAACGAGTCGTACCAGATGTGCTGCATGCTGTGGTCGCGTACGTTGGGAAACTGAACCGGCATCTGTCGGGCGCCATGACAGGGCAGGGCAGTACCGTCCGGCGTGACTGTCAGGAAAATGCTGCCCCAGCCATTCATGCAGGCTTTCGGACGTTCTTCGTAGTAATCCGGCGTGACGAAAATCAACTTGCACGGGTGGCCTTCGGCTTCGAGCCTGGCGCGGTATTCGTTGGTAATGCGTTCGGCGCGTACCAGTTGTTCCCTGGTCGGTAATAACCCCACACGATTGAGTTGCGCCCAGCCGTAGAACTGGCAGGTGGCAAGCTCGACGAAGTCCGCCTCGAGTGCGATGCACAGCTCGATAATGCGGTCGATCTTGTCGATGTTATGCCGATGGGTGACGAAGTTCAGCACCATGGGATAACCGTGGGCTTTCACCGCGCGGGCCATTTCCAGCTTTTGCGCGAAGGCTTTCTTCGAGCCCGCCAGCAGGTTGTTGACCTGTTCGTCGCTGGCCTGGAAGCTGATCTGGATATGGTCCAGGCCGGCCTTTTTGAAGTCGCTGATCTTCTGTTCGGTCAGGCCGATGCCTGAGGTGATCAGGTTGGTGTAGAACCCCAGCTTGCGTGCCTCGCCGATCAGCTCGGCCAGGTCCTGGCGCACCAGCGGTTCACCGCCGGAAAATCCAAGTTGCGCGGCGCCCATCTCGCGGGCCTCGCGAAATACCTTGATCCATTGCTCGGTGCTCAGCTCCTTGCCCTGCTCGGCAAAGTCCAGCGGGTTGGAGCAATACGGGCACTGCAGCGGGCAGCGGTAGGTCAGCTCGGCGAGCAGCCACAGCGGCAGGCCGATAGCCGGTTTTTCAGGCAAGGGTAATCCAGTGCTCGGCACGGGCGACCTCCATGAATTGCTCGATGTCATCACCGAGTTCCGGCACGCCGGGGAATTGCCTGTCCAGCTCGGCAATGATGGCAGCCACATCGCGCTCGCCGTCAATCAAGCCACCAATCAGCGCGGCGCTGTCGTTGAGTTTGATCATGCCTTCCGGGTAGAGCAGCACATGGCCTTTTTGCGCGGGCTCGTATTGATAGCGGTAACCCGGGCGCCACGTCGGTTTTCTGCTGCGATCAAAACTCATAGGGTGATCCCTTTATGCCAGACCCGCTCTCTGATCACGCTGTGGTACGGCGGGCGGTTCAGTTCGTAGGCCATGCTCATGGCGTCGAGCATGCTCCACAGGATGTCCAGTTTGAACTGGAGGATTTCCAGCATGCGCTCCTGGCCTTCACGCGTGGTGTAGTGCTGCAGGGTGATCGCCAATCCGTGCTCCACATCGCGACGGGCTTGGCCCAGCCGGGTGCGGAAGTATTCATAGCCGGCCGGGTCGATCCACGGGTAGTGCTGCGGCCAGCTGTCGAGGCGCGACTGGTGGATCTGCGGCGCGAACAGTTCGGTCAACGAACTGCTGGCCGCCTCTTGCCAACTGGCGCGGCGGGCGAAGTTGACGTAGGCGTCTACTGCAAAGCGCACGCCGGGCAGCACCAGTTCCTGAGAGCGCAATTGGTCGGGGTCGAGGCCAACGGCCTGGCCCAGGCGCAGCCAGGCTTCGATGCCGCCGTCTTCTCCGGGCGCGCCATCGTGGTCGAGCAGGCGCTGGATCCATTCGCGACGGATCTCCCGGTCCGGGCAGTTGGCCAGGATCGCGGCATCCTTCAGGGGAATGTTCACCTGATAGTAGAAGCGGTTGGCGACCCAGCCTTGGATCTGCTCGCGGGTGGCGCGGCCTTCATACATCGCCACGTGGTACGGGTGATGGATGTGATAGAAGGCGCCTTTGGCGCGCAGGGCCTGTTCGAATGCTTCAGGGGTCATCGGTGTATCAGTCATCTGAGGTCTCCTACAACTCAATGCTCATGCCGTCGTAGGCTACTTCGACATTACGCCGTACCAGCTCGGCTCGCTCGGGGGAGTCTTCATCGAGAATCGGGTTGGTGTTGTTGATGTGGATAAGCACCTTGCGCTGCTTTGGCAACTGTTCCAGCACTTCGAGCATGCCGCCAGGACCGTTCTGCGCCAGGTGGCCCATTTCGCGGCCGGTGCGGGTGCCGACGCCACGGCGCTGCATTTCGTCGTCGTCCCACATCGTGCCGTCCACCAGCAGGCAGTCGCTGCCGGCCATGATCTCCAGCAGCGGCGCGTCGACCTTGCCCAGGCCCGGGGCGTAAAACAGCTTGCCGCCGGTGCGCAGGTCTTCGACGATCAGGCCGATGTTGTCGCCTGGGTGCGGGTCGAAGCGATGCGGCGAATAAGGCGGCGCGGCGCTGCGCAGCGGCAGTGGGGTGAAGCGCAGGTTGGGGCACGCCGGGATGGTGAAGCCGGCGTCCAGCTCGATACGGTTCCAGGCCAGGCCGCCGTTCCAGTGGGTGAGCATGGTGAACAGCGGGAAACCGGTACTCAGGTCTTCATGGACCATGTCAGTGCACCACACCTGGTGCGGGCAACCCTCGCGCAGGCTCAGCAGGCCGGTAGTGTGGTCGATCTGGCTGTCCATCAGGATGATCGCGCCGATGCCGGTGTCACGCAGGGCGCGGCCGGGTTGCATTGGCGCAAACCCCTGCAACTGCGCACGGATATCCGGCGATGCATTGCACAGCACCCAGTTCACACCATCGTCGGAAATCGCGATGGACGACTGGGTACGCGCCTGTGCCCGCAGGCTGCCATCACGAAAACCCGCGCAGTTCACGCAGTTGCAGTTCCACTGCGGGAAGCCGCCGCCGGCGGCGGAACCTAGAATCTGGACAAACATGGTCGCTCCATCAGCAAAGCTCAAAACAAAAACGCCCCGGGCGAACCGAGGCGTTGTAGTACCCAGCGGATTAGCGGCTGGCGAAGTACATGGTGACTTCGAAACCGATGCGCAGATCGGTGTAAGCAGGTTTGGACCAGGTCATATTCATACTCCTATCAAGGGACGGGGATGTTCACTACCAAGTAGTACATATAGTCCACCTCCCATGGGAGATGTTCAGATATTGCGTGTGAATATTACGCAATTCTTTTCCAGTTAGCGCTGTCTTGAAAGAAAAAGCCTGTTGCAGAGTCGGCAACGATCAACCTGCCGACTGCCAAGTGCCTCGGATGCACGGCCCGTTGGCCAGGCACCGCCAGCCGCCTGTGGTGTCGTTCAGCTGTTGGGCGGCGCGCCGCATATCGTCGCGTGAGCAGGTTTGTATCAAATCTTGTAATTGTTCCAGATAGCCCGATGAGTGGCCCGCCAAGTGCGCTTGCCACAGCAGATCGGCGGCTTGGGCCATGGGCAGTGACCGGACAGTGAATTGCTGCGCCAGAGCCTCGTGACCCATGTCGGCGCTGTGTTCGATCAATGATGGCAGTTGGTCCAGAAAGGTCTGCACCTGTTCGAAGATCTCATCCAGGGAAGCACTGGGAGACTGCACGCCGAACAGCAGGCCGGTCTGCCCATTGATCTGTCGGATACCGCTGAAAACGGCGTAGCCCAGTTGTAGTTCAACGCGCAGGCGCTGATAGAACGGCCCTTGAAGCAGATGACCGAGCAAGCGCCAGGCGGCTTCATCGCTCAGGGCCTGGGTGGGTGTTGGGCAGAACAACAGCAGCGCCGCTTCGCTGGATTCAGTGTTTATCTCGTGCCAGAGGCGCTGGCCCTGGAGATGTTGAGGCGGGTACTGGAGAGGTGCAGGCTGCCCAGGCAATCGTGCTGCTGCGGTCTTGATTGCCGCTTCACCGGCCTGCGGTAAACCTGCGCCCAGCCCGTGCCAGCGCGCGGTGGCCCATGAGGCTGGCGTCGCCTGGGGCGTTGGCTGAACACCGGCACAGCAAGCGGGCAGTGCCTTGAGCAATTCGCGGATGGCGATCATCGGTGTCGAGGATGGTGGCGGCAGGCGTTCATCGGCAGTGCTCAAGCACTGCGTCAGCGCTTCGAGTACGGCGGGCATGGGCTGGTGGACGCCGAGCATTTTTACCTGCCAGTCATTGGCGATGGTGTCGAAACACAACTCGACGCCCGCTTGAGCGGCACTCTCGCGCAGCGGCAGCAAGGCGTTTTCCAGACCAGCAGGCACTGCAGAGTCGAATCGCCAGCGCAGGTACAGCGCGCCTTCGTCAGTGTCATCCGGCAGTGCCTGGCTGAACGTGAGCGCCGACAGGTCCCGTCGCCCCCGTGAGCGATCCTGGGCAAACGTACGCAAGCCGCGATGGGCGCTGGTCTGGCCGCGAATCAAGCCGGCCTGTTCTTCCCTGACCGGCGGGCGCAGGAACGGGTTATTCGGTGGAAGCCGCCAGCCGTGCGTGGCGGGCGGCAGATGCAGTGCGTCGAGCATGGCCTTGAGGGCTGCGAGGCCTTGGTCCGATAAATCTTCCATATCGTTGAGTGCCAGCGCCAGGGCGCCCTGGACCTGCTGTTGGCGTGCGTTAAGCAAGGCGAACTCTTCGCGTAGCGACGTCCAGTCGCTGTGTGCGAAAAAACTCAGCCAGTCGTGCAACAGCGCTTCGATCTGTGTCGTCGAGTCGCTTTGGCTGTCGAGGGTAAAGTCGATATCCAGCACGGCCTGTCCGGCAAAGTGATACGGCACCGAAGCGTGCGCTGCCGTCGCCAGGCGTCGATCTTTGAGGTCTGCGAGCAAGCCGCCCGGCGCCGAATTGTTGAGCCAGGTACAGAGAAACGCCAGCGCTTCGCGCGGTGCATCACAGGTGATGACCTGGTGCAGATGATGATCGGCAAGGTGCTGATAGCCCCGTGCTTGCCCGGCCATCAGCGCCGGTGGCGCGGCCTGGGGATGCAACGGGCCAGGGGTCAACTGTGTACCGAATCGCTGCGCCAGCGCCTCCAGGTCTTCCTGGGATTGCGGGCCGGCCAGGCTCAACGTCATCTGCCCGCTCTGGTAGAAGCGCTGATGAAATTCGCGCAACGCCTGCTGAAAGGCCTCACGTTCCACTGGCAGGCTGTCGCGGTTGCCGGCATGAAATCCGCGCAATGGATGATCAGCGGCCAGGCCCTCCAGCAAAGCCACTTGTTGCTGCGCATTGGCATCCTCAGACCAGGCCACGAACTCGGCGTGCAGCACGTCGCGCTCGCGCAGTTGGTCGTCAATGGCCAGGCGAGGGTGCGTCAGCATGTCGGCCAATCGCACCAGCCCCTCGTCGAAGGTCGAAACCGGCAGCTCGAAAAAGAACTCGGTGACGCGCTCCCTGGTGCTGGCATTCACTTGCCCGCCATGGCGCTGCACGTAGGTCATCAGCCCATCGCCTGTGGGAAAACGCTCGGTTCCCAGAAACAACAGGTGCTCCAGAAAATGCGCCAGCCCCGGCCACGCCAGAGGCGCGTCATGACTGCCCGCCGCCACGCGTAAAACAGCGGCGCAGCGCTTCAAGCGCGGCGCATGGCGCAGGCAAAGGTGCAGGCCGTTGGCCAGAGTCAGGTGCAGAGGGTAAGGGTGAACCGGCGCAGGCATGGGCACTTCCGAAGCGGGGCAAGTGCCTATGCTAGCAAACCCGGTGGATCAGGGCTTGTGCAGTGCGCCGTAAAGCTCGGGACGGCGGTCCTGCAAGTAATGATTGGCGGCGCGGGCGTCGAGGATCGCTTGCCGATCCAGCGTGCCGACGATCAACGTCTCATCCAGGCCCGCCTGGGCGATGCGCTGACCATCCGGCGCGGCAATACTGCTCTGGCCGCAGTAATGAATATCGCCTTCGTGCCCGCAGTAGTTGGCATAGGCCACAAAACATTGGTTCTCGAACGCCCGCGCCCGCACGGTGACGTCGGCGACAAAGTCGAACGGCACCATATTGGCGGTAGGCACCAGGATCAGCTCGGCACCGGCCAGGGCCAGGCGGCGCGTGTTTTCCGGGAACTCCAGGTCGTAGCAAATCAGCAAACCGAGCTTCCAGCCGTTCAATTCCACCAGCGGGAAGTCGTCGTCACCGGCGCTGAACATCGAATGGTCCAGATCGCCAAACAGATGGGTCTTGCGATAGTTGCACAGGCGTGTGCCATGGGCGTCGATCAGTTGCACAGCGTTGTAGACCTGGCCATCCTCGGCCCGCTCCGGATAGCCGTACACAATCGCCAGCCCGGCACTTTGCGCGATGTCGGCAATGGTTTGGGCAGACTCCCCATCCTTCGTTTCGGCCAGCGCGCCAGCAGCCTCGACGCCAATGTTGTAGCCCGTCAGGAACATCTCCGGCAACACGAGCACATCGGCTCCTGCTGCTTCATGCGCCAGTTGCCGCAGGCGCTTGAGATTACCGGCGACATCCAGCGGCAGTGGCGGGCATTGGTACAGGGCGACACGCATGACAGGCTCCTTATTCGGGCAGGGCGATGGGCCCTATCTCATCAAACACATCGCCGGGCCCCGGGTTCTCCGGATGGGTGCTGCCGCCGAAGTGGTTCATGATGCCCCACACCGCGTTCAGCGAGGTCTGCACCGCGCCTTCGACCCAGGCCGGTGTCCAGGAAACGTCGTCGCCGGCGATAAAAATCCCACGTTGCTCGGCGGGCATGTCCTTCTGCATGAAGTGTGCATACATCCGCTGGTTATACCGATAGTGGCCGGGCAGTGCGCCTTTGAAGGCCCCGAGGAAGTGTGGGTCGGCTTCCCAGGACACCGTGATCGGGTCACCGATGATACGCGCCTTGATGTCGACTTTCGGGTAGATCTTGGCCAGCGCGTCGAGTGCCAGCTTGACCCGCTTGTCGATGGGCTGGGGCAGCATTTTCAGCGCGTCGCTCATCCACGAGTAGGACAGGCAGATCACGCCCGGCTTGTCGTCGCCGTTATCGAACAGATAGGTGCCACGGGTCAGGCGGTCGGTGAGGGTCATGCTCATCAGGTCGCGGCCGGTTTGCGGGTCTTTGTCTTTCCAGAAGGGGCGGTCGACCATGACGAAGGTCTTCGATGACTGCATGTAGCGCGTGCGGTCCAGGGCCATCCACATTTTCTGCGAGAACAGGGTTTCGTCGCATTCGATCTGGGTGGTCAGCAGCCAGCTCTGGCAGGTGGTCAACACGGCGGCGTACTCGCGGGTGTCACCGTAGGTGTCGGTGACGGCGAAACGACCGTCGGCGGCGTGGGCGATGCGCTTCACCCCCGCCCGTGGCGCGCCTCTGTGCAATGAGCTGAGGCTGGTGCCGGCGGGCCAGTGGGCACAGCGCTCGGGTACGTGACGCCAAATGCCCATGGGCACTTGTGCCACGCCGCCAACCACCAGGTGCTGATGGTCGTCGCAGTTGGTCATCACCACGCGGAAGATTTCCAGCATGGAGTTGGGGAAGTCCGAGTCCCAGCCGCCGGTGCCGAAACCGACCTGGCCAAAGACTTCGCGATGATGGAACGACAGCTTGGCGAAGGCTTTAGAGGTGGCGACGAAGTCGTAGAAGGTGCGGTCATCCCACAGCGGCACCAGCTTATTCCACAGCGCTTTGAGGCGCGGCACGTCGCGGTCGCGGATGGCTTGCTGGATATCGCTGAACTGTGACCCTGCTTCCAGAGCATCAGCCCAGGCGTCGGCCACTTCCTGGAACAGCGCAGGCAAGTCGGAGAGTTTTTGCGCGTAGTGGGTCTGGCCTTCCAGATCGATGACGGTACTGCCGGATGCGGGCGTCAGCGGGTTGGGGAAGGGTTTGGTGTCCAGGCCCAGTTTGTCCACATAGTGATAGAAGGCAGTGGACGACACTGGAAAACGCATCCCACCCAGCTCGGCGATAATGCCTTCGGCGCCTTCAAAAGCCTGGGAGCGCAGACGACCGCCCATCTTCGAGGCTTCGTACACCACCGGCTTCAAGCCCAGCTTCATCAGTTCGTAGGCCGCCACCAGCCCCGCAATGCCGGCGCCCACGATCGCCACTTCAGCGCCGTGGTTAGCGGCAGGAATGCTGCCCAGGCCGGCGGGATGTTCGATCCAGTCATCAAAGGCAAACGGAAAATCCGGGCCGAAGATAGTGATGGGTTTTTTACCGTCGGTGGGGTGGCGATGGGGCTTGGCGATGCTGCTGGACGGAATGCTCATGGCGGACCTTACTGACGACTCGGCGGGACAGTGCCCGTTGAGTATAGGAAAAGATGGCAGCCAGTTTAGGGAGCGTTGCGCTCGTTAATAAGACGCAATGTGTCGTCGGATTGCACTCATTTTAGTCATTGTGACGAGGTTTTCGGTCATACCGGCTGCCCGCGGTCCAGTTTGTTACTGAGAATGATCGAAGTCGTGGTTTTCTCAACACCGTCGACACTGCCGATCTGATCCAGCAACTGATCAAGCTGCTCCGGCGACTCGGTGCGCAGCCACGCCACATAATCAAACTCGCCGCTCACCGCGCACAACTGCTGCACCTGGGCCATCGCGCTCAACCTGCGCAACACTTCCTTGCCCGAACGCGGCTGGACGGTAATCCCCACATACGCCTGCAGACCGCCATCCGCAAGGCGCTGGCCCAGGCGCACGCCATAACCGGTGATGACCTGGGTTTTCTCCAGGCGTGCCAAGCGCGACGTCACCGTGGTGCGCGCAATGCCGAGTTGCCGCGCAAGCATGGCCACGCTTTCGCGGGCGTTGAGCTGCAGGGCGGCGATCAGTTGGCGGTCGATTTCGTCCAGGACGGGCAAGGGCAGAGCTCCAGTGCGGGGGTGGTGGGCATGCATGTTACAGGCTTGATCCGGGTTACAGAACAGCTGTGCCAGGCACACGAAAGTAGGGCAATGCACGGCTTTTTTGCGGCGTCTTATCTACTTTGAACTATCACAAGCCCTATCCCCCTAAAGCTTTGTAAATAGCCCTTGGCCCAGGACGATTCTGGGTTCTCCACTTACACGCAAAGGTTTGGTGAGTTATGAAAAGTGAACAAGTCGAAGGCGTTACAGAGAAGCTTGCTGGCAAGGCACAGAGCGCCGTAGGGAAATTGTTTGGTGATTCGAAACTGGAAGCTGAAGGTGGTGGACGCCAAGCTGCCGGGCAGTTGACTCAAACCTATGGTGACGCATTAGACAGCGTATCGACTTTCGTTAAGGAAAAACCGGTTGCCGCAATCGCGATTGGTGCAGTGGCCCTGTTGGTGCTGGACCGTCTGCTGCGCCGTTGAGGTGAGGGGAAACCTTCAACAATGATTGAAGTTCAACCGTTTGGGCGGTTTGTGGACGGAAGAGATTTTCTGGCGATTTTCAGTTCGGTTTCTTCTACTGCAGAAACGACAAAGGCCACGCAATACGTGGCCTTGCCTGGACTCATCCCCGAAGGCATATGTTCTGTGCATGAGCTTGCTCCATCAACATCGTACTGAGCGCGGTAGGTCGCCCAGTGGCAAGGTGTCGAACTCAGTTCGTCGCAGTGGTACTGCCTGGAGCGGGGCCTTCGCTGAACGTGTAGTTGATGACAACGTCATTTCGGATCAGGACGTCGAGCGTTTTCTGAGTGCCCGTAGTCGTCACTTTCATGGTGACCACGTAGCTTTGGGCATGGGCTGAGCCATTGGTGTAGGTGTAGATCCACTTCTCGTCAGTCTCGCTGACCGCGCTCTTGGCGTAGGGCTCACCAAACAGCGACTTCAGCTCAGCAGTCGTGGTTTTGCCTTTAGTGATGCTCGTTACACTAGCCGACGGAAAATCTCGGCCTGCGGTGTAGTGAGACGTAGCGCAACCGCCGAGTGCGACACACATCCCCATTACTGCGATGAGCTTTTTCATATCCTTCCTTGATCGTAGGAAAAATCCAAATCTAGCTGGCATCGAAGCTAAAAGCCATCACCTAGGTGATCAGCTACTTAGCGCACTTGCAGTATCGTCTGATGGAAGATCAGTAGATCTCAGTGCGTCGCGAAAGTGCTGCCATTGCCCTTCTGCTATTTCCGTCGCCTGAATTACGGCTCAAGCCGAAGCAGCAATCATCATATTCGCTTTACCGAATATTCGAAAAATCATATATTCGATTTTCCGTATGCGTTGGCTAGCGATGATTCCGGCGCATTTCGCCACACGCTCCACGACATCCACCAGCGCATCCAGCTCTTCGTTCTGGTCAAGACCAAACACCTGGAGGATCTATGACAGAACCCCTGAACCCCACCTCCTTGTTCAAGTGCCTGGCGGATGACACCCGAGCAAAAATTTCGCTGCTTGTCGTGAGTGTAGGTGAGCTTTGTGTATGCGAGCTAACGGCAGCACTCGACCTGAGTCAGCCGAAGATTTCTCGTCATTTGGCGCTGCTGCGCTCCGCCGGTTTGCTGTTGGATCGTCGCCAGGGCCAATGGGTGTACTACCGACTCAATCCTGATTTGCCCGCGTGGGTGACTGTAGTTTTGAAGGAAGTGGTAGACGCCAATCAGCAATGGCTTGAAACCGAGACTAAGCGCCTCTGCGGCATGAACGAACGTCCGATCAACCAAGCCGTGTGCAGCTGATTCACGCCCGACCGGATTAAGAAATGCTGATTGCCGTAGTGATCTTTATCGCCACCATTGCCCTTGTCACCCGGCGCCGTCGAAGGAGTTTATATGCAAGACACATTGCCGAACTTACACGCCAACCTGATCGACATTCCGTCGTTGGAGCAACTTGAGCCGCGTACACCGTCACTCCATAAGCCTCGAATTTTGCTTCTGTATGGATCGACGCGAGAGCGCTCTTTCAGCCGGTTGGTGACTCAGGAAGCAGCACGTTTGTTGGAGGCGTTTGGCGCCGAACCCAAAATCTTCGATCCCTCGGGTTTGCCGCTGCCGGACGATGCTCCGGATACACATCCGAAGGTCGCGGAGCTGCGCGAACTCATGCAATGGTCTGAAGGGCAGGTGTGGTGTTCGCCTGAGCGGCACGGCGCCATGAGCGCAGTTTTCAAGGCCCAGATCGACTGGGTTCCGCTTGCCATTGGTGCTGTTCGACCTACGCAAGGAAAGACCCTTGCTGTGATGCAAGTCTGCGGCGGTTCCCAGTCCTTCAATGTGGTTAACCAACTGCGGGTACTTGGACGGTGGATGCGGATGTTTACTATCCCTAACCAGTCTTCCGTGGCCAAGGCGTTCACCGAGTTCGACGAGACAGGCCGTATGAAGCCGTCCTCGTACTACGACCGTCTGGTGGACGTAATGGAAGAACTGATGAAGTTCACCCTGCTGTTGCGGGATCGCCAGGATTATTTGGTTGATCGCTACTCCGAGCGTAAGGAGTCCGCCGAAGAGCTGTCCAAGCGCGTCAACCAGCGCTCCATCTAACGTCAGCACGAGGAAGCGATATGAGCCAGATCACGATCTACCACAACCCCGAATGCGGCACCTCTCGCAACACCTTGGAGTTGATCCGTAACAGCGGGGAAGAACCGACGGTTATCGAATACCTGAAGACCCCGCCTGATCGCACCACACTTGCCAGGCTCATCGGGGATATGGGTATCGGGGTACGGGCTCTTTTGCGTATCAAAGGAACTCCGTACGAAGAGCTGGGATTGGGCGATGCAACGCTGACGGACGATCAGCTCATCGATGCCATGATGGCGCACCCTGTCCTGATCAATCGCCCCATCGTCGTGACGCCTTTGGGGACACGCTTGTGTCGTCCTTCAGAGGCAGTCCTCGACCTGTTACCGCAAGAGCAGCGTGGCAGCTTCATCAAAGAAGACGGACAAGTCGTCATTGATGAGCACGGTCGCAGAGTCTGAAACGACACCGGCGAGTTGTCGCCGTTGAGTCTGGAGGATGCTGGTGAGTCAGAATTCGAAACTTGATGTTGTGGCCATTGGTGGTGGCCAGTCCGCGCTGACGTTACGCCTCGGCAAGTCAGTATCAGTAATGGTTCCGCCAGAAACGCGAAAGCCGCGCAATGCGCGGCTTTGGAGTTGGTGGGCCCACACGGACTTGAACCGTGGACCAAAGGATTATGAGTCCTCTGCTCTGACCAACTGAGCTATAGGCCCTTGTAACTGGACGCGGATTATAACGACGGTTTCCTCGCTGTGCCATCCGTAAAATCCCCCATCCGTGTACGAAGGAAGGTTTCGGCAAAAAGCTGCGGTGGCAGGGGCAGGCTGACGATGTAGCCTTGCATCTGTTCACAGCCTTCTGCGGCGAGGAATGCTTGCTGTGCGGGATTCTCCACGCCTTCGGCGATGATGGTGAATTGCATGCTGTGGCCGAGGGCGATAATGGCGCGCACGATGGCGGCGTCGTGGGGGTCATCGGGCAGGCCGCGGACGAAGGATTGGTCGATCTTGAGGAAGTCCAGCGGCAGGCGCTTGAGGTAGCTGAGGGACGAATAGCCGGTACCGAAATCATCGATTGCCAGCTGCACGCCTAATTTTTTGAGCTGGTGCAGCACCGTCAGTGCTTCTTCCGCCTGGCTCATGATGAAGTTTTCGGTGATCTCCAGTTGCAGGCAGCCGGGTTCCAGGCGGTAATCGCGCAGCAGTTGTTCGATGCGCGACAGCAGGTTGGGGTGGCGCAGTTGCGCGCCGGCGAGGTTGACGGACAGCGGGCCGAAGTCCTCGTAAGTATCTTGCCAGGCGTGCAATTGTCGGCAGGCCTGTTCCAGCACCCAATCGCCGATTTGCAGGATCGTGCCGTTCTCTTCGGCCAGGGCGATGAAGTGTTCGGGCGGTACGTCGCCGAAGGTCGGGTGGCGCCAGCGAATCAGCGCTTCGGCGCCGATCAGTTCCTGAGTGATCAGGCTGCGTTTGGGTTGGTAATACAGGCTCATTTCATCACGTTCGATGGCGCGGCGCAGCTCATGCTCCAGCGCGACGCGTTCGTTGGCCTGGGTCGTCAGGTCGCAGGTGTAGCTTTCAACTCGGTTGCGGCCCTTGGCTTTGGAACGGTACATCGCGGCGTCGGCGTTTTTGACCAGGGTGGGGACATCGGTGCCGTCTTGTGGGTACAGGCTGGTGCCGATACTCGCGCTGATAAAGAATTCGTGCTCGCCGGCCTGGAAGGGTGGTGTGAAGCAGTCGAGCAGTTTGTTCGCCAGGTATTGCGCGTCGCTGGCCTGTTGCAGGCCGGGCAGCAGGATGATGAATTCATCGCCGCCCAGGCGGGCGACGGTGTCGATATCACGCAATTGTTCCTTGAGACGTACGGCGATGTCTTTGAGCAGCAGGTCACCGACCGGGTGGCCGAGGCTGTCGTTGATGTGTTTGAAGCGGTCCAGGTCGAGAAACAACACGGCGCCCTGATTCCCGCTTTCCTGTTGGCCATTGAGGGCCGCTTGCAGTCGACTTTCAAACAGCGTGCGGTTGGGCAGGCCGGTCAAGGGGTCGTGATGGGCCTGATAGTCGAGGCGTGCCTGGGCGAGCTTGAGGCTGGAAATGTCGGCAAATACCGCGACGAAGTGCGTAACCACCTGGTCGAGATTGCGCACGGCGCTGATGGTGAGCCAGCTTGGGTAGAGCTCACCGTTCTTGCGACGGTTGGAAATCTCGCCCTGCCAGTGTCCCTGGGTCGTCAACTGGTGCCACAGTGCGGCATAGAAAGCGCTGTCGTGCATGCCGGAGGCGAGCAAGCGCGGGGTCTGGCCAAGCGCTTCTGCCTCGCTGTAGCCGGTGATTTCGCTGAACGCGCGATTGACGGCACTGATGTTCTGCCGGGTGTCGGTGATCAATACGCCTTCGGCGGTGCTCTCGAACACGGTGGCGGCCTGTTGCAGTTTTTCCTGCATTTGCTGGCGCTCGGTGATGTCGCGGGCGATGGTCAGCATGCAGTCCTCTTCGTCGATGGGCAGCGAGCGGCTGGACAGTTCGCAGAGGCGAATCCGGCCATCGACGTGGCGAATATGGCAGATGAAATCGCGCACAAAGCCGTCGCGCTGCAGCAATTCCAGCATGTGCTTGCGTTCATTGAGGTCGACCCAAATGCCGAGGTCCAGGGCTGATTGATCGAGCGAGGTGGCGCTGGTGTAACCGGTCAGGTGGCTGAAGCCTTCGTTCACTTCTATCAGCAGACCATCGCTTTGTCGGCTCAGCAACAAGCCATCCGGAGAGGCATGAAATGCCTTGGCAAATTTCTGCTCGGACAGCAGCAGTGCCTCTTCCGTACGTTTGGCCTCGCTGATGTCGATCATCAGGCCGCGCAGCACCGGTTCCGGGCCGTATTTGATCAGGCTGACAATGTCGCGTACCCACAGGCAGCGGCCATCGGCGGTGATCACGCGATAGTCGATGCTGTGATCACGGTTGGCGCGGGTTTCACGGTAGCAATAGGTTTCGGCGCGCATCAGGTCGGCAGGGTGAATGACGTTGCGCCAGAAGCCGGGGATCAACCAGTGGGCGCGGGGGTAGCCAAGCAGTTGCTCGGCATGGGGCGACACGTAGCTGTAGGTGAAATCGCTGATGCTGGCTTCCCAGGCAATGGCGGACAGACTCTCCACCAGGCCGCGATAGTGGTACTCGCTGCTGCGCAGTTTTTGCTCAAGCGCTACGCGGCGGGAAATTTCCGAACTGAGCCGGCGATTGATTCGAATCACAATGGCCAGCACGGTACTCAGCAGCAACACCG
This sequence comes from Pseudomonas orientalis, assembly GCF_022807995.1. NCBI lineage: Bacteria > Pseudomonadati > Pseudomonadota > Gammaproteobacteria > Pseudomonadales > Pseudomonadaceae > Pseudomonas > Pseudomonas orientalis. The sequence goes on along the minus strand of NZ_CP094351.1, from coordinate 5,248,384 downwards.
CAGGTAGACCGTACAACAATAAATCCGCCCAGAACGTGCGGTGATCGCTGAAGCTGCCGACCCAATGTTGCTGGATCGCATTGGTTTCGGTAGGGCTGAGATCGGCGAGCACCTTGTCCAGGATACCCACCAGTATTTTCTCATCTCGAGGCACGCCCATTGCGAGCTGGTAGCGGTAGGGCGTTTCGCCGCTGACGTACAAACCGTCGAGTTTCAGCTGGCGCAGGCTCCAGACGCTGGACGCCAAGTCACTGACCACCGCATCCACGTCATCGGTGGCCAGGGCCTGTAGCGTGGAGCTGACGTTAGGCATCGCGACGAGATTGAGATCCGGGTGGTGGATACGCAGTAATTCATGGGGCGCATAATTTTCCACCACGGCGATCTTCAGCCCGTACAGGTCCTTGAGGTTGCGTGGTTTGGCACCGCCTTCATGGGCCAGTATCACGATGGGAAAGTCGAGATAGGGGCGCGTGAAAGCCAGGAAGCTCTGGCGTTCCGGGGTGGACATGACGCCGGGTAGCAGGTCGAGCTGATTGTTGCGTGCTTGTTCGAGCAAGGCGGTCCAGTTCACCGGCTCGACCAGCTTGACCCTGACGCCCAGACGATCCTGGATCAGGCGCACGTAATCAGCGGCGAGGCCCTGGTAGCGGCCATTTTCATCGCGGTATTCAAAGGGTGGCCAGGACGCATCCACCCCAAGGCGCAGCTCCTGATGGTCCGTCAGCCAGCTACGCTCATCATCAGTGAGAGTCATCGCGCCAGCCGTTGCGGTCCAGGTCAGCAGCGACAGCAGTATCACGGTCGGCAATCTGGGCATAACGGTCTCGTTATGGCACGGGGAATGTCTCGAGTGTAGACGGGCATTGCGCGGGCGGGGCGTTGCGGGGCAGTTAATCTGTGGAAAAGAAATGGCTGAAAAGCAAAACCCCCGGCCTGGGCCGGGGGTTCTGGTATCACTCGTCGAGGAAGGAGCGCAGATGCTCGCTTCGCGTCGGGTGGCGCAACTTGCGCAGCGCCTTGGCTTCGATCTGACGGATCCGCTCACGGGTCACGTCAAACTGCTTACCGACTTCCTCGAGGGTGTGGTCGGTATTCATGTCGATGCCGAAACGCATGCGCAGTACCTTGGCTTCACGGGCAGTGAGGCCGGAGAGTACGTCGCGAGTCGCTTCCTTGAGGCTCTCAACAGTGGCGACATCGATGGGCGACTGCATGGTCGAGTCTTCGATGAAGTCACCCAGATGGGAGTCTTCGTCATCACCAATCGGCGTTTCCATGGAGATCGGCTCTTTAGCGATCTTCAATACCTTGCGGATTTTATCCTCAGGCATTTCCATGCGTTCGCCCAGCTCTTCCGGGGTCGGTTCGCGACCCATTTCCTGCAACATCTGCCGGGAAATACGGTTGAGCTTGTTGATGGTCTCGATCATGTGCACCGGAATACGGATGGTGCGGGCCTGGTCGGCGATCGAGCGAGTGATCGCCTGACGGATCCACCAGGTGGCATAAGTCGAGAACTTGTAGCCGCGACGGTATTCGAACTTGTCCACAGCCTTCATCAGGCCGATGTTGCCTTCCTGGATCAGGTCGAGGAATTGCAGGCCACGGTTGGTGTACTTCTTGGCGATGGAGATCACCAGACGCAAGTTGGCTTCAACCATCTCTTTCTTCGCGCGGCGGGCCTTGGCCTCACCGATCGACATGCGACGGTTGATGTCCTTGATCTCGGCGATCGTCAGGCCTGTTTCAGCCTCCAGTGCGCTCAGTTTCTGCTGGCAACGGATGATGTCCGGCTGCAGGCGACCAATGGCTTCGGCGTATTTCGCCTTGCCTTTGGCCAGGGCGTCACTCCAGGTTTCGTCGACTTCGTTGCCGGGGAACTGGCGCAGGAAGTCGGTACGCGGCATGCGCGCATCACGGACACAGAGCTGCATGATCGCACGCTCTTGTGCACGCAGACGCTCAAGGGCGCTACGAACACGTTCAACCAGGCCTTCGAACTGCTTGGGCACCAGCTTGATCGGCATGAACAGCTCGGCCAGGGCCAATAGCTCGGCAATCGCCTGCTTGTTGCCACGACCATGCTTTTTCAGGGCCTTGCGGGTGATTTCCATTTGATCGGAAACCGCACCGAAACGCTGGGCAGCAATGATCGGGTCCGGACCGCTTTCGACTTCATCTTCTTCGTCGCTGCTGGCTTCAGCATCGTCGTCTTCGGTTTCGTCGTCCGCTTTCGGCGCTTTTGGATCTACCGGCGGCGGTACTTCGGCGGCAGGTGGCGCAATGCCGTCGTCCGGGTCGATATAACCGCTCAGGACGTCGGACAGGCGGCCACCTTCGGTGGTGACGCGAGTGTACTCGGAGAGAATGTGGTCAACCGTGCCGGGGAAGTGCGCGATTGCGCCCATCACTTCACGGATGCCCTCTTCGATACGCTTGGCGATTTCGATTTCGCCTTCGCGTGTCAGCAACTCGACGGTACCCATTTCACGCATATACATGCGCACAGGGTCAGTCGTGCGACCGATGTCGGTCTCCACCGCGGCCAACGCGGCAGCGGCTTCTTCAGCGGCTGCCTCGTCGGTATCGGCGTCGGCCAACATAAGGGCGTCCGCATCCGGAGCACTCTCGTGTACGGGGATCCCCATGTCATTAATCATGCGGATGATGTCTTCCACCTGCTCAGGATCTGAAATATCCTCAGGCAGGTGGTCGTTGACCTCTGCGTAAGTCAGATACTTCTGCTCACGACCAAGGGTGATCAACTCTTTGATACGAGACTGCTGTTGCGCTTTTCCGGACATAACACCCTATCCACTGAAGGTCTTGGCGGGCAAAAAACAAGCCGAGGATTATACCCGAGCTATGACCTCACACGCCAGCTGAGGTCGGGTTTGATGTGCAAACGTTCTGTTTTAAAAGGTCGCGCATCTGTTTTGCTATCTGAATTTGCTCTTCAGCCGACAATCCCGGCTGTCTTGCTCTCTTGATGAGCTCATCGAGGGTCTGTGTGTGCTGACCCGCGGATAACCTATTAATGGTGTCTAAAAACTGTTGTTCAAGGTTATCGCCGTCAATTAGCCATTCCTTTTCCGCAAGCGCCTTCAACAGGCGGCCTTGTTCCGTACCATGCCAGCGCGCCATGAGCTGGATTGAGTTTAGCTTAGGATTTTTCTGCACGGCCTCGATCAGGGCGATAAGCACCTGCGCGTAGGTGTTGCTCTCGTTAGCGAAATGATCGGCGCTTTCTACCTTGCCCGCCAATTGCGGGTGGTGGATAAGCGTGCGCAAGGCAATCAGCGTCGGCGCTTCCACGGCAACCGGGGTGCGCGGGGCATGGGCCTCATCGCGGTCGCCTCGTTTACCATTCTTGCTCCAGGGCTTCTTGTCCCATTTCTTGCCGCCGGCACCGGGCTTTTTCGGCGTCCATTCCTGCTGGGGCGCATACGCCTCCTGCGGTTGGTGGAAGTCGGAATAGTCCGGCATGGCATCATAATCCATGCCTGGATCGTAGGCGGGTGGTGCATCCTGTGGGGCGCTGTGCACCAGCTGGCTTACGGCTTCGCCGCTCAATCCGGTGATTTCCAGCAGGCGCTGGCGCATCAGGGTGCGCAGGTTGGCGCCCGGAACCTTGTCGATCAACGGCGCTGCGAGGGTGGCCATATGGGCCTTGCCTTCAAGCGAGCGCGGGTCGGCTTCTTCGGTCAGTTGCTGGAAGAAATAGTCCGCCAGCGGCTGTGCATGTTGATTGATGCGGGCGCGGAACGCGTCGGTGCCTTCGGAGCGCACCAGGGTGTCCGGGTCTTCGCCTTCGGGCAGGAACAGAAAGCGTGCGCGGCGCCCATCCTGCAGGCTCGACAAGGTGGCCTCGAGTGCGCGCCAGGCGGCGTTGCGACCGGCCTGGTCACCGTCGAAACAGAACAGCACGCTGGGCACGACGCGGAACAGGCGCTTCAAGTGCTCTTCGCTGGTGGCGGTGCCGAGTGTCGCCACCGCATTGCGCAGGCCTTGCTGGGCCAGGGCGATGACGTCCATATAGCCTTCAACCACGATGATTTCGTCGAGGTTGCGGTTGTTCTTGCGCGCCTCAAACAGCCCGTAGAGTTCCTGGCCTTTATGGAAAACCGGCGTTTCCGGAGAGTTCAGGTACTTGGGCTTGTCGTCGCCCAGCACTCGGCCACCAAACGCGATGATGCGGCCGCGGCTGTCGCGGATCGGAAACATCACGCGGTCACGGAAGCGGTCATAGCGCTTGCCGGTCTCGGCGTTTTCCACCAGCAGGCCGGCGTCAATCATGGCTTTTTGCTGGAGCGTATCGCTGCTCAAGTGCTTGTACAGATTGTCCCAGCCGGGCGGGGCGAAACCGAGGCCGAAGTCTCGTGCGATTTCACCGGTGAGGCCGCGCCCCTTGAGGTAATCGACGGCGGCTTTGCGCTGCGGATGGCTTTTAAGTGCCTGCCGATAGAAGTCGGCAGCGGCGGTCAGCAGCGGATACAGCGGCGAGTCGGTGGGCTGTCGCGGTTTGTGCGCGCGGCCACTTTCTTCGCGGGGGATTTCCATGCCGGCGGCTTTTGCCAGGTCCTCGACAGCCTGGGGGAAATCCAGGTTGTCGTGGTCCATCAGGAAGCCGAGGGCATTGCCACCGGCACCGCAACCGAAGCAGTAATAGAACTGCTTGTCCGGGCTTACGCTGAACGAAGGGGTTTTTTCTTTATGGAAAGGGCAGCAGGCGGTGTAGTTCTTGCCGGCTTTTTTCAGCTGCACGCGTGAGCTGACGACATCGACGATGTCGGTGCGGTTCAGAAGGTCGTCAATAAAGCTCTGGGGAATCAGCCCGGCCATGGCGTTCTCGTCATCACTGCGTGTAAATGAGGGCCCGTGAAATGTTCAAGCGCACGTTGGGTGCCTGATCATTATCGTCTGCATGGGATGTCAGAGAGTGTATCTGTCGAACATTCGCTGACGTTAGTCCCTATCAGTGTTCGACGAATAAAATTGCCCGTGAGTCCGGTCTTGACCTGTGGGCGGTCTCGGAAGCTCATCAATGGGCACAGTCGACACAGTATGATCGCCTGCTTGAAGAATTAGGTGTGCTCGTCAGTAGCCTTGTTAGGCTCGTCAGAAGAGACGTGCACCGCTGGCAAAAGAGCCAGTCCTGACGTTTGAAGCGGTGTCTCGGTCGCGTGTGCGGCGTCGACGATGAAGCATCAAGCGATATCCGCAAATGCCAACAGCCCGGCTGAGGGCCGGGCTTGGCAGAAGCTTGCTACGAACGTCTGTGTATTAGTACAGACGAACGGCGCGGCGCTGTTCGCGCTGAACTTTCTTGGCGTGACGCTTAACAGCGGCTGCTGCTTTACGCTTACGCTCAGAAGTTGGCTTCTCATAAAATTCGCGGCTACGAACTTCAGCCAGAACACCGGCTTTTTCGCAGGAGCGCTTGAAACGACGCAGAGCTACGTCGAAGGGTTCGTTCTCTTTTACTTTGACGGCTGGCATCCAGAGCTACCTTCTTTCATTACCGGGATCAACGTTCTCGTCGCAAAAAATTCGCGGCTGAGGTCGTCGGTTTTTAAGGGTTGCGGATGTTAACCCCTCATTGGCAGGAATGCAAAGCCTCTGATCGAAAACCGCTAGTCGGGAGGGGGAGTGGCGACTATTATGCGCGCCTTCGAATTCAGCCTCTACAAGGCGCAAACCCATGCTAGTACTGGGACTTGAAACCTCCTGCGACGAAACCGGTGTCGCACTTTACGACAGTGAACGCGGGCTTTTGGCCGATGCGCTGTTCAGTCAGATCGACCTGCATCGTGCCTATGGCGGCGTGGTGCCGGAGCTTGCCAGCCGTGATCACGTCAAACGTATGCTGCCATTGATCCGCCAGGTGCTGGACGAAGCCGGCTGCGTGCCGACCGAGATCGACGCGATTGCCTACACCGCAGGCCCAGGATTGGTCGGAGCCCTGCTGGTTGGGGCTTCCTGTGCCCAGGCGCTGGCATTTGCCTGGGGCATTCCGGCGCTCGGTGTGCACCATATGGAAGGCCATTTACTGGCTCCGATGCTGGAAAAAACACCGCCGGCGTTCCCGTTCGTCGCTTTGTTGGTTTCGGGGGGGCATACGCAGCTGGTTCAGGTCGACGGCATCGGTCAATACACCTTGTTGGGCGAGTCGCTGGACGACGCCGCCGGCGAAGCCTTCGACAAGACGGCGAAGATGATGGGGCTCAATTATCCCGGCGGCCCGGAAATCGCCCGCCTGGCCGAAAAAGGCGTGGCCGGTCGTTACACATTCCCACGGCCGATGTGTGATCGTCCTGGGTTGATGTTCAGCTTCAGCGGCTTGAAAACCTCCGCATTGAATACCTGGCAGCAGAGCGTCAGCGCCGGGGACGAAGGCGAGCAAGCCCGTTGCGACATCGCACTGGCGTTCCAGCAGGCCGTGGTAGAGACTTTGACCATCAAGTGCAAGCGTGCCCTGAAGCAGGCCGACATGAAGCGGCTGGTGATTGCCGGCGGCGTCAGCGCCAACAAGGCCTTGCGCAGCTCGTTGGAGAAAATGCTCGGCGAGATGAAGGGCGAGGTGTTCTACGCGCGCCCCGAGTTCTGCACCGACAATGGCGCGATGATCGCCTACGCCGGCTGCCAACGCCTGCAGGCCGGGCAACATGAAAGCCTGGCGATCAGCGTGCAGGCGCGTTGGCCGATGGAGCAGCTGTCGCCGTTGTAGGGGGTAACGTGGACCCTGTTTAAAAATGCCGTTCGCGCCCGGCAAACAGGTCGCGTAGATTGCCGCGGTGGCGCCAGACGATCAGCAGTGTCAGCACGCTCATCGGCAGCAGCGCAGCCGGCTCCTGCCAGGCCAGCAAGGGCAGGGTGAGCGGTGTGGCGATCAGTGCCGCCAGTGAGCTGGTGCGGGTCAGGTAGAACGTCAGCAGCCAGGCGAGCACTGCCAGCAAGGCTGCCGGAGGGTAGATTCCCAGCAGCATGCCGGCCGCGGTGGCGACGCCTTTGCCGCCGCGAAAGCGGAAGTACAGGGGGAACAGGTGACCGAGGACGGCGCAGATGCCCACCCAGGCCTGCTGCTGCACGGTAAGGCCTGCGAGGCTGGCGATCAGTACGGGCAGCAGGCCCTTGCAGAGGTCGCCCAGCAGCGTCAGTACGGCAAGTTTCTTGCCTGCCAGGCGCAACATATTGGTGGCGCCGGCATTGCCTGAGCCACTCATTCGCGGATCGGGATTTCCCGTAAGGCGGCTGAGCAAAATGGCAAAGGACAGCGAGCCGAGCAGGTAGGCGAGAATCGCCAGTGACCAAAACATGCTAACTATTCCGGGCGAGGACGCCCTGATTCTAACGGGGCATAGCGCCCTTGTCGTGCTGCGGAGAAAAGTGCTTGGACAGAGTGTTTATCGAAGGCCTGGAAGTCGACACCGTGATCGGCGCCTACGACTGGGAGCGCGGCATCCGTCAATGCCTGCGCCTGGACCTGAGCTTTGCCTGGGACAATCGCCCGGCCGCCGCCGGTGACGACCTGAGCCTGGCGCTGGATTATGCCAGCGTGTCCGCGCGTATCCAGGCCTTTGCCGAGCAGTCCCAGTATCAACTGGTGGAAACCTTCGCCGAGCGCCTGGCCCAAGTGCTGATGAGTGAATTCCAGATTCCCTGGCTGCACCTCAAATTGACCAAGCCAGGCGCCGTTCCGGCCGCCAAGGGCGTGGGCGTGGAGATCGAGCGCGGATGTCGCTGACTCAGGTTTACCTCGGCCTTGGCAGTAATATCGAGCGCGAGCTCAATTTACGTGCGGGGCTCGATGCGCTGGCGAGCTTTTTGACGGACATGCGCTGTTCGGCGGTGTTTGAAAGCCAGCCGGTGGGTATCAAGAGCGGCCCGTTCTTCAATCTGGTGGTGTCGGGCTGTACCGACCTGTCGTTGACCGAGCTGGACCGTCGGTTGAAATTCATCGAGGCCGAAAATGGCCGTTACGCACCTGATCGCAAAGGCTTGCCGCTGGACATTGACGTGCTGCTGTATGGCGATCTGGTGGGTAACTTTGATGGTTTGGTACTGCCGCGCGCGGAGATCCTCAAGAACGCATTTGTCTTGTGGCCGCTGTCGATGATGGCGCCGGATCGTGTTCACCCTGAGGTGGGCAAGACCATGGCCGAGCTGTGGCGCGATGCGCAGATTGACCAGGTGCTGGCGCCTGTCGGGTTTGAATGGCAGGGCCGGCAACTTACGCCGCCAGCTCTTTTGTAGGAGCGAGCTTGCTCGCGAAAAAAACTGGGGGCGCTGCGTTATCGGTGACGTTCTTCGCGAGCAAGCTCGCTCCTACAGGGGCTTGTGTTGTTCCTTGTAGGCTTTGAGTGCGTTAAGCCGTTCGCGCTTGAGCGCTTCGCCCAGCGCGGGGCCTTTGAAGCCTTTCTCCAGCAACGGCGCTACCTGCACCTCGCGCGCAGTCTTCGCCGCACCACGTAAATAATCCGCCTGTGGATAACTTCGCTGTTCAAGCCCCTTGCGGCCACGCGCATCCATCTCGCAGGCGACCACAAACTCCTCAAAGCGCTGCGGGCGACGGTAGACGTCAAAACTCTGCAGCAACTCCAGCAGTGTCGAAGCCTTCAGCTCCAGGGCTCGATGGCCGTGGGTGTGATACTGACCCACCAGCAGCGCCAGTTCCTGGCAGTCCCTTGGCACTTTGAAGCGTTCATTGACGGTTTTGATCAGCTTCAAGCCCCGATGTTCGTGGGCGATATGCTGCGGTAACTTATCCACAGGCGTCAGGCCTTTGCCCAGGTCATGCAACAGGCAGGCCCAGCGTACGGTCAGCGGCTGGCGGTGCAAGGCGGCCTGTTCCAGCACGCTTAACGTGTGCAGGCCGGTGTCGATCTCTGGGTGATGGGCTTCGGGTTGCGGTACGCCGAACAGCGCGTCCACCTCCGGTATCAAGGTTTTCAGCGCATTGCAGTCACGCAGCACCTGGATAAACACCTGGGGCTGGTCTTCCATCAGTGCCCGGGAAATTTCCTTCCAGCTGCGCTCCGGCGTCAGCGCCTCCAGTTCGCCGGATTCGCTGAGTTGACGCATCAGCTCCAGAGTTTCGGGTGCCACCCTGAATCCGAGCTGCGCATAACGCGCGGCGAACCGCGCAACGCGCAGCACTCGCAGGGGATCTTCGGCGAAAGCGGGCGAAACGTGACGCAAGATACGGGCGTCCAGATCGCGTTGGCCGTGATAAGGGTCAGTCAGATTGCCGTCATCATCCTCAGCCATGGCATTGATGGTCAGGTCGCGACGAATCAGGTCTTCTTCCAGCGTGACCTCGGGGCTGGCGTGAAACACGAAGCCGCCGTAGCCCCGGCCGCTTTTGCGCTCGGTACGGGCGAGGGCGTATTCATCGCCGTTTTTCGGGTCCAGGAACACGGGGAAGTCAGCGCCGACCGGTTTGAAACCTTTGGCCAGCATCTCTTCGGTGGTGGCGCCGACAACGACGCGGTCGATGTCGGTGACCTTGATGCCCAGCAGGCGATCACGCACCGCGCCGCCGACTTTGTAGATTTTCATGAAAAAGCCTCCATTAGCGCCACAGGATACCGCCTGTGCCTGGCCAATGGAGGCTTTGCCGTTTCAGAGATGCACGACGGCCAGGTCCAGGCGACCGTAGTCGTTGTCGTTATGATCGCTGCGCGGCGGGACATGGTGGGTTTTCATCACCTGGTCGCCCTGCAGGGTTTCCAGGTGAATATCGAAGCCCCACAGCCGGTGCAGGTGCTTGAGCACTTCCTCGGTGGATTCGCCCAGGGGTTTGCGATCGTGCTGCTGGTGACGCAAGGTCAGCGAGCGATCACCACGCATATCGATGCTGTAGATCTGCACGTTGGGCTCGCGGTTGCCCAGGTTGTACTGCGCCGCCAGGGTCTCGCGGATAGTCCGATAGCCAGGCTCATCATGGATGGCCGGGACTACCAGGTCCTCCTTGAGGTCGTCGTCCATGATGCTGAACAGCTTGAGATCGCGAATGACCTTGGGGGACAGGTACTGCAGGATGAAGCTCTCGTCCTTGAAACTGCTCATGGCGAACTTGATGGTGGAGAGCCAGTCACTGCCGGCGATTTCCGGGAACCAGCGACGGTCTTCGTCGGTGGGGTGCTCGCACATGCGACGGATGTCACGGTACATCGCAAAGCCCAGTGCGTAAGGGTTGATGCCATTGTAGTAGGGGCTATCGAACCCGGGCTGGAACACCACGCTGGTGTGGGAGGTGAGGAACTCCATCATGAAACCGTCAGTGACCAGGCCTTCGTCATACAGGTCGTTCATCAGCGTGTAATGCCAGAACGTTGCCCAGCCCTCGTTCATCACCTGAGTCTGGCGCTGTGGATAAAAGTACTGAGCGATTTTGCGCACGATGCGCACGATTTCCCGTTGCCATGGCTCCAGCAGCGGGGCGTGTTTTTCCAGGAAGTAAAGGATATTTTCCTGAGGTTCGGCGGGGAAGCGTGCATTGTCCTTGTCGCTGTTTTTGCCGGCACGCTTTGGAATGGTGCGCCACAGATCATTGATTTGTTTCTGCAGGTGTTCCTCGCGCTCCTGCTGGCGCAGGCGCTCTTCTTCGGCCGAAATCGGATAGGGACGTTTGTAGCGGTCGACGCCGTAGTTCATCAGGGCGTGGCAGGAGTCGAGCAAATCCTCTACCGCATCGATGCCGTGGCGCTCCTCGCATTGCATGATGTACTGCTTGGCAAATACCAGGTAGTCGATGATCGAGCTGGCATCGGTCCAGGTGCGGAACAGGTAGTTGCCCTTGAAAAAGCTGTTATGCCCGTAGCACGCGTGGGCCACCACCAGTGCCTGCATGCAGATGGTGTTTTCTTCCATCAGGTAGGCGATGCAAGGGTCGGAGTTGATCACGATCTCGTAAGCCAGGCCCATCTGGCCGCGGGTGTAGGACTTTTCGGTGCTGAGAAAGTGTTTGCCGTAGGACCAATGGTGATAACCCAGCGGCATGCCGACGGAGGCGTAGGCATCCATCATCTGCTCGGCGGTGATCACTTCGATCTGATTGGGGTAGGTATCCAGCGCGTAACCCGCCGCGATGCGGCTGATTTCCCGGTCATAGGCCTGGATGAGTTCAAAGGTCCACTCGGACCCGGTGGAGATAGGTTGGCGCTTATGCTCTTTTTTGGCGGTCATGTCACTAACCTGCGCTGGAAGAGTTCACGGAAGACCGGGTAGATATCGCCGGCCGAGACCAGTTGCTGCTGGGCGAACGTGTCGGCGAAGGCATCGCCGATGCGCTCGTATTCGAACCACAGCGCCTGATGCTCACGGGGGGTAATTTCGACGTAGGTGTAGTACTGCACGAAAGGCATGATCTGGTTGATCAGGATATCGCGGCAGATCGGCGAATCGTCGTTCCAGTTATCACCGTCGGAAGCCTGGGCCGCATAGATATTCCACTCATTGGCCGGGTAGCGCTCAGCCATGATTTCCTGCATCAACTTCAGGGCGCTTGAGACGATGGTGCCGCCGGTTTCCCGCGAGTAGAAGAATTCCTCTTCGTCCACTTCCCGGGCGCTGGTGTGATGGCGGATAAACACCACATCGATCTTGTCGTAGTTCCGCTTCAAGAACAGGTACAGCAGGATAAAGAAACGCTTGGCGATGTCCTTGGTGGCCTGGGTCATGGAGCCGGACACGTCCATCAGGCAGAACATTACGGCCTTGGAGCTGGGGTTGGGTTGTTTGACCAGCAGGTTGTATTTCAAGTCGAAGGTATCGAGGAACGGCACGCGATGAATGCGCGCGCTGAGTTTCTCGATTTCGCCCTCTATTTCCTGGATATCGCCGAAGTTGTCCGGTTCTTCGCGCTTCAAGCGCGCCCACTCTTCCTTGGCCTGCTTGAGTTTTGCCCGGCTGCTGCCTGACAGGGCGATGCGTCGGGCATGGGCTGAGCGCAGGGTGCGGATGATGTTGATACGCGACGGGTTACCCTCGTTGCTGATACCCGCGCGTACGGTCTTGAAGGTGTCGGTGCCGGTCAGGTTGCGCTTGACCAGGTTGGGCAGTTCCAGGTCCTCGAACATGAATTCGAGAAATTCCTCCTGGGTGATCTGGAACACAAATTCGTCCATGCCTTCGCCGGAGTTACCGGCCTTGCCCGCGCCCTTGCCGCCACCGCCCCCTTGAGGACGTGCAATGTGTTCACCCGTGGTGAATTCCTTGTTGCCGGGATGCACCACCGTCTGCTTGCCGCCCCGGCCGTGGTGCAGCACGGGTTCGTCGATGTCGCGTCCGGGAATGCTGATTTGTTCGCCATGTTCCATGTCGGTGATGGAACGGCGGCTGACGGCCTCTTCCACCGCCTTTTTGATATGGTCACGGTAACGCCGCAGGAAACGCTGGCGGTTTACCGTGCTCTTGTTCTTGCCATTGAGGCGTCGGTCGATCACATAGCTCATGGGGAGCCCTCCGGGCAGCTTCACGTTACAAGCTTCAAGCCGCGAGCTGGAAGCTTAAGGACAAGCGGTCGACTGCCAGGCGCAATGCCTGGCAGTGAGCACCTGTCGCTGCCTTACTGCGATTTGCGCACCCGCAGGTACCACTCGGAGAGCAGTCGTACCTGTTTGTCGGTGTAGCCGCGCTCGACCATGCGTGTGACGAAGTCGTTGTGTTTTTGCTGATCCTCTTTGCTCGCCTTGGCGTTGAAGCTGATAACCGGCAGCAGATCCTCGGTGTTGGAGAACATTTTCTTCTCGATCACCACCCGCAGCTTCTCGTAGCTGAGCCAGGTCGGGTTCTTGCCGTTGTTGTTGGCACGGGCGCGCAGCACAAAGTTGACGATTTCGTTGCGGAAATCCTTCGGATTGCTGATGCCAGCGGGTTTTTCGATCTTTTCCAGCTCCTCGTTGAGCGCCACGCGGTTGAGGATTTCGCCGGTTTCGGGGTCGCGGTATTCCTGATCCTGAATCCAGAAGTCGGCGTACAGCACGTAGCGGTCAAAGATGTTCTGGCCGTACTCGCTGTAGGACTCCAGGTAGGCGGTCTGGATTTCCTTGCCGATGAATTCGATATAGCGCGGCGCCAGGTATTCCTTGAGGAAGCGCAGATAGCGTTCGCGGGTTTCGGCCTGGAACTGCTCCTGTTCGATCTGCTGCTCCAGCACGTAGAGCAGGTGCACCGGGTTGGCGGCGATCTCGTGGGGGTCGAAGTTGAAGACCTTGGACAGAATCTTGAATGCGAAGCGCGTCGACAGGCCGTTCATGCCTTCATCGACGCCCGCCGTGTCACGGTATTCCTGGATGGATTTGGCCTTGGGATCGGTGTCCTTGAGGTTTTCGCCATCGTACACGCGCATCTTCGAGTAGATATTGGAGTTCTCCGGCTCCTTGAGGCGCGACAGCACGGTGAACTGGGCAAGCATCTTCAGGGTGTCGGGTGCGCAATGGGCCTTGGCCAGCGAGCTGTTGAACAGCAACTTGTCGTAGATCTTGATTTCATCGCTGACCCGCAGGCAGTACGGCACCTTGACGATGTAGATGCGGTCGATGAAGGCTTCGTTGTTCTTGTTGTTGCGGAAGGTGTGCCATTCCGATTCGTTGGAGTGCGCCAGCAGGATCCCGGTGAACGGAATCGCGCCCAGGCCTTCGGTACTGTTGTAGTTACCTTCCTGGGTGGCCGTGAGCAGTGGGTGCAGCACCTTGATCGGCGCCTTGAACATCTCCACGAACTCCATCAGGCCCTGGTTGGCCCGGCACAGCGCGCCCGAGTAGCTGTAGGCGTCGGCGTCGTTCTGCGGGAATTCTTCCAGTTTGCGGATATCGACCTTACCCACCAGCGCCGAAATGTCCTGGTTGTTCTCGTCGCCCGGCTCGGTCTTGGCGACGCCGATCTGGTTGAGGATCGACGGGTAGAGCTTGACCACGCGGAACTGGCTGATATCGCCGCCGAACTCGGCCAGGCGCTTGGTGGCCCAGGGCGACATGATGGTATTGAGGTAGCGCCGTGGAATGCCGAAGTCTTCTTCGAGGATCGCACCGTCTTCGGTGGCGTTGAACAGGCCCAGGGGCGACTCGAACACCGGCGAACCCTTGATCGCGTAGAAGGGCACTTTTTCGATCAGCTGCTTGAGCTTTTCGGCCAGGGACGACTTGCCGCCGCCAACGGGGCCGAGCAGGTAGAGGATCTGTTTCTTCTCTTCCAGGCCCTGGGCGGCGTGGCGGAAGTAGGAGACGATCTGGTCGATGCATTCTTCCATGCCGTGGAAGTCTTCAAAGGCCGGGTAACGCCGGATCACCTTGTTGGAGAATATCCGCGACAGGCGCGAATTGTTCGAGGTGTCTACCAGCTCCGGCTCGCCGATCGCCAGCAGCAGGCGTTCGGCGGCAGACGCATAGGTACTGCGGTCCCGTTTGCACAGCTCGAGATACTCTTGAAGCGTGAGTTCTTCCTGCTGTGTGGACTCGAAACGTTGTTGGAAGTGGCTAAAGATACTCATGACGTCGTCACCTCGCTCGATACGTGGAGCCGACGCCGGATCTATCAGTCGATGCTGGCAGCCACTGACGTTCGCCAATGGCTGTTTTCCCCCCAGAACACCCTGAAACGTTACCGATGACCCGCGCGCCGGTGTACCGGCTCTCCCCTGATTTGGATGGCCTGCGCTTAAGGATAGTTCGGAATCGGGGAGGTCAAGGCGCGATACGTAATTAGTTTGACTGCGCCGTTCGTCAGAAACGGCGCAAGCCCAAGCGTCACGCGGGGTAGCGGGGTGTGAAAAAAATTATTGCGAATCGCCTGCAGAAATTTCCGCGGGATAGGTCGCACGCCACAGCTCAAAGCCGCCGTCCAGGCTATAAACGTCGGAGAAGCCCTGGCTGATCAGATAGGCTGCGGCGCTTTGGCTGGAATTACCGTGGTAGCACGCCACGATCACTGGCGCGTCGAGGTCGGCAGCGCGGATGAAGTCGGCGATATTGACGTTGTCCAGATGCTGGGCGCCGGCAATGTGGCCCGCAGCGTAAGTCGGCTGGTCACGGATATCGACGACCACGGCGCCTTGCTCGCGCAGGGCCTGGGCGTGTTCGGGAGGGATACGTTTGAATTCGCTCATGGCGGGCTCCTAGGGCTTGGCGGCGGCCGTCTGTGTAGTGGATGCAGGGGATTCACACTGGCAACTGATGCGCTCGCCAGTGTCGATGTTCATCAGGGTCATGGCGCCGCCCCACACGCAGCCGGTGTCGAGGGCGAACACGCCGGGTTCGTCGCATTTGCCTTCAAGGGCGGCCCAGTGGCCGAAGATGATCTGCGTGTCGCGGGCTTTGCGTTCCGTGTGCGCAAACCAGGGCTTATAGCCGGGCAGGGCAGTGTCGGCGCCTTCCTTGCTCTTGAGGTCCAGCTTGCCCTCCGCCGTGCAGAAGCGCATGCGCGTGAAGTAGTTGGTGATCACTCTCAGGCGGGCGACGCCGGTGAGGTCGTTGTCCCACTTCACCGGCTCGTTGCCATACATGCCGTCGAGGAAGGCGGTGTACTGGTTGTCATCGGCCAGGGCGCTTTCGACTTCGGCGGCGCACTTGAGGGCTTTCTTCAAGGTCCATTGCGGTGGGATGCCGGCATGGACCAGGGCGATGTTGCGAGCCTCGTCGTAGTGCATGAGCTTTTGCCGGCGCAACCATTCCAGCAGTTCGGCCCGGTCCGGTGCTTCGAGGATTTCGCGCAGGGTGTCGCCTTTTTTCAGGCGCTCGATGTTATGGCCGGCCGCGAGCAGGTGCAGGTCATGGTTGCCCAGCACGCAGACCAGCGAGTCGCGCAGGTTATAGAGGTAGCGCAGGGTTTCCAGCGACTGCGGGCCACGGTTGACCAGATCGCCGACCAGCCACAGGCGATCGTTCGCGGGATCAAAGGCGACCTGCTCCAGCAGGCACTTGAGGGGCTCCAGGCACCCTTGCAGGTCACCGACCGCGTACGTCGCCATCAGTGCAGGGCTCCGGGCACCGCGAGGCGGAAGGGCTTGATCGTGGCGTCGAACACGTGGCCATCGGTGGCTTTCATCTGATACGAGCCCTGCATGGTGCCGACCTTGGAGGTCATCACCGTTCCGCTGCTGTAGGTGTGGCTGGCGCCGATGTCGATCAAGGGTTGCTGGCCGACAACGCCCGCACCGCGGACTTCTTCAACTTGACCATCGCCGTCGGTGATCACCCAGTGGCGCGACAGCAACTTGGCCGGCACCAGCCCGTTGTTTTTCACCGTGATGGTGTAGGCAAAGGCAAAGCGGTTGAGTTCAGGTTGCGATTGGTCCGCCAGGAAGCGGGTGACGACGCTGACGTCGATCTGGTAGCGAGGATCGGACATGCAAGAGGCCTTAAAAGCAAAAGCGGAGGACAGCAGATGCGGATCAGTCTAGGCCAAGAGGTGGGCACTAGGCCAGACATGCTGTCGGGTATGACAGGGGTTCAAGTGTGGGAGGGGGCTTGCCCCCGATAGCGGTGGTTCAGTTAAACCTTCCTGCACTGACACAACCTCATCGGGGGCAAGCCCCCTCCCACATTTGTCCTTACACCTGCTCTGCTGCTGGCGCAGGCTGGATAGCCAACTGGTCGGCCAGGCGCACGAAGGCGGCCAGGTCCAGTTGCTCGGGGCGCAAGCTTCCGTCTACGCCGGCGGCTTCGATCTCGGCGTTGCTCAACAGCGCCTTGAGCGTGTTGCGCAGGGTCTTGCGGCGTTGGTTGAACGCTTCGCGCACCACGCGCTCGAGCAGTTTGTGGTCCTTGGCCGGGTGCGGCAGTACGGCATGCGGCACCAGGCGCACGATGGCCGAGTCAACCTTCGGCGGAGGGTTGAACGCGCCCGGGCCGACGTTGAACAGGTGTTCGACGCGGCAGTGGTACTGAACCATGATCGACAGACGGCCCCAATCACCGCCACCCGGGCCTGCGGCGAGGCGCTCCACCACTTCTTTTTGCAGCATGAAGTGCATGTCGCGGATGATCCCTGCGTTGTTCAGCAGATGGAAAATCAACGGTGTGGAGATGTTGTACGGCAGGTTGCCGACAACGCGCAGGCTGTTGGGCGCAGCGTTGAGGCTGTTGAAGTCGAACTTCAGCGCATCGCCCTGATGCAGGTTGAAGTTGGGCTTGTCGGCAAACTGCTGGTTGAGGATCGGGATCAGGTCCTTGTCCAGTTCCACCACATCCAGTTGACCGCCACTGGCCAGCAGGCCCTGGGTCAATGCGCCCTGGCCCGGGCCGATTTCCAGCAAGCGGTCGTCGGGCTTGGCGTGGATGGAGCGCAGGATGCGGTCGATCACGCCAGCGTCGTGCAGGAAGTTTTGCCCGAAGCGCTTGCGCGCCCGGTGTTGGTAATGCTCGGTCATATACGGGTCTCGGCCATCTGATAGGCGGTTTCCAGGGCCACGTGCAGGCTGCCGGTATCAATCTTGCCGCTGCCCGCCAGGTCCAGGGCAGTGCCATGGTCGACGGAGGTACGGATGATCGGCAGGCCCAGTGTCACGTTGACTGCGGCGCCGAAGCCTTTGTATTTCAGCACGGGCAGCCCTTGGTCATGGTACATCGCCAGCACTGCGTCGCAGTGCTCCAGATATTTGGGGGTAAACAGAGTGTCAGCAGGCAACGGGCCGCGCAGGTCCATGCCTTCCTGGCGCAGACGCTCTAATGTCGGTTCAATGATGTCGATTTCTTCATGGCCCAAATGGCCGCCTTCACCGGCGTGGGGGTTGAGCCCACAGACCAGGATGCGCGGTTGGGCAATGCCGAATTTATGTTGCAGGTCGGCGTGCAGGATGCGCGTGACGCGTTCTATGCGCTCGGCGGTGATAGCGTCGGCGATATCGCGCAGCGGCAGATGGGTGGTGACCAGCGCGACGCGAAGGCCACGGGTGGCCAGCATCATCACGACTTGTTCGGTATGGGTGAGTTCGGCCAGGAATTCGGTATGGCCGGAGAAGGCGATACCGGATTCGTTGATCACGCCTTTATGGACCGGCGCGGTGATCATGCCGGCGAAATCGCCGTCGATGCAGCCTTGGCCGGCGCGGGTCAGGGTTTCCAGCACAAAGGCTGCATTGGCCTTGTCCAGTTGCCCGGCAACGACCTTGGCGTGCAGGGGGGTGTCCCACACATACAGGCTGCCTGCCGGCGCCGGCAGGTCGGGCCAGTTGCCCGGCGCAACATCCAGCAGGTTGACAGCCACGCCCAGCTGCGCGGCCCGCTCAAGGAGCAGGTCGCGGCTGGTAATGGCAATCAGGGGGTGTGGCTGGGCTTGCGAGGCGAGCAGCAGGCACAGGTCTGGACCAATGCCGGCCGGCTCGCCGGGTGTTACCGCGAAACGCTGGGGTTTCACTGGGCTGCCTGGTCCGTGCCTGTTTGCTCGGCGGCCGGCAGCTTGTTTTCTACGTAGGCTTCGTCACGGATTTGACGCAACCAGGTTTGCAGCTCTTCGTCGTACTTGCGGTTGCGCAGTACGGTCAGGGCTTGTTGCTCACGGGCCTGGTTGGTGTTGTCGGTGGCGCGACGGCCAAGGACTTCCAGCACATGCCAACCGTATTGAGTCTTGAACGGCTTGGACAGCACGCCTTGCGGCGTATCGGCCATGACCTGCTGGAACTCGGGCACCAGGGCTTTCGGGTCGATCCAGTTCAGGTCGCCGCCGTTGAGGGCCGAGCCTGGGTCTTCCGAAAAGCTCTTGGCCAGGGTGGCGAAGTCTTCACCGCTTTCGATGCGGTCATAGATCTTCTGCGCCAGTTCCTTGGTTTGTGCCTCGGTGCGGATTTCGCTTGGCTTGACCAGGATGTGACGAACGTGAACTTCGTCTTTCAGCGAGGTCTCGCCGCCGCGCTTGCCGAGCAGCTTGAGGATGATAAAACCGCCCGGGGTACGCGCCGGTTGGGTGATGTCACCCACGCTCATCGCACTCAGCTCACGGTCGAACGGCGGTGGCAGTTGCGCGGCTTTACGCCAGCCCATGTCACCACCGTCGAGCGCGTTGTCGCTGCCGGACTGGGCAATTGCCATCTGTGCGAAATCAGCGCCTGCCTTGAGGCGATCATAGATCGCCTGGGTCTTGGCCGCGGCGGCGTTGAGCTGCTCGGCGTTGGCGCTGTCCGGTGTCGGGATCAGGATATTGGCCAGGTGCAGCTCTTCGGAGAGTTGCATCTTGCCCAGGTCCGAAGCCAGGAAGTTCTTCACTTCCTGCTCCGACACCTGCACGCGCTCCGCTACGCGACGCTGGCGCACACGGCTGATGATCATTTCACGCTTGATCTGGTCACGTGCGTCCTCATAGGACAGGCCGTCGTGCGCCAGGGCCGCGCGGAACTGATCGATGCTCATGTTGTTGCGTTGAGCGATGGTGCCGACGGCCTGGTTCAGTTCTTCGTCCGAAATACGGATGCCGGAACGCTCGCCGATCTGCAGTTGCAGGTTTTCGACGATCAGGCGCTCCAGCACCTGGGGTTCCAGGACGCTGGTCGGCGGCACGCCACCGCCACGCTTGGCGATGGTCTGCTGAACTTCCTTGACCCGCTGGTCCAGCTGGCTCTGCATGATCACGTCGTTATCGACGATGGCTGCGACTTTATCCAGCTGTTGCACCGCGGCATGCGCCGAGGCGGCACCCAGGAACAGCGCGCCCAGCACTAGCGGGCGCAAACACTCAGAAAGCTTTGTCTTCACGTTCACGATAACCTTCAATGCCTTTGTCGAGGAAGCTCTCTACCTTGGCGCCGGTCAGGCCGCCGAGTCCTTTGAGGACGATCTGGAAGAAGAGCCCGTGGTCACCCTTTTCGTTCTGTGGGGCGATCTGGCTGTATTCGTCGTTGGAAACCCAGTAACGGTTGATGACGCGCAGTTTCCAGCAGCAGTTGTCGTACTCGAAACCACCGAAGGCTTCCAGGGTACGGTTGCGGGCGTAGTCATACTGCCAGCGGGTGATCAGGTTCCACTGTGGAACGATTGGCCACATCATCGAGAAGTCGTGCTGCTGGATTTTGTAGTAATCCTTCACGTAGTTCGGATCACCTACCTGGCCGAAGTCGCCGCCAAACTGCCATTTGCCGGTCAGCTGGTTGTAGACGATCTGATCATTGCGATAGCGATAGCCGAGGTTGACGACCTTGTTCGGGTTGTCTTCCGGCTGATAGTGGAACATCGCGCTGCCGGAACGTGGGGCATGGCTTTCTGTATCCCAGTTGTAGTCGGCGGTAGCACGCCAATCGCGGTTGAAGCGGAGCTCATATTCCAGGGCGATAGGCGATACATCGGTACGCGCGTCGTCGCGATCGGTGGCCAGCACGCCTGGCAGTTGAACTTCGCGGTCCTTGAAGTACAGCGCCTGGCCTACGGCAACACGTTGGCGTTCGAAGCCGTTGTCTTCGATCCAGCGGCTGGTGACACCCAGGGACAGTTTATTCTCGTCGCCGATCCGGTCGGAGCCACTGAAGCGGTTGTCACGGAACAGCGAGGAATAGCTGAACGAATATTCACTGGTATCGAAGACCGGAATATCGCTCTGGTCCTTGTTCGGTACGTAGAGGTAGTAGGCCCGTGGTTCAAGGGTCTGGTTGAAGTCTTTACCGAACAAATTGGTTTTGCGATCGAAGTACAGCCCACTGTCTATGCTGGCGATAGGTATCGCGCGGTCCTGGGAGCTGTTGAACACCCCGCCAGCGTAAGGCGCTGCTCCAGGCTGAGCAGCGGCCCGCTGCGCGGCGATGATGTCATTCTTACCTGTGCTATCCAAATCAAGATCATATTTGGTGTAGGCGTACTTCAACTTAGGCGTCACAAAACCGTAGGACCAGTTCATCGGATAAGAGACCGATGGCGCAACGTTCAGACGAGTACCGTTTGCACGGGTTAAGCCTGTTACGTTTTTATCCAGGCGCGCCTCACCGACGGGAACTCCATTTGCATCGAACGGCCCACCATCTTTATCAAAAACATTATCGCTTCTGAGATCTCGATCAAACCTTACTGCTTCGGTCTCATAAGAGAAGTGCAGCCCAGCCGGTTGGAACGGCAGAGTACCGTTGAATGTGATCTGCGGTAGTCGATCATACGGCGTGATCTGCGAAATCGTCGCCAGCTGCAGCGCCTGAAGGTTTAGACGAGCCTGATAGCTGTCTCCACGGTAGGTCACGGAACCTTGCTGGTTCAGGAAATCCCGGCTTTGAACGCCTTCCTGATATGACTTCAAGTCCTGGAAGTAGAACGGATCACTGATCTTGGTGTAGTCGACCTGTGTCGCCAGACGCGAATCCAACCCACCCCTATGCTGCCAGTTGAGCATGTAGCGGGTTTTTTCAGAATCGGTCTGTTTGTCCCGTTCGTTGCTGTCATCATTCAGGTACGCCCCGCCGAACTGGCCTTCGCTGGATTTGGTGAGGTAGCGGAATTCGCCTTCCATCAACAAGCCGCGCTTGGTCATGTATTGCGGGTACAACGTGGCGTCGTAGTTCGGTGCCAGGTTGAAGTAGTACGGCGTCACGAGGGTAAAGCCAGTCTCGCTGCCGGTGCTGAAGCTCGGCGGCAGGAAGCCGGACTGACGACGGTCGTCAATCGGGAAATAGATGTAAGGGGTGTACAGGATCGGGATGTTCTTGACCCGCAACGTCGCGTTGGTCGCGGTACCGAAACCGGTCGCCGGGTTCAACGTGATGTTGTTGCCCTTGAGCTGCCAGGCGTTGCTGTCCGGCTCGCAGGTGGTGTACGTACCGTCCTTGAGACGGATGATCGCGTTCTCGGCACGCTTGGCGTACAGCGCGTTCCCGCGGATACGCGACTTGTGCATCACGTACTCGGCGTTGTCGATCTGGGCGGCGCCGGTGTCGAGCTGGACCTGGGCACGGTCGCCCACGATCAGCGCGCCGTTGTCGCGCAGACGCACGTTGCCGTTCAGCTCGCCACGGTTCTCGGCCTGGTACAGGCTGGCTTCGTCGGACTCCAGCTGCATGCTGCCCTGGCGCATGACGACGTCACCGGCCAGTGTGGCGACCTGCTGTTCCTGCTCGTAACGAGAAGCCTTGGCACCGATGAAGGTCGGCGCATCGCTCTTGTTCGTCTTGTCATTCATGCCAGGACGCGTCGGCTCGATGTAGGCACCGCCGCAGTAAGGGCCGGTTTCGGCCAGCTGTGCTGCGGTCAGTTTCTCGCGAGGCACCCAGTCCAGGTGGCTGTAGTCTTTGCTGCGCGAACGCAGCCCAAGGCCCTTGGCTTCGGTGACCAGCATGGTCTTGGGCTCGGCGTCGACGCTGCCGCCAGCCTCGCCCTGCGGCGTGCTGTTGGCCGAGCTGACGGCAGAACCGTCATGCACCGGGCGCGGTGGCAATGGGGCGGCGGCCGTCTTCGGCGCGCAATCCCAGGCACCCGAAGCAGAGACTGAGCAGTCATACTGTTCCGCGGCGACCACGAATGAGGTGGCGAAAGGTTGCAAGGCCAGCAGACTGCCGGTTACCAGCAACGGAAATTTTCTACGAAACGCGGGGGATTTCAATGCCATCTTATTAGTCCGGGCTTCCTGCGTGCCATCTGCCCGCGGTTTGGGCCGCACGCCTCTCGATGGTCTGAAAAAGATGCGTGATAATAAAGCATGCCCCGCTTGACGGCTAGCGCCGTCGGAGACCCTTGTAATGCCCGAGCACGATCTACGTTTACAACAGCTGGAAGTCTGGCTGGATGAGCAGTTGCCGATTCTCTTCAACGCTCAGGACTGGGGCCCCGTACCCCCGGCCACATTGACCGCGGCCAGCAGCGACGCGAGTTTCAGGCGTTACTTCCGGTGGGAGGGTGGGGCGCATACATTCGTCGTAATGGACGCGCCACCGCCCCAGGAAAACTGCAAACCTTTCGTCGATATCGCGCATTTGCTCGCGAAATCGGGAATTAATGTGCCGAAAATTTATGCAGAAGATCTGCCCCGTGGCTTTCTTTTGCTCAATGACCTGGGCCGAAACACCTACTTGGACGTGATTGACGAGCAAAACGCCGATCAATTGTTCGCCGATGCCATCGATGCCTTGCTGGCGTTCCAGCAGTTGCCGATGGACGCGCCGTTGCCCAGTTATGACGTCGCCTTGTTGCGTCGCGAGCTTGAGTTATTTCCCGAGTGGTACATACGCCGTCACCTGGGTATCGAGCTTGATACCCGGCAGCAGGCCCTCTGGCAGCGCGTCAGCGACCGGTTGATCGACAGCGCCCTGGCCCAGCCCAAAGTGCTGGTGCACCGCGACTATATGCCGCGCAACCTGATGATCAGCGAGCCCAGCCCGGGCGTGCTGGATTTCCAGGACGCGGTCTACGGCCCGGTGACCTATGACATTACCTGCCTGTTCAAGGACGCCTTCCTCAGTTGGCCCCAGGCCCGCGTGCGAACGTGGCAGCGCGGTTACTGGGAGCGCGCCGGGCAGTTGGGCATCCCTGTGCAGGATGATTTTGAAGACTTCCTGCGTGCCAGCGACCTGATGGGCGTGCAGCGTCACCTCAAGGTCATCGGTATCTTCGCGCGGATCTGTCACCGCGATGGCAAGCCACGTTACCTGGCGGACGTGCCGCGCTTCTTTGCCTATATAGAAGCGGTGCTGGCCGACCGACCGGAGTTGAGTGACCTGGGCGAGCTGCTCAGCAGCCTGCGCCAACCGGCCGAGGCCTGCGTATGAAGGCGATGATCCTGGCGGCCGGCAAGGGCGAGCGCATGCGCCCGCTGACGCTGCATACTCCCAAGCCGCTGGTGCAGGCGGGCGGCAAACGGCTGATCGAGTATCACCTTGAAGCGCTGGCCAGGGCCGGCTTTACCGAGATCGTGATCAACCATGCCTGGCTCGGTCAGCAGATCGAAGGCTACCTGGGTGACGGTGCCCAGTTCGGTGTGCGCATCCGTTATTCAGCCGAGGGCGAGCCCCTGGAAACCGGCGGCGGGATTTTCCAGGCGCTGCCGTTGCTGGGTGAAGAGCCGTTCCTGGTGGTCAACGGCGACATCTGGACCGATTACGACTTCAGCCAATTGAAGCGACCGCTCCAGGGCCTGGCCCATCTGGTGATGGTCGACAACCCGGCGCATCATCCGTCCGGCGGTGACTTCTACCTGGACGACGGCGTGCTTCATGATGCGGCGCCCGGTGCCGATAACCTGACCTTCAGTGGCATTTCCGTGCTCGACCCCCGATTGTTCACGGGTTGCAGTGCGGGTGCCTTCAAGCTGGCGCCGCTGTTGCGCGCGGCGATGGCCAAGGGTCAGGTAACGGGTGAACACATGAAGGGACGCTGGGTGGATGTCGGAACGCTTGAGCGCCTGGCGCAAGTCGAAACCTTGCTGACAGCGGGACGCTAGGATGTTGTGGCCAGGGACGCTGATCGGCGCCGGGGCTGGCTTTGCGATTGCCAGTATTCCGGGGGCTTTGTTGGGTGCATTGCTGGGGCAGGCGCTGGATCGGCGTCTGCAATTGCACAGTTGGGCGCAGCTGCGCGAACGCCTGGGCGGGCGCCCCGCGTTGCGCAACGACGAATTGTTGTTCGTGCTGCTGGGGCGCCTGGCCAAAAGCAATGGCCGCATTGTGGACGGCCATATCCAGCAGGCGCGCCAGGAAATGCGAGCGCTGGACATGACCGAGCCGGCCCAGCGCCGAGCCATCATGGCCTTTAATCGCGGCAAGTCCGGCACCGACCGGGTGCGCCGTTATCTGCGCGTGCTCAAGTCGCAACCCCATGCCGCCGAGGGCGTTCTACGTGCCTGCTGGCGTATGGCGTGGGCGGACGGCAGGGCGGATGAGGCCGAGCGTGACCTGATCGAGTTGTGGGGTAAATGGCTGGGCTGGACGCCGCAACAAATCCGCGCGTTGGCCTCCGATTACGCGCCGGCGCGCAAGCCGTTGGTCAATCGTGCCGGGGCTTATCAGGAGGCGTTGCGCATTCTTGGGGTGACGGCGACCGCTGAGCCTTCGGCGATCAAGCGCGCCTATCGCCGCCTGCTCAGCCGCCACCATCCGGACAAGATCGCCGGCAGCGGCGCCAGCCCCGCGCAAGTGCGCGAGGCGACCGAGCGTACCCGCGAGTTGCATAACGCCTATGCGTTGATTCGCGAGCGGCGGGACTTTCGCTGAGAGCGCCGATCAAATGTGGGAGGGGGCTTGCCCCCGATGGCGGAGTGTCAGTCAGCACATGGGCAGCTGACACACCGCTATCGGGGGCAAGCCCCCTCCCACATTGGTTATTCAACACTTTCGAAAAATGTGTTCAATCGGCCTGCGGGCTCAACCAGCCGCGCACTCGCCGATATAGCTGCTCCTGCTCGGCGGCATCGTTGCCGGGCAGGGCGTGGAGTTGCACCTGTTTGTAGCCGTCATTCTTGCCGCGTTTGGCCGCCTGGATACGGGCCAGTGCGTTTTTGCCGTCCTGGGCGCCGTCCTGGTAGAACACATCCGCCGTAGGGACTTTCAGCGCCGGCGCCAGTTGTTGCAGGTCCGGTTGACGCGCGGCGGGTGTCTTGCCGGCCACCATCACCAGTTTCTGCACCTGGGTAGGTTGTTTCTCGCTCAGATAGCGCGCAGCCCACCATGCGCCGGTGCCATGGCCGAGCAGGGCCACACTGCGGGCGCCCTGGGTCTGGGCGAAGGCGACGGCTGCATCGATGCGGTCGAAGATACGTTTGGCGTCGGTCTTGTCCTGTTCATCGGCGCCCGGTACCACCGCCGGGTCGGTGCCTTCGGCTTCCGCGCTGGCGGCCTGTTCAACCGGTTTGGCGACCGTGCTGCCGTCCTTGCTGCTGGTATCGACCGCCGCTTGGGGCGGTTCGATGACCCGTGGCGGCAGGGTATCCAGGTTGACGTCCGGCAGTGACAGGCTGAGGGTGCCCCAGGCCGCATCCGGCAGTTTGCGACGCAACGGGCCGATTGCTTGCGGCCAGTCGGCATTTTCGCCGGCGCCTGGCACGATGATCACCACGCCTTGGGGGGCGGCACCGTTGGCGGGCTTCCACAGGGCCAGGAACGAATCGCTGCCGGCCTGCAATTGTTGTTGTTCCTGTTGCGCAACCTGGCGTTCGAGGGCGCGGGCTTCTGCCTCGCTGCGCTCGGGCAAGGGCTGGCGTTCGGCGGGTTTTTCCGCGACGGGTGCTGGCGCGTCGGCGGCTTGAACAGAAAAGGCGCTGGTAAATAGCAGCGACAGGCACAATGCTGGCAGTGCCGAACGGTTTCGAGGTGGCATCGTTAAATCCCGGCCGGAAATGATTCCAGCAGCCTAATGGGTTGATCGGTATTTGTCAGTGATGTGAGACGTGGATCATGGGTTTTCGCTTGCTGCTGGTTATCGGCTGTCTATGTGTTGCCTTGATGGGCAACGCCGCGCCTGGCCCCGTCGCGCCCCAGGCGCAACTGAATGCGCAGCAGCGTGCGTGGCTGGCGCAGCACCCCCAACTGCGGGTGGGCCTGGTGTTGCAGGCGCCTTACGCGCAATACGACCGACGGCTGCAGCGGTTGTCCGGGGCCAATGTCGAGTTGATGCAATGGCTGGCTATGGCCCTGGGCATCGAGCTGACCTGGCGCAACTTTCCCGATCAGCAGCAGTTGGAAGCCGCCGTGCGCGATGGCGAGGTGGATATCGCTCCCGGCCTGCAGCAAACCCCGGCCGGCTTGCGCCTGTGGTTGTTCAGCGACCCTTATATGCGCGTGCCCCAGCATATCGTCGGTATCCGCGAAGGCGGCGGCGCGGTGGAACTGGAAAAACTCGACACCCAATCGCGCATCGCGGTGCGCATGCCCAGCACGGTGGCCGACTACCTGCGCAGCACCTATCCCAACCTCAACCTGCAAGGGGTGCCCATGGAGCGCCAGGCCCTGCAGTTATTGGTGAGCCGGCAGGCCCGCTATGCGGTGGTGGATGAGGCGCAACTGGGCCGCTTGTCCGGCGAGGCGGAGTTTGCCGGGCTGGCGGTGGTCGGCGATATCGGCTTGCCGCAGTTGCTGCGGGTGGCCACGCGGCGCGAGTGGCCGGAACTGGCGAGCATCATGCAAAGCGCGTTACGGGCGATACCCGCCCGCGACCTTGACCAATTGCACAGCCGCTGGCTGCAACCCCAGTACCCGCGTCCATCGGACGCCATGGGCTTGTGGAAAAACCTCAGCGTGCTGTTGGGGTTGTTACTGCTCGCCAGCCTCGCGGCGCTGCTCTGGCAGCGCCGCCAGCAGCGCAGCCTGGAGCACGCCCTGTTGGCAGCGCGGGAGGAAAGCGCCGCGCGTGCCGCCGGTGCCGAAGCCTTGCAGTTGACGCAGTTTTCCATCGATCAGAGTACGGTCGGCATCCTGTGGGTCAATTGGGACAGTCACGTGCGTTACGCCAATCGCGCCGCCGAAACCATGCTCGGCTATGGCGATGGGGCATTGATCGAGCGACCGCTGGTCGATTTCGACCCGACGCTGACCATGGACCGCTGGCTCAACCTATGGAAGCGTGCGCGTGCCAGCGAGGAGGGCGCGCAGACCTTCGCCACCGATTGCCTGCGCGCCGACGGCAGCCTCCTGCCGGCGGACGTGTCGTTGAGTTTTCTGCGCTTTGCCGACGGCGAGTACCTGGTGGTTTACCTGACTGACGTCACCGAACGCCGCCGTTATGTGGTCGCCCTGCTGCAAAGCGAGGCACAGTTGCGCGAATTGTCAGCCCACCTGGAAACGGTACGCGAAGAAGAAAAGGCGCGTATCGCCCGCGAAGTCCACGACGAACTCGGGCAGATGCTCACCGTGCTCAAACTGGAAACTTCAATGTGTGAATTGGCCTATGCGCAACTCGACCCGGGCCTGAACGAGCGCTTGAACAGCATGAAGCGCCTGATCGCCCAGCTCTTTCAATTGGTTCGTGATGTCGCCACCGCGCTGCGCCCGCCGATTCTCGATGCCGGCATTGCCTCGGCCATCGAATGGCAGGCGCGACGCTTCGAAGCGCGCACGCAGATTCCCTGCCTGGTACGCGTCCCGGAAAACCCGCCGCTGCTGAGCGACGCCAAGGCCATCGGCCTGTTCCGCATCCTGCAGGAGGCGCTGACCAATGTGATGCGCCACGCCCAGGCGCATACTGTGGAACTGACGCTGGACATACACGGCCCTGATCTGCGGCTGACCATCAGCGATGACGGCATCGGCTTCGTGCAGGCTCAAGGGCGACCGGTCTCGTTCGGGCTGGTGGGCATGCGCGAGCGGGTGCTGATCATGGGCGGGCAACTGAGCCTGGTCAGCGAGTTGGGGGAGGGCACCACCTTGAGCGTCACGGTGCCGTTGGATGCATAACGATAAGAGGAAAGCCCTGTGATCCGCGTACTGGTAGCCGAAGACCACACGATTGTCCGGGAAGGCATCAAGCAATTGATCGGCCTGGCCAAGGACCTGCTGGTAGTAGGCGAGGCAAGCAATGGCGAGCAATTGCTGGAGACCCTGCGCCATGTGCCGTGCGAAGTGGTGTTGCTGGATATCTCCATGCCCGGCGTGAATGGCCTGGAGGCCATCGCGCGTATTCGGGCGTTGAGCAACCCGCCGGCGATCCTGGTGCTGTCCATGCACGATGAAGCGCAAATGGCCGCCCGCGCCCTGAAGGTGGGCGCGGCCGGTTATGCCACCAAGGACAGCGACCCGGCATTGCTGCTGATGGCGATTCGCAAGGTCGCGGCGGGCGGGCGCTATATCGACCCGGACCTGGCAGACCGCATGGTCTTCGAAGTCGGCCTGACGGATTCACGGCCGCTGCATTCGCTGCTGTCGGAGCGCGAATTCTCGGTGTTCGAACGTCTGGCACAAGGCGCCAACGTCAACGACATCGCCGTGCAGTTGGCCCTGAGCAGCAAAACCATCAGCACCCACAAGGCGCGCTTGATGCAAAAGCTCAATATCACCTCCTTGGCCGAGTTGGTGAAATACGCCATGGAACACAAGCTGCTGTAGCGGCGTATCCGTCAGCGACACCTCAAAAACGCCGCCGAGCCTGTTCTTGCCGCTTGCAGCTCGCCTGTTGCAGCTGCACTGTCCCATGCCCGCCATCCGTGTAGGGCGATCCCTACCCCGAACCTTCCATCCGGCTGATGCGATTCTCTCCTGACCCCTGATTTCCGGGGCCTCGCGCCTGGACTACGCTTGTGCCACAGCGGTCCAAAATACAAAGGTGCGGGTATGAGCGAGGCGGATACAAATGATGTGCTGGTCAGCTTTCGTGGCGTGCAGAAAAGCTACGATGGCGAAAACCTGATCGTCAAAGACCTCAACCTGGAGATTCGCAAGGGCGAGTTCCTCACCCTGCTCGGGCCGTCCGGCTCGGGCAAGACCACCAGCCTGATGATGCTGGCCGGCTTTGAAACACCCACCGCCGGCGAGATCCAGCTGGCCGGCCGCTCGATCAATAACGTGCCGCCGCACAAGCGCGACATCGGCATGGTGTTCCAGAACTATGCATTATTCCCGCACATGACCGTGGCCGAGAACCTGGCGTTTCCGCTGTCCGTGCGTGGCTTGAGCAAGACTGACATCAGCGAGCGGGTCAAGCGCGTGCTGAGCATGGTCCAGCTCGACGCCTTCGCGCAGCGCTACCCGGCGCAACTGTCCGGTGGCCAGCAACAGCGGGTGGCGTTGGCCCGCGCCTTGGTGTTCGAGCCGCAACTGGTGCTGATGGACGAACCCCTCGGCGCCCTCGACAAGCAACTGCGCGAACACATGCAGATGGAAATCAAGCACCTGCATCAGCGCCTCGGCGTGACCGTGGTGTATGTGACCCATGACCAGGGCGAAGCCTTGACCATGTCCGACCGTGTAGCGGTGTTCCACCAGGGCGAAATCCAGCAGATCGCCGCGCCGCGCAGCCTGTATGAAGAGCCGAAAAACACCTTTGTGGCCAACTTCATCGGCGAAAACAACCGCCTCAATGGCCGTCTGCACAGCCACACCGGCGAGCGTTGTGTGGTGGAGCTGGCGCGCGGCGAGAAGGTCGAGGCGCTGGCGGTGAACGTCGGGCAGGTCGGCGGCCCGGTGACCCTGTCGGTGCGGCCGGAGCGCGTCAGCCTCAATGGTGCCAGCGGCAGCTGCATCAACCGCTTCTCCGGGCGGGTAGCGGAGTTCATCTACCTGGGCGACCACGTGCGTGTGCGCCTGGAAGTCTGCGGCAAGACCGATTTTTTCGTGAAACAACCGATCGCCGAGCTGGACCCGGCCCTGACGGTCGGCGACGTGGTACCGATTGGCTGGCAAGTCGAGCACGTTCGCGCACTCGACCCACTTCTAGAGGCGAATTGATCGCCCCCTGGCTTCACCAACCCTGCACGTGGAGAGCACAACAATGTTGAGATCCCTTAAGTATTCGGCCCTGGCTATCGGCTTGATGGGCGCGACACAGGCCATGGCCGGCCCGGACCTGACCGTCGTTTCCTTTGGCGGCGCGAACAAGGCGGCCCAGGTCAAGGCCTTCTATGCCCCGTGGGAAAGCGCGGGCAACGGCAAGATCATCGCCGGTGAATACAACGGTGAGATGGCCAAGGTCAAGGCCATGGTCGACACCAAGAGCGTGTCCTGGGACCTGGTGGAAGTGGAGTCGCCTGAACTGTCCCGTGGCTGCGACGAAGACATGTTCGAACCCCTGGACCCGAAACTGTTCGGCAACACCGCCGACTACGTGAAGGGCGCGATCCAGCCCTGCGGCGTAGGCTTCTTCG
Source organism: Pseudomonas orientalis (assembly GCF_022807995.1). Lineage (NCBI taxonomy): Bacteria > Pseudomonadati > Pseudomonadota > Gammaproteobacteria > Pseudomonadales > Pseudomonadaceae > Pseudomonas > Pseudomonas orientalis. Next base: position 5,217,700 of record NZ_CP094351.1, on the reverse strand, counting down.
TGTGGTCGACGGTGCTGGCCTACAACGCCGACAAACTCAGCAGTGCACCGACCAGTTGGGCGGATTTCTGGGACACCAAGAAATTCCCCGGCAAGCGTGGCCTGCGCAAAGGCGCCAAGTACACCCTGGAATTCGCGCTGATGGCCGACGGCGTGGCGCCCAAGGACGTCTATAAAGTGCTGGCCGGCAAGGATGGCCAGGACCGCGCGTTCAAGAAACTCGACGAACTCAAACCCTCGATCCAGTGGTGGGAAGCCGGCGCACAGCCGCCGCAGTACCTCGCTTCGGGCGACGTGGTGATGAGCTCGGCCTACAACGGCCGGATCGCCGCCGTACAGAAAGAAAGCAACCTCAAAGTGGTGTGGAACGGCGGTATCTACGACTTCGACGCCTGGGCCATTCCAAAAGGTCTGGCCAAGGAGCGCGCCGAAGCGGCGAAGAAATTCATCGCCTTCTCGGTGCAGCCGCAGCAGCAGAAGATCTATTCGGAAAACATCGCCTACGGCCCGGCCAACACCCAGGCCGTGCCGCTGCTGGCCAAAGACGTGCTCAAAGACATGCCGACCACCCCGGAGAACATCGCCAACCAGGTGCAGATCGATGTGAGCTTCTGGGCCGATAACGGCGAGCAGCTTGAGCAGCGCTTCAATTCCTGGGCCGCCAAGTAACCCATGTTGGAGGGGGCTTGCCCTAATGCCCGATGTAGGAGCGAGCTTGCTCGCGAAAAACGTCAACGATAACGCGTGCTTCCTGACTGAACGCGGCGCCTGTGAGTTTTTCGCGAGCAAGCTCGCTCCTACAGACTGGCATTAGGGCAAGCCCCCTCCCACAGGGCATCTGCATTTATCTTCAAGATCCGGAGTTCAGTCATGGCAGTAGCCATTCCCACCCTCAAGCAGCGCCTGGCCCGTGCCGAGCGGCTCAACCGCTGGAAGGCCCAGGCCTTGATTGCGCCGCTGGTGCTGTTTTTGCTGCTGGTGTTCCTGGTGCCCATTGTTGCGCTGCTCTACAAAAGCGTCGGCAACCCGGAAGTGGTCGCAGGCTTGCCGCGCACGGTGGTGGCAGTGACGGCCTGGGACGGTCGTGGCTTGCCCGGCGAGTCGGTGTATCAGGCGCTGAGTGACGACCTGGGTGAAGCGCGCAAAAACCAGACCCTGGGCGATCTGTCCAAGCGCTTGAACATGGAACTGGCCGGTTATCGCAGCCTGCTGACCAAAACCGCGCGGGCGCTGCCGTTTACCGAAGCGCCGGCCTCTTATAAAACCGCGCTGGAAAGCCTCGACGAACGCTGGGGAGACCCGGCGTACTGGCAGGCGATCCGGCGCAATACCAGCAGCCTGACGCCTTACTACCTGCTGGCGGCCGTCGATCACCGTATCGATGACCTGGGCGAAATCGCGCCGGCCACCCCCGACCAGGCCATCTACCTGGATATCTTCGCCCGCACATTCTGGATGGGCTTGGTCATCACCGTGATCTGCCTGCTGCTGGCCTATCCCCTGGCGTACCTGCTGGCCAATCTGCCGGCGCGCAAAAGCAACCTGCTGATGATCCTGGTCTTGCTGCCGTTCTGGACCTCGATCCTGGTGCGGGTGGCGGCGTGGATCGTACTGTTGCAATCCGGGGGCCTGATCAACAGCGCCCTGATGGGCATGGGCCTGATCGATACGCCGCTGGAACTCGTGTTCAACCGTACCGGTGTGTACATCTCCATGGTGCATATCCTGCTGCCGTTCATGATTCTGCCGATCTACAGCGTGATGAAGGGCATTTCGCCGACTTACATGCGCGCGGCGATTTCCCTGGGCTGTCATCCCTTCGCCAGCTTCTGGCGCGTGTACTTCCCGCAGACCTACGCCGGTGTCGGCGCCGGTTGCCTGTTGGTGTTCATCCTGGCGATTGGTTACTACATCACCCCAGCGTTGCTGGGCAGCCCGAACGACCAGATGGTCAGCTACTTCGTGGCCTTCTATACCAACACCAGCATCAACTGGGGCATGGCCACGGCGTTGGGCGGCTTGCTGCTGCTGGCGACGGTGCTGCTGTACCTGATTTACAACCGGCTGGTGGGCGCCAGTCGCCTGCGCCTGAGCTGAGGAGACCTTGCGATGCTGAGCCCTTATATGTCACCGGTGGAGCGGCTGTGGTTCTACAGCCTGCGGATTCTGTGTGGTCTGATCCTGCTGTTCCTGATCCTGCCGGTGCTGGTGATCATCCCGTTGTCGTTCAACAGCGGCAGTTTCCTGGTGTACCCGCTGCAGGGCTTTTCGCTGCAGTGGTATCACGACTTTTTCGCCTCGGCCGAATGGATGCGCGCCTTGCGCAACAGCATCATCGTCGCCCCGGCGGCCACGCTGCTGGCAATGGTGTTCGGCACGCTGGCGGCGATCGGCCTGACCCGTGGCAACTTCCCCGGCAAGGCACTGGTGATGGCTTTGGTGATTTCGCCGATGGTGGTGCCGGTGGTGATTATCGGCGTGGCCAGTTATTTGTTCTTTGCCCAGCTGGGCCTGGGCAACAGCTTTCTCTCGCTGATCGTGGTGCATGCGGTGCTGGGCGTGCCGTTTGTGATCATTACCGTGTCGGCGACCTTGCAGGGTTTCAATCACAATCTGGTGCGGGCGGCGGCCAGCCTGGGCGCTTCACCGTTGACCGCGTTTCGCCGCGTGACCTTGCCGCTGATCGCCCCGGGGGTGATATCCGGGGCGCTGTTTGCCTTCGCCACCTCGTTCGATGAAGTGGTGGTGACGCTGTTTCTCGCAGGGCCGGAGCAGGCCACGTTGCCCAGGCAGATGTTCAGCGGCATCCGCGAAAACCTCAGCCCGACGATTGCGGCGGCGGCGACGTTGCTGATCGGGTTTTCAGTAGTGCTGCTGCTGACGCTTGAATGGCTGCGCGGACGGAGCGAAAAGCTGCGTACGGCCCAAGTCTAAAGCCCGGCATAGGTCAAAATGTGGGAGGGGGCTTGCCCCCGATAGCGGTGTATCAGTCTCAGAAGTGCTGACTGACACACTGCTATCGGGGGCAAGCCCCCTCCCACATTGGTTCTTTGTTCATTCAGATAATGACCATTCAGCTCTTGAATGGCAGACAACCCATTTGTCTCAGCTACTCTTGTGCCAGCCCATCTCTCAATAAGAGGCCGCGCACATGAGTACTTCCTCATTCAAGATCGCCCATAAACTGCTCACCGGCGCTGGCGCCATCGAGCAACTCGCCGCCGAACTCACCCGCCTGGATGTGGATAACCCGCTGATCGTCACCGATGCTGCGTTGGTCAAGTCCGGCACGGTCGCGCTGGCGCTCGAGCATTTGGGCGGCCGCCCTTACGAAATTTTCGACCGCGTGCTGCCCGACCCGGAAATCGCCATTGTCGAGGACTGCATGCAGGCCTACCGCGATGGCGGACACGACGGCCTGATCGGCGTGGGCGGCGGCAGTGCCATCGACATCGCCAAGAGCGTGGCGGCCTATGCCGGTTACCACGGCGCCCTGGCGGATCTGTTCGGGGTCGACCAGGTGCCGCGCAAGGGTCCGCCGTTGATCGCCATCCCCACCACGGCGGGCACCGGCTCGGAAGTGACCAACGTGGCGATCCTCTCGGACAAGGTCGCGCAGCTGAAAAAAGGCATCGTCAGCGACTACCTGCTGCCGGATGTGGCGCTGATCAGCCCGCAAATGACCCTTACGTGCCCGCGCAGCGTCACCGCCGCCAGTGGCGTCGACGCACTGGTGCATGCGATTGAATCCTATCTGTCGCTGAACGCCTCGCCGATCACCGATGCCCTGGCGATCGGCGCGATCAAGCTGATTGCCGGCGCATTGCCCAAGGCTTACGCCAACCCGGCCAACCTGCAGGCCCGTGACGACATGGCCACCGCCAGCCTGATGGCTGGCATGGCTTTCGGCAACGCGGGCGTGGGCGCGGTGCATGCGCTGGCGTATCCGTTGGGCGGCCGGTTCAACATCGCCCATGGCGTGAGCAACGCGCTGTTGCTGCCCTATGTGATGCACTGGAACAAGCTGGCCTGTGTCGAAAGGATGCGCGATATAGCCCAGGCCATGGGCGTGAATGTCAGCGGGCTGAGCGTGAATGACGCTGCCGACCAGGCTGTCGAGGCGATGACGCGACTGTGCGCCGCCGTCGAGATCCCGGCGGGCCTGCGCAGTTTCGGTGTGCCTGAGGAAGCTATCCCGGCGATGGCCACTGAAGCGGCGGGTATCGAACGCCTGATGCGCAACAACCCGCGCCAGCTCAGTGCGGCCGATATCGAGAAAATCTACCGGGCGGCTTACTAGCCGTTGAGTGAGGTCACGGTGCGCAGGGCAAAGCTGAGGTATACAATGCGCGCCATCGTGATTTAGCTCAAAAAGGTGCGTCATGCAGCCCTTCGTCATTGCTCCATCGATTCTCTCCGCCGACTTCGCCCGCCTGGGCGAAGAAGTGGACAAGGTGTTGGCCGCCGGCGCCGACTTCGTGCACTTCGACGTCATGGACAACCACTACGTGCCCAACCTGACCATCGGCCCGATGGTCTGCGCAGCGTTGCGCAAGTACGGGATCACCGCGCCGATCGACGCGCACCTGATGGTCAGCCCGGTGGACCGCATTGTCGGCGACTTCATCGACGCCGGTGCGACCTACATCACCTTCCACCCGGAAGCCACGCTGCACGTCGACCGAACTTTGCAACTGATCCGCGAAGGCGGCTGCAAGGCGGGCCTGGTGTTCAACCCGGCCACACCCTTGAGTGTGCTGGAGTACGTGATGGACAAGGTCGACATGGTCCTGCTGATGAGCGTCAACCCGGGTTTTGGCGGGCAGAAATTCATCCCCGGCACCCTGAACAAGCTGCGCGAAGCGCGGGCGCTGATCGATGCGTCGGGACGGGAGATCCGCCTGGAAATCGACGGTGGGGTCAACGTCAACAATATTCGCGAGATCGCTGCCGCGGGTGCCGATACGTTCGTCGCCGGCTCGGCGATCTTCAACGCACCGGATTACCAGGAAGTGATCGCCAAGATGCATGCCGAACTGGCGCTGGCGCGTCCATGAGCGGCTTTGAGCAACTGTTCCCCGGCCAATTGCCACGGCTGGTGATGTTCGATCTGGACGGTACCTTGATCGACTCGGTGCCTGACCTTGCGGCGGCGGTGGACCAGATGCTGCTCAAACTCGGGCGCAAGCCTGCGGGGATCGAGGCGGTGCGCGAATGGGTCGGCAACGGCGCGCCGATGCTGGTGCGCCGGGCGCTGGCCGGCAACATCGACGCCAGCGGTGTGGATGAGGTGGAAGCCGACCATGCCCTGGAGCTGTTCAATGCCGCCTATGAAAGCAGCCACGAACTGACGGTGGTGTATCCCGGCGTGCGTGACACCCTCAAATGGTTGAGCAAGCAGGGCGTGGAAATGGCCTTGATCACCAACAAGCCGGAGCGCTTCGTCGCACCGCTGTTGGACCAGATGAAGATCGGCCGGTATTTTCGCTGGATCATCGGCGGCGACACCCTGCCGCAGAAAAAGCCTGACCCGGCGGCCCTGTTCTTCGTGATGAAGATGGCGAATATTCCGGCGTCCCAATCGTTGTTTGTCGGCGATTCGCGCAGCGATGTACTGGCGGCCAAAGCCGCAGGCGTGCAGTGCGTGGCCTTGAGTTACGGCTACAACCATGGCCGGCCGATTGCCGAAGAAGCGCCGGCGCTGGTGATTGATGACCTGCGCCTGTTAATCCCCGGTTGCCTGGGCGCGGGCGCTGAGATAACGTTGCCCGATATCGATCCGTCTCCTTATGGAAATCCCATCGTGGTGGTCACCCGCAAACTCTGGATGAAAGTCATCAAGGCCCTGGCCCGCTGGCGTTGGCGCGCCTGACTGATCCTGGCCGCTCTTTGCGGCACGTTTGCCTACCTGACCGATTGACCCTCACACCACGAGGCACCTGATGATCCGCGAAGAATTCCTGCGTTTGGCCGCTGCCGGCTATAACCGTATCCCCATGGCCCGTGAAACCCTGGCCGACTTCGACACGCCGCTGTCGATCTACCTGAAACTGGCCGACGAGCCGAACTCCTATCTGCTGGAGTCGGTACAGGGCGGCGAGAAGTGGGGCCGCTATTCGATCATCGGCCTGCCGTGCCGCACCGTACTGCGGGTGCACGACCATCATGTGAGCATCACCCATGACGGCATCGAGATCGAAAGCCATGATGTAGACGACCCGCTGGCCTTCGTCGAGGCCTTCAAGGCGCGCTACAACGTGCCGACCATTGCCGGCCTGCCGCGTTTCAACGGCGGCCTGGTGGGGTATTTCGGTTATGACTGCGTGCGCTATGTGGAGCAACGGTTGGGTAAATGCCCGAATCCGGACCCTCTGGGCGTGCCGGACATCCTGCTGATGGTCTCTGATGCGGTTGTGGTGTTCGACAATCTCGCCGGCAAGATGCACGCGATTGTACTGGCCGACCCGTCCCAGGCGGATGCCTACGAACAGGGCCAGGCCAGTCTCGAAGCGCTGCTGGAAAAGCTGCGCCAGCCGATCACGCCGCGTCGTGGCCTGGACCTCAGCCGGCCGCCTGCCGCCGATCCGGTGTTTCGTTCCAGCTTCACGCAGGCGGACTATGAGCGCGCAGTGGATACCATCAAGGAATACATCCTCGCCGGTGACTGCATGCAAGTGGTGCCGTCGCAACGGATGTCCATCGACTTCAAGGCGGCGCCGATTGACCTGTACCGAGCGCTGCGCTGCTTCAACCCGACGCCGTACATGTACTTCTTCAACTTCGGTGATTTCCACGTGGTGGGCAGTTCACCGGAAGTGCTGGTGCGCGTCGAAGACAACCTGATCACCGTGCGTCCCATCGCCGGTACGCGCCCGCGTGGCGCCACCGAAGAAGCGGACCTGGCGCTGGAAGAAGACCTGTTGAGCGACGCCAAGGAAATCGCCGAGCACCTGATGCTGATTGATCTGGGCCGTAATGACACCGGGCGTGTCTCGGAAATCGGCTCGGTGAAGTTGACCGAGAAGATGGTCATCGAACGGTATTCCAACGTGATGCACATCGTGTCCAACGTCACCGGGGAACTGAAAGCCGGGCTGACCGCCATGGACGCACTGCGCGCCATCCTGCCGGCCGGTACCTTGTCGGGCGCGCCGAAGATTCGCGCGATGGAAATCATCGACGAGCTGGAGCCGGTCAAGCGGGGCGTCTATGGCGGCGCCGTGGGGTATTTCGCCTGGAACGGCAACATGGACACCGCGATTGCGATCCGTACGGCAGTGATCAAGGATGGCGAACTGCACGTGCAGGCCGGTGGCGGCATTGTGGCAGACTCGGTGCCGGCCCTTGAATGGGAAGAAACCCTGAACAAGCGCCGGGCGATGTTCCGTGCGGTGGCACTGGCCGAGCAAACGCCACAAGACTGAAGCCAAATGTAGATGAAAATGTGGGAGGGGGCTTGCCCCCGATAGCAGTGTGTCAGCCAGCACATCATGGACTGACAGACCGCTATCGGGGGCAAGCCCCCTCCCACATTAGACCTTCATTGCCCTGCCGTTAGAAATCCAGGCTCACCCCGACACTGACCCCTTGCTGGGTCAGGTTGTCATCCTTCCTCACGTTATACGCCGCGCGTAACGCCAGCTCCTGCGTCAGCTTGTGGCTGACACCCAGGCTCAAGCGATCCGAATTGCTGCGCGGCGTATACCCGTCCAGCTTGAAGTCGATCCCCGGCACGCTGTTGAGCGCGATGTTGACCTTCTGCGTGTCGTTCTCGAACTCGTGTTCATGGGCCACTTCCCCAAACACCTGGGTCTGCGGGGTGATGCGGTAGCTGCCTTGCAGGCCGACGCCAAGGCGCTTGGAATCGCGCTGCTGGTCGTCAAAGGTCAGGGCGGTGGAGCGGCTGTCTTTTTCCGAGTAGCCGTTGACTTCGACGCGCGCGTAATCGGCGCTGAGGAAGGGCGACAGGTGCCAGTCGCTGCCCGGCGCGGCAATGTCATACCCCACGCGGCCGCTCAAGGCCCAGAGCCAGCCATCGGTGTCACCCTTCTCCGAGCCTTCGCTGATGCCCAGGGCGAACTTGCGTTTGAGGTTGTCGAAGTCCAGCTTGCCGCCGGTCAAGGCGGCATCGGCCCACCAATGATTCTGCTGATATTGGGCGAACGCGGTGCCCATGTAGCTGTTGAGCTTGTAATCCGAATCGCTGGCGCCGGCTTCCAGTGTCTGGCGGTACAGGCCCGCGGCGACGCCTACGCGCCAGGCTTCGTTGAGCCGGTAGCTGCCGCCGATATTGAGGTTATAACCGCTGCCATCGCCGCTTGCCGAGCTGTCCTGGTTATCGAAATCCAGGCGCTGACCACCGGCTGCCACGATCGCCCTCCATTGGCCGACGGCTTGCCAGTTGCCGGTGTCTGCCTGCCATTGATTACGCAATTCATCCTGATGGGCGCGCAACGTGCCTTGGGCCATTTCCGGCAGCAGCGTGATTTCCCATGGCGCGGCGAGCAGCGAATAGGCGTAGTCGGCGATCAGCCGTTGCCCGGCGATGGTCGGGTGGACCGAGTCGTTATAGATCAGCTTGGTCGGGTCCGGGTTGGTGCCGCCGATGCCGTAGACCGGGTTGGCAGTGCAACTGTTGCCACTGAAGCAGGTGCCGGTGAGGTTTTGCCCGGTGGCGAGGCCGAAGCGAGCCGGATTGGCGAAGGCTTCGTTCAATAGCAATGGAATGTTCAGCGGGATGACCTGCGCATCGATCTGCGACAGGCGCTGCACCAGGGACTGGTTGAAAACAGCGCTCAGGGCCGACGTCGCTGCCTGCTGCGGGGTGCCGTTGACGGCCGGCGTCAGGCCGATGTCGGGCAGCATCCATACCATGATGTAACGCGCGCCGGCTTGTTGCAGGGCCTGGGCACTGTCAGCCAGTCGCCCGCCGGCGGCGACCGCTTGAGCGGGGCTGAGTACGCGGCCCTGAAGGAAGTCATTGCCGCCACCGGACAGAAAGTACAGCGCATTCGGATCGGCCCGCCCGCCGTTTGCCGGCAGGTAACCCTGTCGACTGCGCAGCACCGTACCGCCGCCCGCATTGCCGGGCGGGATCGCAGCGTTGGAGACCGTCGTGATGGAGTCGAGGATATTGTCGGTACGGTAGCCGCCCACCGCCCAGTTGTTTCCGTCCGGCAAGCCCTGGATCGCGCGCACCGGTGAGGTGGAGGCGTTCAGGTCGTTTGGTGCTACACCCAGCTTGGCGCCGAGCAGTGTCGAAGAAACAAGACCATAGTCCCCCTGGAACGTCGGCCCGGTACGGTTGGTGAAGCGCAGGGTCGATCCGGCACTGCCGTCGGGAAACTGGCCGGCATCGGCCAGGCTGTCACCGAATACCACCATGGTTGAATAGGGTGATGACGCGGCTGCGTGGGCCTGTGCGCAAGCCAGGGAAAGCAAGCCGGCGGCCAGGGGCGCGAAGAACGGGGTTCTGAGCATGGAAAATTCCATTGAGTTGTTTTTGTGTCGGAACCGAAACACTAGCAAAGTATCGAGCGTTTTCTATAGCGCAAAACCGAATTTTCCTGTGGGCGTCGCATCGAGCTCGGCCCGTATTTGCGGCGCCATATTGCACCGCTGGCGAGGCTACGTTACTGTGCCTGAACGTATGAATGAGACCCTCCCCGTGTTGATCATCAGCAAACTCTTGATGCGAGTAGTCAAGGCACACGCCCGTTGGCGTTGGCGCGCCTGACATTTTTCTCCGCCGGCCTGGCCGGACCTGTACCGATTTGCCTTCTTCACCCTGTTTGACGCCCCTTGCCGCTCACCCCGGCAACCGGAACGTGCGTCTGACAGCGGGCCACACGCTTTGAAGGCGGTCATTTGAAATCAGTGAATTCAAGAGGTTTGAACCCACATGTTGCTGATGATTGATAACTACGATTCCTTTACCTACAACGTTGTGCAGTACCTGGGCGAGTTGGGTGCCGAGGTCAAGGTTGTGCGCAACGACGAACTGACAGTCGCCCAGATCGCCGCGCTGAACCCCGAGCGCATCGTGGTATCGCCCGGCCCGTGCACGCCGACCGAAGCGGGTATCTCCCTGGAAGCCATCCAGTATTTCGCCGGCAAGCTGCCGATTCTGGGCGTATGCCTGGGGCATCAGTCCATTGGCCAGGCCTTTGGCGGTGACGTGGTACGCGCGCGTCAGGTAATGCACGGCAAGACCAGCCCGGTATTTCACAAAGACCTGGGTGTCTTCCAGGCCCTCAACAATCCGGTGACCGTGACCCGTTACCACTCGCTGGTGGTCAAGCGCGACACCCTGCCCGAGTGCCTGGAACTGACGGCCTGGACCCAGCTGGAGGACGGCTCGGTCGACGAGATCATGGGCCTGCGCCACAAGACACTGAATATCGAAGGGGTGCAGTTTCACCCTGAATCGATCCTGACCGAGCAGGGCTACGAGCTGTTCGCCAACTTTCTCAAGCAGAGCGGCGGCACGCGCTAAGGACTTTCCATGGATATCAAGACTGCCCTGGGTCGTATCGTCGGCCACCTGGACCTGAGCACCGCTGAAATGAGCGATGTGATGCGCGAGATCATGACCGGTCAATGCTCCGACGCACAGATCGGCGCCTTTATGATGGCTATGCGCATGAAGAGCGAAAGCATCGACGAAATCGTCGGTGCCGTGTCGGTAATGCGTGAACTGGCGGACAAGGTCGAACTCAAGACCCTCGACGGTGTGGTCGATGTGGTCGGCACCGGCGGCGACGGTGCGAACATCTTCAACGTCTCGACGGCGTCCTCGTTCGTGGTCGCGGCAGCGGGTTGCACCGTGGCCAAGCACGGCAACCGCGCGGTGTCCGGCAAAAGTGGCAGCGCCGACCTGCTGGAAGCCGCCGGTATCTATCTGAACCTGACCCCGGTACAGGTGGCACGCTGCATTGACAGCGTCGGTATTGGTTTCATGTTCGCCCAGTCCCACCACGGCGCGATGAAGCACGCCGCCGGACCGCGCAAGGACCTTGGCCTGCGTACCCTGTTCAACATGCTCGGCCCGCTTACGAATCCGGCCGGTGTGAAACATCAGGTCGTCGGGGTGTTCAGCCAGGCGTTGTGCCGACCGTTGGCCGAAGTGCTGCAGCGCCTGGGCAGCAAGCATGTGCTGGTGGTGCACTCCAAGGACGGCCTCGACGAATTCAGCCTGGCCGCACCGACCTTCGTGGCGGAATTGAAGAACGACCAGGTCACTGAATACTGGGTCGAGCCTGAAGACCTGGGCATGAAGAGCCAGAGCCTGCACGGCCTGGCGGTGGAAAGCCCGGCGGCGTCGCTTGAGTTGATCCGCGATGCGTTGGGGCGGCGCAAGACCGAGAACGGTCAAAAAGCCGCGGAAATGATTGTGCTCAATGCTGGCGCGGCACTTTACGCCGCAGACCATGCCTATAGTCTTAAGGAAGGTGTGGCCTTGGCCCACGATGCACTGCACACCGGTCTGGCTCGCGAGAAACTCGAAGAACTCGGAGCATTCACCGCCGTATTCAAGATGGAGAATGAAGCATGAGTGTTCCGACCGTTCTGGAAAAAATCCTGGCGCGCAAGGCTCAAGAAGTCGCCGAGCGCCGTGCCCGTGTGAGCCTGGCCGAACTGGAGGCCCAGGCAAAAGCTGCTGATGCCCCGCGAGGGTTCGCCAGGGCCTTGATCGAGCAGGCCAGGAAAAAGCAGCCGGCGGTGATCGCCGAAATCAAGAAAGCCTCCCCGAGCAAAGGCGTGATTCGCGAACACTTCGTGCCACATGAAATCGCCGTCAGTTATGAAAAGGGTGGGGCGACTTGCCTGTCCGTCCTGACCGATATGGATTTTTTCCAGGGTTCAGACTTGTTCCTGCAGCAGGCACGCGCCGCGTGCAAGTTGCCGGTGATCCGCAAGGACTTCATGGTTGATCCCTACCAGATCGTCGAAGCCCGCGCTCTGGGCGCCGACTGTGTGCTGCTGATCGTCTCCGCCCTGGATGACGTGAAGATGGCCGAGCTGGCAGCCGTGGCTAAGAGTGTCGGCCTGGATGTCCTGGTCGAGGTGCACGACGGCGACGAGCTGGAGCGCGCACTCAAAACCCTCGACACCCCACTGGTGGGGGTCAACAACCGTAACCTGCACACCTTCGACGTCAGCCTGGAAACCACCCTTGATCTGCTGCCGCGTATTCCCCGTGACCGCCTGGTTATCACTGAAAGTGGCATCGTCAATCGCGCCGATGTGGAACTGATGGAAATCAGCGAGGTGTATTCATTTCTGGTCGGCGAGACGTTCATGCGCGCCGAGAACCCAGGGGCCGAACTGCAGCGTCTGTTCTTCCCGGAGCGCGGAGTGTCGGTCAACGGTTCTACCCTGGATTGATTCCAGCGCAGTCGGTCTGTTTTTGAAATGCAGTAAAAAAGTGTGGGAGGGGGCTTGTGCTTATTCAGGTAGGTCAATGTGATGACTAGGCTGGTTTCGATGACTGTGCAGGCAGGACTTGCAGCCGAACAAGCGCTCTTGGCCGCCGTTTGTGCCGGTGAGCAGGAATTCGGTCTGTTGTTCTGGCAGCCCTGCGATCAAGCCTTGGTCATGCCGCGCCGTTTGAGCCGATTACCGGCCTTTGAAGCGGCCAGCCAGGTCTCGGCAGACGCCGGTTGGCCGGTGTTGTTACGCGAAACCGGTGGTGAGCCGGTGCCGCAGTCCGCCGCCACGGTCAATATCGCGCTGGTCTACGCGCCCCCGCGCAGTGAAGGCGATCAAGGCCGCATCGAAACCGGCTACCAGCGGTTGTGCCAGCCGATTTGTGATGTATTGATCGAATTGGGCGGCGATGCCTCCGTCGGCGAAATTGATGGTGCGTTCTGCGACGGTCGTTACAACGTCAATCTCAACGGCCGGAAAATGGTCGGCACGGCCCAGCGTTGGCGGCAGAGCGGTGGTCGCCCGGTGGGGTTGGTACACGGCGCTTTGTTGCTGGACAACGATCGTGAAGAGTTGATTGCGGCAGTCAATCGTTTCAATAAGGCGTGTGGCCTGGAACAGCGGGTGCGCGCCGAGAGCCATATCGCGCTGCACGAAGTCTTCACCGCGCCCGATGTGATCACCCGGCTCGACACCTTGTACCGTCGGATGTTGGCAGGTTTGCTGCCAAGTTAACGGGTGCCGAACACCACCATCGTCTTGCCTTTGACGTGCACCAGGTTGCGCTCTTCCAGATCCTTGAGCACGCGGCCCACCATTTCCCGCGAACAGCCCACGATGCGCCCGATTTCCTGGCGCGTGACCTTGATCTGCATGCCATCGGGGTGGGTCATGGCATCAGGCTGCTTGCACAGCTCCAACAGGCAGCGGGCGACACGCCCGGTCACATCGAAGAATGCCAGGTCGCCGACCTTGCGTGTGGTATCCCGCAGGCGTTGGGCGATCTGCCCGCTCAAGGCATACAGGATGTCCGGATCCTGTTGGGCCAGTTCGCGAAACTTGGTGTAGCTGATCTCGGCCACTTCGCACTCCACCTTGGTGCGTACCCAGGCGCTGCGCTGCTGCTCCTTGCCTGCCTGCTCGAACAGCCCCAGTTCGCCAAAGAAATCCCCGGTATTAAGGTAGGCAATGATCATCTCGCGGCCGTCTTCGTCCTCGATCAGGATGGTGACCGAGCCCTTGATAATGAAGAACAGTGTTTCGGAGCGTTCGCCCGCGCAGATGATGTTGTGCTTGGCCGGATGACGCCGGCGCTGGCAATGCATCAGCAGCTTGTCGAGGTTCTTGATCTTGGGTGTGGGAGTAAGAGCAACCATGGTTGTATCCCGAAAGACTGCGCGATGGGGTTGGATTTGTTTTTATCAGCGATACCGGCATTGACGTACGCTGTACAAAGGATGGCAATGCGCCATTGATTTGGCGCCAGCTTACCAGACACATTCTGACTCGATTAGCGTATTTCACCGGCAAACGCTGTTATTGATCGTTTTAATGCAGGACGCTGCCGTCCTGGGGCCCTGTGCTAAGCTGGCGACCCTTTTTTAGCAGTGGAGTCTGGGCGATGAAGGCACGCATCCAATGGGCGGGCGAAGCCATGTTCCTCGGTGAGTCGGGCAGTGGCCACGTGGTGGTCATGGACGGCCCGCCGGAAGCCGGTGGCCGCAACCTGGGTGTACGCCCGATGGAAATGCTGCTGCTGGGTGTCGGCGGTTGCAGCAATTTCGACGTGGTCAGCATCCTGAAAAAATCCCGTCAGGCCGTGGAAAGCTGCGAAGCCTTTCTGGAGGCCGAGCGCGCCACTGAAGATCCCAAGGTGTTTACCAAAATCCATATGCATTTTGTGGTCAAGGGGCGGGCGCTGAAGGAGGCGCAGGTCAAACGTGCCATCGAGCTGTCGGCAGAGAAGTACTGCTCGGCGTCGATCATGCTCGGAGCGGCCGGTGTGGCCATTACCCATGATTACGAGATTATCGAGTTGGGTTGAGCGTGGATCGGCGGGCAAAAAGAAGGGCGCTTTGATAGCGCCCTTTTTTCTGGATCAGTTTTGATGCTTTCAAATTCTGATGCTTCAAATTCTATAGGTGCTTTTGGTCATGACTTTGGCCAGCATGCTCATGCCGAACCTCACTGGCGCAGGGAAGCGGAAGCCGCCAGCATCCAGCGCGCTATCGGCGTGATGTTCTTCGTCGATGCGCATCTGCTCGAGAATGGCCCGGGACTTTTCGTCCTCGACCGGCAGTTGTTCAAGGTGTTCGTCCAGGTGCTTGCACACCTGACGTTCAGTTGCCGCGACAAACCCCAGGCTGACCTTGTCGCTGATCAGGCCGGCAGCGGCGCCAATCCCGAACGACAAGCCATAGAACAGCGGGTTCAGCACACTGGGATGACTGCCCAGCTGGCGAATGCGTTGTTCGCACCAGGCCAGGTGGTCGATCTCTTCCTCGGCTGCATGCTCCATTGCGGCACGTACCTGCGGTAACTTGGCGGTCAGGGCCTGGCCCTGGTACAACGCCTGGGCACAGACTTCCCCGGTATGGTTGATGCGCATCAGACCGGCCACATGGCGGGTCTCGCTCTCGCTCATCGGTGCGTCCGGCTGCACGATGGCCGGTGACGGGCGGTACGGTTGGCCGCTGAATGGCAGCAGCGTACGCATGGCCGTGTCGGCTTGCAGTAACAGACGGTCAATCGGCGAGTAGTGACGTTGGGTAGTCATGCTGACCTCCGGAAAGAATCTCGGCGGCCAGTTTACCGCAAGACAGGATCGCGCGTTTGCGCTGAGTCAATTGCCCCCGGTGCACTCAGCCCGGCGGCCAGTTCATCTGGCGCTGACCCAGCACATGCATGTGGATGTGATACACGGTTTGTCCGCCGTCTTCGTTGCAGTTCATCACCACGCGAAAGCCTTTTTCGCAGCCTTGCTCCACCGCCAGGCGCTGGGCCGTGAACAGAATATGGCCGGCCAGGGCTTTATCGTCCTCGGTCAGGTCATTGAGGGTGCGAATGGGCTTTTTCGGGATGACCAGAAAATGCACCGGCGCCTGTGGGGCGATATCGTGGAAAGCCAGTACCTGGTCATCTTCATAGATGATGTTCGCGGGTATTTCTCGATTGATGATCTTGGTGAACAGAGTATCCACAGCTGTTTCTCCATGGTGAACGAGAGGGTGAGTGTAGTGGGGCGCTTAACGCGGGCAATAGGCTTTGTTGATCGCACCGGCAATTTTCCGGGTAAGCCAGCGTGGGCTCAGGCGTGGGCTGAAGGCGAGCCAGCGGTTGCGGCGCCCCGGAATGATGATCGCCTTGTTCTTCTCCAACGCGCGCACGGTGTAGAGGGCGACTTCTTCGGGACTCATCAACTGTTGGCTGCGGTCGAGTTTTGCGGTGTCCATTTGCGCGGTGCCGAAGAAGGCGGTGCGCGTGGGGCCGGGGCATAGCACCGAGACCTTGATGCCACAGGTCTTCAGTTCCTCGCGCAAGCCTTCGGAGAAATGCAGTACATAGGCTTTGCTCGCGTAGTAGCTGCTCATCCACGGGCCCGGCTGAAAGGCGGCAACCGAAGCAACGTTGAGAATCTGCCCGCCGCCATGCAGCGCCATGGCATTGCCCAGCGCGTGGCACATGCGAGTCAGGGCGAGGATATTGACTTCGATCAGGTCCTGCTCGGTCATCCAGTCCTGGGCCAGGAACGGCCCACTGGTGCCGATACCGGCGCAGTTGATCAGCAGGTCGATCTGTCGCTCCCCCTCCTCGAGTTCCAGCAAAAAGCCCGACAACCGCAGCGGCTCGCCCAGGTCACAGGCACGGAACAGCACCTCGACGCCGAAACGTTGAGTCAGTTCGGTTGCAATGCTTTCCAACTGATCACGCTGGCGGGCCACCAGAATCAAGCTGCGGCCACGGCGGGCCAGTGCTTCGGCCAAAGCCAGGCCGATGCCACTGGAGGCACCGGTGATCAGAGCGTAATGGGTCATGCCTTTCTCCATCGCAACGCCGCCGTGCCTGTGACAGAGGCATCACAGGCGGCGGGCGTTTCTTTACTGTTCTGGAGAGTCTACAGGTTCGGCCGCGTCGTCAGCACTTGGCGCAGCTTCTTGTTCATCGATGACATTTTGGTCGGCATCTTCATCAGCGGTAATGGAACTGTTTTCATAGCCGCTGCCCATGTTGGCTTCAAGTTGATCCAGATAGCCGTTCATGCCCAGGGTAACCACGACGATGAGCATCAATGGGATGAACGCGAGCCACAACGACGCGAGGATTTTAACCGCTGTGGAATTGCGCGGTGGAGGTGCGCCGTACTGGTTGGCGCCGGCGTTGCCCGGCAATACCAGCAGCAGCAGAGGGAAAATGCTGTTCACCAGCGGAACCAGGTTCAGCAGGTACAGCCAACCGGACCAGCCCAGGTCGTGCAGGCGCTGCACACCGATTTGCACGCTGACCACCACAAGTCCCACAAACAGCGCGAAACCCAGCAGCGAGCCGAGAATGATCGCGACCGTTGGTGAAGCAGTCGCCACCGCGAAACCTACGGTACTGATGATCCCGCCAGCCACCAGCATTGCGACGGTCAGTGCCAGCGTCCAGGCCAGGTAGCGCAGGCGGCCGATACGCCCGTGGATGGTGAAGACCTTGAGCGTGGAGTACGCCGGCAAGTCATCGCCGACGGTGGCGCGTGGTGGTGCATACGGTGATGCGGCGGAGGTTGAGAACTCCGGCGCGGACGAGGCTGTTTCGTGGGTTTCGGCAAGGCTGAAAGCCACGGGTTGTTCGGCTTCGATACGCGCGTCGACCCCGGCGTTTTTCAGCGCGGTGAGGTAGGTTTCGGCGTCCGGACGCGAGAGGTCGCGTTTGAGCGCGACCGGGCGGCCGGTGAAGAGTTTCTCGATGGCTTCGACATCGCTCTTGAACAGCTCGGCCAGGTTCAGCTTGGCCGTGGTGCTTTCGACACCCGGGAGCAAGGTTCCATCAAACACAATCTTGAAACGGTTGTCGCTCATGCGGGCATCCTTGGCACTTTTTCAGGGAGGTTGTGCAGGCCGGCTCAATTGGCAGGCCTTGCATCTGGGTCAACGTGGCCAGCGCAATTGTGCTGCGTTCGCGCGCGCCTGGCGGTACTGCGCGTCCAGGCGTGCGACGAGTTCATCCACGTCGGGCAAATCATTGATCTCACCGACACCTTGGCCGGCAGACCATACAGTCTTCCATGCTTTGGCCTCATCGCTCAACGGTTTGAGCTTGGAGCCGACGTTAACCTCGCCTTTTCCTTGAAGGACCGCGAGATCAAAACCGGCGTTTTCAAGGCTCTGGCGCATAAAGCTCGCGGGCACGCCGGAAACCGCCGGAGTGTGCACGATGTCGGCGGCGCGCGCTGTGAGCAGCATCTCTTTATAGGCATCCGGTGCATGGCTTTCGGTGGTACCAATAAAGCGCGTGCCGAGATACGCCAGGTCCGCGCCGAGCAGTTGGGCGGCGAGTATTTCTCGTCCGTGGTTGAGACATCCTGCCAACAGCAGGGTTTTATCGAAGAACTGGCGTATCTCGGCAATCAGTGCAAAGGGACTCCAGGTGCCGGCGTGACCACCTGCGCCGGCGGCGACCGCGATCAAGCCATCGACGCCCGCTTCGGCGGCTTTTTCGGCATGACGGCGGGTGGTGACGTCGTGAAACACCAGGCCACCGTAGCTGTGCACAGCGTCGACCAACTCTTTCACGGCACCGAGGCTGGTGATGACGATCGGCACTTTATGCTCGACGCAGATCGCCAGGTCGGCTTTCAGGCGTGGGTTACTGTTGTGCACGATCAGATTGACGGCATAGGGGGCGGGATTATCCAACTGCGCCAAGCCCGCTTCGATTTCCTCCAGCCAGGCCTTGAAGCCGCTGCTTTCGCGCTGGTTGAGTGCCGGGAAGCTGCCGACCACTCCGTTGCGGCAGCAGGCCAGCACCAGTTGCGGGTTGGAAATCAGGAACATCGGCGCAGCCACCACGGGCAGGCGCAAATGTTGTTCAAGCAGGGCGGGCAGCGACATTGGAAGTTCCCCCGAGTCATTGAAGTTAAAACGGTTTGACCACGACCAGAATTACGATAGCCAGCAACATCAGAACAGGCACTTCATTGAACCAGCGATAAAAGACATGGCTACGGGTGTTTTCGCCACGGGCGAAGCGCTTTACCTGCGCGCCGCACATGTGGTGGTAACCGATCAGCAGAACCACCAGGGTGAGCTTGGCGTGAATCCATGCGCCTGATTGGAACATGCCGGGGTTGAGTACCAGTAACCAGATGCCGAAGACCAGCGTGGCAACCATCGCCGGGCCCATGATGCCCCGGTACAACTTGCGCTCCATGATACTGAAGCGCTCCTTGCTGACGGTGTCTTCGCTTTGAGCGTGATAGACAAACAAGCGTGGCAGGTAGAACAGCCCGGCAAACCAGCAGACGATGCTGACGATATGGAAGGCTTTGACCCATAGATAAAGCATTTTTAGTTATTCCCAGGTTCACGGTAGCGAAGATAGTAGTAGCTCAGGTGCCCGTACGTCACGTTGGCGGTTGTCGCAGGACGATGCGGCCCCTATTATCGACGGCTTTCCAGTGGGTTCGTTGAGGGCAGGTTTATGGTCAAGGTCGGTATCGTCGGCGGCACGGGTTACACCGGTGTCGAATTGCTGCGTCTGTTGGCTCAGCATCCGCAGGCTGAGGTGGTGGTCATCACTTCACGCTCCGAGGCTGGTCTGGCCGTGGCCGATATGTACCCGAACCTGCGAGGCCACTACGACGGCCTGGCCTTCAGCGTGCCGGACATCAAGACATTGGGCGCCTGTGACGTGGTGTTCTTCGCCACGCCTCACGGGGTAGCGCATGCATTGGCCGGTGAGCTGCTGGCGGCGGGCACCAAGGTGATCGATCTGTCCGCGGACTTCCGCCTGCAGGATGCCGATGAGTGGGCCAAGTGGTACGGCCAGCCTCACGGCGCGCCAGAGTTGCTGGAAGAAGCGGTATACGGCTTGCCGGAAGTCAATCGTGAGCAGATCAGGCAGGCACGCCTGATTGCGGTGCCGGGTTGCTATCCGACGGCGACTCAGTTGGGTTTCCTGCCACTGCTGGAAGCGGGTCTGGCGGACACCTCGCGCTTGATCGCGGACTGCAAGTCGGGTGTCAGCGGCGCCGGCCGTGGTGCCGCGGTAGGCTCGCTGTATTCCGAGACGTCGGAAAGCATGAAGGCTTATGCGGTAAAAGGGCATCGTCATTTGCCCGAGATCCGTCAGGGGCTGCGCCGCGCTGCGGGTAAGGACGTGGGCCTGACGTTCGTGCCGCATCTGACGCCGATGATTCGCGGGATCCACTCCACGTTGTACGCGACGGTGGTCGATCGTTCGGTTGACCTGCAGGCATTGTTCGAAAAGCGTTATGCCAACGAACCGTTCGTCGACGTGATGCCGGCGGGCAGTCATCCGGAAACCCGTAGCGTGCGCGGCGCCAACGTGTGCCGGATTGCGGTGCATCGTCCGCAGGATGGCGACCTGGTGGTAGTGCTGTCGGTGATTGATAACCTGGTCAAGGGGGCTTCAGGCCAGGCGGTGCAGAACATGAACATCCTGTTCGGTCTGGAGGAGAAGTTGGGCTTGTCCCACGCAGGGATGTTGCCTTAAAAGGAGCTACAAGCTTCAAGTGGTCAGCGGCAAGCTTGAAGCTTAAGGCTTGAAGCTTGTAGCTGCTCCCATAATAGTTGACCGCTTTTCTAGGAGAAGCGGATAATACCCGCCATTACGCATATGGCGGCGCTACGCCGGGAGATTATCAGCATGAGCGTTGAATCCTTCACCCCCACGGCTTTGCAATTCACCCACGGTGCTGCGCACAAGGTGAAGAGCCTGGTCGATGAAGAGGGTAATGATCGCTTGAAGCTGCGCGTATTTGTTACGGGCGGCGGTTGTTCAGGGTTTCAGTACGGTTTTACCTTCGATGAAGATGTGGCCGATGACGACACCATCGTTGAGCGCGAGGGCGTGAGCCTGGTCGTGGATCCGATGAGCTTCCAGTACCTGGCGGGTGCTGAAGTGGATTACCAGGAAGGGCTGGAAGGGTCGCGTTTCGTGATCAAGAACCCTAACGCCACGACGACCTGTGGTTGCGGGTCTTCGTTCTCGATCTGATCGAACGCCTGGCCTGCACGGATAAAGAAACCTGCACGGATAAAAAAACGCCGCTTGGCTTTGATGAGCCAAGCGGCGTTGTGCTGTCTGGGGATCAGGCGGGGTAGATCGCGCCCAGCACGCGCAGCCCGCGAGCACCGGTGACGCTGGGTCGGTTCGCGGCGATGCCTTCCAGGCAGCAATGGGCCAGCCAGGCGAAGGCCATGGCTTCCACCCAGTCCGGGTCCACGCCATAGGCTGCGGTGCTGCTGACCTGTGTGGACGGCAGCAGTGCCGCCAGTCGATTCATCAGCGTCCCGTTATGGGCGCCACCGCCGCAGATCAGCAGGGTTTCGGTGTTGGCTTGAGCGCTTTGCAGGGAGTCGACGATGGTCAGGGCGGTCAGCTCCAGCAATGTGGCTTGCACGTCCTGAGGAAGAAACGCTGGTAGCTCGTCGAGATGCTGCTGCAGCCAACCCAGGTTGAACACTTCTCGTCCGGTACTCTTCGGGCCTTTGGTCGCGAAAAAGGGATCGTCGAGCAGCGCGTTGAGTAACTGCGGCTCAACCTTGCCGCTGGCTGCCCATTGCCCGTCGCGATCAAAATGCTCGCCGCGTTGATGATTGATCCATGCGTCCAGCAAGACATTGCCCGGGCCGCAGTCAAAGCCCGATACAGGCTTTCCGGTTTCTATCAGGCTCAGGTTGCTGAAGCCGCCGACATTCAGTACGGCGCGGTTGCCGGTACTTTCTCCGAACAGCGCCTCGTGGAAGGCGGGTACCAAGGGGGCGCCCTGGCCGCCTGCGGCGACGTCGCGGCTGCGGAAGTCGCTGACCACAGTGATGCCAGTCAGCTCGGCGAGCAATGCCGGATTGCCGATCTGTACCGTAAAGCCGCGGGTGGGTTCATGGCGGATAGTCTGCCCATGGCTGCCGATCGCGCGAACGTCTTGGGGCCTCAGGCTTTGCTGGTCCAGCAAGGCGTGGATGCCTTGGGCGGCGAGTGTCACCCAGGACTGCTGGGCGATTGCCGAACGGGCGATTTCATCCGGGCCGCTGGCGCACAAACTGAGCAGCTCGGCACGCAGGGTGGCAGGCATGGGGATGTAGTGGGTGGCGATCAGGCTGACCGTCGAATCGTTTTCGATGAGGGCGATATCCAGGCCATCGAGGCTGGTCCCGGACATCACACCGATATAGCGCGGCATGCCTTAACGCTTCGCCGAAGCCAGCAGGGTGGAGCGTTCCTGATCCATGCGGGCCATCAGTGGTTGGCTTTGCTGCATGAAGCGCGCGCGCTCCGCCTTGGCGATCGGGTCGGCCATCGGCAGCTTCTGGCCCAGTGGATCAACGTGTACACCGTTGACCTGGAACTCATAGTGCAAGTGCGGCCCGGTGGACAGGCCAGTCGTGCCGATATAACCGATCACTTGGCCCTGCTTCACGTTTCCACCGGTCCTGACGCCCTTGGCGAACCCTTGCATGTGACCATACAGCGTGCGATAGGTATTACCGTGCTGGATGATCACCGTATTGCCGTAACCCCCGCGACGCCCGGCCAACAAGACCTTGCCGTCGCCAGCTGCCTTGATTGGCGTGCCACGCGGAGCGGCGTAATCGACACCTTTGTGGGCGCGAATTTTGTTCAGAATCGGATGCTTGCGGCCCATGGAGAAACGCGAGCTGATACGAGCGAAATCCACCGGGGTACGGATGAACGCCTTGCGCATGCTGTTGCCGTCGGCCGTGTAGTAACTGCTGTTGCCCTGTTTGTTGGTGTAGCGCACTGCGGTGTAAGTCTTGCCGCGGTTGGTGAAGCGCGCAGAGAGAATATTACCGGTGCCGACAACTTTGCCATTGGCGACTTTCTGTTCGTAGATCACATCGAATTCATCACCCTGGCGGATGTCCTGGGCGAAGTCGATGTCGTAGCCAAATACGCTGGCCATGTCCATGGTCATGTTGTGGGACAGGCCGGCACGGGCGGCGGATTGCGACAGGGAGCTATTGATCACGCCGTGTACGTAGGCTGAGCGCATGACCGGCTTGGTGGTGATGCGATTGAAGGCAAACCCCTTGGCGCCCTTGCTCAGGCTGATACTTTCCAGGTCGCTGATATTGGTGTGCAGATTGTTCAACTGGCCGTCGGGCGTCAGTTCGAACTCAAGCTTCTGGCCATGTTTGAGCTGGGTGAACTGCTTGGCTTGCTTATCGGTGGCCAGGACTTCATTGACGGTGGCGGCGGGCAGTCCGACTTTTTCGAACAGTGTTGACAGTGTGTCACCTTTGCTCACGATCACTTCGCGATGCTGAGGATCCCTGGCCGCGACAGCTGCGGGCTTTTCCTGGGCGGCTTTCTGAGTTTCTTCCGGAGCGTTTTCGATCTGCGCAAACGGAGATTCGGCAGGTGTATTTGTGGCTTGTTGTGCGTCGGAAGCGTCTTGATCTTGTGTCAGTTGCTCAACAGGACTTTCCAGGTCAAGGCTTAGGGATGTTCGTTTGGCTTCTACGTCACTGGAAGGGAATACCAGGAGTGCCAGGCTCAGAAGGGCGGCGATACCACTTGCGGCAAGCAGGTGGGTCTTCGGGTAAAGCGGCGGCGCTTTAGACGGTTCAGTGGTCATAAGTATTTTGACTTTGAAGATGAAATGGAAAAGATGAATGACATGATGAAGATGAAATAACTGTATAAAATATAACCAAATCATCTGTGGCGCAAGCTCGCGAACGCTGGGCTTGCGGAATGGTGTCCGTTCACAGGGCAAAACTTGTAATTAGTCCCTGATCTTGTATGGTTGGTTCCCTTTTGAATCTGAGCCTTGCGGGTCTGTTATGAAGTCGGTTGAAGAGCAGCTAGCGCTGATAAAACGTGGTGCGGAAGAACTGTTGGTCGAGGCCGAGCTGGTCGAAAAGCTCAAGCGCGGCCAGCCCCTGCGTATTAAGGCTGGCTTTGACCCAACCGCGCCGGATCTGCACCTTGGCCATACCGTGCTTATTAATAAGCTGCGTCAGTTCCAGGACTTGGGGCATCAGGTCATCTTCCTTATTGGTGACTTCACCGGGATGATCGGCGACCCGAGCGGCAAGAGCGCAACGCGCCCACCGCTGACGCGCGAGCAGGTTCTCGACAATGCCGAGACCTACAAGACCCAAGTGTTCAAAATCCTTGATCCGGCCAAGACCGAGGTGGCCTTCAACTCCACCTGGATGGATCAGATGGGGCCGGCGGATTTCATTCGCCTGACGTCGCAGTACACCGTCGCACGCATGCTTGAGCGTGATGACTTCGACAAGCGCTACTCCACCAATCAGCCGATCGCGATCCATGAGTTTCTTTACCCGCTGGTCCAGGGATATGACTCGGTGGCTTTGCGTGCGGATGTTGAGCTGGGCGGGACGGATCAGAAGTTCAACCTGCTGATGGGGCGTGAGCTGCAGCGCGCCTATGGGCAGGAAGCGCAGTGCATTCTGACCATGCCGTTGCTGGAGGGGTTGGACGGCGTCAAGAAGATGTCTAAGTCCCTGGGTAACTATGTGGGTATCCAGGAAGCGCCGGGCGTGATGTACGGCAAGCTGGTTTCCATTCCGGATTCGTTGATGTGGCGTTACTTCGAATTGCTGAGCTTTCGTTCGATGGATGAAATCAATGCGTTGCGTGCTGACGTAGAGGCGGGTGCCAACCCGCGTGATGTGAAGATCAAGCTGGCCGAAGAGATCGTGGCGCGCTTCCATGGTGAAGAGGCTGCGGCCAACGCTCACCGTGCGGCGGGCAATCGCATGAAGGATGGCGAGTTGCCGGACGACCTGCCGGAGATCGAATTGACTGCGGTTGAGGCGATGCCGATAGCGGCAGTCCTTAATAAGGCAGGTTTGGTGAAGAACTCTGCGGTGGCGCGTGACCTGCTCGGTTCGGGTGGTGTGCGTATAGATGGTGAAGTGGTCGATCGCACCTTTATATACGAGCTGGGCGCTACCCACGTTTGCCAGGCGGGGAAGAAGGCATTTGCGCGTATTACGCTCAAATCCGAATAAGTCTCTAATTAGGGGTTGACGGCGAATTATATCTCTCTATAATTCGCCCCACTTCCGGCGCAGTCGAAACGGAAAACTCCTTGGTAAACAACGAGTTAAGCAAGTTTCGGCAGCAGGTCGCTTCAGTTCATCGAAGCCAGAAGGAAGTTGAAAAAGAGGTGTTGACAGCAGCGTGTAACGCTGTAGAATTCGCCTCCCGCTTACGAGAGATCGCAAGCGCAAGTGGTTGAAGTTGTTGAAGAATTCTTCGAAAGCTTCTGAAAATAACCGCTTGACAGCAAATGAGGCTGCTGTAGAATGCGCGCCTCGGTTGAGACGAAACATCTTAACCAACCGCTCTTTAACAACTGAATCAAGCAATTCGTGTGGGTGCTTGTGGAGTTAGACTGATAGTCAACAAGATTATCAGCATCACAAGTTACTCCGCGAGAAATCAAAGAATAACCAACGATTGCTGAGCCAAGTTTAGGGTTTCTTAAAAACCCAAAGATGTTTGAACTGAAGAGTTTGATCATGGCTCAGATTGAACGCTGGCGGCAGGCCTAACACATGCAAGTCGAGCGGTAGAGAGAAGCTTGCTTCTCTTGAGAGCGGCGGACGGGTGAGTAAAGCCTAGGAATCTGCCTGGTAGTGGGGGATAACGTTCGGAAACGGACGCTAATACCGCATACGTCCTACGGGAGAAAGCAGGGGACCTTCGGGCCTTGCGCTATCAGATGAGCCTAGGTCGGATTAGCTAGTTGGTGAGGTAATGGCTCACCAAGGCGACGATCCGTAACTGGTCTGAGAGGATGATCAGTCACACTGGAACTGAGACACGGTCCAGACTCCTACGGGAGGCAGCAGTGGGGAATATTGGACAATGGGCGAAAGCCTGATCCAGCCATGCCGCGTGTGTGAAGAAGGTCTTCGGATTGTAAAGCACTTTAAGTTGGGAGGAAGGGCAGTTACCTAATACGTGATTGTTTTGACGTTACCGACAGAATAAGCACCGGCTAACTCTGTGCCAGCAGCCGCGGTAATACAGAGGGTGCAAGCGTTAATCGGAATTACTGGGCGTAAAGCGCGCGTAGGTGGTTTGTTAAGTTGGATGTGAAATCCCCGGGCTCAACCTGGGAACTGCATTCAAAACTGACTGACTAGAGTGTGGTAGAGGGTGGTGGAATTTCCTGTGTAGCGGTGAAATGCGTAGATATAGGAAGGAACACCAGTGGCGAAGGCGACCACCTGGACCAACACTGACACTGAGGTGCGAAAGCGTGGGGAGCAAACAGGATTAGATACCCTGGTAGTCCACGCCGTAAACGATGTCAACTAGCCGTTGGGAGCCTTGAGCTCTTAGTGGCGCAGCTAACGCATTAAGTTGACCGCCTGGGGAGTACGGCCGCAAGGTTAAAACTCAAATGAATTGACGGGGGCCCGCACAAGCGGTGGAGCATGTGGTTTAATTCGAAGCAACGCGAAGAACCTTACCAGGCCTTGACATCCAATGAACTTTCCAGAGATGGATGGGTGCCTTCGGGAACATTGAGACAGGTGCTGCATGGCTGTCGTCAGCTCGTGTCGTGAGATGTTGGGTTAAGTCCCGTAACGAGCGCAACCCTTGTCCTTAGTTACCAGCACGTTAAGGTGGGCACTCTAAGGAGACTGCCGGTGACAAACCGGAGGAAGGTGGGGATGACGTCAAGTCATCATGGCCCTTACGGCCTGGGCTACACACGTGCTACAATGGTCGGTACAGAGGGTTGCCAAGCCGCGAGGTGGAGCTAATCCCACAAAACCGATCGTAGTCCGGATCGCAGTCTGCAACTCGACTGCGTGAAGTCGGAATCGCTAGTAATCGCGAATCAGAATGTCGCGGTGAATACGTTCCCGGGCCTTGTACACACCGCCCGTCACACCATGGGAGTGGGTTGCACCAGAAGTAGCTAGTCTAACCTTCGGGAGGACGGTTACCACGGTGTGATTCATGACTGGGGTGAAGTCGTAACAAGGTAGCCGTAGGGGAACCTGCGGCTGGATCACCTCCTTAATCGACGACATCAGCTGCTCCATAAGTTCCCACACGAATTGCTTGATTCATTGAAGAAGACGATAAGAAGCAGCCTAAATAGGGTTGTAGCTTAGTTGGTTAGAGCGCACCCCATGCTCTGTGGTAAAGAGCAGGGTGAGGTCGGCCTTAGCAGCTCGAAATTGGGTCTGTAGCTCAGTTGGTTAGAGCGCACCCCTGATAAGGGTGAGGTCGGCAGTTCGAATCTGCCCAGACCCACCAATTTTGTGTGGGAAACGCCTGTAGAAATACGGGGCCATAGCTCAGCTGGGAGAGCGCCTGCCTTGCACGCAGGAGGTCAACGGTTCGATCCCGTTTGGCTCCACCACTACTGCTTCTGTTTGTATAAAGCTTAGAAATGAGCATTCCATCGTTGTGATGGTGAATGTTGATTTCTAGTCTTTGACTAGTTCGTTCTTTAAAAATTTGGGTATGTGATAGAAAGATAGACTGAACGTTACTTTCACTGGTAACGGCTCAGGCTAAGGTAAAATTTGTGAGTTCTCTTAACGAGAAATTCGAATTTTCGGCGAATGTTGTCTTCACAGTATAACCAGATTGCTTGGGGTTATATGGTCAAGTGAAGAAGCGCATACGGTGGATGCCTTGGCAGTCAGAGGCGATGAAAGACGTGGTAGCCTGCGAAAAGCTTCGGGGAGTCGGCAAACAGACTTTGATCCGGAGATGTCTGAATGGGGGAACCCAGCCATCATAAGATGGTTACCTTACACTGAATACATAGGTGTATGGAGCGAACCAGGGGAACTGAAACATCTAAGTACCCTGAGGAAAAGAAATCAACCGAGATTCCCTTAGTAGTGGCGAGCGAACGGGGACTAGCCCTTAAGTGGCTTTGAGATTAGCGGAACGCTCTGGAAAGTGCGGCCATAGTGGGTGATAGCCCTGTACGCGAAAATCTCTTAGTCATGAAATCGAGTAGGACGGAGCACGAGAAACTTTGTCTGAATATGGGGGGACCATCCTCCAAGGCTAAATACTACTGACTGACCGATAGTGAACTAGTACCGTGAGGGAAAGGCGAAAAGAACCCCGGAGAGGGGAGTGAAATAGATCCTGAAACCGTATGCGTACAAGCAGTGGGAGCCCACTTTGTTGGGTGACTGCGTACCTTTTGTATAATGGGTCAGCGACTTATTTTCAGTGGCGAGCTTAACCGAATAGGGGAGGCGTAGCGAAAGCGAGTCTTAATAGGGCGTCTAGTCGCTGGGAATAGACCCGAAACCGGGCGATCTATCCATGGGCAGGTTGAAGGTTGGGTAACACTAACTGGAGGACCGAACCGACTACCGTTGAAAAGTTAGCGGATGACCTGTGGATCGGAGTGAAAGGCTAATCAAGCTCGGAGATAGCTGGTTCTCCTCGAAAGCTATTTAGGTAGCGCCTCATGTATCACTGTAGGGGGTAGAGCACTGTTTCGGCTAGGGGGTCATCCCGACTTACCAAACCGATGCAAACTCCGAATACCTACAAGTGCCGAGCATGGGAGACACACGGCGGGTGCTAACGTCCGTCGTGAAAAGGGAAACAACCCAGACCGTCAGCTAAGGTCCCAAAGTTATGGTTAAGTGGGAAACGATGTGGGAAGGCTTAGACAGCTAGGAGGTTGGCTTAGAAGCAGCCACCCTTTAAAGAAAGCGTAATAGCTCACTAGTCGAGTCGGCCTGCGCGGAAGATGTAACGGGGCTCAAACCATACACCGAAGCTACGGGTATCACGCAAGTGATGCGGTAGAGGAGCGTTCTGTAAGCCTGTGAAGGTGAGTTGAGAAGCTTGCTGGAGGTATCAGAAGTGCGAATGCTGACATGAGTAACGACAATGGGTGTGAAAAACACCCACGCCGAAAGACCAAGGTTTCCTGCGCAACGTTAATCGACGCAGGGTTAGTCGGTCCCTAAGGCGAGGCTGAAAAGCGTAGTCGATGGAAAACAGGTTAATATTCCTGTACTTCTGGTTATTGCGATGGAGGGACGGAGAAGGCTAGGCCAGCTTGGCGTTGGTTGTCCAAGTTTAAGGTGGTAGGCTGAGATCTTAGGTAAATCCGGGATCTTAAGGCCGAGAGCTGATGACGAGTCGTCTTTTAGACGACGAAGTGGTTGATGCCATGCTTCCAAGAAAAGCTTCTAAGCTTCAGGTAACCAGGAACCGTACCCCAAACCGACACAGGTGGTTGGGTAGAGAATACCAAGGCGCTTGAGAGAACTCGGGTGAAGGAACTAGGCAAAATGGCACCGTAACTTCGGGAGAAGGTGCGCCGGTGAGGGTGAAGGACTTGCTCCGTAAGCTCATGCCGGTCGAAGATACCAGGCCGCTGCGACTGTTTATTAAAAACACAGCACTCTGCAAACACGAAAGTGGACGTATAGGGTGTGACGCCTGCCCGGTGCCGGAAGGTTAATTGATGGGGTTAGCTAACGCGAAGCTCTTGATCGAAGCCCCGGTAAACGGCGGCCGTAACTATAACGGTCCTAAGGTAGCGAAATTCCTTGTCGGGTAAGTTCCGACCTGCACGAATGGCGTAACGATGGCGGCGCTGTCTCCACCCGAGACTCAGTGAAATTGAAATCGCTGTGAAGATGCAGTGTATCCGCGGCTAGACGGAAAGACCCCGTGAACCTTTACTATAGCTTTGCACTGGACTTTGAATTTGCTTGTGTAGGATAGGTGGGAGGCTTTGAAGCGTGGACGCCAGTCTGCGTGGAGCCAACCTTGAAATACCACCCTGGCAACTTTGAGGTTCTAACTCAGGTCCGTTATCCGGATCGAGGACAGTGTATGGTGGGTAGTTTGACTGGGGCGGTCTCCTCCTAAAGAGTAACGGAGGAGTACGAAGGTGCGCTCAGACCGGTCGGAAATCGGTCGTAGAGTATAAAGGCAAAAGCGCGCTTGACTGCGAGACAGACACGTCGAGCAGGTACGAAAGTAGGTCTTAGTGATCCGGTGGTTCTGTATGGAAGGGCCATCGCTCAACGGATAAAAGGTACTCCGGGGATAACAGGCTGATACCGCCCAAGAGTTCATATCGACGGCGGTGTTTGGCACCTCGATGTCGGCTCATCACATCCTGGGGCTGAAGCCGGTCCCAAGGGTATGGCTGTTCGCCATTTAAAGTGGTACGCGAGCTGGGTTTAGAACGTCGTGAGACAGTTCGGTCCCTATCTGCCGTGGACGTTTGAGATTTGAGAGGGGCTGCTCCTAGTACGAGAGGACCGGAGTGGACGAACCTCTGGTGTTCCGGTTGTCACGCCAGTGGCATTGCCGGGTAGCTATGTTCGGAATAGATAACCGCTGAAAGCATCTAAGCGGGAAACTAGCCTCAAGATGAGATCTCACTGGAACCTTGAGTTCCCTGAAGGGCCGTCGAAGACTACGACGTTGATAGGTTGGGTGTGTAAGCGCTGTGAGGCGTTGAGCTAACCAATACTAATTGCCCGTGAGGCTTGACCATATAACACCCAAGCAATTTGATTACTCTAACGAGCATCAGATTGCGGTGTGTGAAGACGAGATGAACCGAAAGTTCGACGTTCACAAAACACCGACAGCTGTCACATACCCAATTTGCTGAAGCGAGGCCAACAGGTCACGACTCAGTACCCGAATTTCTTGACGACCATAGAGCATTGGAACCACCTGATCCCATCCCGAACTCAGCAGTGAAACGATGCATCGCCGATGGTAGTGTGGGGTTTCCCCATGTGAGAGTAGGTCATCGTCAAGATTAAATTCCAGAACCCCATTTGCGAAAGCAGATGGGGTTTTGTTTTGGGCGCTCGAAAAGTATCAAGGCGTTCATTGCGTTTTAGGGCGTGCAGCCTTTCTATGCAATGCCTCTTCGCATGGCTATCATGCGTGCCTCACTGTGAGGCGATACCTGCATGCTTACGCTGTTAGAACTTCTGAAAGACGGCCGATTCCATTCCGGAGAGGCGCTGGGTGCTGCCCTGGGCGTTAGCCGCAGTGCCGTGTGGAAGCAGCTTCAGCTTCTTGAGGTCGAATTGAATCTACCTATTCATAAGGTGCGTGGTAAGGGGTACCAGTTAGCATCGCCACTGGTATTTCTAAATGCTGAAGGGATTTCCCGAAGTGCACCATCGTTGTCGTGGCCTATCCATATCTACGACTCGATTGATTCCACCAACGCAGAGGCTTTGCGCATGGTTGATGTCGCGCGGGCTGCCCCTTTCCTGGTATTGGCTGAACAGCAAATGGCCGGTCGGGGCAGGCGCGGCCGAAAGTGGGTCAGTCCATTCGCCCAAAACATCTATTACAGCCTTGTATTGCGTATCGATGATGGCCTCCGGCAACTGGAAGGGCTGAGTCTTGTTGTTGGCTTGGCGGTCCTTCAGGCTTTGCGAACGTCTGGCATTCAGGATGCCGTCTTGAAATGGCCCAACGATGTATTGGTCGGGCGCAAGAAAATTGCCGGAATATTGTTGGAGTTGGTGGGGGATCCAGCAGATATCTGTCACGTGGTGCTCGGCATCGGGATCAACGTGAATATGCAGAGAGCTGCCGAGGTTGATCAGCAATGGACATCAGTGCAGCTTGAGACGGGATTTGCTGCTGATCGTAATGCTCTCGTGGCCCAAGTCAGCTTGCAGCTCCAGCGCTATCTTGATCGACACAGGGAGTCGGGATTTGTGGCCCTCCAAGAGGAGTGGGAGCAAAATCATGCGTGGCAAGGGCGGGAGGTATCACTTATCGCGGGTGTGAATTGTGTTGATGGAGTGGTGCTCGGTGTTGATCGTCAAGGTGCGTTGCGCTTGAGCGTTGATGGTGTCGAAAAAACATACAGCGGCGGTGAGTTAAGCCTGAGGTTGCGCGATGATTCTTGAGCTTGACTGTGGGAATAGCTTTATCAAATGGCGCGTGCTGAATGCCGACAGGGTGGGTGCCTTTGCTGAAGGTATTGTCGGTTCGAATGTCGCGTTGATCGAGAGCTTGAGCGCAGTACCCGGCATGTCGCTGACACGTTGCCGGCTGGTGAGTGTTCGCGCTCTGGAGGAAACAAACAAGCTGGTTGAGACATTGATCGAGGCTTTTGGCATTACTGTCTCGTGTGCAATGTCAGCTGTGGAAATGGCCGGTGTTCGCAATGGCTATGACGAGTTCGAGCGGCTTGGTCTGGACCGTTGGCTGGCGATCCTTGGAGGGTACAAGCTAGCGTCCGGCCCTTGCCTGGTATTGGATTTTGGTACGGCGGCAACTGCAGACTTCATTGATGTCGATGGCGAACATTTGGGGGGATTCATTTGCCCTGGTCTACCCCTTATGCGCAACCAGCTGCGCACCCATACGCGTAAGATACGCTACGACGATGCTTCTGCTGAGCGCGCTCTAGAGCGTCTTTTACCAGGGCGCACAACTGCTGAGGCGGTGGAGCGTGGCTGCACACTGATGCTGAGAGGGTTCGTACTCACCCAGATCGAGCTGGCCAGGAGTTATTGGGGGGATGACTTTACGGTATTCCTGACTGGCGGAGATGCTGAGCTGGTCTCTGACACTGTGCCGCAGGCACGTCTTGTGCCGGACTTGGTATTCATTGGCCTGGCAATGGCGTGTCCTTTGCCCTGAGGTGCTTATGCGTTGGCTGTTCCTGCTTCTACTGATTCTCAACGTCTTCTATTACATATGGCATCAGCAAGAAGCGCCGTTGCGCGCTAAGGATGTCACTCCTCTAAGTCTGTATCGCGGCTCCCAGCAGGATATACGGCTGCTGAGCGAGTCCTCTGAGGCGGTGGCTAGAAAGGATCGCGTAAAGGCATCCGATGCGCAAAACACCTGCTTGTACATTGGAGGGTTTACCGATCAGCGTCAGGCGCAATCTGTCGAGCAGCGCCTCACCAGTCTGGATATAAAGGTCAAGGTTCAATTGCTGAACATGCCTGAGGCGACCGGTTACTGGCTTCGAGTGGCTCCTGAAAGCAGGCGCCTGGCGGACGATCTGCCCTTTGAAAACCTTGCTAAGGAATTCAATGAGTTAAAACATAAAATAATGCTGTGTGAAGGCATTGCAACTCTCGGATAGTTTGCATAGAATGGCGCCCGCTTCGCAGTGAAGACCTTTATAGGGATTTGATGAGAAGCGACGTCAACGCAGCTAACCTCATAATTTAAATGAGAAAATGCTTGACAGAAGGCCGGCGTGATGTAAAATGCCGGCTCGCTTAGGAGGGGTTCCCGAGCGGCCAAAGGGATCAGACTGTAAATCTGACGTCTACGACTTCGAAGGTTCGAATCCTTCCCCCTCCACCATTTTAGCGTGAGCTGCAAGCTCCGCGGGTATAGTTTAGTGGTAGAACCTCAGCCTTCCAAGCTGATGATGCGGGTTCGATTCCCGCTACCCGCTCCAAGTTTGCAGGTTGTGCAAGGTGTTTTGCTCTTGTAGCTCAGTTGGTAGAGCACACCCTTGGTAAGGGTGAGGTCAGCGGTTCAAATCCGCTCAAGAGCTCCATATAACAAGGCAGATATGAAAATATCTGCCTTTGTTTTAACAGCTGCCTCGGCTTGTATCGTGTTGTTTCTGGCGTTGGATGTCAGTTGATTTCAAGTCTGTTGGGGTTGGTTGTTGTAAAGTCTTTTTCAGGCCTGCATAATGGTCGGCCTGATTTTGTTTTAGGTCAGTAGCTCAATTGGCAGAGCGACGGTCTCCAAAACCGTAGGTTGGGGGTTCGATTCCCTCCTGACCTGCCAGATTCACTTGGTGTGTCTGGCTTTCTTTTCACAGGATCTTCATAGATGACTCCTAAGGCTGAAGCTCAAAGCTCTCGTTTCGATCTGGTCAAGTGGCTCGCCGTAGTCGCATTGGTGGTCGTAGGCGTTGTCGGCAATCAGTACTATTCTGCTTCGCCGATCCTGTACCGCGTTCTCGCTTTGCTGGCCCTTGCTGCTGTAGCTGCCTTTGTAGGCCTGCAGACTGCCAAAGGCAAGTCTTTCGCGGTCCTGGTAAAGGAAGCTCGCACTGAAATTCGTAAAGTCGTTTGGCCGACTCGCCAAGAAACCACGCAGACCACGTTGATTGTCGTGGCTGTTGTTCTGGTTATGGCGTTGCTGTTGTGGGGACTTGATTCCCTGCTCGGCTGGCTTGTTTCCTTGATTGTTGGCTAAGGGTGTCCCGTGGCTAAGCGTTGGTACGTTGTGCATGCTTACTCGGGTTACGAGAAGCATGTTATGCGCTCTTTGCTGGAGCGCGTAAAGCTGGCAGGCATGGAAGATGGCTTCGGCGAAATTCTGGTTCCCACTGAAGAAGTGGTTGAAATGCGGAATGGCCAGAAGCGCAAGAGTGAACGCAAGTTCTTCCCTGGCTACGTGCTGGTACAGATGGACATGAACGAAGGTACTTGGCACTTGGTCAAGGACACTCCTCGCGTCATGGGTTTCATTGGCGGTACTGCCGATAAGCCTGCGCCGATCACCGATAAAGAGGCAGAAGCGATTCTGCGTCGTGTTGCTGACGGTAGCGACAAGCCTAAGCCGAAGACTTTGTTCGAGCCGGGCGAGGTGGTTCGTGTCACAGATGGTCCGTTTGCTGATTTCAACGGCACTGTCGAAGAAGTTAACTACGAAAAGAGCCGGATCCAAGTGGCGGTGCTCATTTTCGGTCGCTCTACTCCGGTAGAGTTGGAGTTCAGCCAGGTCGAGAAGGTCTAGCTGAGCAAGCATCCCAACCCCACAGCCTAGGCTGTGGGGTTTTGTCGTCACTGGGATAAACGCGCAAGTAACCGGGGAGCCTTTCGAGGCGCTTGAACCCGTAATTGGAGTGCCTCATGGCCAAGAAGATTACCGCTTACATCAAGCTGCAAGTGAAGGCCGCTCAGGCCAACCCTAGCCCACCCGTCGGTCCAGCTCTGGGTCAGCACGGCGTGAACATCATGGAGTTCTGCAAAGCCTTCAACGCCCGTACCCAGGGTATTGAGCCAGGTCTGCCGACTCCAGTGATCATCACTGTATACAGCGACCGTAGCTTCACTTTCGAAACCAAGTCGACTCCGGCTTCGGTTCTTCTTAAGAAAGCTGCTGGTCTGACCAGCGGTTCCGCTCGTCCTAACACCGTTAAGGTTGGCACCGTAACCCGTGCTCAGCTGGAAGAAATCGCGAAAACCAAAAACGCGGATCTGACTGCAGCTGATATGGATGCAGCCGTGCGTACCATCGCCGGTTCTGCTCGTAGCATGGGCCTTAACGTGGAGGGTGTGTAATGGCTAAGCTGACCAAGCGCCAAAAGGCTATCGCCGGCAAAATCGAAGCGGGCAAGTCCTACAACTTCGTAGACGCTGCTGCCCTGCTGACCGAGCTGTCGACTGTCAAGTTCAGCGAGTCCGTTGACGTTGCTGTGAACCTGGGTGTTGACCCACGTAAATCCGACCAGGTCGTTCGTAGCGCTACTGTGCTGCCACACGGTACTGGCAAGACTGTACGTGTTGCTGTCTTCACCCAAGGCCCGGCCGCTGAAGCTGCTCTGGCCGCCGGCGCCGATCGCGTTGGTATGGACGACCTGGCTGCCGAAATGAAAGGCGGCGACCTGAACTATGACGTTGTTATCGCCTCCCCGGATGCAATGCGCGTTGTAGGTCAGTTGGGTCAGATCCTGGGTCCACGCGGCCTGATGCCTAACCCTAAAGTCGGCACCGTAACGCCAGACGTAGCCACCGCGGTTAAAAACGCCAAGGCTGGTCAGGTTCGTTATCGCACCGACAAAAACGGCATCATTCACACCTCCGTTGGCAAAGTCGGCTTTGATGCCGTCAAGCTGAAGGAAAACGTTGAAGCCCTGATCGCTGATCTCAAGCGTATCAAGCCTGCTTCCTCGAAAGGCATCTACGTCAAGCGCGTTACCCTGAGCACCACTATGGGCCCAGGTCTGGTCATCGACCAAGGCTCGCTGGACGTATAAGACACAGGTTGGCGCGAGCGATTGCGCCAATTGAAAGATTGGGGTCCCTGCCTGGCGGGGGCTATCCAAGACCGTAGGCGACGCAAGTCTTAAACCAACAAGCCTACGCAGATGGTGCTCCCGGTTCCTTACCGAATCAGACACCAAAACGACATCAGGCCTAGGCCAGATGAAACGGTAACAAGCAGGAGTTAAACCCGTGGCAATTAATCTCGAAGACAAGAAGGCCATCGTCGCTGAAGTCAACGAGGCTGCCAAAGCTGCTCTGTCCGCTGTCGTGGCTGATGCCCGTGGTGTGACAGTAAGCGCTATGACCGGACTCCGTAAAGAGGCTCGTGAAGCTGGCGTATACGTACGTGTTGTACGTAACACCCTGCTCAAGCGCGCTGTTGCTGACACTGAATACAGTGTCCTCAACGACGTGTTCACCGGCCCGACCCTGATTGCGTTCTCCACCGATCATCCAGGCGCTGCTGCCCGTTTGTTCAAGGAATTCGCCAAGGGTCAGGACAAGTTCGAGATCAAGGCAGCTGCGTTCGAGGGCAAGTTCCTCGCAGCTAACCAAATCGACGTACTGGCAACACTGCCGACCCGTAACGAAGCTATTTCGCAGCTGATGAGCGTGATTCAAGGCGCTACCAGCAAGCTGGCTCGTACTCTGGCTGCAGTTCGCGAGCAAAAAGAAGCTGCCGCAGCCTAAGGCTGAACAGATTCTCTCGCGTATTTTTGTTTATTTCGATGGCCGCGTAGGCCGTCCCCCAATTCAGGAAATACAGCAATGTCTATCTCCCAAGACGATATCCTCAACGCCGTAGCTGAAATGTCGGTTCTGCAGGTTGTTGAGCTGATCAAAGCTTTCGAAGAAAAATTCGGCGTTTCCGCTGCCGCTGCTTCCGCGGGCCCAGCTGTTGCTGCTGTCGCTGCTGAAGAGCAAACCGAATTCAACGTCATGCTGCTGGAAGCTGGCGAGAAGAAAGTAAACGTGATCAAGGCAGTACGTGAACTGACCGGTCTGGGCCTGAAAGAAGCCAAGGCTGTAGTTGACGGCGCTCCTGCCCAGGTTCTGGAAGCTGTGTCCAAAGACGCCGCTGACAAAGCCAAAGCTACTCTGGAAGAAGCAGGCGCTAAAGTCGAGCTGAAGTAAGCATCGACCTTGCGTCTCCAGCCCAAGCTTTAAGCTGAAGGCTGATGGCTGGTGGCTCTTGCCACCGGCCTTTTTCCGTTCTTGGCTGTCGACTCGGTCGCCGCCATTAACGCGCTGTAGCCACCCGATGCGGTGGTGCAAACCATGGGGTTTGCAAGATTTTCTGGCTGCTCCCGTCGGGAGGGCCAAACAAGCAGGTGACCAAGCTGGGGAACGCTGATGGCTTACTCATATACTGAGAAAAAACGTATCCGCAAGGACTTTAGCAAGTTGCCGGACGTCATGGATGTCCCGTACCTTCTGGCTATCCAGCTGGATTCGTATCGTGAATTCTTGCAGGCGGGAGCGACCAAAGATCAGTTCCGCGACGTGGGCCTGCATGCGGCCTTCAAATCCGTTTTCCCGATCATCAGCTACTCCGGCAATGCTGCGCTGGAGTACGTCGGTTATCGCCTGGGCGAACCGGCATTTGATGTCAAAGAATGCGTGTTGCGCGGTGTTACGTACGCCGTACCTTTGCGGGTAAAAGTCCGCCTGATCATTTTCGACAAAGAATCGTCGAACAAAGCGATCAAGGACATCAAAGAGCAAGAAGTCTACATGGGCGAAATCCCACTGATGACTGAAAACGGTACCTTCGTTATCAACGGTACCGAGCGCGTAATCGTTTCCCAGCTGCACCGTTCCCCGGGCGTGTTCTTCGACCACGACCGCGGCAAGACGCACAGCTCCGGTAAGCTCCTTTACTCCGCGCGGATCATTCCGTACCGCGGTTCGTGGTTGGACTTTGAGTTCGACCCGAAAGACTGCGTGTTCGTGCGTATCGACCGTCGTCGCAAGCTGCCGGCCTCGGTACTGCTGCGCGCGCTCGGCTATACCACTGAGCAAGTGCTGGATGCCTTCTACACCACCAACGTATTCAGCCTGAAGGATGAAACCCTCAAGCTGGAGCTGATCGCTTCGCGTCTGCGTGGTGAAATTGCCGTCCTGGACATCCAGGATGAAAAGGGCAAGGTCATTGTTGAAGCTGGCCGCCGTATCACCGCGCGCCACATCAACCAGATCGAAAAAGCCGGTCTCAAAGAGCTGGAAGTGCCACTGGACTACGTCCTGGGCCGCACTACCGCCAAGGTCATCGTTCACCCGGCGACAGGCGAAATCCTGGCTGAGTGCAACACCGAGCTGAACACCGAGATCCTGGCCAAAATTGCCAAGGCTCAAGTCGTTCGCATCGAGACTCTGTACACCAACGACATCGACTGCGGCCCGTTCATCTCCGACACCCTGAAGATCGACTCCACCAGCAACCAATTGGAAGCGCTGGTCGAGATCTATCGCATGATGCGTCCTGGTGAGCCACCAACCAAAGACGCTGCCGAAACCCTGTTCAACAACCTGTTTTTCAGCCCTGAGCGCTATGACCTGTCTGCGGTCGGCCGGATGAAGTTCAACCGTCGTATCGGTCGTACCGAGATCGAAGGTTCGGGCGTGCTGTGCAAGGAAGACATCGTCGCGGTACTGAAGACCCTGGTCGACATCCGTAACGGTAAAGGCATCGTCGATGACATCGACCACCTGGGTAACCGTCGTGTTCGCTGCGTAGGCGAAATGGCCGAGAACCAGTTCCGCGTTGGCCTGGTACGTGTTGAGCGTGCGGTCAAAGAGCGTCTGTCGATGGCTGAAAGCGAAGGCCTGATGCCGCAAGACCTGATCAACGCCAAGCCAGTGGCTGCCGCGGTGAAAGAGTTCTTCGGTTCCA
Organism: Pseudomonas orientalis; assembly: GCF_022807995.1. Classification (NCBI taxonomy): domain Bacteria; kingdom Pseudomonadati; phylum Pseudomonadota; class Gammaproteobacteria; order Pseudomonadales; family Pseudomonadaceae; genus Pseudomonas; species Pseudomonas orientalis. The sequence continues at coordinate 5,179,175 of NZ_CP094351.1, read as the reverse complement.
GCCAGCTCTCGCAGTTCATGGACCAGAACAACCCGCTCTCCGAGATCACCCACAAGCGCCGTGTTTCCGCACTGGGCCCAGGCGGTCTGACCCGTGAGCGTGCAGGCTTTGAGGTTCGTGACGTACACCCGACGCACTACGGTCGTGTTTGCCCGATCGAAACGCCGGAAGGTCCGAACATCGGTCTGATCAACTCCCTGGCCGCTTATGCGCGTACCAACCAGTACGGTTTCCTCGAGAGCCCGTATCGTGTGGTGAAGGAAGGTCTGGTTACCGACGAGATCGTATTCCTGTCCGCCATCGAAGAAGCCGATCACGTGATCGCTCAGGCTTCGGCCACGATGAACGACAAGAAAGTCCTGATCGACGAGTTGGTAGCTGTTCGTCACTTGAACGAGTTCACCGTCAAGGCACCGGAAGACGTGACTTTGATGGACGTTTCGCCGAAGCAGGTTGTTTCGGTTGCAGCGTCGCTGATCCCGTTCCTGGAGCACGATGACGCCAACCGTGCGTTGATGGGTTCCAACATGCAGCGTCAAGCTGTACCAACCCTGCGCGCTGACAAGCCGCTGGTAGGTACCGGCATGGAGCGTAACGTAGCCCGTGACTCCGGCGTTTGCGTCGTGGCTCGTCGTGGCGGCGTGATCGACTCCGTTGATGCCAGCCGTATCGTGGTGCGTGTTGCCGATGACGAAGTTGAAACCGGTGAAGCCGGCGTCGACATCTACAACCTGACCAAATACACCCGTTCGAACCAGAACACCTGCATCAACCAGCGTCCACTGGTGCGTAAGGGTGACCGCGTTCAGCGTAGCGACATCATGGCCGACGGCCCGTCCACCGACATGGGTGAGCTGGCACTGGGTCAGAACATGCGTATCGCGTTCATGGCCTGGAACGGTTACAACTTCGAAGACTCCATCTGCCTGTCGGAGCGAGTTGTTCAAGAAGATCGCTTTACCACGATCCACATCCAGGAACTGACCTGTGTGGCACGTGACACCAAGCTTGGGCCAGAGGAAATCACTGCAGACATCCCTAACGTGGGTGAAGCTGCACTGAACAAGCTGGACGAAGCCGGTATCGTTTACGTAGGTGCTGAAGTTGGCGCAGGCGACATCCTGGTCGGTAAGGTCACTCCGAAAGGCGAGACTCAGCTGACTCCGGAAGAAAAACTGCTGCGTGCCATCTTCGGTGAAAAAGCCAGCGACGTTAAAGACACCTCCTTGCGTGTACCTACCGGTACCAAGGGTACTGTCATCGACGTACAGGTCTTCACCCGCGACGGCGTTGAGCGTGATGCTCGTGCACTGTCCATCGAGAAGACCCAGCTCGACGAGATCCGCAAGGATTTGAACGAAGAGTTCCGTATCGTTGAAGGCGCGACCTTCGAACGTCTGCGCTCCGCCCTGGTAGGCCACAAGGCTGAAGGCGGCGCAGGTCTGAAGAAAGGTCAGGACATCACCGACGAAATCCTCGACGGTCTTGAGCACGGCCAGTGGTTTAAACTGCGTATGGCTGAAGATGCTCTGAACGAGCAGCTCGAGAAGGCTCAGGCCTATATCGTTGATCGCCGCCGTCTGCTGGACGACAAGTTCGAAGACAAGAAGCGCAAACTGCAGCAGGGCGATGACCTGGCTCCAGGCGTGCTGAAAATCGTCAAGGTTTACCTGGCAATCCGTCGCCGCATCCAGCCGGGCGACAAGATGGCCGGTCGTCACGGTAACAAAGGTGTGGTCTCTGTGATCATGCCGGTTGAAGACATGCCGCACGATGCCAATGGCACCCCGGTCGACGTCGTCCTCAACCCGTTGGGCGTACCTTCGCGTATGAACGTTGGTCAGATCCTCGAAACCCACCTGGGCCTCGCGGCCAAAGGTCTGGGCGAGAAGATCAACCGTATGATCGAAGAGCAACGCAAGGTCGCTGACCTGCGTAAGTTCCTGCATGAGATCTACAACGAGATCGGCGGTCGCAACGAAGAGCTGGACACCTTCACCGACCAGGAAATCCTGGATCTGGCGAAGAACCTGCGCGGCGGCGTTCCAATGGCTACCCCGGTGTTCGACGGTGCCAAGGAAAGCGAAATCAAGGCCATGCTGAAACTGGCAGACCTGCCGGAAAGCGGCCAGATGCAGCTGTTCGACGGCCGTACCGGCAACAAGTTCGAGCGCCCGGTTACTGTTGGCTACATGTACATGCTGAAGCTGAACCACTTGGTAGACGACAAGATGCACGCTCGTTCTACCGGTTCGTACAGCCTGGTCACCCAGCAGCCGCTGGGTGGTAAGGCTCAGTTCGGTGGTCAGCGTTTCGGGGAGATGGAGGTCTGGGCACTGGAAGCATACGGTGCTGCTTACACTCTGCAAGAAATGCTCACAGTGAAGTCGGACGATGTGAACGGCCGGACCAAGATGTACAAAAACATCGTGGACGGCGATCACCGTATGGAGCCGGGCATGCCCGAGTCTTTCAACGTGTTGATCAAAGAAATTCGTTCCCTCGGCATCGATATCGATCTGGAAACCGAATAACACGTGACGCGAATCGAGAGCGAGGCCGTTTGGCCCGCTCTCTGCTCCGCCAGGAGGAAAGGCCTTGAAAGACCTACTGAATTTGCTGAAAAACCAGGGTCAAGTCGAAGAGTTCGACGCCATCCGTATTGGACTGGCATCGCCTGAGATGATCCGTTCGTGGTCGTTCGGTGAAGTTAAAAAACCGGAAACCATCAACTACCGTACGTTCAAACCTGAGCGTGACGGCCTGTTCTGCGCCAAGATCTTTGGCCCGGTAAAGGATTACGAGTGCCTGTGCGGTAAGTACAAGCGCTTGAAGCACCGTGGTGTGATCTGCGAGAAGTGCGGCGTTGAAGTTGCACTGGCCAAGGTTCGTCGTGAGCGCATGGCGCACATCGAACTGGCTTCGCCGGTTGCCCACATCTGGTTCCTGAAATCGCTGCCGTCCCGTATCGGCCTGCTGATGGACATGACCCTGCGTGATATCGAACGCGTTCTGTACTTTGAGAGCTATGTCGTTATCGATCCAGGCATGACCACCCTTGAAAAAGGTCAGTTGCTGAACGACGAGCAGTACTTCGAAGCGCTGGAAGAGTTCGGCGACGATTTCGATGCCCGCATGGGTGCCGAAGCTGTCCGCGAACTGCTGCATGCTATTGATCTGGAACACGAGATTGGCCGTCTGCGTGAAGAAATTCCGCAAACCAACTCCGAAACCAAAATCAAGAAGCTGTCCAAGCGTCTGAAGTTGATGGAAGCCTTCCAGGGTTCCGGCAACCTGCCAGAGTGGATGGTGCTGACCGTGCTGCCGGTTCTGCCGCCAGACTTGCGCCCGCTGGTACCGTTGGACGGTGGTCGTTTCGCGACGTCCGACCTCAACGACCTGTACCGCCGCGTGATCAACCGTAACAACCGCTTGAAGCGCCTGCTTGATCTGTCCGCTCCGGACATCATCGTGCGCAACGAAAAGCGTATGTTGCAGGAAGCGGTCGACGCCTTGCTCGACAACGGTCGTCGTGGCCGCGCTATCACTGGTTCCAACAAGCGTCCTCTGAAATCCCTGGCTGACATGATCAAGGGTAAGCAGGGTCGTTTCCGTCAGAACTTGCTCGGTAAGCGTGTTGACTACTCCGGTCGTTCGGTAATTACCGTAGGCCCGACCCTGCGTCTGCACCAGTGCGGTCTGCCCAAGAAGATGGCGCTCGAGCTGTTCAAGCCCTTCATCTTCGGCAAGCTGGAAATGCGCGGTCTCGCGACCACCATCAAAGCGGCCAAGAAAATGGTCGAGCGCGAATTGCCAGAGGTTTGGGACGTTCTCGCCGAAGTGATCCGCGAACACCCGGTTCTCCTCAACCGTGCTCCGACCCTTCACCGTCTGGGTATCCAGGCGTTTGAACCGGTACTGATCGAAGGTAAGGCTATCCAGCTGCACCCTCTGGTCTGTGCTGCGTACAACGCCGACTTCGACGGCGACCAAATGGCCGTGCACGTACCGCTGACACTGGAAGCCCAGTTGGAAGCGCGTGCGTTGATGATGTCGACCAACAACATTCTGTCGCCAGCCAACGGTGAGCCAATCATCGTTCCGTCGCAGGACGTTGTATTGGGCCTGTACTACATGACCCGTGAAGCGATCAACGCCAAGGGCGAAGGTCGTGTATTCGCTGACCTGCAGGAAGTTGACCGTGTGTTCCGTGCCGGCGAAGCCGCACTGCACGCCAAGGTCAAAGTGCGGATCCACGAAACCGTCAACGACCGTGACGGCGGCAGCGTGAGCAATGTTCGTATTGTCGACACTACTGTCGGCCGTGCGCTGTTGTATCAAGTTGTGCCAAAAGGTCTGTCGTACGACGTCGTCAACCTGCCGATGAAGAAAAAAGCGATTTCCAAGCTGATCAACCAGTGCTACCGCGTGGTTGGTCTGAAAGAAACCGTGATCTTCGCTGACCAGTTGATGTACACAGGTTTCGCTTATTCGACCATCTCCGGCGTTTCCATCGGTGTTAACGACTTCGTTATCCCGGATGAAAAAGCCCGCATCATCGCGGCTGCTACCGATGAAGTGAAAGAGATCGAAAGCCAGTACGCCTCGGGCCTGGTTACACAGGGCGAGAAGTACAACAAAGTGATCGACCTTTGGTCCAAGGCCAACGACGAAGTTTCCAAGGCGATGATGGCCAACCTCTCGAAAGAGAAAGTCATCGACCGTCACGGCGACGAAGTTGACCAGGAGTCCTTCAACTCGATGTACATGATGGCCGACTCGGGTGCGCGGGGTTCTGCTGCGCAGATCCGTCAGCTCGCCGGTATGCGTGGCCTGATGGCCAAACCGGACGGTTCCATCATCGAAACGCCGATTACCGCGAACTTCCGTGAAGGTTTGAGCGTACTCCAGTACTTCATCTCTACTCACGGTGCTCGTAAGGGTCTGGCGGATACCGCGTTGAAAACCGCTAACTCCGGTTACCTGACTCGTCGTTTGGTAGACGTTGCGCAGGATCTGGTCGTTACCGAGATCGATTGCGGCACCGAGCACGGCCTGCTGATGACTCCGCACATTGAAGGCGGTGACGTTGTAGAGCCGCTGGGTGAGCGCGTATTGGGTCGTGTTATTGCCCGTGACGTATTCAAGCCAGGTACCGAGGAAGTTATCGTTCCTGCCGGCACCCTGGTTGACGAGAAGTGGGTCGAGTTCATCGAACTCAACAGCATCGACGAAGTGATCGTTCGCTCGCCGATCAGCTGCGAAACCCGCTACGGCATCTGCGCCAAGTGCTACGGTCGTGACTTGGCTCGTGGTCACCAGGTGAACATCGGTGAAGCGGTCGGCGTTATCGCTGCCCAGTCCATCGGTGAGCCGGGTACCCAGCTGACCATGCGTACGTTCCACATCGGTGGTGCGGCAAGCCGGACCTCCGCAGCCGACAGTGTTCAGGTGAAGAATGGCGGTACCGTCCGTCTGCACAACCTCAAGCACGTTGAGCGAGTGGATGGTCACCTGGTTGCTGTGTCCCGTTCCGGTGAGCTGGCCATCGCTGATGACTACGGTCGTGAGCGTGAGCGTTACAAGCTGCCGTACGGTGCTGTGATTTCGGTTAAAGAAGGTGACAAGGTCGACGCTGGCGCAATCGTGGCCAAGTGGGATCCGCACACTCACCCGATCGTTACCGAAATGAAAGGTACCGTGACCTACGTGGGCATGGAAGAAGGCATCACGATCAAGCGTCAGACTGACGAATTGACCGGTATGACCAACATTGAAGTACTCGACGCCAAAGATCGTCCAGCTGCCGGCAAAGACATCCGTCCTGCCGTTAAGATGGTCGACGACAACGGCAAGGATCTGTTGCTGCCAGGCACTGACGTAATCGCTCAGTACTTCCTGCCAGCCAACGCCCTGGTCGGTGTAGCGGATGGTGCGAAGATCGCGATCGGTGATGTTATCGCGCGTATCCCGCAAGAAACTTCGAAGACCCGTGACATCACCGGTGGTCTGCCGCGTGTTGCCGACTTGTTCGAAGCGCGTCGTCCGAAAGAAGCGTCGATTCTGGCTGAAGTCAGCGGCACCATCGCGTTCGGTAAAGAGACCAAGGGCAAACGCCGTCTGGTCATTACCCCGAACGACGGTAGCGATCCGTACGAAGAGCTGATTCCGAAGTGGCGTCACCTGAACGTCTTCGAAGGCGAACAGGTAAACCGCGGCGAAGTTATCTCCGACGGCCCGAGCGATCCACACGACATCCTGCGTCTGCTGGGTGTGAGTGCGCTGGCCAAGTACATCGTTAACGAGATCCAGGACGTTTACCGTCTGCAAGGCGTGAAGATCAACGACAAGCACATCGAGACCATCCTGCGTCAGATGCTGCGTAAAGTTGAAATCGCTGAATCCGGCGATTCCAGTTTCATCAAGGGCGACCAGATGGAACTGACTCACGTACTGGTGGAAAACGAGCGCCTGGCGAACGACGAGAAATTCGTTTCCAAGTTCACTCGCGTGCTGCTGGGTATCACCAAGGCGTCGTTGTCCACTGAGTCGTTCATCTCGGCGGCCTCCTTCCAGGAGACCACTCGTGTACTGACCGAAGCAGCGGTAACCGGCAAGCGCGATTACCTGCGCGGCCTGAAAGAAAACGTAGTCGTGGGTCGTTTGATCCCGGCCGGTACCGGTTTGGCTTACCACAGCGAGCGCAAGCGCCGCCGTGATGCTGACAAGCCGTTGCGCGTAAGCGCCAGTGAAGTGGAAGCTGCACTGACCGAAGCGTTGAACTCAAGCGGTAACTGAGTTCTGCGATAGATGAGACTGGGCCCTGGCACCCCCATTCGTCGGATCGAGGCATATATGCACCGATTCGACGGGAGGGGAGGTCGGGGCCTTGCCTTGACTGGGGACAAGATCCTCTTTAGACTCTTGTACCCCTAAATTTGGCGGGAATTCGTTCCTGCCATTTTGCTTTTCTTGCAAGACAATAGCGTCGCAAGACAACAGTGGAGCTAGTAGATGGCAACTATCAACCAGCTGGTACGTCAGCCGCGTAAGCGTATCGTCGAGAAATCCGACGTGCCTGCGCTGCAGAACTGCCCGCAACGTCGTGGCGTATGCACCCGTGTGTATACCACCACGCCGAAAAAACCTAACTCGGCACTGCGTAAAGTATGCCGTGTGCGCCTGACCAACGGTTTCGAGGTTTCCTCGTACATCGGCGGTGAAGGCCACAACCTGCAAGAGCACAGCGTGGTACTGATCCGCGGCGGTCGTGTAAAAGACTTGCCAGGTGTTCGTTACCACACCGTACGCGGCTCCTTGGATACTTCCGGCGTTAAAGGTCGTAACCAGGGTCGTTCGAAGTACGGTACCAAGAAGCCTAAGTAGTAGCGGCTTTTTGTAAAAACTGAATCATCTTATTTTCTGAGTCGATAAGAGTAAGGTCGGAGCCGTCCCGCAAGGGCGCTAATTCCGAACGAACCTGAAGACCGTTTGAGGGCTTATCCATGCCAAGAAGACGCGTAGCAGCCAAGCGCGAAGTGCTTGACGATCCAAAATACGGAAGCCAAATCCTGGCCAAGTTCATGAACCACGTGATGGAAAGCGGCAAGAAAGCCGTTGCCGAGCGTATCGTTTATGGCGCGCTGGAAAAGGTAAAAGAACGCAAGAACAGCGACCCCCTGGAAATCTTCGAGAAAGCTCTCGACGCCATCGCTCCGCTGGTCGAAGTGAAGTCGCGCCGTGTAGGCGGTGCTACTTACCAGGTTCCGGTTGAAGTTCGTCCGTCCCGTCGTAACGCTCTGGCAATGCGCTGGTTGGTAGACTTCGCCCGTAAGCGCGGCGAGAAGTCTATGGCTCTGCGTTTGGCCGGCGAACTGTTGGACGCTGCTGAAGGTAAAGGTGCTGCTGTTAAGAAGCGTGAAGACGTGCACCGTATGGCTGAAGCCAACAAAGCTTTCTCGCACTACCGCTTCTAATTTTAGCTTCACTAATTTTGCGAGGGCTTTATGGCTCGTACTACTCCGATTAGCCGCTACCGTAACATCGGTATCGTCGCTCACGTGGATGCTGGTAAAACCACCACTACCGAGCGCGTACTGTTTTACACCGGCAAAAGTCACAAGATGGGCGAGGTGCATGACGGCGCCGCGACCACAGACTGGATGGTTCAGGAGCAGGAGCGTGGTATTACCATTACTTCTGCTGCCATTACCGCCTTCTGGAAGGGTTCCGAGAAGCAGTACAAAGATGAGCACCGCTTCAACGTAATCGATACCCCTGGTCACGTAGACTTCACCATTGAAGTTGAGCGTTCCCTGCGCGTACTCGACGGCGCTGTCGTTGTGTTCTGCGGTACCTCGGGTGTTGAGCCGCAGTCGGAAACCGTATGGCGTCAAGCCAACAAATACGGCGTTCCACGTCTTGTTTACGTAAACAAGATGGACCGTGCCGGTGCGAACTTCCTGCGCGTGATCGGTCAGATCAAGCAGCGCTTGGGTCACACCCCGGTGCCAATCCAGTTGGCTATCGGTTCCGAAGATAATTTCCAGGGTCAGATCGATCTGTTGACCATGGAAGCTGTCTACTGGAACGATGCCGACAAAGGTATGGTTCCTGTTCGCAAGCCTATCCCTGCTGAACTGCAGGAACTGGCTGACGAATGGCGCAACAACATGGTTGAAGCTGCGGCCGAAGCCAACGAAGAGCTGATGAACAAGTACCTCGAAGGTGAAGAACTCACCAACGTGGAAATCAAGGCCGCTCTGCGTCAGCGTACTATCGCTGGCGAAATCGTCCTGGCTGTTTGCGGTTCCTCGTTCAAGAACAAGGGCGTTCCCCTGGTTCTCGATGCTGTGATCGACTACCTGCCGGCGCCGGTTGATATTCCTGCCATCAAGGGTACTGACCCGGATGACGAGACTATCGAGCTGGAGCGTCATGCAGACGACGCAGAACCGTTCTCCGCTCTGGCATTTAAAATTGCCACCGACCCATTCGTGGGTACCTTGACCTTCGTCCGCGTTTACTCGGGCGTGTTGAACTCCGGCGACGGCGTGATCAACTCGGTTAAAGGCAAGAAAGAGCGCGTGGGTCGTATGGTGCAAATGCACGCAAACGCCCGTGAAGAGATCAAGGAAGTACGCGCTGGTGACATCGCGGCCTTGATCGGCATGAAGGACGTCACCACTGGTGAAACCTTGTGCAACGCTGACAAGCCAATCATCCTGGTTCGCATGGACTTCCCGGAGCCGGTTATTTCGGTTGCCGTAGAGCCTAAGACCAAGGATGACCAGGAAAAAATGGGTATCGCTCTGGGCAAGCTTGCTCAGGAAGATCCATCTTTCCGCGTCAAGACTGATGAAGAGACTGGTCAAACGATCATCTCCGGCATGGGCGAGCTGCACCTGGACATCCTGGTTGACCGGATGCGCCGTGAGTTCAACGTCGAAGCCAACATCGGTAAGCCTCAGGTTTCCTATCGTGAGCGCATCACGAAGAACTGTGAAATCGAAGGCAAGTTCGTTCGTCAGTCCGGCGGTCGTGGTCAGTTCGGTCACTGCTGGATCCGTTTTGCTCCTGCTGACGAAGGTCAGGAAGGTCTGCAATTCGTGAACGAAGTAGTAGGTGGTGTTGTTCCTAAGGAATACATCCCTGCTATCCAGAAGGGTATCGAAGAGCAGATGAAGAACGGTGTTGTTGCCGGCTATCCGCTGATCGGCCTGAAAGCAACCGTTTTTGACGGTTCTTACCACGACGTCGACTCCAACGAGATGGCGTTTAAGGTGGCTGCCTCCATGGCAACCAAGCAACTGGCCCAGAAGGGCGGTGGTGAGTTGCTTGAGCCAATCATGGCGGTAGAAGTTGTTACACCTGAAGACTATATGGGTGATGTCATGGGCGACCTTAACCGTCGTCGCGGCATGATCTTGGGTATGGAAGACACGGTTTCCGGCAAAGTGATTCGCGCCGAGGTTCCGTTGGGTGAGATGTTCGGTTATGCGACCGACGTTCGCTCCATGTCCCAGGGTCGCGCAAGCTACTCTATGGAATTCAAAAAATACAACACAGCTCCGGCGCACATCGCTGAAACTGTATCCAAAAAACAAGGCTGATTCAGTCCTTTAGGCAAGGAGTTAATTGTCGTGGCTAAAGAAAAATTTGATCGTTCCCTACCGCACGTCAACGTTGGCACCATCGGTCACGTTGACCACGGTAAAACCACTCTGACTGCTGCTCTGACTCGCGTTTGCTCCGAAGTATTCGGTTCCGCAATCGTTGATTTCGATAAAATCGACAGCGCACCGGAAGAGAAAGCTCGTGGTATCACCATCAACACCGCGCACGTTGAATACAACTCGCTGATCCGTCACTACGCTCACGTTGACTGCCCAGGTCACGCTGACTATGTGAAGAACATGATCACCGGTGCTGCCCAGATGGACGGCGCAATCCTGGTTTGCTCGGCCGCTGATGGTCCGATGCCACAAACCCGTGAGCACATCCTGCTGTCCCGTCAGGTTGGCGTTCCGTACATCGTGGTTTACCTGAACAAGGCTGACCTGGTAGACGACGCTGAGCTGCTGGAACTGGTTGAGATGGAAGTGCGCGACCTGCTGAGCACTTACGACTTCCCAGGCGACGACACTCCGATCATCATCGGTTCTGCTCGTATGGCTCTGGAAGGCAAAGACGATAACGAAATGGGCACCACGTCCGTTCGTAAACTGGTTGAGACTCTGGACAGCTACATCCCAGATCCAGTCCGTGTTATCGACAAGCCGTTCCTGATGCCAATCGAAGACGTGTTCTCGATCTCTGGTCGCGGTACTGTTGTGACTGGTCGTATCGAGCGCGGTATCGTCAAGGTTCAAGATCCACTGGAAATCGTTGGTCTGCGTGACACCACCGTCACCACCTGCACCGGTGTTGAAATGTTCCGTAAACTGCTCGACGAAGGTCGTGCTGGCGAGAACTGCGGCGTTCTGCTGCGTGGTACCAAGCGTGACGACGTTGAGCGTGGCCAGGTTCTGGTCAAGCCAGGTTCGGTTAAGCCGCACACCAAGTTCGAAGCTGAAGTGTACGTGCTGAGCAAAGAAGAAGGCGGTCGTCACACTCCGTTCTTCAAAGGCTACCGTCCACAGTTCTACTTCCGTACTACTGACGTGACTGGTAACTGCGAACTGCCGGAAGGCGTAGAAATGGTAATGCCAGGCGACAACATCAAAATGGTTGTCACCCTGATCAAAACCATCGCTATGGAAGACGGTCTGCGTTTCGCAATCCGTGAAGGCGGCCGTACCGTTGGTGCTGGCGTTGTAGCTAAAATCATCGAGTAATTATCTCTTCTGAGATAGTTCTGATGTTTTGAAAAGGCCCCCGCTCAGCGGGGGCCTTTTTTATTGGGTTGACACCTATCAGGGCCGTCTATAGAATTGCGCCTCCTTTTAACGGGCGTATTGCGCTCGCTGGGAATAGCAGCCGGAGTCTGAAATCCAATGCAAAATCAGCAAATCCGTATCAGGTTGAAGGCTTTTGACCATCGCCTGATCGACCAATCCACCCAGGAAATCGTGGAAACCGCGAAACGTACTGGTGCTCAAGTGCGTGGTCCAATTCCACTGCCTACCCGTAAAGAGCGGTTCACCGTTCTGGTCTCCCCGCACGTCAACAAAGACGCGCGTGACCAGTACGAGATCCGCACTCATAAGCGCGTACTGGACATCGTCCAGCCAACGGATAAAACCGTTGATGCACTTATGAAGCTTGATCTGGCGGCCGGTGTGGAAGTACAGATCAGCCTCGGCTAAGACTTGGGTCTTAGTCGTGTAACGCTCTGAAATGGGCGGCCATAGCGGGTGAAAGCCCCGTACACTCATGAGGTTTACAACATGACTATTGGTGTAGTCGGTCGTAAATGCGGTATGACCCGTATTTTCACCGAAGAAGGTGTCTCCATTCCGGTCACGGTCATTGAGATCGAACCGAATCGCGTCACCCAGTTCAAAACTGAAGAAACCGATGGCTATCGTGCAGTGCAAGTCACTGTCGGCGAGCGTCGTGCTTCGCGCGTGACTGCTGCTCAGGCAGGTCACTTCGCTAAAGCAAACGTTGCAGCGGGTCGCACCGTCATGGAGTTCCGTCTCGAAGACGGCGACTACCAGGCTGGCGATCTGATCAACGCTGAAATCTTCGCCGCTGGTCAACTGGTTGATGTAACCGGTCAGTCCAAGGGTAAAGGCTTCCAGGGTACGATCAAGCGTTGGAATTTCCGTGGCCAAGATAACACTCACGGTAACTCCGTTTCCCACCGCGTCCCGGGCTCTATTGGCCAGTGCCAGACTCCTGGTCGTGTATTCAAGGGCAAAAAAATGTCCGGTCATATGGGCGCTGAGCGCGTGACCGTGCAGTCCCTCGAAGTAGTGCGCGTCGACGCTGAACGCAATCTGTTGTTGGTCAAGGGTGCTGTTCCTGGCGCTACTGGCGGCAACCTGGTTGTACGTCCAGCGGCCAAGGCTCGCGGTTAAGGGGAAGCTGACATGCAATTAAATGTAAATGACGCTCAAGCAATCGAAGTTTCCGAACTGACATTTGGCGGCGAATTCAACGAGACGCTGGTTCACCAAGCAGTCGTGGCCTACATGGCCGGCGGCCGTCAAGGTAGCAAGCAGCAAAAGACCCGTTCCGACGTGCGTGGTGGCGGTAAGCGCCCTTGGCGTCAGAAAGGCACTGGCCGTGCTCGTGCCGGTACTATCCGTAGCCCAATCTGGCGTGGCGGCGGTACCACTTTCGCAGCTCGTCCACAGGATCACTCGCAGAAGCTCAACAAGAAGATGTACCGCGCAGCACTGCGCTCCATCCTTGCTGAACTCGTGCGTACCGATCGTCTGGTCGTGGTTCAGGACTTCGCTGTTGAAAGTCCAAAAACCAAAGAACTGCTGGGCAAACTGACCAACATGAGCCTGACCGATGTTTTGATCGTGTCCGAAGCTGTTGATCAGAACCTGTACCTGGCTGCTCGCAACCTGCCACACGTTGATGTACGTGACGTGCAAGGTTCCGATCCAGTTAGTCTGATCGCATACGACAAGGTGTTGATCACCGTGTCGGCCGTGAAGAAATTCGAGGAGCTGCTGGGATGAACCAGGAACGCGTATTTAAAGTTCTGCTTGGCCCGCACGTTTCCGAAAAGGCTACGGTTCTGGCTGACAAGAAAGGCCAGTTCGTTTTCAAGGTTGCAACTGACGCAACCAAGCTGGAAATCAAGAAGGCCGTCGAAAGCCTGTTCAGCGTGAAAGTAGAGCGTGTTACTACCCTGAATGTTCTGGGTAAGAGCAAGCGCACTGCTCGCGGTCTGGGCAAGCGTAATGACTGGAAGAAGGCAGTTATCTCCCTTCAGCCAGGCCAAGATCTCGATTTCAGCAGCAGTGCTGAGTAAGGAAGGGGTGCATCATGGCAATCGTTAAATGCAAACCGACTTCCCCTGGCCGCCGTTTTGTGGTCAAGGTGGTCAACCAGGAGCTGCATAAAGGCGCTCCTCACGCACCGCTGCTCGAGAAAAAATCGAAGACTGGTGGTCGTAACAACAATGGTCGTATTACCACTCGTCACATCGGTGGTGGCCATAAGCAGCATTATCGTCTGGTCGATTTCCGTCGCAACGACAAAGATGGCATCTCCGCCACTGTCGAGCGTATTGAATACGATCCAAACCGTACTGCTCACATCGCTCTGCTGCTGTACGCAGATGGCGAGCGTCGCTACATCATCGCCCCTAAAGGCGTGAGCGCTGGCGACCAGCTGATCGCAGGTGCCCTGGCACCGATCAAGCCGGGCAACGCTCTGCAACTGCGCAACATTCCAGTTGGTAGCACCGTACACGGCATCGAATTGAAGCCAGGTAAAGGCGCGCAAATCGCTCGTTCCGCTGGTGCTTCGGCTCAGCTGATCGCTCGTGAAGGTGTCTACGTGACCTTGCGTCTGCGTTCTGGTGAGATGCGTAAAGTATTGGCTGAATGCCGTGCGACCCTGGGCGAAGTCTCGAACTCCGAGCACAGCCTGCGTTCGCTGGGTAAAGCTGGTGCCAAACGCTGGCGTGGCGTTCGCCCAACCGTTCGTGGTGTTGCCATGAACCCGGTTGACCACCCACACGGTGGTGGTGAAGGTCGTACCTCTGGTGGTCGTCATCCGGTATCGCCATGGGGCTTCCCGACTAAGGGCGCGAAGACTCGTGGTAATAAGCGTACCGACAAAATGATCGTCCGTCGTCGCAAGTAAATAGAGGGATACGACAGTGCCACGTTCTCTGAAAAAAGGTCCTTTTATTGATCTTCACCTACTGAAGAAGATCGAAGTGGCGGCGGAAAAGAACGATCGCAAACCAGTTAAGACCTGGTCGCGTCGTTCGATGATCCTGCCACAAATGGTCGGTCTGACCATCGCAGTACACAACGGTCGTCAACACGTCCCAGTTCTCGTTAACGAAGACATGGTCGGCCACAAACTGGGCGAGTTTGCCGGTACCCGCACTTATCGTGGGCACGTGGCAGATAAGAAAGCCAAGCGTTAAGGGGTTAGGAAATGGAAGTAGCCGCTAAGTTGTCGGGCGCTCGAATCTCCGCCCAGAAAGCCCGCTTGGTCGCCGACCAGATCCGCGGGAAGAAGGTGGGCGAAGCGCTCAACCTGTTGGCTTTCAGCAGTAAGAAAGCCGCCGAGATCATGAAAAAAGTGCTGGAGTCGGCCGTAGCCAACGCCGAGCATAACGAAGGCGCAGACGTTGATGACCTTAAAGTCAGCACCGTTTTCGTCAACGAAGGGCGTTCGCTGAAGCGAATCATGCCACGTGCCAAAGGCCGTGCTGATCGCATCGTCAAGCGGTCTTGCCATATCACTGTCAAGGTTGCTGACAAGTAACGGAGTCGAAGAGATGGGTCAGAAAGTACATCCCATTGGCATTCGCCTGGGAATCGTCAAGGAACACACCTCCGTCTGGTATGCAGACGGCCGGACTTATGCGGACTATTTGTTCGCTGATCTGAAGGTGCGTGAGTATCTCCAAGACAAACTAAAAAGCGCGTCCGTAAGCCGTATCGATATCCATCGCCCGGCGCAAACCGCACGTATCACCATCCACACCGCTCGTCCTGGTATTGTTATCGGGAAGAAAGGTGAAGATGTTGAGAAACTGCGTCAGGACCTGACCAAGCAAATGGGTGTGCCTGTGCACATCAATATCGAAGAGATCCGCAAGCCGGAGCTCGACGGTATGCTGGTTGCGCAGAGCGTAGCTCAGCAGCTGGAGCGTCGCGTCATGTTCCGTCGCGCTATGAAGCGCGCTGTACAGAACGCCATGCGCATTGGTGCCAAAGGCATCAAAATCCAAGTGAGCGGTCGTCTCGGCGGTGCTGAAATCGCACGTACTGAATGGTATCGCGAAGGTCGTGTGCCACTGCACACCCTGCGTGCCGACATCGACTATGCCAACTACGAAGCTCACACCACTTATGGTGTGATCGGTGTAAAGGTTTGGATCTTCAAAGGCGAAGTAATTGGTGGTCGCCAAGAAGAACTGAAACCACAAGCACCAGCGCCTCGTAAAAAAGCTGCTAAGTAAGGGGTACGCCAAATGTTGCAACCAAAGCGTACGAAGTTCCGCAAGCAGATGACAGGCCACAACCGTGGTCTGGCTCAGCGCGGTAGCAAAGTCAGCTTCGGCGAGTTCGCGCTGAAGTCTGTAGCTCGTGGTCGTCTCACCGCTCGTCAGATCGAGTCAGCGCGTCGTGCACTGACCCGTCACGTAAAACGTGGTGGCAAGATCTGGATCCGTGTATTCCCGGACAAGCCGATCTCCAAAAAACCTCTCGAGGTTCGTATGGGTAAAGGTAAGGGTAACGTGGAATACTGGGTAGCCCAGATTCAGCCAGGCAAAGTCCTGTATGAAATCGAGGGTGTAACTGAAGAGCTGGCGCGTGAGGCTTTTGCCCTGGCTGCTGCAAAGCTGCCGCTCGCCACCGCCTTTGTTAAACGGACGGTGATGTGATGAAAGCGAATGAACTTCGTGAAAAATCCGCACAGCAGCTGAACGAGCAACTGCTCGGCCTGCTGCGCGACCAGTTCAATCTGCGTATGCAGAAAGCAACTGGCCAGTTGGGGCAGTCTCATCTGCTCTCGCAAGTTAAGCGTGACATCGCTCGCGTGAAGACTGTGCTCAACCAGCAGGCAGGTAAGTGATCATGGCTGAAGCCGAAAAGACTGTCCGTACGCTGACTGGCCGTGTTGTCAGCGACAAGATGGACAAAACCATCACCGTTTTGATCGAGCGTCGCGTTAAGCACCCTATCTACGGTAAATATGTTAAGCGTTCGACTAAGCTGCACGCGCACGACGAAACCAATCAGTGCCACATCGGCGACAAAGTCACTATTCGTGAAACTCGTCCGCTGGCCAAGACCAAGTCTTGGGCACTGGTTGATGTTCTCGAACGCGCTGTGGAAGTCTAAGGACTAGGGGTCGGAGAAATTATATGATTCAGACTCAATCCATGCTCGATGTGGCCGATAACAGCGGCGCTCGCCGTGTTATGTGCATCAAGGTGCTGGGTGGCTCCCATCGTCGTTACGCTGGTATCGGTGACATCATCAAAGTTACCGTCAAGGAAGCAATTCCTCGCGGTAAGGTGAAAAAAGGCCAAGTGATGACTGCTGTTGTAGTCCGCACTCGTCACGGCGTACGCCGTGCTGATGGCTCCATTATCCGCTTTGATGGCAACGCTGCTGTTCTTCTGAACAACAAGCAAGAGCCTATCGGCACCCGTATCTTTGGGCCAGTGACCCGTGAACTTCGTACTGAGAAGTTCATGAAGATCGTCTCGCTCGCCCCAGAAGTGCTGTAAGGAGATCCGACATGCAAAAGATTCGTCGTGACGACGAGATCATCGTGATCGCCGGCAAAGACAAAGGTAAGCGCGGTAAGGTGCTTAAGGTTCTCGCTAATAACCGTCTGGTTATCGGTGGTCTGAACCTGGTCAAGCGTCATACCAAGCCTAACCCGATGTCGGGCGTGCAGGGCGGTATCGTCGAAAAAGAAGCTCC
The DNA here is from genome assembly GCF_022807995.1 of Pseudomonas orientalis. NCBI lineage: Bacteria > Pseudomonadati > Pseudomonadota > Gammaproteobacteria > Pseudomonadales > Pseudomonadaceae > Pseudomonas > Pseudomonas orientalis. The sequence goes on along the minus strand of NZ_CP094351.1, from coordinate 5,162,088 downwards.
GCTGGACGCTTCTAACGTCGCCATTTTCAACGGCGAAACCAACAAGGCTGACCGCGTTGGTTTCAAAGTAGAAGATGGCAAGAAAATTCGTGTCTTCAAGTCGACCCAAAAAGCGGTTGATGCTTGAACACTGCTAGGTAGAAGACCATGGCACGACTAAAAGAGATTTACTGGAAAGAAATCGCACCGAAACTTAAGGAAGAACTTAAGCTTTCGAACGTGATGGAAGTTCCACGCGTTACCAAAATCACCCTGAACATGGGTTTGGGCGAAGCGGTCGGTGACAAAAAAGTCATCGAGCACGCTGTTGCTGACCTGGAAAAGATCACCGGTCAAAAAGTCGTTGTGACTTACGCTCGGAAATCCATCGCTGGCTTTAAAGTCCGCGAAGGCTGGCCGATCGGCGTCAAAGTGACTCTGCGCCGTGAGCGTATGTACGAATTCCTGGATCGTCTGCTGTCGATCTCCCTGCCTCGGGTTCGCGACTTCCGCGGCCTGAATGCCAAGTCCTTCGACGGTCGTGGTAACTACAGCATGGGCGTGAAAGAGCAGATCATCTTCCCGGAAATCGACTACGACAAGATCGATGCTCTCCGCGGTCTGGACATCACCCTGACCACCACTGCCAAGAACGATGATGAAGGTCGCGCCCTGTTGCGTGCTTTCAAATTCCCGTTCCGCAACTGATTGGAGTAGGACCATGGCCAAGATGAGCATGAAAAACCGCGAGCTGAAGCGTCAGCTCACGGTTGCCAAGTACGCCAAGAAGCGTGCAGCACTGAAAGCAATCATCGTTGATCTGAACGCAAGTCCAGAAGCACGTTGGGAAGCTACAGTTGCCCTGCAGAAGCAGCCACGTGACGCAAGCGCCTCGCGCATGCGTAACCGCTGCCGCCTGACCGGTCGTCCACACGGCGTTTACCGCAAGTTCGGCCTCGGCCGTAACAAACTGCGTGAAGCGGCAATGCGTGGTGACGTACCGGGTCTGGTTAAAGCCAGCTGGTAAGTACTTTCAGCGTCAAAGCGGTTGGTATCGCAAGATACTGACCGCCGGTGACCTTGAATCTGGAACAAGCCCCTTTTGGGGCTTGTTTCATTTCCGCAGTGTGTCTAAAATACGCGGCTCGCCTGAGCCCGTGTGTTTTATGCTCGGAGATTCTCGGCGACATACGTAGCCGCAAGGCTAATTTTTTTGTATTAGGAGCGTCTAGCCATGAGTATGCAGGACCCGTTAGCGGACATGCTAACTCGTATCCGTAATGCCCAGATGGCTGAAAAGTCCGTCGTAAGCATGCCATCTTCCAAGTTGAAGGTAGCTGTTGCCAAAGTCCTGAAAGACGAAGGCTACATTGCGGGTTATCAGATCAGCAGCGAAATCAAGCCACTGCTGTCCATCGAGCTGAAATACTTCGAAGGCCGTTCGGTCATCGAGGAAGTGAAGCGCGTTAGCCGTCCAGGCCTGCGTCAGTACAAGTCCGCTGAAGATCTGCCGAAAGTTCGTGGCGGTCTGGGCGTGTCTATCGTCTCCACCAACAAAGGTGTGATGACGGATCGTGCTGCGCGCGCTGCCGGTGTCGGCGGCGAAGTTCTTTGCACTGTGTTCTAAGGGGGGATAAGCATGTCTCGCGTCGCTAAGAACCCCGTTAAGCTGCCAGCCGGTGTCGAAGTCAAATTCGCAGGCCAACAGCTTTCGGTGAAGGGTGCCAAGGGCACTCTTGAACTGAACATCCATTCGTCCGTTGAGATCGTTGAAGAAGCTGGTGAGCTGCGTTTCGCTGCTCGCAATGGCGATCAACAAACTCGCGCAATGGCCGGTACCACGCGTGCGTTGGTAAACAACATGGTCCAAGGCGTAAGCCAAGGCTTCGAGCGTAAGCTCCAGCTGGTCGGTGTTGGTTACAAAGCGCAAGCAAAAGGCACGGTTCTGAACCTGGCCCTTGGCTTCTCGCACCCAGTGGATTACGAACTGCCGGAAGGCATCACCGCTGAGACCCCTAGCCAAACCGATATCCTGATCAAGGGTATCGATAAGCAGCTGGTAGGTCAGGTGGCCGCTGAGATCCGCGACTTCCGTCCACCAGAGCCGTACAAAGGCAAAGGTGTGCGCTACGCGGACGAAGTCGTCCGTCGTAAAGAAGCCAAGAAGAAGTAGGGCATAGCAAATGACCGACAAAAAAGTTACTCGACTGCGTCGCGCTCGCAAAGCACGCCTGAAAATGCACGAACTCGAAGTCGTGCGTCTCTGCGTGTATCGCTCGTCGCAGCACATCTACGCCCAGGTCATCTCGGCCGACGGCAACAAAGTCCTGGCAAGCGCCTCGACTTTGGATAAAGAACTGCGTGATGGTGCCACCGGCAACATCGACGCGGCCACTAAGGTTGGCCAGCTGGTCGCTACACGTGCTAAGGCCGTGGGCGTCTCGCAAGTGGCTTTCGACCGCTCTGGCTTCAAGTACCACGGCCGCGTTAAAGCGCTGGCTGATGCTGCTCGTGAAGCTGGGCTGGAGTTCTAAGTTATGTCAAATAACGACCAAAAGCGCGACGAAGGCTACATTGAGAAGCTGGTTCAAGTTAACCGCGTAGCCAAAACCGTTAAAGGCGGCCGTATCTTCACTTTCACCGCGTTGACCGTGGTGGGTGATGGTAAAGGGCGTGTTGGCTTCGGCCGTGGCAAGTCACGTGAAGTGCCTGCCGCGATCCAGAAGGCAATGGAAGCTGCTCGTCGCAACATGATCCAGGTTGATCTGAACGGCACCACTCTGCAGTACGCAATGAAGTCCGCCCATGGCGCTTCGAAGGTGTACATGCAGCCTGCTTCTGAAGGTACCGGTATCATCGCTGGCGGCGCTATGCGTGCTGTCCTCGAAGTTGCTGGCGTTCAGAACGTTCTGGCCAAGTGCTACGGCTCGACTAACCCGGTAAACGTGGTTCACGCCACTTTCAAGGGTTTGAAAGCTATGCAATCTCCTGAGTCCATCGCTGCCAAGCGTGGCCTGACTGTGAAGGAGATCTTCTGATCATGGCTACCGTTAAAGTAACGCTGATCAAAAGCATGACCGGCCGCATTCCTAACCACAAACTGTGCGTTAAGGGTTTGGGTCTGCGTCGCATCGGTCACACTGTAGAAGTCCAGGATACTCCCGAGAATCGCGGGATGATCAACAAGGCTTACTACATGCTGCGTGTAGAGGGTTAATCGATGAAACTCAATGATCTGAGTCCAGCGCCGGGTTCCCGTCGCGAAAAGCATCGTCCGGGCCGTGGTATCGGTAGCGGTTTGGGTAAGACTGGTGGCCGTGGTCACAAAGGTCAAACCTCCCGCTCCGGTGGCACCATCGCTCCAGGCTTTGAAGGCGGTCAACAGCCGCTGCATCGTCGCCTGCCTAAGTTCGGTTTCGTATCCCTGAAAGCCATGGACCGCGCAGAAGTGCGTCTGTCCGAGCTGGCTAAAGTGGACGGCGACATCGTTACTCTGCAGACCCTGAAAGATGCCAACGTGATCAACGTCAACGTACAGCGTGTGAAAATCATGCTGTCCGGTGAAGTGGCTCGCGCTGTCACTATCGGCAAGGGAATCGGCGCCACCAAAGGTGCGCGTTCGGCTATCGAAGCAGCTGGCGGCAAGTTCGAGGAATAAATGGCTAAGCAAGGTGCTCTCTCAGCGCTCGGCAAAGGCGGTATGTCTGAACTTTGGGCTCGTCTGCGTTTTCTGTTCCTGGCGATTATCGTCTACCGAATAGGCGCACACATCCCGGTTCCAGGTATCAACCCGGACCGACTCGCAGACCTGTTTCGACAGAATGAGGGGACCATTCTTAGCTTGTTCAACATGTTTTCCGGCGGCGCGCTGGAACGGATGAGCATCTTTGCACTGGGGATCATGCCGTACATTTCGGCATCGATCATCATGCAGTTGATGACCGCCGTCAGTCCGCAGCTGGAGCAGTTGAAGAAGGAAGGTGAAGCTGGCCGTCGCAAGATTAGCCAGTACACCCGCTACGGCACTGTCGTCCTCGCCCTGGTTCAAGCTATCGGCATGTCCGTTGGCCTGGCGGGGCAGGGCGTAGCGTTCACTGGTGACTTTGGCTTCCATTTCGTCGCGGTATCCACGTTTGTGGCTGGTGCGATGTTCATGATGTGGCTGGGTGAGCAGATTACTGAACGTGGTGTTGGTAACGGTATCTCGATGTTGATTTTCGCAGGTATCGTCGCCGGTCTTCCGAGAGCAATCGGGCAGTCTTTCGAGTCTGCGCGTCAGGGTGATATCAATATCTTCGCCCTGGTTGCCATCGGTTTGCTGGCAGTAGCGATTATCGGTTTTGTGGTGTTCATTGAGCGTGGTCAGCGTCGTATTGCTGTTCACTACGCCAAGCGTCAGCAGGGCCGCAAGGTTTTTGCTGCGCAGACCAGCCACTTGCCGCTGAAGGTGAATATGGCCGGCGTTATTCCGGCAATTTTCGCGAGCAGCATCTTGCTGTTTCCGGCTTCGTTGGGTACCTGGTTTGGTCAGTCTGAAAATATGGGCTGGCTGCAGGACCTCTCTCAGTCGATCGCTCCTGGTCAGCCGTTGAATATTCTGCTGTTTAGTGCAGGGATTATTTTCTTCTGCTTCTTCTATACGGCGTTGATGTTCAATCCGAAAGACGTAGCGGAAAACCTGAAGAAGTCCGGTGCCTTTATTCCGGGTATTCGTCCAGGTGAGCAGTCTGCGCGCTACATTGATGGCGTTCTGACTCGTTTGACCCTGTTCGGTGCTCTATATATGACGGCCGTCTGTTTGCTTCCCCAGTTCCTGGTGGTTGCGGCAAACGTTCCGTTCTACCTTGGCGGGACCTCGTTGCTGATCGTGGTCGTGGTTGTGATGGACTTCATGTCCCAAGTACAATCGCACCTCGTTTCGCACCAGTACGAATCCCTGATGAAGAAAGCCAACCTGAAGGGCTACGGCAGCGGCATGTTGCGCTGAGTACCCCATAAGGTTCGAGGAGTTGGTGATGAAAGTTCGTGCATCGGTGAAAAAGCTGTGCCGTAACTGCAAGATTATTCGCCGCGAAGGTGTTGTTCGAGTAATTTGCAGCGCGGAACCGCGTCACAAACAGCGCCAAGGCTGAGTGTGATCCGCTTGAAGCCCGGCAGCTAGTGCGCTGCCGGGTTGATTATTTGTTATTACAGCGATATTATCTCGCGCCCTATTTCTTGGCTTCCGGGGCGTAGGTAGCTGTCAATTGGAGTCCCACTGAATGGCCCGTATTGCAGGCGTTAACATTCCAGATAACAAGCACACTGTTATCTCGCTGACCTACATCTATGGTGTTGGTCGCACTACTGCGCAGAAAATTTGCGCAGACACTGGGGTAAACCCAGCCGCAAAGATCAAGGATCTGAGCGACGAGCAGATCGAAGCGTTGCGTGGCGAAGTGGCGAAGTTCACCACTGAAGGTGACCTGCGTCGCGAAATCAACATGAAAATCAAGCGTTTGATGGACCTCGGTTGCTACCGTGGTCTGCGTCATCGTCGTGGTCTTCCAGTACGCGGTCAGCGTACCAAGACTAACGCGCGTACCCGTAAAGGTCCGCGTAAGCCGATCCGCAAGTAATCGCCCACGCGAATCGACAGGAAAATTATCATGGCAAAACCTGCTGCTCGTCCTCGTAAAAAAGTTAAAAAGACAGTGGTTGATGGCATCGCCCACATCCATGCTTCTTTTAACAACACAATCGTGACCATCACCGACCGTCAAGGTAATGCGCTTTCTTGGGCTACCTCCGGTGGTTCGGGTTTCCGCGGTTCCCGCAAGTCCACCCCGTTTGCTGCTCAAGTAGCTGCTGAACGTGCTGGTCAAGCTGCGCTGGAATACGGCCTGAAAAACCTCGACGTTAACGTCAAAGGTCCAGGTCCAGGTCGTGAGTCTGCTGTCCGTGCTTTGAACGGCTGTGGCTATAAGATCGCCAGCATCACCGACGTGACGCCAATCCCGCACAACGGGTGCCGTCCGCCGAAGAAGCGCCGCGTGTAATCCAGGAGATTGTAAAGAATGGCTCGTTACATTGGTCCAAAATGCAAACTCGCTCGTCGTGAAGGCACCGATCTCTTCTTGAAGAGCGGCGTGCGCGCGATCGAATCGAAGTGCAACATTGAAGCAGCACCTGGTATCCACGGCCAACGCCGCGGTCGCCAGTCCGATTACGGCACCCAACTGCGTGAAAAGCAGAAGGTCCGTCGTATCTACGGCGTTCTCGAGCGTCAGTTCAGCGGCTACTACAAAGAAGCTGCTGGCAAGAAAGGTGCAACCGGTGAAAACCTGCTGCAACTGCTCGAATGCCGTCTGGACAACGTTGTATACCGTATGGGCTTTGGTTCGACTCGCGCCGAATCCCGTCAGCTGGTATCGCACAAATCCGTCAGCGTAAACGGCCAAACCGTTAACGTACCGTCTTACCAGGTTCGTGCTGGTGACGTGGTCGCGATTCGCGAGAAAGCAAAAAACCAACTTCGCATTGTCCAAGCTCTCGATCTGTGTGCCCAACGTGGCCGCGTAGAATGGGTAGAAGTAGACACTGAGAAGAAGTCGGGCGTTTTCAAGAACGTTCCTGCTCGCAGTGATCTGTCCGCCGACATCAACGAAAGCCTGATTGTCGAGCTCTACTCCAAGTAAGGGCTAGAAAATAGGTGCATCCATGCAGATTTCGGTAAATGAGTTCCTGACACCCCGCCACATTGATGTGCAGGTTGTCAGTCCAACCCGCGCTAAAATTACTCTCGAGCCTCTCGAGCGTGGTTTTGGCCACACCCTGGGCAACGCGCTGCGCCGCATCCTGTTGTCCTCAATGCCCGGCTGTGCAGTAGTCGAGGCCGAGATTGACGGTGTGCTCCACGAGTACAGCGCCATCGAAGGTGTACAGGAAGACGTAATTGAAATCCTGTTGAACCTTAAAGGTCTGGCTATCAAGCTGCACGGCCGTGACGAAGTTACGCTGACCTTGTCGAAGAAGGGTTCGGGGGTGGTTACCGCTGCCGATATTCAGCTGGATCATGATGTCGAGATCGTTAATCCCGATCACGTAATCGCTAACCTGGCGTCTAACGGCGCCTTGAACATGAAGCTCACTGTAGCTCGTGGTCGTGGTTATGAACCGGCCGACTCGCGTCAGAGCGATGAAGACGAAAGCCGCAGCATTGGTCGCTTGCAGCTTGACTCTTCGTTCAGCCCGGTTCGCCGTATCGCATACGTGGTGGAAAACGCCCGTGTCGAGCAGCGTACTAACCTGGACAAGCTGGTTATTGATCTGGAAACCAACGGTACTCTGGATCCTGAAGAGGCTATCCGCCGCGCTGCAACCATTCTGCAACAGCAGTTGGCTGCGTTCGTCGACCTCAAGGGTGACAGCGAACCAGTGGTAATCGAGCAGGAAGACGAGATCGATCCGATCCTGCTTCGCCCGGTTGACGATCTGGAACTGACTGTACGTTCGGCTAACTGCCTTAAGGCGGAAAACATCTACTACATCGGCGACCTGATTCAGCGTACCGAAGTAGAGCTGTTGAAGACTCCGAACCTTGGCAAGAAATCCTTGACTGAAATCAAGGACGTTCTGGCCTCCCGCGGTCTGTCCCTCGGCATGCGCCTCGACAACTGGCCGCCTGCAAGTCTTAAGAAGGACGACAAGGCGACTGCCTGATCGTCGTAATCACCGAACGTGAGTTTGGTAAGGAATGAACCATGCGTCATCGTAAAAGTGGTCGTCACCTGAGCCGTACCAGCTCGCACCGCAAGGCCATGTTCCAAAACATGGCGGTGTCGCTGTTCGAGCACGAGCTGATCAAAACTACACTGCCGAAAGCTAAAGAACTGCGTCGCGTTGCTGAGCCGCTGATCACTTTGGCCAAGACAGACAGCCTGGCTAACCGCCGTCTGGCTTTCGACCGTACTCGTTCGAAAGCTATCGTTGGTAAGCTCTTCAACGACCTGGGCAAGCGTTATGCTACCCGTGAGGGTGGCTACCTGCGCATCCTCAAGTGCGGCTTCCGCACTGGCGACAACGCGCCTATGGCGTACGTTGAGTTGGTTGATCGTGCTACTGCCGGCGAAGCTGTAAGCGCCGAGTAAGACGACAGTCTGTAACGAAGAACCGGGCCTAGTGCCCGGTTTTTTGTGCACGCAAAAAAGCGCGATGGGTACAAGTTTCCCAGGGGAGCAGTGGGCATGATGAGGGTTGGCCTGGTTGGTAGTAATTTTCTATTGATGCCTACGATTTAATAAATTTGTAGGTGTCGTGTGGTTGATTGATACTCCTTCCAAGCCGATTAGCCGGCAGTTTCAAGTCCGACCTGAGGAAGATTGCGCATGAGCCAGAATAAAATCCTTACCACCGCCAGCGGCGCTCCCGTTGCGGATAATCAGAATTGCCGTTCCGCCGGCCCTCGTGGTCCGCTGTTGCTCGACGATTTTCACCTGATCGAGAAGCTCGCTCACTTCAACCGTGAGAATATTCCGGAGCGCCGTGTACACGCCAAAGGTTCGGGCGCCTACGGTACGTTCACAGTCACCCAGGACATCACTCGATACACCAGCGCGAAGCTGTTCGAGTCAGTGGGTAAACAAACCCCGACGTTCCTGCGGTTCTCCACAGTAGGCGGCGAGCGCGGTTCGGCTGACACCGAGCGTGACCCACGCGGCTTCGCCTTGAAGTTCTACACCGAGGAAGGCAACTGGGATATCGTCGGCAACAACACGCCTGTGTTCTTCATTCGCGATCCGTTGAAATTCCCCGATTTCATCCATACCCAAAAACGTTTGCCACAAAGCAACCTGAAAAGTGCGCAGATGATGTGGGACTTCTGGTCGCACTCCCCCGAGGCGCTGCACCAGGTCACCATCCTGTTTTCTGACCGTGGCATCCCGGATGGCTACCGCCACATGCACGGCTTCGGTAGTCACACCTACAGCCTGATCAACGCCAACGGCGAGCGCCACTGGGTTAAATGGCACTACAAGACCCGGCAAGGCATCAAAAACCTGGCACCGGCTGAAGCTGCGCGCCTGGCGGGTACCGATCCAGACTATGCCCAGCGCGATCTGTTCGGCGCCATTGAACGTGGTGATTTCCCGAAATGGCGCGTTTGCATCCAGATCATGACCGAGGCTCAAGCGAACGCTCACTACGAGAATCCGTTTGACGTAACCAAGACCTGGTCGCAAAAAGAATTCCCACTGATCGAGGTGGGTGAGCTGGAGCTCAACCGCAATCCGCAGAATTATTTCGCCGAAGTGGAGCAAGCCGCGTTCGGCCCAAGCAACATGGTGCCAGGCGTTGGCCTGTCGCCAGACCGTATGCTGCAAGGTCGCGTCTTTGCCTACGCAGATGCTCACCGCTACCGCGTCGGCACTAACCACCAGCAACTGCCGGTAAATGCCCCGCGTAACCAGGTGAACAGCTATCAGCGCGACGGTTCGATGGCCTTTGGCAGCAACGGCGGTGCGGCGCCCAACTACGAGCCTAACAGCTACGCCGATGCGCCAAAGCAGGCGCCACAGTACGCGGAACCTGCACTCGCCCTGAGCGGCGCGGCTGATCGTTATGATCATCGCGAAGACACCGACTACTACAGCCACGCCGGTGCACTGTTCCGCTTGATGAATGACGAGCAGAAAGCGCTGCTGACCAGCAACATCGCCGGTGCGATGGGCGGTGTTTCCAGCGATGTGATCCAGCGTCAGTTGCAGCATTTCTATAAAGCGGATGCCGCTTATGGAGAAGCAATCGCAAAGGCACTGGGTGTATCGCTTAACTGACTCTAAACGATAAGCAGAACCGCCCTCATTTGGGCGGTTTTTGCGTTATTTCAGCCACTTTTCTCCGGAAATCTTCGCTTTTCTGCCGTTAGTCCCGTGACCTTTAGGTCAGCATGGTTCAAACTACAGACTTTCAAGCAGGGAGATGTAGGGCGATGCAAGGTCACCCCGACGTAATCGATTACCTCAACACGTTGCTGACGGGCGAACTGGCAGCTCGTGACCAATATTTCATCCATTCGCGCATGTACGAAGACTGGGGCTTTACCGAGCTCTACGAACGTATCAACCACGAGATGGAAGAAGAGGCACAGCACGCCGACGCACTGATGCGCCGTATCCTCATGCTCGAAGGCACGCCGCGTATGCGTCCCGACGACTTGGACGTGGGCACCACTGTGCCGGAAATGCTCGCTGCCGACCTGCGCCTCGAGTACAAGGTCCGTGCCGCGCTTTGCAAGGGCATCGAGCTCTGCGAGCAGCACAACGACTACGTCACGCGGGAAATCCTGCGGGTGCAGTTGAATGACACCGAAGAAGATCACACCTACTGGCTGGAAAAGCAGTTGGGCCTGATCAAGCTGATCGGCCTGGAGAATTATCTGCAGTCGCAGTTCTGATTCCCGGCTACAAAAAAGCCCCTGTCACCGCAAAGTGACAGGGGCTTTTCATTGGGCCCGGAAAAGTCAGGCTCGGTCGCGCTCCAGCAACGGCTTCAAGTAGTAACCGGTGTGCGACTGCGGCATTTCGGAAACCTGCTCCGGTGTGCCCACCGCGATGATCTGGCCGCCCTTGGAACCGCCTTCCGGCCCCAGGTCCACCAACCAGTCGGCGGTCTTGATTACGTCCAGGTTGTGTTCAATCACCACCACCGTATTACCGTGATCGCGCAAGCGATGCAGTACGTCCAGCAGTTGCTGAATATCGGCAAAGTGCAGGCCAGTGGTTGGCTCATCAAGGATATACAGGGTTTTGCCTGTATCCCGTTTGGACAACTCACGCGACAACTTCACCCGCTGCGCTTCACCACCCGACAGCGTGGTCGCCGACTGCCCCAGCTTGATATAAGACAGGCCGACATCCATCAACGTCTGCAGCTTGCGCGCCAACGCCGGAACCGCATCGAAGAACACCCGAGCTTCCTCGATGGTCATCTCCAGGGTTTCGTGGATGTTCTTGCCCTTGTATTTGATTTCCAGGGTTTCGCGGTTATAGCGCTTGCTCTTGCACACATCGCACGGCACGTAGATATCCGGCAGGAAGTGCATCTCGACCTTGATCAAGCCATCGCCCTGGCAGGCTTCACAGCGACCGCCCTTGACGTTGAACGAGAAACGGCCTGGCCCGTAGCCGCGTGAACGCGATTCCGGAACACCGGCGAACAACTCGCGAATCGGCGTGAATAGCCCGGTGTAGGTTGCCGGGTTGGAACGCGGCGTACGGCCAATCGGGCTCTGGTCGATGTCGACCACCTTGTCCAGATGCTCCAGGCCTTTGATGCTGTCGTGGCCCGCTGCTTCCAGAGTGGTGGCGCCGTTCAGGGCGGTGGCACTGAGCGGGAACAGCGTGTTGTTGATCAGTGTCGATTTGCCCGAGCCGGAAACCCCGGTCACACAGGTCAGCAGGCCCAGGGGGATTTCCAGATCCACATTGCGCAGGTTGTTGCCGCGCGCACCCTTGAGGTGCAACGCCATCTTCTTGTTGCGCGGCGTGCGCTTGGCCGGCACCGCAATTTTCACGCGGCCCGACAGGTACTTGCCGGTCAGCGAGTCCGGATGCGCCATGACTTCGGCAGGCGTGCCCTCGGCGACAATATGTCCGCCATGCACGCCCGCGCCAGGGCCGATATCGACGACGTAATCCGCCAGGCGAATCGCGTCCTCATCGTGCTCGACCACAATCACCGTGTTGCCGATATCCCGCAGATGTTTCAACGTACCCAGCAGGCGATCGTTGTCTCGCTGGTGCAAACCGATCGACGGTTCATCGAGGATATACAACACACCCACAAGGCCGGCGCCGATTTGGCTGGCCAGGCGAATCCGCTGGGCCTCGCCGCCCGACAAGGTGTCGGCACTGCGATCCAGCGACAGGTAATCCAGGCCAACGTTGACCAGGAACTGCAACCGCTCGCGGATCTCCTTGAGGATCTTGTCGGCAATTTCCCCACGACGACCGGTCAGCTTGAGTACACCAAAATACTCACAGGCATCGCCGATCGGCAGGTTGGTCACCGCCGGCAATGTCTTTTCGCCCACCCACACATGCCGCGCCTCGCGACGCAGGCGTGTGCCGCGGCAATCCGGGCAAGGCTGGGTGCTGAGGAATTTCGCCAGCTCTTCACGCACGCTGGCCGATTCGGTCTCGCGGTAGCGGCGCTCAAGGTTCGGCACGATGCCTTCGAACGGGTGGGAGCGCTTGACGATATCGCCACGGTCGTTCAGGTACTTGAAGTCGACGTTCTGCGAACCGCTGCCGTTGAGGATGACCTTCTGCTGGTCCGCCGGCAGTTGGTTGAACGGCACTTCGAGGCTGAACTTGTAGTGCGATGCCAACGACCCCAGCATCTGGAAGTAATAGACGTTGCGTCTGTCCCAGCCACGAATCGCCCCCTCCGCCAGCGTCAGGTCGCCGTTGACCAGGCGTTTGATGTCGAAGAACTGCTTGACGCCCAGGCCGTCACAGGTCGGGCAGGCGCCGGCCGGGTTGTTGAAGGAAAACAGCTTGGGTTCCAGCTCGCTGATGGCATGGCCGCAGATCGGGCAGGCAAAGCGCGCGGAGAAGATGATCTCTTCGCCCGGCTCGTCGTCCATCGGCGCGACCAGGGCAATACCGTCGGCCAGCTTCAATGCGGTCTCGAAGGATTCCGCCAGGCGCTGCTGCAGGTCGGCGCGCACCTTGAAACGGTCAACCACCACATCGATGGAATGCTTTTTCTGCTTGTCGAGCTTGGGCGCTTCATCCAGCTCATAAAGCTTGCCGTTGATGCGGGCGCGGACGAAACCTTGGGCACGCAGCTCTTCGAAGACGGAAAGATGTTCCCCCTTGCGCTCGCGAATCACCGGTGCCAGCAGCATCAACTTGGCGCCTTCCGGCTGGGCCAGCACCAGGTCGACCATCTGGCTGACAGTCTGGGCTTCCAGGGGAATATCGTGGTCCGGGCAGCGCGGAATACCCACGCGTGCATACAGCAGACGCAGGTAGTCGTAGATTTCGGTAATGGTGCCCACGGTGGAGCGCGGGTTATGGGACGTCGATTTCTGCTCGATGGAAATGGCCGGCGACAAACCTTCGATGGTGTCGACGTCGGGCTTTTCCATCATGGACAGGAACTGCCGGGCATAGGCCGACAACGATTCCACATAGCGCCGCTGGCCTTCGGCATACAGCGTGTCGAACGCCAGGGACGATTTGCCCGAACCGGACAGGCCGGTGATGACGATCAGTTTGTCCCGGGGCAGGGTCAGGTCGATGTTCTTCAGGTTGTGGGTTCTAGCCCCACGAATCAGGATCTTGTCCAAGATGGCCTCGCACGGCGGGCGTAAATAATGCCGGAGTATACGGCTAAAGACTGGATGAATATACACTGTCAAAAGGCCGCTTGCAGCCTTACATGAAAGCTGCGCGGCAAAGCGCCGCATATACCCTCTCAATCGATGGGACTGGTAGAATCGCCGCCGGTTCACACGAGGTTTTTCCATGCACGATCCCCACAGCGAACGCATGAGTAGCGGCGAGACCCGAGCGGCAAGCGGTCTGGCCCTGGTGTTCGCCTTCCGTATGCTGGGCATGTTTATGGTGTTGCCGGTGCTGGCGACCTATGGAATGGATCTCGCAGGCGCGACCCCCGCACTGATCGGCCTGGCGATTGGCGCCTATGGCCTGACCCAGGCGATCTTCCAGATTCCGTTCGGCATCATTTCCGACCGTATTGGCCGTCGCCCGGTGATTTACCTGGGGCTGATCGTGTTCGCCCTGGGCAGTGTGCTCGCGGCGCAGTCCGATTCGATCTGGGGCGTGATCGCCGGGCGTATCCTGCAAGGCGCCGGGGCGATTTCCGCTGCGGTGATGGCATTGCTGTCAGACCTGACCCGCGAACAGCATCGCACCAAGGCCATGGCCATGATCGGCATGACCATCGGCTTGTCGTTTGCCGTGGCGATGGTGGTCGGCCCGCTGCTGACTCGCGCCTTTGGTCTGCACGGGTTGTTCCTGGCCACCGGCGGCATGGCGTTGTTCGGTATCCTGATCGTGGCCTTTATGGTGCCGCGCTCCACCGGCACGCTGCAGCACCGCGAATCGGGCGTCGCGCGCAAGGCGCTGTTGCCGACGCTCAGGCATCCGGACCTGCTGCGCCTGGATTTAGGTATCTTCGTGTTGCACGCAATGCTGATGTGCAGCTTTGTCGCCTTGCCCCTGGCGCTGGTGGAAAAAGCCGGTTTGCCCAAGGAACAGCACTGGTGGGTCTACCTGACCGCCCTGTTGATTTCGTTCTTCGCCATGATCCCGTTCATCATCTACGGCGAGAAAAAACGCAAAATGAAACGAGTTCTGCTCGGCGCCGTCGCGACATTGATGCTCACTGAACTATTCTTCTGGCAGTTCGGCGACAGCCTGCGCGCGCTGGTGATCGGCACGGTGGTGTTCTTCACCGCGTTCAACCTGCTGGAGGCGTCATTGCCGTCGCTGATCAGCAAGGTTTCACCGGCCGGCGGCAAGGGCACGGCGATGGGCGTGTATTCCACCAGCCAGTTTCTCGGTTCGGCGCTGGGCGGAATCATGGGCGGCTGGATGTTCCAGCATGGCGGTTTGTCGGTTGTGTTCCTCGGATGCGCCGGGCTGGCTGCACTTTGGCTGGTCTTTGCTGTTACCATGCGCGAACCTCCGTATGTGACGAGCCTACGCCTGCCGTTATCGCCTGAAGCGATGCGCGAAGCCGGCCTGGCCGAGCGCCTGAAGGCCGTCGTTGGAGTAACGGACGCAGTAGTGGTCGCAGAAGAAACTGCGATTTACATCAAATTGGACACCGAATTATTGGATCGCGCGACGCTCGAGCAGCTGGTCAACCCAGTGCCGACAGCGCGCCCAGCCTAGGAGAACGTTATGGCCCGTGGGGTTAACAAAGTCATATTGGTCGGTACATGCGGCCAGGATCCCGAAGTTCGCTACCTGCCTAACGGTAACGCCGTGACCAACCTGAGTCTGGCGACCAGCGAACAGTGGACCGACAAGCAGACCGGCCAGAAGGTCGAGAAAACCGAATGGCACCGCGTGTCGATGTTCGGCAAAGTGGCCGAGATCGCCGGTGAGTACCTGCGCAAAGGTTCGCAGGTCTACATCGAAGGCAAGCTGCAAACCCGCGAGTGGGAAAAAGACGGCATCAAGCGTTACACCACTGAAATCGTGGTCGACATGCAAGGCACCATGCAATTGCTGGGCGGCCGTCCACAGGGCGACCAACAGGGCCAGGGCGGCATGTCCAACTCGGCGCCGCGTCCACAGCAATCGCGTCCGCAGCCAAGCCAGCAGCCTCAGCGTGAGTCGCGCCCGGCGCCACAACAGGCCGCTCCGCAGCCGGCTCCGGATTTCGACAGCTTTGATGACGATATCCCGTTCTAAGGTCTGAGACCCAGACCCCCAAAAACCCCCGATAGCCCTGGCGTCGGGGGTTTTTTATGGGCGATGCTTAATCATCAAGAGAGGAGAACCACCGATGAGCTGGTCCGCCAAGCAGTACAAGATGTTCGAACAGCAACGCACGCGTCCCGTGCGCGACTTGGTCGCGGCGATTCCCAATACCGATGTGGGCACGGCCGTCGATCTGGGCTGTGGCCCCGGCAATTCCACCCAAGTGTTGGCTGAACGCTTTCCATACGCCCACATTACCGGCATGGACAGCTCTGATGACATGCTGCGTGACGCCCGCAAGCGTCTGCCGTCCTTGAGCTTCGAACTGGCGGATATCGGCGCCTGGCGTCCGGCGCAGCGGTTCGACGTGATTCTCGCCAACGCGTCCCTGCAATGGTTGCCTGACCACGCCACGCTCTATCCGCACCTGGTCGACCAACTCACGCCCGGCGGCACGCTGGCGGTACAGACGCCGGACAATCTCGACGAGCCTGCCCACCGGCTCGCCCGTGAGGTCGCAGCGCAGGGGCCATGGGCGGAGAAGATCGGCGCGGTCAAGCACAACGAACGGCATTCGGCGAGCTACTACTTCGAACTGCTGAACCGGCATTGCAGCACCGTCGATGTCTGGCGTACCACCTACCTCCACCCGTTGGCAGACCACGGCGCGGTGGTGGAGTGGTTCAAGGCGTCAGCCCTGCGGCCTTTCCTGGCGCCACTGAACGATGACGAAAAAGCCGCTTTCCTGCAGGCCTACCAGGCACGGATTACCCAGGCCTATCCAGCCCTGGTCGACGGCACGGTGCTGCTGCCATTCCCGCGTCTGTTCATCATCGCCACGCGCTGACCGCGCCGAGCGGCGGTCAAGCCGCCGCTTGGGCTTTCAAATATGCATCCGTCGATACCACGCCCGCATAACCGAAGGCCAGCGCGGCCATGTACGCGCCATGCACTTGCGCGGCAGGAATCACCTGCCCATTGAACTCCTGGTCGCGGGTCGCGCACGCGTCGTGGATCACCGTGACCTTGTAGCCCAAATCCGCCGCCGCCCGCACCACGGCGTCGATGCACATATGGCTCATGCTGCCGACCACGACCACGTCGGTAATGCTGCGCTGTTCCAGCAGTTCGCGCAGGTTGGTCTGGCGAAAGGCATTCACAAAGTGCTTGAGCACCACCGGCTCGTTCCCCTCGTTCAGCACTTTGGCATGCAAGTGCGCGCCTTCGGAGCCGGGCGTGAAGAATGGCGCATCATCGCCTGCGAACTCATGACGTACATGGATCACCGCATCCCCCGCCTGACGAAAAGCCTGCAGCACCTGCGCAGCGTTGTCCGCAGCGGCCTCCACGCCATCAAGCGGCCACTTGCCGTGGGGGAAGTAGTCGTTCTGGATATCGATCAGGATGAGTGCTTGCTTGGCCATGTGTGTTGCCTCGATAGGTTGATGGGCCCAGTATCTTAGCTGGCGCGCACGTCGGACATTGGCTGCACCGACAATAACAGAGGGAAAACTGACAATGGCGGTGGTTGAGCTGGGCATAGTGATCTACCAGGGCGCGCAATTGGCCGCCGTGCATGGCTTGACCGATTTGTTTGGTGTCGCCAATCGCATGGCTGCCGAGCACCCATCCGCGCAATTGCCGACGTTGCGGGTCAGCCATTGGCAGGTCGATAAGCAAGGCATGCCTGTGCGGGTCTTCGATACCCAGCCTGGCGCCGACCTGACCCTGGCTGCGGTGCTGGTGCCTCCCTCGGTGGGCGATTTCAGTGAAGAGCAGACGCCCCCCGCGTTGCTCGAATGGCTGCGCCAGCAGCACGCGGCGGGCACTGTGCTCGCAGGCGTGTGCATCGGTTCGATCATGCTCGCGCGCAGCGGCTTGCTGGACGGGCGTCGCGCCACCGCCCACTGGTCGTCCGCCGCCAGCTTCGCCATCCGCTATCCGGCCGTACGCCTGGAGGCGGACACACCCATCGTCGATGACGGCGACCTGATCACCACCGCCGGGCTGATGGCCTGGTCCGAGTTGGGTCTGCGCCTGGTCGAGCGTTTGCTGGGGCCGAGCATTGCCGCCGATACCGCGCGTTTTCTGGTGATTGAACACAGTGACAGCGCCAGTCAATGCGCCAGCAACTTCGCGCCGATACTCGGGCATGGCGACGCTGCGATTCTAAAGGTTCAGCATTGGCTGCAAGCCAGCGGCGCGGTGGAGGTGTCCATCGCGGCCATGGCGCAGCAGGCGGGCCTGGAAGAACGTACCTTCCTGCGCCGCTTTCGCAGCGCCACCGGCTTGAAACCCACCGAATACTGTCAGCACCTGCGCGTAGGCAAGGCGCGGCAACTGCTTGAACTCACCAACGGCACTATCGATCACATCGCCTGGACCGTGGGCTACCAGGACCCCAGCGCTTTTCGCGCTACCTTCAAGAAAATCACAGGCCTTGTCCCCAGCGACTACCGCAGCCGCTTCGGCGTGTGAATCGTGCAGAACGCCGCGCGTCCTAGCACCCATCGTGCAAAATGGAGCAGGCTAACTGCTATTGCATTTGCGGCAACCGATTGATTTTCAAGAGATCCTTTTCAACGCGACCTTGGCCTGATCCCTGCTACGCTTTCGCTACACACATGGCCGGATGCCAAGGGGGACGCATGACCCCGATTTCACGTAAAAAACTGGTGCTCTCTCACTCAACGCGCAGCGGCGCACCCCAGCATGAAGTGGACACCAATCGTGCCCTGGCGCGCTGGCTGGCGCAGATACTGGGGCTCAAATTCGGCGGCAGCTATGATCCACAGAAGCACGCCGGCCGCGATATTTATCTGCTTCCCACGCAAACCCTGGTGGGCCCCGACCAGGCCAGGGCGCTCAATATCCAGGGGCCGCAGGACCTGTGGGGTGGTTACGTCGATCACGCGTTTATTTGCACCAAGGCCATCACTCATGGCCTGTTAAGCCCGCAAGCCAAGGCGCCCGAGGGCTGGTCGCCGCTGTTTTGCGAGCGCGTGCGCGACGTAGTCCTCGATGGCTTGAGCGTCTTTGCACTGGAAGACGCACGACCAGCCGCTACCCGGTTGCTCTACAGCGGGCCGATTCGCTTGAAGCCCGTAAACGCCTGCGCGGGCCGCGGGCAACAAGTCATCCGCAGCCTCGACGAATTCGATGCCTTGCTGGTGCGTCCCGAAGCCACCGCAATGTTCAACGACGGCGTGGTGCTGGAACAAGACCTGCACGACGTAGTCACTCACAGTGTGGGTCAGAGTTTTATGGGCGATCACGTCTTCAGCTACTGCGGCGAGCAATACCTGACCCGGGACGGGCAGGGCGAAGAGGTCTACGGCGGTTCCAAACTGCTGGTGGTGCCCGGCGGCTACGATGACCTGCTCACGCTGGACCTGCCTGAGGATGTACGCGAAGCCGTCAGGCAGGCGCAGGTTTTCGACAAGGCCGCCGATGAAGCCTACCCCGGCTTCTACGCTTCGCGACGCAACTACGACATCGCCCAGGGGCAAGACAGCGACGGCCAGCGCCGCAGTGGCGTGCTTGAACAGTCCTGGCGCATGGGCGGGGCCAGCAGCGCGGAAGTCGCGGCGCTGCAAAGCTTCGTCAACCATCCCGGCTTGCGCGCGATTCAGGTGGCCTCGGTGGAAACCTACGTGGACCAAACGTTGCCGGCGGACGCCATCGAGGTGTACCGCGGCCCGGCTGAAAACAGCGACTTTCTCCTCAAATATGTGACGGTTAACGCTTATGACGGCTAGAAGCGAGAGCATTGCAATCGACATCGATGACGAACAAATGAGCGGGACCTTTCTGAGCCCCAAATCCAAAGTCCCGGGCGTGCTGTTCGTGCACGGCTGGGGCGGCAGCCAGGAGCGCGATCTGGAACGCGCCAAGGGCATTGCGGGGCTCGGTTGCGTGTGCCTGACCTTCGACCTGCGCGGCCATGCCGGTACGGGTATCCCGCTCTCGCGCGTGACCCGTGAAGACAACCTGCGCGACCTGTTGGCCGCCTACGACCGACTGCTGGCCCACCCGGCCATCGACACCTCGGCGGTGGCGGTAGTAGGGACCAGCTATGGGGGCTATCTGGCGGCGATTCTCACCTCATTGCGCCCGGTGCGCTGGCTGGCGCTGCGGGTGCCTGCGCTGTACCGCGATCAGGAATGGCTCAAGCCCAAGCGTGACCTGGATAAGGCCGACCTGATGGATTACCGCAGTACGCTGGTGCAGGCCGAAACCAACCGGGCCCTGCATGCCTGCGCAAAATTCACCGGCGATGTGCTGATCGTCGAGTCGGAGACCGACGACCACGTGCCGCATGCCACCATCATGAGCTACCGCGCGGCCTGCCAGCACACCCATTCCCTGACCCACCGCATCATCGACGGCGCCGACCATTCATTGAGCGATCCGGTGTCGCAGCAGGCCTACACCTCGATCCTGGTGGACTGGATCACCGAGATGGTGGTGGGTGAACGGCTGAGCATCATTCAGTCCCGTTAAGCGCTAAGCGGGTGTCTTCTTCACCCGCAATGCCTTGGCCTTCGCCTCTACGCCCAAGTACATCACCAGCGCGATCAACAACGGGCAAATGAAATAGATCGCCCGATAGGCAATCAACCCCGCCAGCAAGCTCCCGCGTGACACCTCATGCTGCAACAGCCCGATAAACACCGCTTCCAGCACGCCAAGGCCTGCTGGGATATGCGTGAGCACCCCGGCAATCGCGCTGATCAACAGCACCCCGAGCACCAGCGGATAATCCAGTTTCGCCGGCAACAGCGTGAAAATCACCGCCGCCATCAACGACCAGTTCAACGCGCCCAACAGCAATTGCAGGCACGCCATGCGCAGCGACGGCAGGTTGATCTCCATGCCTCGAATGGTCCACGCACGCTTTTTGGAAAATTGACAGGCGACCAGATAGCCCAGGCTGGCCAGCACGAGCAGCGCGCCGATGCCTTGCAATGCCGTGGTGCTGACTTTCCAGCCCGGCGGCATGGTGACCAGGCCGCTGCTGAAAATCACGCCCGAGATCGCCATATAGCCGAACCAATTGGTTGCCAGGCTCAACCCCAGGATCTTGGCGATATTGCCGGTGCTCACGCCCAGTCGCGAGTACAGGCGATAACGCATGGCGATGCCGCCCACCCACGCGCTCAGGTTGAGGTTGAACGCGTAGCTGATGATGCCCACCGGCAGGATCTGCTTCCAGCGCAAGGGCTGGCGAATGTAGGTACGGCCGATCAGGTCGAAGCAGGCATACACGATAAAGCTGCACACCGTCAGCGCTGCGGCGATCAGCAGGGTGCGCACCTTGAACTCGCTCAACGTCTGCAGCACTTCGCTCCAGTCGATGCGCCGGGCAAGCAAGGTGAACAACACGATCAGCAGCAGAAAGAACGCAACGGTCAGGGGCTTCTTCCAGCGCTGGAACCGGGAGGCTTTTTTTTCAGACGTCATGGGCCGGACTCTCAATGGGTTTCAAACGCGGCTTGTGTGCCGGCAGCCAGCCGGTGAGGGCGGGGAAGTGACGCATCACATGAAATACCAGGAAGCCTACGGTCAGGCGCCACAACCACAGGCGCGGTTTGCGTTTTGCCGGCATGGTCTGGCAATGGTCCCTGGCGAGCGCTTCCAGGCTTTCGTACAACTGCTGATTGAATGCCCGATCGCGGATCAGCACATTGGCTTCAAGGTTCAATGCCAGGCTCAACGGGTCCAGGTTGCTTGACCCTACGGTGCTCCAGTCCTCGTCTACCAACGCGACCTTGCCGTGCAGCGGGCGCTGGCAGTACTCGTGAATGACCACGCCGTCCTTGAGCAGATAGTCATACAGCATGCGCGCCGCCAGCTTGGCCAGCAGCACATCCGGCTGGCCCTGCATGATCAATTGCACGTGCACGCCACGGCGTGCGGCATTGCGGATTTCCCGCAGCAGGCGGTAACCGGGGAAGAAATACGCATTGGCGATCACGGCGCGCGTACGGGCTTTGCTCAACGCGTGGATGTAGGCTTCCTCGATGTCATCGCGATGCTGCACGTTGTCGCGATAAATCAGGCGTACCAGGCCGTCCCCGTCAGACGTTGCCCATGGCGTAGGGCGTTGCTGACGCCGCCGCCATCCACGCCGGGTGCGCACCTGACGACCACTTTGCGCCAGGGCGAAGTGGTGCAGGTCAGCCACCGCCGGGCCCACGATTTGCACCGCATAATCCTGTTTGGCTTCAGGGCCGAAGTCGCCCAGATGGTCGGCGGAAAAGTTGATACCGCCGATGAACGCCACGCTGGCATCCACCACCACGATCTTGCGGTGCAGGCGCCGGAACCAGTTGGTGCGGATGCCCAGCGTCTTCGAGGCCGGATCGAACATCTGCACCGCCACCCCGGCTTCGGCCAGCTCGCGCAAAAATGTTGGGCTCAGTTCGCCGCAACCAAAGCCATCCAGGCTGGCCACCACTTTCACCCCGCGCTGCGCGGCTTCGATCAGAATAGCTTTTAGTTCAAAACCGACCTTGTCTTCGAAGAGGATAAACGTCTCCAGCAGAATCTCGCGCTGCGCCTCGCGCATGGCCTCGAACACCCTGGGAAAGTAAGCCTCGCCATTTTCCAGCAAGTCGATGCGGTTGCCGCTCTGCCAGCCGTAATCGAGGTCACGCGCCTTGGCATCGTCCGGTGGCTGGTCGGTGGCGATATGTTCTACAGCGACGTTCATAACTCAATCTCCACCGACAGCGGCACATGGTCAGACAAATGGGACCAGGGACGCGTGGTCAGCACACGGGGGTTATGCACCTTCAGATTGCGCACGTAGATGCGATCCAGCGCCAACAACGGCAGGCGCGCGGGAAAGGTGCGCGCAGGTTTGCCCTGGGTCTGCACGAAGACTTCTTCCAGGCCGCTTTGGCTGAGGTCGGCGCGCTGGCGCCAATCGTTGAAATCGCCGGCGACCACCACCGGCGCGTCGGCCGGAATCTCGCTGATGCGCTGCTCCAGCAAGCGCAGTTGCTGCTGTCGATGCACTTCACGCAGGCCCAGGTGGATGCAGATCGCATGCATCTCCTGCCCGCTGCCCGGCAAGCGCAGCACGCAATGCAGCAGGCCGCGGTTTTCGTGGCCGCTCTGGGAGATGTCGAGGTTGTCGTGACGCACGATCTGGAATTTCGACAGCAACGCGTTGCCGTGGTCGCCATGGGGGTAGACCGCGTTGCGCCCGTAGGCGAACTGCGGCCAGATGCTGTCGGCCAGGAACTCGTACTGCGGCATCTTCGGCCAGTCGCTGTAGCGCTGTGGATGCTGCTCGTGGGTGCCGTGGATTTCCTGCAGGAACACCATGTCGGCGCCGACGCTGCGCACGGCTTCGCGCAGCTCGGGCAGAATGAAACGCCGGTTCAAGGCGGTAAAACCCTTGTGGATATTGACCGTCAGCACGGTGAAGCGAGTAATGGATGCGGTAGGTGTGATAGGAATCAACTCCGGCTGTGTCATGGCAGCACTCCAGGTTCCGGCAATTGCCCCGGCGCTGTCGCCAAGTGCTTGTCCAGACCGAAGCGCTGCAACAATTGACGGGCATCAAAAGGCGCGCGCACCTTGATGTCGTTATCGAAAAAGCAGAACACGTCGCGCTGTTTGCGCGCGCGTGGCTTGTGTTGCGGGTCGATCAAATGCGCATCCGCAGGCTGCTTGCCGTGACGCCAGCGCTCGATGCGGTCGCCCCAACGCTTGAGGGCTTCGTCGGTATAGCCACTGGCGTACAACTGCTTGTCGCCATGCAGGCGCAGGTACATGAAGTTGGCGGTGACGTCTTCGGCATACGGCCACTTGCCGGCGGTGTCCGCCACCACCAGGGCCACGCCATACTTGTCCAGCAACTGCACAAACTCAGGCACCGCAAAGCTCTGGTGGCGAATTTCCACCGCATGGCGCAACGGCTGCTTGCCGTAGGCCTTCATGCTCGCCTTGCCGTTCAGGCGTGGTTCATGCTGATGGGCGAGGGCGGCGGCCTGCAAGGTGGTGGTGGGCAGTTCGGCAAGGAAGGCTTCGAACAGGGGCGGGTCGAACTTGAAGCTGGGCGGGAACTGCCAGAGGATCGGCCCAAGCTTGTCTTTGAGCTCCAGTACCCCCGACGCGAAAAAATTCGCCATGGGCTTGTGCACATCGCGCAGGCGCAGGATGTGGGTGATATAGCGCGGGGCCTTGACGCTGAACATGAACCCTTCGGGCGTGTCGGCGTACCACTCTGCATAGCGCTTGGGAGTTTGCAGCGCGTAGAACGAACCGTTGATTTCGATAGCGCTGACGGCGCGTGACGCAAACTGCAACTCGCGTTTCTGGGTCAGGCCTTCGGGGTAGAAATCGCCCCGCCAGGGCGTGTAGCGCCAGCCGGAAATGCCGATGTGAATCGCCGCCATGCTTACTCCCGTTGATATAGAGTCGATTGACCCGCGTTTTGGGATGACTGCGATATTTGGCCGAAAGTTTCCACATTCCTACAGGCGGTAGAAGGTGGGGAGTGGGCCGGGCGAATCAGGGGAACGATCACGGCTCAAACCCGTCAGTTCCTTACAGACCCCCTGAAGGAGCCCGGTGTTTTGCTGAATTTAAAGACTGCATTACTGCTCGGCGCGTTGCTGTTGTGCGGCAACGGCGCACTGCAGGCCGCGGCCACCGCGCCTGAACCCGAAGCCCCGGCCAAGCCGGAATTGCTGGTGGAGGGCGGCCTGCTTGGGGCGATCAGCTCCAGCATCGATGATGTGCAGCAGAAGCTGGACCTCAACCAGAACTTCATTGACGAGTGGCGGCTGCGGGCCGACCGGGCCGCGAACGAAGTCGGGCGTCTGGTCGACCAGACCGCTGCGCGCTCGCCATGGAGCGTGGCCGGGGATTTCCTGTTGCTGTCCGCCGTGTGGATCGGCGCGTTTGCCGTGCTGACGCTGGTAGGCCGCGTTGTCGTGCGGCGCTTGGGGCAGCGTGGTTTTTTCCAGCGCCGGGAGCGTCTGCTGGCGGTGCTCGGGTATGTGGTGCCCTACACCGTCCCCGCCGTTATCTGCCTGCCGTTGACGCTGTATGTCAGCCACTTTTTAGCCACCTCCGTGGGCCGGGCGCTGGCGCTGTGTTTTGCCTACGCCACCAGTAGCGGCATCTTTTCCACCTCGATGCTGCTGTGCGTCATTGTCATGTTCAACCTGGGCCACAAACGCCCGGCGGTGCGGTTGATCCGCAACTACTGTCCAAAACCGCTGTTCCTGATCGGCTTCTTGGCGGCCCTCAGCGACGCGCTGACCAGTCCGCAGATCGCCCGCCAGCTTGGCGGCAATATCACCAGCAGTATCGCGGTGTTCACTGGCCTGTTCGCCACGGTGATCTTCGGTGTGCTGGTGGTGCGTCTGCGCCGTCCCGTGGCGCATCTGATTCGCAATCGGCCGCTGGCCCAGCGTCTCAAGCATCCGGCATTGCAGCAATCATTGCGGGTATTTTCCGGGCTCTGGTACTGGCCGATCCTGCTGATGGTGCTGGTCTCGGCAATCAACCTGATCGGTGCCGGCGACGATAATCAAAAAGCCCTGCGCTGTGCCTTGTTTACCACCATTTTGCTGATCGGCACGGTGTTCCTCAGCACGGTGCTGCAACACCTGTTCAAGTCCCGCAGCCAGGTGGCGATCCAGCGCAGCAGCGCCTACAAGGAGCGCTTCCTCAGCCTGTTGCATGCGGTGTTGCGCATCGTCATGGCGGTCGCCTTTATCGAAGTGCTCGGGCGTATCTGGGGCGTGTCGTTGTTCGAGTTTGCCCAGCGCAACTCGGTGGGCCGGGCGATCAGCGATTCCCTGAGCAGTATTGGCCTGATCCTGCTGATGACCTGGTTGTTCTGGGTGGTGCTCGATACGGCGATCCAGGAAGCCTTGAAACCGCCTGTCAACAAGCGCTCCAGCCGCCAGCCCAGTACCCGGGTGAAAACCATTCTGCCGTTGTTGCGCAACGCGGTGAAAATCATCCTGGTGGTGATTTGTGCGATCACTACCATGGCCAACCTGGGCATCAACGTCGCGCCGTTGCTGGCGGGTGCCGGTGTGGTCGGCCTGGCCATCGGTTTCGGCTCGCAGCAACTGGTGCAGGACGTGATCACCGGCCTGTTCATCATTATCGAAGACACCCTGTCGATCGGCGACTGGGTGGTGCTCGACTCCGGGCATGCCGGTACCGTCGAGGGCCTGACCATCCGTACCCTGCGCCTGCGCGACGGCAAGGGCTTCGTGCATTCGGTGCCGTTCGGGCAGATCAAGGCGGTCACCAACCAGTCGCGCCAGTTCGCGTATGCGTTCTTCTCGGTGCAGTTCACTTACGACACCGATGTGGACAAAGCCGTGGAGCTGATCCGCGAGGCCGGGCAGTCGATCCGCGACGACGTGTTCCTCAAGTACAACCTGCAAGGGCCGCTGGAGGTGTTTGGCGTCGACAAGATGGACCTTAACGGCGTGGTGCTGACGGCGCAGTTCCGTACTGTGTCGGGTGGGCAATATGCGGTGAGCCGCGCGTTCAACCAGCGCTTGAAGAAGCTTGTGGATAACTGCGATGAGGTGCATTTCGCGCAGACTTATCCACAGCAGGTGTTGTTGCCCAAGCGGGTGGGGCAGGAGCATGAGGTGGAGATGACCGAGCAGCCGCGTGCCGAGTGATTGTGGCGGCTGAGCCGGCGCCATCGGGGGCAAGCCCCCTCCCACATTTGAACGGTGTTCACAAATCCAGTGTGGGAGGGGGCTTGCCCCCGATGAGGCCCTCAAACTCACCGCCTGAGCAACTTCTCCTGAATCGCCTGCTGATCCACCTCCAGCAACACCTGCTGCTTACCCCCCACCATCACCCCCGCCGGCACCCCATCCCGGTACACAATCCGATTGCCACTCACCGCCGGCACTTTGCTTCCCGGTAGCAGTGTGCCGACCAGGTTCAGCGGGTCAGCCCCGCACACCGCGACCAAGCTTGCGTCATGGGGCCGGCGTCGCACTTCACGCAGCAACGGGATCGCCTCGGGCAGTGCAAATTGTTCCCCCGCCAGGCCACTGACAAACCGCCCGCCGCGAATCTCGCCCCGCGCTTCCAGGCGGTGGTAGGTGCGCAGCAATTCCCGCCAGCTCGGCAACCAGTCCGCCTCGCGCTCCAGCAAGCGCCAGAACACCACCCCATAGCGGCGCAGCAGGGTCATTGCCACATGCTCCAGCGTCTCGGCCGAATGCGCACCGGGCTCGCCCGGCGCGCGGCGAATCAACGCCCAGCGCCCGGCATCGTCCATGCCGCCGATGAAGGCGCCGCGTCCACGCCGGCTGCTGCGCGCCTGGCGTTTGCTGGCGGGCGTGGTCAGGGCGCGCAGTCCAGCGAAGCTGTCGGCATTCACCAACCCCGCGCCGACCAACTCCTGCAGCGCGGTTTCCAGCTCGCTGCGCAGCAGATGGGCTTCATGCACCAGCTCATCGAAAAACAGCGCGCCCTGTTCGCGCAGGGCCAAATGGACTTTCTGCGCCTTGGGCGACAGCGTCGTGCTGTCGGTCTGTTCGGTCAGCCCGCTCCACAACGGCACCTGGCTGCGCGGCAACAGCACGATTGGCGTGCTGCGCAAGGCCATGGCGCCAGCCTTGTGGCTCAGGCGCGTCCACACCAGCTTGCCGCTGCGGCACAGGTCGTCGAGCCAGGTCGAGGCGTAATCCTTGATACGCGCACTGAGCAGGTCACTGTCCCAGGCCGAGGTGGCGGCGGCATAGCCTTCGAACTGGGCGACTATCTGCGGCAATACCGCGCTGCCCTGGCCGCGCGTGCTGTCGGACAAGTGCTGCCAGTCAAACAGAAAGCGCATGAAATCCTGCAGCGCGACCGGTTCGATTTCCCGGCGCAGGCGCTTGACCGTATAGCGATGAATACGCGCCAGCAGATGCCGTTCGCACCATTGCTCATCATTACAGCCCGGGCTGAAGTGGCCGCGCAACACGTAGCCTTCCTGCTCCAGCCGCGCCAATCCCTGGGCCACGGTGGCGGGCGGCAGGGCCAGGGGCGCGGCAATCTCGGGCAGCGTCAATGGGCCGAAACCGCCCAGGCGCGCACGCAGTACCTCCACCAAGGCCTCATCGAATGTCCACGGCGCGTCGAAACCGGGCAGCAACGGCAGGTTGTGCGAGTAGATCGCCTGCAGGCAACTCAAGCGTTCCACGGCTACCCACAGGCCGTTGGGCAGTGGATAAGCGCGTCCGGCTTTGTTCAGCGCCTGCAGCCATTCGGCCCACTGCGGCGTGACCTCCTGCTCTGCAACACAGGCCAGGCTCATCAGCGCTTCGTGCATTTCATCCGGCCCCTGGGGCGCCGGCCAGGCTTCCTCGCATACGCCGGCAATCGCCTCGGCATCCAGTGCGCCGAGGTCGTCGGTGCTTTGCGGGTCGCTCCAGCGGCGGTTGAGCACGGCCTGGGTGCGGCGTTCCTCCAGCGGCGCGTCGTCGAGAAAGGTGTAGGGGCGCGCGCTGAGAATCTCGGCGGCCATCGGCGAGGGCGCGGGCAGGTCACGGCTGACCATGCGCACGTCGCCCGCTTCCATGCGCCGCAACAGGGCCAGCCAGCCCTCGCTGTCCATGGCTTCGTGCAGGCAGTCATCGAGGGTTTGTTCCACCAGCGGATGGTCGGGCACTTCGCGTTCGCCGGCGAGGTTTTCCAGGCAGGCAATCTGGTCGGGAAACACACTGGCGATCAGGTCTTCGCTTTTCATGCGCTGGATCTGCGGCGCCACCTTGCGCCCGCCGGTATAGCGCGGCAATGCCAGGGCCACGCCGGCGTTCCAGCGCCAGCGCACGCCGAACAACGGCGCATCCAGCACCGCCTGGATCAACAGGTGTTCGGCGCTATTGCTGTTGAGGTAGCGCCACACGTCATCCAGCGCAAAGCTGTGGCTGGTGGACAGCGACAGCACAATCGCATTTTCGCTGGCCGCCGCTTGCAGCTCGAAGTTGAAGGTGCGGCAAAAGCGTTTGCGCAGGGCCAGGCCCCAGGCGCGGTTGATGCGGCTGCCAAAGGGCGTGTGGATGATCAACTGGGTGCCGCCGGACTCGTCGAAAAACCGCTCCATGATCAAGGTGTCCCGGGACGGCAAGGCGCTGAGGGCCAAGCGCGCGCGGGCCAGGTAATCCAGCAGTTGTTCGGCGCTGGCGCGGTTCAGACCGAGGGTGTCGGTGAGCCATGTCTGCGCCGGTTGCAGATCGCCCGGGCTGGCGCTGAGCAACTGGTCCAACTGCCCCTGCAAACGGGCCACTGCCGCCGACAACTCGTTGCTGCGCCCTGGCGCTTCGCCCAGCCAGAACGGAATGGTCGGCGGCTGGCCGTGGGCGTCCTCGACGCGCACCTTGCCGGCTTCCACCCGCAGTATGCGGTAGGACGTATTGCCCAGCTGGAAAATATCGCCGGCGATGCTCTCCACCGCAAAGTCTTCGTTGACGCTGCCGATGTTCAGGCTCTGGGGCTCGAGCAACACGCTGTAGTCGGCGTTGTCGGGGATGGTGCCGCCGCTGGTCACGGCGGTGAGCCGGGCACCACGGCGGCCGCGCAGGGTATGAGTGACCGCGTCGCGGTGCAGATAAGCGCTGCGGATACCCTGGCGACCATTGTAGCCGTCGGCGAGCATGTGCAGCAGCGCCTGGTAATGGCGCTCGTCCAGCGCGGCATACGGCGCGGCACGACGGATAAGCGTCAGCAGGGCCGCTTCGGACCACTCGCGGGCGCTGACCTCGGCGATGATCTGCTGGGCCAGCACGTCCAGCGGCGCCACGGGGATGTGCAAGGTGTCGAGCTCGCCACGGCGCACGCAGTCGAGGAGGGCGGCGCACTCGATCAGGTCGTCGCGGGTGGTGGCAAACAGCCGGCCCTTGGGCGTGCCGCCGACCTGGTGCCCGGAGCGGCCGACCCGTTGCAGAAACCCGTTGATCGAGCCGGGCGAGCTGATCTGGCAGACCAGGTCCACATCGCCGATATCGATTCCCAGCTCCAGCGACGCGGTGGCGATCAGCACTTGCAGCTCACCGGCCTTGAGGCGTTGCTCGGCGTCCAGGCGCATCTCCTTGGCCAGGCTGCCGTGGTGGGCGGCCACCGCCGTCTTGCCCAGGCGCTCGCTCAGATGCCGCGCCAAACGTTCGGCCAGGCGCCGGGTGTTCACGAATATCAGCGTGGTGCGGTGTTCGCGCGCCAGCTCGGCGAGGCGGTTATAGACCAGTTCCCACACGTCATTGGCCATCACCGCCGAGAGCGGCACCGGCGGCACTTCGATAGCCAGATCACGCGGGCGGGCGTGGCCGATGTCGACGATGGCGCACTCGCGGCCGGTGCCGACCAAAAAGCGCGACACCGCGTCGATGGGCTTTTGCGTGGCCGACAGGCCGATGCGCGTCAGCGGCTCGGCGCACAGGGCCTGCAGGCGCTCCAGGCTTAACGCCAGGTGGCTGCCGCGCTTGCCGGCGGCAATCGCGTGGATTTCATCGACGATCACCGTGCGCGTGCTGGCGAGCATCTGCCTGCCCGAGTCCGAGCCGAGCAGCACATACAGCGATTCCGGGGTGGTGACCAGAATATGCGGCGCGCGCTTGCGCATCTGCGCACGGTCTTTTTGCGGGGTGTCACCGGTGCGCACTGCGGTGCGGATCACCAGCGGCGGCAGGCCTTGTTTTTCAAGATGCTCGGTGATGCCGGCCAGCGGGTTTTGCAGGTTGAGCTGAATATCGTTGGACAGCGCCTTGAGCGGCGAAACATAGACCACCAGGGTTTCATCGGGCAGCTGGCCGCCGTTGACCAGCCCTTGGTGGACCAGGTCGTCCAACACCGCGAGAAAGGCGGTCAGGGTCTTGCCCGAACCGGTCGGCGCGGCGATCAGCGTCGAACGGCGCTGACGGATCAGCGGCCACGCCCGGGCCTGCGCGCCGGTCACCGAGGGGAAAGTACTGCGAAACCAGGTACTGACGGCGGGGTGGAAGCCGTCCAGTGCCTTGTCTGTTGAGTCGGGAAGGTTCATGTAGTGATTGATACCCGCCGCTCCAACAAGTTGCAAACACCTACTTTGTCCGTGACGGTTGCGCTACAAACCCGCAAAATGCAACGATTCTGGAATAAACCTACGGCAAGGCTCACGCGCCTGCCGACAACAACCATCGTTCCAAACAGACCGGGCCTGCTCAATCTATGCGAATGCGCCTTATGTTACTGGGCGGCGGGAATGCCCTCGGGCAGGCGCTGATTCGCCTCGGTGCAGAGGAAGACATCGGTTTCCTCGCCCCCAAACCGCCCCAAGACGGCTGGGATGCCGCGAGCCTCACCCAATTGCTCGACGACACACGTCCCGATGCATTGATCAACCTCGCCTACTATTTCGACTGGTTCCAGGCCGAAGCCGTCAGCGAAACTCGCCTGGCTTCCCAGGAATTCGCCATCGAACGCCTGGCCGAACTGTGCCAGCACCACAGCATTACCCTGGTGCAACCGTCCAGCTACCGAGTGTTCGATGGTTCCCGCGCCACTGCCTACAGCGAAAAAGACGAACCGGTACCCCTGGGCCTGCGCGGCCAGGCGTTGTGGCGTATCGAGCAGAGCGTACGCGCCACCTGCCCGCAGCATGTGCTGCTGCGGTTCGGCTGGCTGCTGGATGACAGCGTCGACGGCACCCTCGGCCGCTTCCTGGCCCGGGCCGAACAGCCGGATGAGTTGTTGATGGCCGACGACCGTCGCGGCGCGGGTGATCATTTCCGTGCTCAAGCAACTCGATTGCGCGGCGCCGCTGTGGGGCACCTACCACTACGCCGGTCATGAGGCGACCACGCCGCTGGCGCTGGGTCAGGCGATCCTCACCGAAGCGCGTAATTTCCACCCGCTGGCCATCGAGTCGCCGACGGCCCAGGCGCACGCGGCGCGGCCGGATGCAGCGGACGAGCCACAGCACGCGGTGCTGGCCTGCAAGAAAATCCTGCATACCTTCGGCATCAAGCCACGGGCATGGCGGGCGGGATTGCCGGCGCTGCTCGACCGCTTCTACCGCCACACCTGAAAACAACATAGAACCCAATGTGGGAGGGGGCTTGCCCCCGATAGCGGTGGACCAGTCAATAAATTGTCGACTGACACTCTGCTATCGGGGGCAAGCCCCCTCCCACATTGTCATGCAGCGTTATTTAGAACTTGTAGCCGATACCCACCATGTAGACCATCGGGTCGACATCCACATTGACCTTGGCCCGAGTGCCCTGGCCCAGCGCGTTGTTATCCACAGTCGCCTTGGTGCTGATGTCGATATAACGCGCCTGGGCGTTGATCATCCATTTGTCGTTGATCATGTAGTCGGCGCCGATCTGCGCCGCCCAGCCCCAGGAGTTCTCGGCCTTGAAGTTGCTGAAGCCGGCTTGCTCGGCGCGGCTGCCGACGTGTTCGTCGTAGATCCAAGTGTAGTTGATACCGGCACCCACATAGGGTTGGAACGCCGATTGGTGGTCCAGCGGGTAGTACACGACGCTCAGGGTCGGCGGCAGGTGTTTGAGTGTGCCGAGCTTGCCGTTGGCGGCGCCGAGGGCGGTGTTCTTGATCTTTACATCATGCTCGAACGGCGTGGCGGCCAGCAGTTCGATACCGACGTGATCGGTGATCATGTAGGCGAAGTTCAAGCCCAGTTGGGTGTCGCTGCTCATGGTCGCCTTGCCGCCCAGGTTGGCGCCGGCCAATGGGCCCTGGTCAACCTTGACACTGCTGCTGTCGGCCTTCGGGTTCACGGTGATTGCACCGGCGCGAACCAGAATGTCACCCGCCTGGTGGGCGTGGGCGACAGGGGCGACGAGGGCGAGCGCGAAGAGGGACGCGCCGAGCAGAGACTTGTTCATGGGAGCTCCAAAAGGACGTTAAAAGTTGTACGTCCAATGGTAAAGATCGTTCCGCCTGATCTTTTGATTCAGCTCAATGAAAGGCTAACCACGCCGCAAAAAACTGTGGGAGGGGGCTTGCCCCCGATAGCAGAGTGTCAGTCAACGATTTATTGACTGGTCCACCGCTATCGGGGGCAAGCCCCCTCCCACATTTGATCTTCGGTGTGTTCGCAGGCGGTGATTATTCTTCCAGCTCGTACATATAGATCTTTTCGGCATCCATCTGGTAACCGGCATCGGCCAACTCACTGGACGACGGCTTGACCTGCATCGCGCCTTCGATCCAGTACGGCTGGTACAGCTCATCGAGTTTCACCCCGACTTCGCTTTTCACGTGCACGATCTGGTTCGACGGCGGTGGCGGCACATGGATGCACGCGCCGAAATACGGCACCAGCAGAAACTCGGTGGTGCGGCCCTCTTCGCTCACCTCCAGCGGCACGATGTACCCCGGCAGGCGAATGTGCCGGCCGTCCAGGCTCTGCACCACCGGCGCGTTGGGCAAGTCCTGTTTGGCGGCGGGCGCGGCCTCGACGGACAGGGCATCGGCCATGTTCGACAGGTCGTGCAGCGGTTTCATATTGGGCACTTCCGGTGGCGTATCCGGTGGGATCATTTCCTGCCACGACAAATCCCGGGGCTGCTCCTCGGCCCAGGCAGGTACGGCCACCAGCAGCAACAGGGCAAACAGGGCACGGCGCATCGACAGCTTCCTCATAAACGAATGGACAGCCCATCGGCCAACGACTGGCGATAGGCACGCCATGCGGGCACGCTGCCCATCAACAGCGCCGCCGCCAGGATACCGGCGAGCAGCGTCCATTCATATTCGCTCGGCCATGCCATCGGCAGGTCCAGGCCGTAGTTGGCCTGCAAATAACCCCGCGATGCGGCAATGCACAGGTACAGCAAGCCAAGACCTGCCACCACGCCGGACAGGGCCAGCGCGAAGGCCTCGAAGATCAGCAGCGTTGCGATATGCCACGGGCGTGCGCCCACCGAACGGAGGATCGCCATCTCGCGGCGGCGTTCGTTGAGGCTGGTGAGGATCGCCGTGAGCATGCCGATCAAACCGGTCAGCACCACGAACAACGAGATCACGAACAAGGCTTTTTCGGCCGTGCCCATCATGCTCCACAGCTCTTGCAGCGCCACGCCCGGCAGGATCGCCAGCATCGGCTCGCCACGGAATTCATTGATTTCCCGTTGCAGCGCGAAGGTGGAAATCTTGTTGTTCAACCCGAGCATGAACGCGGTGATGGCTTGCGGGGTCAGGTCCATGTTGCGCGCCTGATCGGCGCTGATACGGCCTTTGCCCTGGGCCGGGACACCGTTGTGCCAGTCGATGTGGATCGCTTCCATGCCGCCGAGGCTGATATGCAGCGTGCGGTCCACCGGCGTGCCGGTGCGCTTGAGGATGCCAACCACGGTGAAGGGCTTGTCATCGTGCTTGACCAGGCTGACCACCGCCACGCCATGGGCCAGCACCAGCTTGTCGCCGAGCTTGTAGTGCAGGGCGTCGGCCACCTCGGCGCCGAGCACTACCTCGAACGGGTCGGTGGCGAAGGCGCGGCCGCTGGCCAGTTCAAGGTTCTGTTTGCGACCGTACTGGTAATGCTCGAAGTAGGAGGCGTTGGTGCCCATCACCCGGTAACCGCGATGGGAATCGCCGAGGGAAATCGGGATCGCCCATTTCACCTGGGGATTGGCCGCGAAGTGCTCGTAGCTGTCCCAGCGGATGTTATTGGTGGCGTTGCCGATGCGAAACACCGAATACAGCAGCAGGTTCACCGAGCCCGAGCGTGCGCCGACGATCAGGTCGGTGCCGCTGATGGTGCTGGCGAAGCTGTTGCGCGCTTCAACGCGTACGCGTTCCACCGCCAACAACAAGCACACGGAAAGCGCGATGGCGAAGGCGGTCAGGATGGCGGTAAAGCGGCGGTTGGCCAGGCTGGCCATGGCCAGACGAAACAGATACATCTCAAACCTCTGCGGGCATGGCGGCGCGATTAAGTTCGGCCAGCGACAGGTTGCGGTCGAACAGCGGCGCCAGGCTTTGGTCGTGGCTGACAAACAACAGGCTGGCGCCCGCTTCGCGGCATTCGGCGAACAGCAGTTGGATGAATGCTTCGCGGGCGTCGTAGTCGAGGGCCGAGGTGGGCTCGTCGGCAATCACCAGTTCCGGTTGACCGATCAGCGCCCGGGCGGCGGCCACCCGTTGTTGCTGGCCGATGGACAGCGAATCGGCGCGGCGCTCGAGCAAGTCCGGGTCTTTCAAACCCAGGTGCGCAAGCAAGGTCGCTGCGGCCTGGTCCACACTGCCGTGGCGCTGGGCCGCTCGTTGTGCGCGCAGTTTTGAGAAGTGGCAAGGCAGCTCGACATTTTCGCGCACCGACAGAAACGGCAGCAGGTTGAACTGCTGGAAGATGTAGCCGGTGTGGTCCACGCGGAAGCGGTCACGGGCACCGGCAGACAGTTCGGTCAG
Organism: Pseudomonas orientalis; assembly: GCF_022807995.1. Taxonomy (NCBI): domain Bacteria; kingdom Pseudomonadati; phylum Pseudomonadota; class Gammaproteobacteria; order Pseudomonadales; family Pseudomonadaceae; genus Pseudomonas; species Pseudomonas orientalis. The sequence goes on along the minus strand of NZ_CP094351.1, from coordinate 5,127,262 downwards.
CTCCTGGCCGAGCAGGCGAATGCTGCCTCGGCTGGGTTTCTGCACACCGCCAAGCAAGCCGAGCAAGGTGGTTTTGCCACTGCCACTGGGGCCCTTGAGAAACAGGGTTTCCCCCGGCTCCAGGCGGAACGCGGGGATGTCCAGCAACTGCGGGTGACCGGGCCAGTTGAAGGCAAGGTCGGACAGTTCGATCAATGCATCGGTCATGTGAACTCAGAACTTCAGGGTGGCTGCAGTGGCGGTCGCGTCAGCACCTTGCTGGCCGCTCGGGCCGATCAGTTGTACCTGAATTTTCCGGGTGGCGGGGAAGGTCTTGAACACCTGGCTCAGGTCCAGGTTGCTCAGTGCCTCTGGCTTGGCGCAGGTGAACTGGTAGTGAGCATGGATTTCGCTGTGGTCATGATGATGCTCATGGGCGGCGGCGCCTTTGCCGTCGGTAGCATGGTCATTGTCATCGCCATCGTTGTCATCATCGTGATCGGCTTGCGGCTTGTCACCGAACAGCGGGCTGTTGAGTTCCTGGGAACTGACGACGCAACCGGCGGCCTTGGGCAGGTTGAACAGTGCCAGCGGAGTTTCCAGCTGCTTGCGCGCTGCGGCGACTTTGGCTTTGTCGGCGGCACTGGTGGCTGTGTGTTCGAAACCCACCAGGTTCATTGCCGGGCTGTCCAGCTCAAGCTCCAGGCTCTGGCCGTCCAGCACCGCATTGAGGCGGCCGACGCCGTGTTCGTGAGCGCCGAGGCTGCCGTGCTCATGATCGTGATCTTCATGGGCATGGGCGACAGCCAGAGGCAGCAGGGCAAACGGCAAAGCAAGCAGCAGACGGCGCATGACAGGACTCCACAGATGAAAGTTTTGTTATGTGATCTTATAACAATAACGCCGAGAGTTTGACCGTCCGCTTGGCGTTGCGCAAGCTGCATGGGAGCATGCCCGTCAGAAAAATGCAGGAGTAGGGATGATGTTGCGAATTCGTGGAACCGTCGGCGACCTGCCGGTGGACTTGACCCTGGAGCTGGACGACAGCGATTGGGCGCGGCTGGGCGCGCAATTGCAGGCCGCCCCGGTGCCGGCTGCGTCGACTGCGGTACCGGTCAGGCAAAGTGAGGATCTATGGCAGAACGCCCAGGACCTGTTGCGCAACGCCGGGCAGCTCAGCGGCCTGGAGCTGCTCGATCAACTGGAAGGGTTGGCCGGCGATGCCGCTGCGGGCAAGCGCCTGCTGGTGCGCTTGCGTCACAGCGCCAAGGTGAAGGTGACCAGCGGCGCCGACACGCCGCTGTACATCTGGATCGATTCTTTGTAGGAGCGAGCTTGCTCGCGAAAAACGCATAGGCACCGCGTTCATTCAGGATGCCCGCGTTATCGTTGACGGCCTTCGCGAGCAAGCTCGCTCCTACAGGGTGAGGGTTAGTACAGCGCGGCAAACAGTTTGCGGCGGTACACCGTGACCAGCGGGTGATCGTTGCCCAGCAGTTCGAACACCTGCAGCAAGGTCTTGTGTGGCAAGCCTTCGCTGTAGCTGCGATTGCGGACAAACAGCTTGAGCAGGCCTTCCAGCGCGGCGTCGTATTGCTGGCGCGCCAGTTGTTGAATGCTCAACTGATAGGCCGCTTCGTCATCCTGCGGGTTCTGCGCCAGACGGCTTTTCAGGTCGGCGGCGTCCGGCAGGTCGGCAGCCTGGCGCAGGAAGGTGATCTGCGCCTTGGCCCCGGCGAGTGCGGCCTTGTGGTCATCGCTTTTTACCGCGTCCAGCACGGTTTGGGCTTCATCCAGTTCACCGCGCTCGGCCAGGCAGCGGGCGTAGAGGATCAGCGCCGCGGCGTTGGTGTTGTCTTCGCCCAGCAGCGCAACCAGCATGGCTTCGGCATCGCTGATGCGGCCCTCGGCAAACGACGCCTGGGCCTGCTCCAGCGGATCGGCCGCAGCCGGTGGCGGCATCTGCACATGGGGCTCGAGCATCGCCCGCACCGCCGACTCCGGCTGCGCCCCGGCAAACCCATCCACTGGCTGACCGTCCTTGAACAGCACCACCGTCGGCAGGCTCTGGATACCGAAACGCGCAACGATATCCTGCTCGGCTTCGCAATCGACCTTGGCCAGCAGCAACTCACCGCGGTAACTCTCGGCAATCTGCGCCAGCATCGGCATCAGCGCCTTGCATGGCGCGCACCACTCGGCCCAGAAATCCACCAGCACCGGTTTTTCGAAAGAGTTCTGAATCACCGCCTGCTCGAAGTTGGCGGTGGTGACGTCAAAGATGTACGGCGTGGGCTCACTCATGAGGCGTCTCGAATAAAGCGGGAATGGGGGCAACTATAAGGGCTGGCGCGGTTGGCTGAAAGCATCGTGGACTCAAGACCTTGTCGCAGACGAACCCGCTCTCCTAGTTGAAATGCATTCCCTGTGGGAGCGGGCTTGCCCGCGATGGCCTCAAGGACGCCGCGAATGGTACAGGCTCACCTTGCGAAACTCCCACGGCTCGGCCAGGTCCGGCAGGGTCAGCGCCTCGAGGATGTCCAGCCGCTGATAATCCGGATGCTGGAAGTCACGCACCCGCGAGTCCGCCACCAGCGCTTCGCGGCCACGGGTCAGGAACTGGTCCAGCAGCGGCAGGTTGGCGCGGTCGTAAAGCACGTCGGCCACCAGGATCAGGTCGAAGCGATTGGCCTCGGCAAAGAAGTCGGTTGAATAACTCAGTGCCACCGCGTTGAGTTCGGCATTTGCCCGGCAAGCCGCCAGCGCCAGTGGATCAAGGTCGCACGCCACCACCTCCAACGCCCCGGCCTTGACGGCCGCAATCGCGGCCACGCCGGAACCGGTGCCGAAATCCAGCACGCGCTTGCCCGCCACCCACGCAGGGTTCGCCGCCAGATAGCGCGCCAGCGCCAGGCCGCTGGCCCAGCAGAAGCTCCAGTAGGGCGGCTCATGCAGGATGCGCCGGGTTTCTTCCTGGCTGAAGGCGCGGTCCATGTTGTCGGCGTCGAGCAACCACAACGACAGTTCGGTGCCCGGCAGCGGGCAGGGCACCAGGTGTGCGTCGCCGATCAACTCGCTGAGGGCGCGTTGCAGGTGCAGCGGTGGCGTCATGGCGCCTTGACGAGTTGCAGGGGGCCGGTGGTCTGGGTGATCGCCTGGGTGATGCGCACGGCGGGCAGGTGCAGGATCAACTGGCCGGACTGGCTGGCGCGACCGCGCAATTCAACCCGCGCACCGGCCGGGAATGCTTCTGGGTTGAAGCGCAGGCGAAAGGCCAGGGGCTTGCCGTTGCCGGTCAATACGCTGCTGGCGAGCAGTTGTTGCGGGCGCGAACGGTCGTCGATCACCAACAGGGCAAGCTCGACTTCGGCGCCGGCCGGCACATTGGTCAGGTTGCCGCTGATTTCACGCTGGTAGGCGGGCAGGGGGCCCAACTCTTCGATGCCGGGGACTTTTTTCTCTTGTGCGGGTGTTGGCTGAGGTGCGGCCGGCTTGGGGGCTTCGCTGCTGCAGGCGACCAGAAAACTGAACAGGGCGAGCAGGGCAAGTGGTCGTAACTGCATGTACGGCTCCAGAAAAGGGCAAAATCCGTGGCTTAAAAAAATAGAAACATATAGGCCTGCCTATATACCGTAAAGGCTATGGCTTGTCTTGCGACGGGGATGCGCTACCATGGCCCTCCCTTTATTTGTTGCCTGCCAACCATGCACTGTCCCTTCTGCGGTGCCAACGACACCAAGGTCATTGACTCGCGTCTGGTCGCCGAGGGCGATCAAGTGCGTCGCCGGCGCGAATGCCTGGCCTGTGGTGAACGTTTCACCACCTTCGAAACCGCCGAACTGGTATTGCCGCGCCTGATCAAGTCCGACGGCAGCCGCCAGCCTTTCGACGAAGACAAACTGCGCGCCGGTATGCAGCGCGCCCTGGAAAAACGCCCGGTGAGTGTCGAGCGCCTGGAAGCGGCGCTGGCGCATATCAAGCACAAGCTGCGGGCGACCGGCGAGCGTGAGGTCAAGAGCCTGGTGGTGGGCGAGTTGGTGATGGGCGAGCTGCAAAAGCTCGACGAAGTCGCCTATATCCGTTTTGCCTCGGTGTACCGACGCTTCCAGGACCTCAATGAGTTCCGCGAAGAGATCGACCGCCTGGCCCGTGAGCCTTCCAAGCAATGACGTCTGAACAGGCAGTCCTCGACGCCCATTACATGGCGCGCGCCCTCGAATTGGCGCGCAAGGGCCTGTACACCACCCATCCCAACCCCCGGGTGGGCTGCGTGATTGTGCGTGACGGGCAGATTGTCGGCGAAGGCTGGCATGAGCGCACCGGCGAGCCCCATGCCGAGCCGAATGCCTTGCGCGCCGCCGGTGACAAGGCCCGTGGCGCCACGGTGTACGTGACCCTCGAACCCTGCAGCCATCATGGCCGTACACCGCCGTGCGCCGATGCACTGGTGAGCGCCGGTGTGGCGCGGGTAGTAGCCGGCATGCAGGACCCCAATCCGGAAGTGGCGGGCCGCGGCATGCAGCGTCTGGCCCAGGCCGGGATCGAAATTCGTAGCGGCGTGCTCGAGTCCCAAGCGCGCGCGCTGAACCCTGGCTTTCTCAAGCGCATGGAACACGGCCTGCCGTTTGTGCGGGTCAAGCTGGCGATGAGCCTGGACGGGCGCACCGCCATGGCCAGCGGCGAAAGCCAATGGATCACCGGCCCCGCCGCACGTGCCGCCGTGCAGCGCCTGCGCGCCGAAGCGAGCGTGGTGCTGACCGGCGCCGATACGGTGCTGGCTGACGGCGCCCGCCTGACCGTACGCGCCGCCGAACTGGGCCTGGATGCAGAGACCACCGCCCTGGCCATGTCGCGCCCGCCGCTGCGCGTGTTGATCGACGGCCGCCTGCGGGTGCCGCTCAACGCGCCGTTCTTCAAGGCCGGCCCGGCTCTGGTCATCACCTGCGTAACCCCGGAAAACCAGTTCCCCCGTGGCCCCGAGTGCCTGGTGGTACCGGGCGTGGAGGGCCAGGTCGACCTGCGTTCAGCGCTGGTGGCACTCGCCGCCCGTGGCGTCAACGACGTGCTGGTTGAAGCGGGCCCAAGCCTGGCGGGCGCGTTTGCCCAGCAAGGGCTGGTCGACGAGTACGTGATTTTCGTCGCCGGCAAGTTCCTTGGCTCCGCTGCCCGGCCTTTGCTGGACTGGCCGCTTGAGAAGCTGGCCGACGCGCCCCAACTCAAGATCACTGACATGCGTGCCGTGGGCGACGACTGGCGAGTCACCGCCGTCCCGCTTTCGGCAGTGTGCGTATAATTCCCGGCCTGCGCTTGAGCGTCAGCCCCCGTTTTCAGGAGAACGACATGTTCACCGGCATCATCGAGTCCATCGGCAGCATCCGCGCAATGACCCCCAAAGGCGGCGACATTCGCCTGCTGGTTGAAACCGGCAAGCTGGATCTGGGCGACGTCAAACTGGGCGACAGCATCGCCGTCAGCGGTGTGTGCCTGACCGTCGTCGAGCTGCCGGGCAACGGCTTCGCCGCCGATGTCAGCCGCGAGACCCTGGACTGCACCGCGATGAACGACCTCAAGGCAGGCAGCCCGGTCAACCTGGAAAAAGCCCTGACGCCGACCACGCGCCTGGGCGGCCACCTGGTCAGCGGGCATGTCGACGGCGTCGGCGAAGTGGTGGCCCGCAGCGAAAACGCGCGCGCCGTGGAATTTCGTATCCGCGCGCCGAAAGAGCTGGCCAAGTACATCGCCCACAAAGGCTCGATCACCGTCGACGGCACCAGCCTGACCGTGAACGCCGTCAATGGCGCCGAATTCGAACTGACCATCATTCCCCACACCCTCAGCGAAACCATCATGGCCTCCTACCAGCCAGGCCGGCGGGTGAACCTGGAAGTGGACTTGCTTGCCCGTTACCTGGAGCGCCTGTTGCTGGGCGAAAAGGCCGCAGAGCCTGCATCAGGCAACATCACCGAAAGTTTTCTGGCCGCTAACGGCTACCTGAAATCCTGACCAAGGGGGTGCCGCGTGGCGCTCAATAGCATCGAAGAACTGGTTGAAGACATCCGCCAAGGCAAGATGGTCATCCTGATGGATGACGAAGATCGCGAGAACGAAGGCGACATCATCATGGCCGCCGAAGCGTGCAAGCCCGAGCACATCAACTTCATGGCCAAGCACGCCCGTGGTTTGATCTGCATGCCCATGAGCCGTGAACGCTGCGAATTGCTCAAGCTGCCGCTGATGGCACCGCGCAATGGCTCGGGGTTCGGCACCAAGTTCACCGTATCGATTGAAGCGACCACCGGCGTCACCACCGGCATCTCCGCCGCCGACCGTGCGCGCACCGTGCAGGCTGCCGCTGCGAAAGACGCCAAGGCCGAAGACATCGTCAGCCCCGGCCACATCTTCCCGCTGATGGCCCAGCCGGGCGGCACCCTCGCTCGCGCCGGTCACACCGAGGCGGCCTGCGATCTGGCGCGCATGGCCGGTTTCGAGCCGAGCGGGGTGATCTGCGAGGTGATGAACGACGACGGCACCATGGCCCGTCGCAGTGAACTCGAAGCCTTTGCCGCCGAACACAACCTCAAGGTCGGCACCATTGCCGACCTGATCCACTACCGCATGATTCACGAACGTACCGTTCAGCGGATTGCCGAGCAGCCGCTGGACAGTGAGCTGGGCCAATTCAATCTGGTGACCTACCGTGATTCAGTGGAGGGCGACGTGCACATGGCCCTGACCCTGGGCAACATTTGCGCCGACGAGCCGACCCTGGTGCGCGTGCACAACATGGACCCGCTGCGCGACTTGCTGATGGTCAAGCAACCCGGGCGCTGGAGCCTGCGTGCCGCCATGGCGGCGGTGTCCGAGGCGGGCAGTGGCGTGGTGCTGTTGCTCGGTCACCCGGTGGACGGCGATGCACTGCTGGCGCATATCCGCGAAACGGCCGATCACGTGCCGGTGAAAAAACCGACCACCTACAGCATCGTCGGTGCCGGTTCGCAGATCCTGCGCGACCTCGGTGTGCGCAAAATGCGCCTGATGAGCGCACCGATGAAATTTAATGCGATATCCGGATTCGACCTGGAAGTTGTAGAATACGTGCCCTCCGAATAAAGGCTGGCGATTTTTGCCCCTTGTTCGCGGTTAAATCATCACTGAGGGACGCACTTTTCGCGTCCCGGCTCTTTAAGAGATTTGTCGAATGACCCTGAAGACCATCGAAGGTACCTTCATCGCCCCCAAAGGCCGCTATGCCCTGGTGGTCGGCCGCTTCAACAGCTTCGTGGTTGAAAGCCTGGTAAGCGGTGCCGTTGACGCCCTGGTTCGCCACGGCGTGAGCGAGAGCGACATCACCCTTATCCGTGCCCCTGGCGCCTTCGAAATTCCACTGGTTGCGCAAAAGGTTGCCCAGCAGGGTGAATACGCGGCGATCATCGCCCTGGGCGCGGTCATTCGTGGCGGTACCCCGCACTTCGAATACGTGGCCGGCGAATGCACCAAGGGCCTGGCCCAGGTGTCCATGGAGTTCGGCGTGCCCGTCGCGTTCGGCGTGCTGACCGTTGACTCCATCGAGCAAGCCATCGAGCGCTCCGGCACCAAGGCCGGTAACAAAGGCGCTGAAGCTGCCCTGTCCGCCCTGGAAATGGTCAGCCTGCTGTCGCAGTTGGAGGCCAAGTGATTTCCGACGAGAGCGATCGTTTCAACCCACGCGACGAGCGTCCAGCCGACGCCGGCAAGCCTTCGAAAAGCGAAAAGCGCCGTGCTGCGCGCCAGCTGGCGACCCAGGCGCTGTACCAGCGCCACATGGCCGGCACTGCGCTGAACGAAATCGAAGCGCAATTTCGCGTCGATAACGATTTCACCTTCGCCGACCAGAGCTATTTCCACGACATCCTGCACGGTGTTCCGGCCAACCTGGACGAGATCGACAAGGCCTTGGCGCCCTGCCTGGACCTGACCCTCGAAGAGCTGGACCCGGTTGAACTGGCCGTGCTGCGCCTGTCCACCTGGGAACTGCTCAAGCGCGTCGACGTGCCGTACCGCGTGGTGATCAACGAAGGCATCGAACTGGCGAAAGTCTACGGTTCGACCGACGGGCACAAGTTCGTCAATGGCGTGCTCGACAAGCTGGCCCCGCGCCTGCGTGAAGCCGAAGTCAAGGAACACAAGCGCTAAGTCGCGCTTGAGTCCTCGATGGGTGAGTTCGAGCTGATCCGCAACTATTTCGCCGCCGCGCCCTGTGCGCAAGGTGGCGAAGGCATTGCCCTGGGGATCGGCGACGACTGCGCCTTGCTGACGCTCCCCGCCGGGGACCAGCTGGCGGTTTCTACTGACACGTTAGTGGCCGGCGTGCATTTTGCCGACCCCTGTGACCCGTTCCTGCTCGGCCAGCGCTCGCTGGCCGTGGCGGTGAGCGACCTGGCCGCCATGGGCGCCCATCCTCTTGCCTTTACCCTTGCCCTGACCACACCGAGCGTCGAAGACGATTGGCTGCAACGCTATGCCCAAGGCTTGAACACCATGGCGCAAAGCTGCGGCGTGGGCTTGGTGGGCGGCGATACCACCCGTGGGCCGCTGAGCCTGACCCTGACGGTGTTCGGCCGTGTGCCGGCTGGCCAGGCCTTGACACGCAGCGGTGCACAGCCAGGTGATTTGCTGTGTGTGGGCGGCGAGCTGGGCAATGCCGCTGGCGCCTTGCCGCTGGTATTGGGGCAACGCACGGCTGACGCAGCAATCGCCGAGCCGCTGCTGGCGCATTACTGGTCGCCGCAACCGCAGCTGGCCCTGGGGCTTGCGCTGCGGGGCAAGGCGACTGCGGCGATGGATATCTCTGATGGGCTGCTGGCCGATTGCGGGCATATCGCCAAGGCGTCGGCGGTGCGCCTGGTGGTTGAGCGCCACCGGTTGCCGTTGTCCGAGGCCTTGCTGGCGTTTGTTGGTGAAGACCAGGCTCAAGTGGCGGCGTTGAGCGGGGGCGACGACTACGTGCTGGCGTTCACCTTGCCACCGTCCGAGTTGGCGCCGTTGCAGGCGGATGGTTGGCCGATACATGTGATCGGCCGAGTCGAAGCGGGGCAGGGCGTGACGCTGCTCGACGTCGATGGCCAGGACATCACTCCGGCTGTGCGCGGCTACCAGCATTTTCGCCAGACGCCCTGAGCCGGCGGTCTGCGCTACCCTTTATACGATTTTCCCGAGTAAGAGGCCGTGACTATGGCTGCATGCCGCTGGCTGCTGATCGTGCTGTGTACCTTCGCTTCCCTGGCCCAGGCGGACGTTCCGGTGCCCGGCAAAATCGTGCTGGCCAGTGAGGAATGGAACGACTACACCAACCAAGATGGCAGCGGCCTGGCCTGGGACCTGTTGCGCCAAGTCTTTGAACCGGCTGGCATCACCGTGCACACCCGCAGCGTGCCCTACACCCGCTCGATTGGCCTGGCTCAGCGTGGTGAAGTGGATGGTTGTGTCGGCACCTATCGCGAGGAGGCCAGTGGTGTGCTGTACCCGCGCTGGAATTTCGACGCCGATCATGTCTACGCCCTCGGGTTGGCCACTGCACCCACGCCGACCCTGGCGACCTTGGGCAAGTACCGCCTGGCCTGGGTGCGTGGTTACAAATACGAGGGGTACCTGCCCAACGTGCAGCGCTTTAACCAGATCGAGCGGCGCAGCGGCATTCTGCCGATGCTGCAACACGGCCGTGCCGATTTCTATATCGATGCCCTTACCGAGGCCAAATACGTGCTCAGCCAGGCGCAAGACCCGGCACTGTTCAAACTCACCCATATTGCTGAACTGCCGCTCTATGTAGGCTTTGCCGACACCGAGCGCGGCAGGGCATTGATGGCCGTGTATGACCAGCGTCTGGCCAGCCTGGTCAAGAGCGGTGAGTTGAAAGCGATTTTCGACCGTTGGAAACAGCCCTACCCCTTGTAGGAGCGAGCTTGCTCGCGAAAAACTCATAAACGCCGCGTTCACCCAGGATGCCCGCGTCATCGTTGACGACTTTCGCGAGCAAGCTCGCTCCTGCATAGAATCAATCCAAAGGCCAATCGAACCTATTGATCTTTATCAGCGATCATTCAGCTTAAGCGTCGGTAGGAACCTGCTGTTACAATGCCTGCCTCTGTGAAATCTGAAATCAGGAGCACACGGTGCCCGTCGTTTTCGTCGCCGCTTCCAAGCTGCCTACCCCCTTTGCCACATTCACCATGCATGGCTTTCTCGAAGAAGCCACCGGGCGCGAGCACGTTGTGCTCAGCCTGGGCGATATCGCTGATGGTGCACCGGTGCTGGGCCGCGTGCATTCCGAATGCCTGACCGGCGACGCGCTGTTCAGCCAGCGTTGCGACTGCGGTTCGCAATTGGAAGCCGCGTTGCAGGCTATCGCCCGTGAAGGCCGTGGGGTGCTGCTGTACTTGCGTCAGGAAGGCCGTGGCATCGGTCTGTTGAACAAGATCCGCGCCTATGAATTGCAAGATGGCGGTGCCGACACCGTGGAAGCCAACGAGCGCCTGGGCTTCGCCGCCGACCAGCGTGACTACGCTATCTGCCTGCCGATGCTCGAGCATCTGGGCGTGAAGTCGTTGCGCCTGATGACCAACAACCCGCGCAAGGTCAAAGCCTTGACCGAAATGGGCATCACCGTGGCCGAGCGCGTGCCGCTGCACACCGGGCACAACCCGCACAACAAACTGTACCTGGCCACCAAAGCCAGCAAGCTCGACCACATGATGGGCAACGAGCATCAGGGCGAGGTCGACCGCGCGTGACCCGCGGCCAGGTAAAGCGGCGACTGTCCTTTAACTGGTGGCAGTACCTGGCCCTGGCGTTGCTTCCACTGTTTGTGATCAACCTGGTGTTCGGCCGCGCCGAGTCCTTGCTTCCCGTGCTGGCCATGCCGTTCTTTATTGCCGGCGTGGCCTCGATGTTTCTCAGCTTGCGTTATTTTCACGCCTATAAACACGCGCTGATCGCCACCTCCAAAGCCCTCGACACCCCTGAAGAGCCCGCCGCCTGGATCGCCCTCGCGGCGCGTCGGCGCACGGCCTTGCTGGTGGCTGCGTTACCGGCCTGGATCGGCGCGTTGGCGGTGTTCGTCGGCCTGGAAGCGGTACCACTGTTCTTGCTGGCGCTGTCGACGACGGTGCTGTTCTACCTCTATCGCATTCCGCGTCAGTTGGGATGAAACGCTACTGGCTGGCGCTGCTGCTGGGGTTCAGCGTTCAGGCGCTGGCGGTCGAGCGCGTCGTCAGTCTGGCGCCGTCGCTGTCTGAAATCGTCGTCGAACTGGGCGCTGCCGACCTCTTGGTGGGCGTGCTCGATGGCGGCGAGCGGCCGTCGGTCCTTGCGCAGGTGCCATCGGTGGGGCGTTACGGCCAGTTGGACATGGAGCGCCTGCTCAGCCTCCAGCCCGACCTGATCCTGCTCTGGCCCGGCAGCGTCGGCCCGGCCCAGCGTGAGCAGTTGCAGCGCCTGAATATCCCGGTGTACGTCGCCGAGCCCCATAATCTTGAACAACTGACCACACAGGTACAGGCCATTGCCGAGCAATTGGGGCGTGCCGATGCCGGCCTGGCGTTGGCCGACCAACTGCGCCAGCGCCTCGCCGAACTGCGCCAACGCTACCAGCGCGTCAAGCCGCTGCGCGTGTTTTACCAGGTCTGGAACCAGCCGCTGTACACCGTGGGCGGTGAGCAGATCATCAGCGATGCGTTGCAGGTGTGCGGGGCGCGCAATGTGTTCGATGAGCTGAAACTGCCGGCGCCGCAGGTGAGTATTGAGTCAGTGTTGCAGCGTGATCCGCAGCTGATCCTGGTGGGCGATCAGGCGCAGCTTGAGGCCTGGAAGGTCTGGCCAAGTATGGCGGCGCGCGTGCGGTTGGTGCCGGACAAGGGCCTGGAGCGGCCCAGTGGGCAGATGCTGGAAGCGGTGGCGCGGTTGTGTCAGGTGATTGCGCCTGATCTTTGACATCGCTATCGCAGGCAAGCCATCTCCCACAGGGGAATGCATTTCAAAGGTGGGAGGGGGCTTGCCCCCGATGGCGGCCTCAGGGCCGACCAGGATTTTGTGTCGATCCCGGTCCAAATGTGGGAGGGGGCTTGCCCCCGATGGCGACCTCCGAGTCGACCAGGATGTTGGATCAGACCGAGTACATATCCGTTTCTGCGGTCACGGCTGCTATAGGTTCCGCTTTTACAGCGGCTCACTTTTGAAAAGCGCAAAAGTAAGCAAAACGCTCTTGCCCCACCACTCGGCACCTCGCTTGGGCTCGGTGTGCCCTCTCTCCGGCTTGAATCCGTGGGCCGCCGCAATGGGCCATCCATGGCCCAGTGCGGCTAACCCGGCGTCCTGCCGGGTTACCCACGGATTCAAGCCTGCGTTCGGCCAGCGTGGTTTAACGGGGCGCCTAAGATCAAAGGCAGATCAAGATCAGGAGCGGCTCGCTTCGCATCGTGGTTAGGGTTGGGGGGACTGGAATTGTGTTGGCAGCTATGCTGCGATGACGCCGGTTCAGGCAACTCAAATCTCGGGTGTCCAGGTTACCCCGAGCATCCACGTCCGGCCTGCTTCGCGATAATTCTGATACCCCTCGAGGTAGCTGTACTTCGCCCGCGCGTAAGACTTGTCCAGCACGTTATCGACCTTCAGCGACAACGACACCTCGCGGTTCAACGCCCAACTGCTGCGCAGCCCCAGCAAGGCATAGCCGCCCAGGCGATGACGATTGGCTTCGTCATCGTAGCTGCTGCTGATCGCCTGCCAGCTTGCACCCACACCGAGCTTATCGAACTGCCGGTCCAGGTCCAGGTTCAACGTGCGCCGGGCGCGACGCGCCAGGGTATGGCCGCTGTCGCGGTCACGCGGGTCGATCAACGACACGCCCAGGTTGCCTTGCCAGCCAAACAACTCCTGCTTGAGCGCCGCTTCGACACCATTGATTCGCGCCGACGCCACGTTCTGCGGCTTGCCGCCGTCGAGGATGATCGCGTCACTCAGGTTGGTGCGGTACAGCGAGGCTTCCAGGCGCGTGCTGTCCGCCAGTTGGCTACGCCATTGCACCTCGTAGCTTTTTGAAGTCTCAGGCTGCAGGTTGGGGTTGCTGTACTGCGTGTCGGGGTAATACAAGTCGTTGAAGGTCGGCGCACGGAAGCCTTCGCTGTAGCTGAGCAACACGTCATTGTCAGGGTTGATCGGCACTGTCAGCGTGCCGCTCCAGCTGTTCTGGGCGCCGAACTGCTGGTTCCGGTCGCGACGCAGGCCCAGTTCGGTGGAAAACCAGTCACCGTGAAAGCGATGCTGCACAAAGGCGGCACGGTTCCAGCGGCTGTCTTCGGTAAAGGTGGTGGAACCGTGGAAGCGGTCTTGGTACCAGTCGCCACCGACGATCAGACTGTTGCGCTCGTTCAGCGTCAGGTCGTTCTGCCAGTTGACCGAGTCGCGGTAGGTATTGAACACGCTGAAATCATCGCTGAGGGTGTCGCGCTTGGTATCGCGGTTTTCGCTGTGGCCCAGTTCCAGGCGCGACTGCCAGCCTTCGCTGAAGGTGGCGTCGGCATAGCCGCTGGCACTGCTGACGGTGTAGTCGGTGTAGGGTTTCTGGCCGAAGCTTTGCCCGGTCGCGAAGTCGTAGCGGCCGAAGCTGTTGTCGTATTCCGACTTGCCGCGGTTATCCAGGAGGTTGAAGCCCAGCTCCAGCGCGTCGCTGAACGAGTGGCTGAGGTTCAGGCTCAGGGACTGATTGCGATAGGCGTCGTGGTCGCTGTCGCTGGGGAACGACTGATGGCTTGAATTGATGCCGGCGGTTTCATCCAGGCTGGCGCCCAGGTTGAAGCGCGTCTGTGCATCGCCGCCCGACAGGCCCAGGCTGCGCTCCCAGGTCTGATGGCTGCCACCGCCCAGTTTCAGGCGCGGTTGCAGGCCTTGCTCGGAATTGCGCCGGGTGAACACCTGAATCACTCCGCCAATCGCATCGCTGCCGTAAATCACCGAGCGTGAACCACGTAGCACTTCCACACGTTCGATCTGGTCGACGTTGAGGTATTGCAGGCCGCTGTCGCCGGAAGTGGTATTGGCGATGCGCTGGCCGTCCACCAGCACCAGGCTCTGCGCAGATTTTGTACCGCGAATGTAGATGCCCGGCAGACTGCCACGGCCGCCTGTGGGCGCGACTTGTACGCCGGGCACGCGGCTGAGCAGGTCGGTAACGCTGCTTGGCTGCAGGCGGTCAATATCGGCGCGGGTGAACACGCTGTTGGCGGCGCTGCTGTCGTTGCGCGCCTGCACCGGCGGTTGGCACTGATGACCACGTCGGAGAGCTTGAGAGCCTGGTCGCGGGTGTCGGCGAGCAGATCGGCGCAGGGTAGCAGCAGCAGGGCAAGGCACAGGCTTTTTATGGGCTGTCCATAGCGTTTGAAGGTGGCATCAATCAAATGTGGGAGGGGGCTTGCCCCCGATTGCAGTGTGTCAGTCAGAACATCTGGTACTGATACACCGCTATCGGGGGCAAGCCCCCTCCCACATTTAGTCCCGGTTTCTACAGGGCCAGAAGCGCCATGCGCTGGCGCACCGAAGCCTCGATACCGACTTCATCCAACCCGCATTCAGCCAGCATCTGCGCCGGCTTGGCGTGTTCGACGTACACATCCGGCAAGCCCAGGTGCAGCACCGACTTGAGGATATTCTCCCGTGCCAGGAACTCGCTGACCGCCGCACCGGCGCCGCCCATGATGGCGTTCTCTTCGACGGTCACCAACAGATCATGGCTACCGGCGATCTCGCGAACCAGTGCTTCATCCAGCGGCTTGACGAAACGCATGTCGACTACCGTTGCATCAAGCCTCTCAGCCACTTTCAGCGCTTCGGCCAGTTGTACGCCAAACACCAGGAACGCAGTCTTGCTGCCCTGGCGACGCACGATACCCTTGCCGATTTCAATCGGCTCCAGGTCTTTCTCGATCACCGCATTCGGGCCATTGCCGCGCGGATAGCGCACGGCGGCGGGGCCGTTGTACAGGTGGCCGGTGCTGAGCATCTTGCGCAATTCGTTCTCGTCGCTCGGCGTCATCACCAGCATGCCGGGAATGCAGCGCAGGTAGGACAGGTCGAAACTGCCCGCGTGGGTCGGACCGTCTTCGCCGACAAGACCGGCGCGGTCGATGGCGAACAGTACGTCGAGGTTCTGCACCGCTACGTCATGCACCAACTGGTCATAACCGCGTTGCAGGAAGGTCGAGTAAATCGCGACCACCGGTTTGGCGCCTTCACAGGCCATGCCTGCGGCGAAGGTCACCGCGTGCTGCTCGGCAATCGCCACGTCGAAATAGCGCAGCGGGAAACGCTCGCTGAAGGCCACCAGGTCGGAGCCTTCCTTCATCGCCGGGGTAATACCTACCAGGCGCGGGTCGGCGGCGGCCATGTCGCACAACCATTCGCCAAACACACCGGAATACTTCGGCCCGCTGGCCTTTTTCGGCGCAGCGGCGGGGGCGTCCAGGGGCTCGAGCTTGGTGATCGCGTGATAACCGATCGGGTCGACTTCCGCCGGCGCGAAGCCTTTGCCTTTCTTGGTGACGATATGCAGGAACTGCGGGCCCTTGAGGTCACGCATATTGCGCAGCGTGGCAATCAGGGTGGGCAGGTCATGACCGTCGATAGGGCCGATGTAATTCCAGCCCAACTCCTCGAACAACGTGCCGGGCACCAGCATGCCCTTGGCATATTCTTCCGTGCGACGGGCAATTTCCCACGCGCCGGGCAGACGCGACAGCACTTTCTTGCTGCCTTCGCGCATGCTGGCGTAGGTGCGGCTGGAGAGGATTTTGGCCAGGTAATTGGACAAACCACCGACATTGCGCGAAATCGACATGTCGTTGTCGTTGAGGATCACCAACATGTTGGCATCCACTTCCGGCGCATGGTTCAGCGCCTCGAAGGCCATGCCCGCAGTCAGTGCGCCATCACCGATCACCGCAATCGCCTTGCGCTCACTGCCTTGCAGGCGGGCGGCAATCGCCATGCCCAGCGCGGCACTGATGGAGGTGCTGGAGTGGCCGACGCCAAAGGTGTCGTACTCACTCTCCGAGCGCCGTGGAAAGGCGGCGATACCGTCCTTCTGGCGCAGGCTGGCCATGCGTTCGCGACGGCCGGTAAGGATTTTATGCGGATACGCCTGGTGGCCCACGTCCCACACCAGCCGGTCGTCCGGGGTGTCGAATACGTAGTGCAAGGCGATGGTCAGCTCGATCACGCCCAGCCCGGCACCGAAATGCCCACCGGTCTGGCCGACCGTGTAGAGCAATTCCAGGCGCAGTTCATCGGCCAGGGTTTCCAGCTCGGCTTCACCCAACCGACGCAGGCCGTCCGGCGTGGCAGCACGGTCGAGCAGAGGCGTGGACGGGCGCTTGCGGGGAATCTCTTGGAACGTCGTGGGCATCAGGCGAATCGTTATAGGTATAGAAGAGGCGGCAGTTTACCTCAAGCATCGCAAACTGCCCACGCGGAGGGGCGAACTTGGCCGATATGCGGCGCTTATGGCCGCAGGTGTCAGTGGCGACGTTCGACGATATACCGCGCCAGATCACGCAACGGTTCAGCCGCCGCGTCGAAAGGTCGCAGGGCGTCCAGGGCCTGATCGCGCAGTTCCAGGGCGTAGCCCTTGGCGGCCGCAAGCCCGAGCAGCGCAGGATAGGTCGGCTTGTCCCGTGCGACATCGGCACCCTGGCGTTTGCCGAGGGTGGCGGTGTCGCTTTCCACATCGAGAATATCGTCCTGCACCTGGAAGGCCAGGCCGATAGCCCGTGAATAGGTGTGCAGCGCCGCCAATTGCGCCGCTTCAGCCCGGCCACTGGCCAGGGCGCCCAGTTGCACGGCGGCCTCGATCAACGCGCCGGTCTTGTGACGATGCATGTGTTCCAGGGCGTGTTGATCCAGCTTGAGGCTGACCGAACCCATGTCGATCGCCTGCCCGCCGACCATCCCGGCCGGGCCTGCGGCCAGGGCCAGGGCGGAGACCATGCGCAGGCGGATCTCGGCATTGACGCTGCTCAGCGCCGGGTCCAGCAATGCGCTGAACGCCAGGCTTTGCAAGCCATCGCCGGCCAGTATCGCGTAGGCTTCATCAAAGGCTTTATGGGTGGTCGGCTGGCCGCGACGCAGGTCGTCGTCGTCCATCGCCGGCAGATCGTCGTGTACCAGGGAATAGGCGTGAATCAGCTCTACCGCACAGGCCGCGCCATTGGCTTGCTCGGCTGGCGCACCCAGCGCTTCACACGCCGCATACGCCAGCAACGGGCGCACACGCTTGCCACCATTCATCACGCTGTAGCGCATGGCGGCGTAAAGCCGCTTCATTTCCGGGCTCGGCGCAACAAACAAGGGCTCCAGCGCCGCATTTACCCGGGCTTGGCTACTGGCCTGATACGCATCGATCATTCAGGTTGTTCCGCATCGAAAGGTTCTTCGGCCAACTCCCCGTCGCGCTCGAGCAACACCTGCACTTTCTGCTCAGCCTGCGCCAACGCGCTCTGGCAGTCACGGGTCAGGCCGATGCCTTGCTCAAACGCCGTCAACGAGTCTTCCAGCGACAACTCGCCGTTCTCCAGACGCTCGACCAGGGTTTGCAGGTCGGCGAGGGATTGTTCGAAATCGAGTGCAACTTTTTTGCGGGCCATGGCGGCAATTCCGGTAGACGGTAAACCGGCGCGACACTAGCAGACATGGGGGATTGGGGCAAATGGGTGGGGCTGTTACTCGTAGGTGGGATTGATCTGATAACGCGTGCTGCGGCCGCCTGCGGGGAGACGGATCAGGCAGTTTTTTTCCAGCAAATCAGCCAGGTGCCGCGTGGCCGTTGCCTTGGATACCTTGGCCACCGCCTGGTACTGCGCGGCGCTGATGCCCTGTTCGAAACCCCTTTCACCGCCGTCGAGCAAACGGTTGAGTACCTTGATTTGTTCGGCGGACAGCACGAGGTCGCGGCGCCGTTGCCAGAACCGGCTTTTGTGCAGGACCCGGTCAATCCGCGCCATGGCTTGCTGAACGCTGCGCAACAGGGTCTTGAGAAACCATTCCAGCCAATCCGTGATGTCCAGCGTGGCTTTCTGGCTTGACTCCAACGCCTCGTAATAACCGGTACGGTCCTCAAGAATGCTGGCCGACATCGCATAAAAGCGTATGGCTTGATGCTCACCCTGGGCCAGCGCCAAATCCGTGATGGCGCGTGTTAGACGACCATTGCCGTCATCGAAGGGGTGCAGGGTGACGAACCAGAAATGTGCCACGCCAGCGCGCACCAGCGGGTCGAGTTCCGGTTGGTCGCGGCTGGTTTCGAACCATTCCAAAAACTCCCCCAGCGCGTGCTCCAAGCCCTCACGAGGTGGCGCCTCGAAATGCACCGTTGGCCGATCAAGCCGCCCCGACACTACCTGCATCGGCTCGTCCCCGCGCAACGCGCCGACATGCAGCGCTTTCGCGATATAACCAGCGTCCGGCGTTGGAAATAACAAATGGTGCCAATTCAAAAGACGGGCGAGAGTGAAGGGCTGGGAGTATTGTTGGGTGGCATCCATCATCAACTCGGCCAGACCCTCACTACGGCGGCTGACGCTCGCATCCTTCAAGGGCTGCAAGCCTAAACGCCGCGCCAGCGATGAGCGCACCGAGCCGACATTCAACTGCTCCCCCTCGATGGCTGACGAGGTCAGAATGTTTTGCAGCAAGGCATCCAGTTCGTTCTGCGCATTGACCGCCTGGTTGACCGTACCGAGCATGCCCAGCAACCTGCCTTGTGCTTGCCCGCACTCGCGCAGCAAAGGCCCCAGACGGCCTGGTTGCCAATGAAAGTGCGGCCAGTCAAGGTGTTGCCAGATCCAGTGTGGATGGTCCATGGGGGAATACCTGAGGATGTGAGCCGAATAAAAGATTTATTCGGCTCATTTGATGAGCCGATTGTGCAGCCTATTCGGCTCAGCGTCCAGACAGTCCAGACAGTCCAGGCCGTCTTCGAGTTGGCACATTGCTCATGAGCGTTCTGCTTATTTCTGCTGCGCCGTCAGCGCCGCATACCCATTCATCAAATTGCGATAGTTAGGAATACGCTGGGACAACAGATTCCCCAAGCCTTCGATATCGTTACGCCAGTCGCGATGCAGCTCACACGCCACCGAAAACCAGTTCATCAATTGCGCACCGGCCTGGGTCATCCGACTCCACGCCGCCTGCTGCACCGTGGTATTGAACGTGCCCGACGCATCCGTCACCACAAACACCTCGAATCCTTCCGCCAGCGCCGACAAGGTCGGGAACGCCACGCACACATCCGTCACCACACCGGCAATGATGATCTGCTTGCGCCCGGTGGCCTTGATCGCCTTGACGAAGTCTTCGTTGTCCCACGCATTGATCTGGCCTGGGCGAGCGATATACGGCGCGTCCGGGAACATCTCCTTCAACTCCGGCACCAGCGGGCCGTTGGGGCCTTGTTCGAAACTGGTGGTGAGGATGGTCGGCAGGTTGAAGAACTTGGCCAGGTCGGCGAGGGCCAGCACGTTGTTCTTGAACTCGTTGGGGGAGAAGTCCTGCACCAGGGAGATCAGACCGGTCTGGTGGTCGACCAGCAGGACAATGGCGTCGTCTTTGTTGAGGCGGTTGTAGGTTGCAGTGCTCATGGTTGAATCCTTTTTTGTTTAGGTTGGTTGGGCGTTGTGTTCAACATGGGCATAGGTTAATGGGTGGGTGGCGGGGGATAAATCGGGTGAAAGAAGTCTTACTGTCAACTATTTGTTGACAATAACGGGAAGAGAAGAATGATCACCGTGCTTCGCCATCGTGGTTTAATATTAGTAATGTAAACACCCTTATAGGGCGATATATTCCATGAAAATAAACCGCCTTCTCGCAAATTGGCCCTCGGGCACGATCGTCACCCAGGCGTGGCTTCACGAGCAGGGAGTCGGCCCCAACCTCATTCAGAAATATCAGCAAACAGGCTGGGTAGAGCGGGTGGGTCACGGCGCCTGGAAACGCAGCGGCGACAGTATCGACTGGCACAGCGGTGTATTCGCGTTGCAACAGGGCGCAACAGTGCAGATCTGGCCGGGCGGCGCGACGGCGTTGAGCCTGGCCGGTTACAGCCATTACCTGACGTTTGGAAAAGAAACCGTTGATTTATTTGGCACCTCAGCCGCCGTTCTCCCCGGTTGGTTTCGCAAGCATGAATGGGAAGCGCAGATGAACTTCCATCCGGGCGCGCTCTTCACCGGGCTGGAAGATATGGCGTTACAAGTTTTCCAAATACCTTACCGCCAATTCGCGCTAAAAATCTCCACCCCGGAACGTGCGGTGCTCGAGCTTATTCACCAAAGCGCCGACGAAATGCTGTTCAGCGGCGTGGCCGATGTAATGAACGGTCTTGCCACGTTGAGCCCCAGGCGCCTGCAGAAGCTGCTTGAAGCGTGCAACTCCATCCGCGTCAAACGTGTGTTCTTTGTGCTGGCGCGTAATGCGGCTCATGCCTGGTATGCGCGAATAGATCGTTCCAGCATTGAGCTAGGCAAGGGCAAGCGGCAAATAATCCGGGGCGGTCGACTCGATAAAGAGTTCCTTATTACCGTTCCGGAGCGTTTTGCCTATGCCACTTGATCCACGTTATGCCGCTCAGGTTCGTCTGCTGGTGCAGGTCATTCCCTACGTAGCGGCAGAACGATGTTTCGCGCTGAAGGGAGGCACGGCGATTAACCTGTTCGTACGTGACCTGCCTCGGTTGTCGGTGGATACAGACCTGGCGTATCTGCCCAGCGCTGATCGTCAGCAGGCATGGTCGACGTTCGCCAGGCCCTGGAGCGGATTACCGATGCGATAGGGCGGGGCCTTCCCGGAGCCGTCGCCACCGTTCAAGGAAATCGAGACGATGAGCTTCGGATTCTCGTAAGGACCGCTCAGGCCCAAATCTGCAACTCACATGCCACCGAGAACCAGTTCATCAACTGCGCACCGGCCTGGGTCATTTATTTATAGGGTTCTAGTTAAGCATCAGAATCTTTCGTACAGGCTGTTTACAGCCTGTACTCAGGATCCTCATATATGACAGGAAGTCATTTGACGGCTGAAGCTGCTGGAGGTGAGCCGTTTAAGCGCAATATCAAGTGCTTGATCGTCAAACAGCTTGTTTTTGCGAGCGGCTGCAGCGACACCGCCATTCCATCGTTTCAGTGCCTCACGTACAGCCGGAACGGTTGGGGCTACATCTTCCTGGGTCAGCAGCCAGTCGACTGTTGCCAATAGCTCCATGCCGAAGGGTGATTCAAAGCCATCGATCAACTCCGCGGTAAGCTCCAGGGCCTGGGAATATTCCTTGGCCTGTGTTCTGAGATAGGTTTGTAGAAAGGCTCTGCGGTCTTGGTCAAACCAGATCACATCACTGTTTTCCGCATCGCTGATGCGCTTATCGCAATGCAGATAACTACCGTCCAGATTGTTAAGCAGGTGTTCCAACCGGTTGGCATACGGCCCGTACTTATGAGCAACAAACTTAAGATCCAGTGGGTTTTTGAGGCCTGGCCGCTTCTCAATTGCGCGCTCCAGGAACCAAGCCAGTTTCTGAATCTCCAGCAGGCTGCATTCCATACCTAACACCCAGTAGCGTCGAACCAGTTCCGCAATGAGCGCGCGCGCAGGCGTAAGCTGTTCTACACCGCTGCGTTTGGCGACATTCAGATACTGATTGGATGGCTCAAAAACCAACACATCGACATCCAGATCGCTCAAGACATCCTCGATCTGTTCGCGAACGTCCGGCCATTTCAGACCACCGTTACCGGCCCCTAACGGAGGAACCGCCACTGACTTCACATGGTTTTCAATCAGAAAACGACGGAGGTCGTGCAGGCCTTCGGTTATCCATGCCATCTGCGATGGTGATCGCCAGTGACGTTTGGTCGGGAAGTTAACGATCCAGCGAGGACCGTCCAGTTCGTTGACCGCAGTTACGTGCACTTTTCCGGTCTCTACCTCGCCAGCTTTACAGGCAGCAGCGTACAAGCGATAGTTTTCTGCAAAACGCTCTTTGAACATCAGCGCGATGCCCTTGCCCATCACGCCCACGGTATTCACCGTGTTGACGAGGACTTCGGCGTTGGCCTGCAGAAGGTTGCCCTGGGTGAATCTGATCATGGGAAATACCATCCCGGACGAGCATGTACAGGCAGCGTCAGGCCTCTTGCGGCGACGTCCTGCTCTATGCGTTCTTTCATCGCATCGGTGTAACACATGATGCCAAGGAGTCCTGTAATCGGTAAGTGGTGGTGAATCAGCGCTTCAGCCTGATAACGCTCCATTTTGCGAGGGTCATCGGGGTCACGTTTGAAGTCACGCCGTTGAAGGATAGACCAATCGATCTCGTGGAGATTCGCCAGGTCGCTGTAATAGTCTGTCCAATCCGGGTACGCATGTGCGTTTGTGAAGACGAACGGTAGGCCAAGCTCGGCGACGCGGTGGAGGCTGGAGACCAGAATCACGATCTCGTCATTGTTGCGTCGTTGAACGCTCCAGCCAGAGTGAATATTTTTCATCATCACAGAGAAGGGTGTGAAATAGAAGGGAACGTAGTCTGACAAAAAGCCTGAAGGAGCAATGGGGACACAGCGCGTGCGTCGTTTGTCGATTAAATCAACATTGCCTATGTCCACATATTGCGCGGCCTGCACCTCTGAGCTGGCGCAGTGCAGGCCGTTGTCCAGAATCCAAGGCAGATTGTCGCGATGCACGATTCGCCAGATCAGCGCTTTTTCAGGATTCAGGTTGTTATAAATCATCTAAGAAACATTCCCCGATTCACTCCGATTTGTACATTAACACCGGCCTCGCGCATTTTAGACTCACAGAGGGCTTCTACTTCGGCATTAGAAACAAAAACCTTGAAGAAATCGTTAGGGGAAACTACATCGGGCGAAAGGCACTCAGCCATACAGATGCTCTTGCATTGGGGATCATTGTAGTCCCTGGCATTCATAACCTCCCAATTGATGCTCTCGAAGCCATCGGCATAATCGAGCAACTGAATGGCATCGTTAGCCAATGGATGGCGGGGAATGACCTTCCATTGCTTTCTAATTGCCACGTTTCGATGCACCGTAATCACAACAAATTGGGTGTCCGGCCTTCTGCGTTGAACGCTTCCATCGAATGGATTTGCGGCAAACCAGTGGAAAGGTACGTACTGATCTAGTGCGAGACCTTGTCGTTTTTTCAGAATGTCGGCATCAGCCACGTCTTCGAATGCCCTGAGCTGAACTCGCGGTTTTAGCCCGTGCTGAAAAATACCGCTCAGGTTTTCTAGCGAAGTGAGGTGATAGAGAAGTTTTTGTTCCTTGATATCCGGCATATCGGTCTCCTTGACCTGCGTATGAGCTGAAGTTGCTCCATCCTGCTCGCTCATCCATTGGCAGGATGAGATAGGTGATTCTATTGTGATATCAGTTTGGCTCGCAATGGCCGTGCTTTTTACGCAGGATTGCTGAAAATTATATGAATCATCGGTTCTCTAACGTTCTCGGATTCGTTGTGCCAGCAGGTCCTATCCCTTTCATTTGCAGGACGTTTCCGGGAGAATCCCAACCGCATTGCGCCAGCGGGAATGGGTGACTAGGCTGCGGATTGTCACTGCACATTCAGTGATCGGGTTTAGTCGCCCGGACTTCGCTAGGCGCACGCGCCATCTCAAAGACAGGTGTCTTCTCACCTGCACTTTATGGTGGCTGTGCGCAGGGCACCTTCGGGTGCGCCGGTGCCTAGCGGCCGGTCGACTAACCTGCGTACAGCCGCCACCTATACTCGTTTAGTCGCGAAAGGACGGTGGTATTCACTTACTGCTAGGAGTTTTGCTATGGATAACGTTTGTTCGGATTCGCCGTCATCAGCTGTGGCCAGCCCGTTTACCGTCAATGAAGAACTGAGTTTTGAAGATGCCTGGGTGCAGGTGGCTGAGCTGCTGCATTGTGCGGTAGCCACGTCGCAGGTGCTCGGCGAGCCAGTAGCCGCGCCGCAGAGGGCGGTGATGCATTTGGTGGAGATGGCCAGGATGGTGGCCGATCGGGCTGTGGGGTGTTTGCAGGCTCATGACGCGCTGGGCCGGTAAGTCGCTAAACTGCCTTTTTTGACCCTTCAATTGTCCAACCGCTGTTGGACAATTGATCCGAGATTGGCGGGCATTAAAAAGCCGGCTTATGGCCGGCTTCTCTGTGACTGCCTCAGCTTGTTTTTGACAAACCTCACCAGCCTTCAAATCGCTCAGCCCACATTGCGTCGGGCTGAATGGTAGGGCATCCGCGGGAACTCCTCCGCATCGCCTGGCAGGGCAAATCGCTGAGCCATCCCCCTGCCAAATGTGCGGCGCATGATACCCACATTCACTTCAGTTGCCCACCTCCGGTTCCGATTCAGCGCCTTCCCAGCCCAGCAGGTGGTCATCCAGTGGGACGGGTGGGCGGCGGTTGTTGAGGGTGGACCACCAGAATACCCAGCCGACGATCTGGAAGTTCTGTTCGAAGCGTTCATCGTAGGTGAGGTATTCGTCCGGGTGTTCGCTGGCGTTGTGGCTGCGCATGCGCAGGCCACCGCCCGGGCGGTTGTAGAGGTATTTGATGCGCAGCATGCCGTCGTGTTCGACGGCGTAGATTTCGCCATCGATGATTTGGGTGCGGCCTCGGTCGATGGCGAGGGTGGCGCCTTGCTGGATGATGTCGATCATGCTGTTGTCGACCATGTAGGCGCCCACGGCGCGGTCGGGTTTTACGTTGAGGGTCTGGAGGGTGTGTTGGGTGACGCGGATGCGTTCGGTTGAGGTGAATGTGGGGTGGAGGGGGATCTCCACGTCGTTAGTTTCCGGGCTGCAGGCGGGGCCTGTGAGGTATTTGCCGATGTCTTCGCGGGCGGGTGCAATCCTTGCAGTGGGGGCTTCCAACAGGTAGTTGGCGGGCGGGTGTTTGGGGCCTTTGCCGTCGCTCAGCCAGCGACTTGAGACGCACAGCAGTTCTGCGATCTCGTTGAGTCGGCCCATGGGGACGCCGCGTTTGAACCAGTTGTTCACGTGCTGAGGCGTGACGCCACGGTTCTTGGCGAAGTCGGAGGCGGAAAGATGAACTTCCCGGAGTAGCGCTTTTAAACGATCACCTGATGTATTCATGAACACAGAGTTTACTGGCCGGGAAAACCATTCAAATAAACCATGCGTTGATTTGCGCGTGTAGGTTTTTGCTTAGTTGTAGCCTGATTCTTCAGGAGTACTGGTTAGTTGAACGCCTGAACTTAAACGCTGAACTTGATGTTTAATTTCCCCACAAAAAAGCCCCGAATAATCGGGGCTTTTTGCTTGTCGTGGCAATGAGGCGCGGGTATCAGCCTTTGTAGGCGGCAACCGACTTCATGATCTCGGCGCGGGCGGCTTCTGCGTTGCCCCAGCCGTCGATCTTCACCCATTTGCCTTTTTCGAGGTCTTTGTAGTTCTCGAAGAAGTGCTTGATCTGTTCCAGCAGCAGGGGCGGCAGGTCGGTGTATTCCTTCACGTCGACGTACAGCTGGGACAGCTTGTCGTGTGGCACAGCGATGACTTTGGCATCGCCGCCGCCGTCGTCGGTCATGTTCAGGATGCCGACCGGACGGGCGCGGATGACCGAGCCTGGGGTGACCGGGTAAGGGGTCACGACCAGCACGTCGAGGGGGTCGCCGTCGTCAGCCAGGGTGTTGGGGATAAAACCGTAGTTGGCCGGGTAGAACATCGGGGTGGCCATGAAACGGTCAACGAACAGGCAGTCGCTGTCTTTGTCGATTTCGTATTTGATCGGCGCGTGGTTGGCCGGAATTTCGATGGCGACGTAGATGTCGTTCGGCAGGTCTTTGCCAGCCGGAATCTTGCTGTAGCTCATTGGGCGTTGCCCCCGTTAGTTGGCCATATGACATGGCCGGATTGGCCTAAAAGTGGCGGCGATTATAGGCATATTCTGACGCCGATGCCATGCGCCAAGCGTCGTACGGTCATTCGCCCTGCGGCTGGTAGCGCGGGTCGTGGGCTTGCAGTTGTGTCAGGCGGGCCAGGGGATCCTGGCGGTAAAAGCGGCTGAGTTGGGCGTACACCTGTGGATAACTGTTGACCAGCAAGTCCGGGGCACTGAAGAAATATTCGCTGGTGACGGCAAAGAATTCCGCCGGGTTTTCCGCGGCGTAGGGGTCGATCTCGGTTTCAGCGTCCGGATTGGCGTCCAGTTGACGATTGAGGTCGTCAAAGGCGCTTTGCATCACGCTGGCCCAGTCCTGCACGCGCATGTCGTTGTGCAGCGGTGGCAGGCCGTTGGCGTCGCCGTTGAGCATGTCGAGTTTGTGCGCCAGCTCGTGGATGACCAGGTTGTAGCCTTCCCATTGGCCGCTGGCCAGCACGCCGGGCCAGGCGAGGATCACCGGGCCTTGTTGCCAGGCTTCGCCGCTGTGTTCGCCGTCCCACTCGTGCTCCACGCCGCTGGCATCGCGATGGCGTTGCGGGCTGAGGAAGTCGTCGGGGTACAGCACGATTTCATGGAAACCCTGATACCAGTCGAGGTCGCCCAGGTTCATCAGCGGCAGTTGCGCCTGGGCGGCGAGCAGCAGGCGTTGTTCCTGGTGCAGTTCGACGCCGGGCAGGGCGGTGAGGTGTTTGTCGGCGAGGAACAGCACACAGGCTTCGCGCAGCCACTGGTCTTGTTCGGGTGTGATGCCGTCGAGGAAGGTCAGGTGGTAGCGCACCCGCTGCCAGAGGTCATCGGCAATCGGGTGCCTGGCCAGCAAGCGCCGGCGACGCCAGGCGCTGAGGGACCACATGGCGATCAGTGCGGTTTGGCTTCGGAGGAGGTGCGGCCAAAGCGGCTGCGCACCACGCCGATGATCATCGGCACCAGGGACAGCAGGATGATGAACACGACGAGCAACGACAGGTTCTTCTTGATGAACGGCACGTTGCCGAAGAAGTAGCCCAGGGTCACCAGACCGCCGACCCAGAGGATGGTGCCCAGCACGCTGAAACCGAAGAAGCGCGGGTAGGGCATTTTCGCGATGCCGGCGACGAACGGCGCGAAGGTGCGCAGGATCGGCAGGAAGCGCGCCAGGGTCACGGTTTTGCCGCCGTGCTTGTCGTAGAAGTCGTGGGTTTTTTGCAGGTAGTCGCGTCGGAAGATTTTCGAGTTCGGGTTGCTGAACAAGCGCTCGCCCACCGTTCGTCCTATCACGTAGTTGGTGCTGTCGCCGAGGATGGCCGCCAGCATCAGCAGGCCGGCCAGCAACACCGGGTCCATGCCGCCGCCCGCTGCAACGGCGCCGGCGATGAAGAGCAACGAATCGCCCGGCAGGAACGGCATGACCACCAGGCCGGTCTCGCAGAAAATCACCAGGAACAGAATGGCGTAGATCCAC